>NZ_JACCKA010000027.1 GCF_013425525.1 Luteimonas salinisoli | reverse complement strand
GTGGGGGCGCGCAGCGCGCGACGCGCCGTCCCTCCGCCCCACGCCGCCCCGCTTTTCTCCCTCCCCCGCTTCGCGGGGGAGGGCCGGGGTGGGGGGGCGCGCAGCGCGCGCGTCGGACCCGGTGACATAAGCCCCCCATGACCACCCCCACCCCCAGCCTCACCGCGATCCTCGGCGACGCATCGCCGATCGCCGACACCCGCACCTCCGGCGAAGGCCCCGCCGGCCAGCTGCCGATCGACGCGCGCATGCTGCGCGAGGAACCCAGCGGCCACCTGTTCGGCCTGACCCAGAACGCCGGCATGGGCTGGCGCGCCAGCGACGTGATGCGCGACCCGTACCTGATCGTCAGCACCCAGGGCGGCCTGCGCGGCGCGGACGGCACCCCGCTGGCGCTCGGCCTGCACACCGGCCACTGGGAGATCGACCGCATGGTCCGCGCCGCCGCGGAAACCTTCGCCGCCAACGGCGCACTGCCGTTCTCGGTGATGTGCAGCGACCCCTGCGACGGCCGCACCCAGGGCACCACCGGCATGTTCGACAGCCTGCCCTACCGCAACGATGCCGCCATCGCCATGCGCCGGCTGATCCGCTCGCTGCCCACCCGCCGCGGCGTGCTCGGCATCGCCACCTGCGACAAGGGCCTGCCCGCGGCGATGCTGGCGCTGGCCGGCTGCGCCGACCTGCCCGGCGTGATCGTGCCCGGCGGCGTGACCCTGCCGGCGCGCGGTGCCGAGGACGCCGGCACCGTGCAGACCCTCGGCGCGCGCTTCGCCCACGGCCTGGTCGACCTGGAACACGCCGCGGCGATGGGCTGCCGCGCCTGCGGCTCGCCCGGCGGCGGCTGCCAGTTTCTCGGCACCGCGGCGACCTCGCAGGTGGTCGCCGAAGCGCTGGGCATGGCGCTGCCGCACAGCGCGCTGGCGCCGTCCGGCGAGCCGGTGTGGACCGACATGGCGCGGCGCTCCGCGCTGGCGCTGATGGCGCTGGCCGAGCGCGGCACCCCGCTGTCGGCGATCCTCACCCCCGAAGCGGTGCACAACGCGCTGGTCGTGCACGCCGCGTTCGGCGGCTCCACCAACCTGCTGCTGCACGTGCCCGCCATCGCCCACGCCGCCGGGCTGACGCCGCCGACGGTGGAGGACTGGATCCGCGCCGGGCGCGCCACCGTGCGCCTGGTCGACGCGCTGCCCAACGGCCCGCGCCAGCACCCCACCGTGCAGGTGTTCATGGCCGGCGGCGTGCCCGAGACCATGCTGCACCTGCGCGACGCCGGCCTGCTGCATCTCGATGCCCTCACCGTCACCGGCCAACCGCTCGGCGACAACCTCGACTGGTGGGAGCGCAGCGAGCGCCGCGCCGCCGCGCGCGAACGGCTGCGCGCACTCGACGGCGTCGAGCCGGACCACGTGATCCTCGCCCCGGCCGCCGCGCGCGCCGCCGGCTTCAGCAGCGCGCTGGTGTTCCCGCGCGGCAACCTCGCCCCGCAGGGCTCGGTGATCAAGGCCACCGCGATCGACCCGGCGGTGGTCGACGCCGACAACGTCTACCGCCACACCGGCCCCGCGCGCGTGTTCGCCACCGAGCGCGACGCGATCCGCGCCATCAAGGCGAAGGGCGAGCACGCGGTGCGCCCCGGCGACGTGGTGGTGCTGGCCGGCTGCGGCCCCGCCGGCACCGGCATGGAGGAGACCTACCAGCTCACCTCGGCGCTGCGCCACCTGCCCTGGGGCAAGCAGGTGGCGGTGCTGACCGACGCGCGCTTCTCCGGCGTGTCCACCGGCGCCTGCATCGGCCACGTCGGCCCGGAAGCGCTGGCCGGCGGCCCGCTGGGCAAACTGCGCGACGGCGACCTGGTGCGCATCGTGATCGACCGCGGGCGGCTGGAAGGGCGGGTGGATTTCATCGGCGGCGACGCCGACGCGCCGCTCGACCCCGAAGCCGCCGCGGCGCTGCTCGCCGATCGCGAGCTGCACCCCGCCATCGCCGCGCACCCGCGCCTGCCCGCCGACACCCGGCTGTGGGCCGCGCTGCAGGACGCCAGCGGCGGCACCTGGGCCGGCTGCGTGTACGACGCCGACGCCATCGTCGAGGCCCTGCGGCTGGGGCGCGAAGTGCTTGCGCGGCGGGGGACATGAGAGTCGCCGCCGCAACCACCCGGCCAGCCAATCGCGCGTGCGGGTCGCGGGCGCGCGCCCCGGCCTGCACCGCGGACGTCGCCATGCGCACGCACCGCCACCTTCCCGCACCCTCATCCCCGCCATGAACCCCAGAACAATGTCCCGGATCCGCCCCGTTACCCTCGCGCCCGCGCTGGCCGTCGCGGCCCTGCTGCTGTCCGCCGCCTGCGCGACCACGCCGGTGCCGGAGACGCGGAGCGCGGCGGCGCCTGCGACCGTCGCACCCGCGCCCGCCACCGCCACCGCCGCCATCGGCGTGGCGAAGCGCGAGTTCGCCGACCCTGAGCGCAGCAACTGGCCGCAGACCGGGCCGCGACCGCTGCGGACGATCCTGTGGTATCCCGCCAGCGCGGGCGGCACGCCCGAAACGCAGGAGGTCTACGGCCGCGACAAGGCGCTCCTCAGGGATGCGCCACTCGCCGGCGGCGCAAGCCGCCCGCTGATCCTGCTGTCGCACGGCGCCGGCAGCCGCGCGGACCACATGGCCTGGCTCGGCCACGTGCTGGCCGGCCGCGGCTTCATCGTCGCCGCGGTCGAGCACAACGGCAGCCCCGAAGAGGAGCTGCACAGCCGGCCCACGCCGTCCGACCATTTCGCCTGGGAGCGCGCCCGCGACCTCAGCACCGTGCTCGACGCGCTGCTGCGGGACCCGGCCATCGCCCCGGCCATCGACCGCGCGCGCATCGGCGCGGCCGGCTTCTCGCTCGGCGGCACCACCGTGCTGTGGCTGGCGGGCGCGCGCTTCGACCTCGCGCATCTGGTGCGCAACGCCCCGCCGATGCCGGCCGATCGCAAGGGCGCGATCGAAGCCCTGATCCGGCTGCCGCAGAGCAACGGCGCCGCGCGCGACGCGCAGCAGCGAGCCGAAATCTCGCATCGCGACCCGCGGGTGCGCAGCGTGTTCGCGCTGGCGCCGGCGATGGGGTTCGGCTTCCCCACCGAAGGCCTGCGCGACGTCGAGGTGCCGGTGCGCATCGTGGTGGGCGATGCCGACCCGGTCACGCCCGCGGCGCCGAACGCCCGCCATTTCGCCGAAGGCATCGCCGGCGCCCGCTACCTCGAGGTGCCGGGCGAGCGCGGCCACTACACCGGCGCCACCCCGGCCGAGGTGCGCGCCGCCGAGCTGGAGGAGATCGCCGACATGGCGGCCGACTTCTTCGACGAAACCCTGCAGCCGTGACGGGCGGGCGCCGGGCCGCAAGGCTGCAGCGGCATGCATCGCGCCCGGCCGCCGCCTTCGAATCGCCAAACGACATCACCCCCGATCCCTGCCGGAGCGCGCCATGACCCACGCACCCACCTCGCCCCGCCGCTGGCTGGCCACCGCGCTGCTCTCGCTGGCCGTGCTGGCCTTGCCGGCGCAGGCCGCCGAGATCGAGCTGGTGATCGAGGCCGACACCCCCGGCGCCACCATCCACAAGAACGTCTACGGCCAGTTCGTCGAGCACCTGGGGCGCGGCATCTACGAAGGCATCTGGGTGGGCGAGGATTCCGACATCCCCAACACCCGCGGCTACCGCAACGACGTGCTGGCCGCGCTGAAGGAGCTGCAGGTGCCGCTGCTGCGCTGGCCCGGCGGCTGCTTCGCCGACCAGTACCACTGGCGCGACGGCATCGGCCCGCGCGACGAGCGCCCGAAGCGCGTCAACACCAACTGGGGCGGGGTGATCGAGGACAACGCCTTCGGCACGCACGAGTTCCTCGACCTGGCCGAACTGCTGGGCGCCGATGCCTACGTCAACGGCAACCTCGGCACCGGCAGCCCGCGCGAGATGGCCGAGTGGGTGGAGTACATCACCGCCGATGGCGGCTCCACCCTGGCCGAACTGCGCCGCCGCAACGGCCGCGCCGAGCCCTGGCGGCTGCACTACTTCGCCATCGGCAACGAGGCCTGGGGCTGCGGCGGCAACATGCGCCCGGCGTACTACGTCGACCTGTACAACCGCTACGCCAGCTTCGTGAAGGCGCCGGAGGACAACCAGCCGCGGATGATCGCCAGCGGCGGCCACGGCGAGATGACCGAATGGACCGAGGCCATCACCAGCGGCGTGGAGCCCAACTGGAGCCTGCGCCTGGACGGCATCGGCCACCACTATTACACCCGCCCCACCGGCGAATGGGAGACCAAGGGCCCGGCGCTCGGCTTCGACGAGGCCGCATGGTTCGCCACCCTGCGCCAGACCCTGCAGATCGAGGACTACATCGCCGCCAACAAGGCGGTGCTGGCGCGCAACGACCCGGACGGCGACTACGGTTTTTACGTCGACGAATGGGGCACCTGGTACGACCCGGAGGAGGGCGACGACCCCGGCTTCCTGTTCCAGCAGAACAGCCTGCGCGACGCCATCGTCGCCGCGCTCAACTTCAACATCTTCCACGAGCACGCCGACCGCGTGCACATGGCGGTGATCGCGCAGATGGTCAACGTGCTGCAGGCGATGATCCTCACCGACAAGGAAAAGATGCTGCTCACCCCCACCTACCACGCCTTCCACCTGTACCGCCCGTTCCAGGGCGCCACCACGCTGCCGGTGCGCCTGAGCAACGCGCCCGAGTACCGCCACGACGGCCAGGCCATCCCCGGCCTCAGCGTGTCCGCCGCGCGCGACACCAGCGGCAACCTCCAGCTCGCCCTGGTCAACCCGGACCCGAACGCTGCCCGCCAGGTGCGCGTGAGCGTGCAAGGCGGCGAAGCCACCCGCGCCCGCGGGCGCGTGCTGACCGCGGAGGCGATGGATGCGCACAACACGTTTGGGCAGCCGGAGGCGGTACGGCCCAGCGACTACGCCGTGGACGTACGGGATGGCACGCTGGTGCTCGAACTCCCGCCGAAGTCGGTGATGGTGGTGGCGGTGGACTGATCTCACGCACCGCAGGATTCGCCGGCCTGGGTCACGATTCCTGGCTGCTGAATGCCGTAGAAGCCTACGATTGAGCCCCTCGCGAAATGTATGCACAGTGTGCACATGGAGTGCCTGCGTACGGACGGCCTGCCAGGGGAGTTGTAGGTGGGCAAGCGCAGCAGAACAGGAGCACGCGCCATGGGCGACACCGCCAGCAAGGTCATCAGTTTCCAGGTGCCCGCCACCAAGCAGGCGTTGATCGACCATGCCGCGGAAGTCAGCGGCATGAGCCGGGCGGAGTTCATCCTGGACGCCGTGTGCGAGAAGGCGCGCGAGGTACTGGCCGACCAGGCCCGGTTCGCCCTGAGCCGGCAGGGCCTGCGGCGCTTCAACGCGCTGCTTGATGCGCCCCTGGAGAACAACAAGGCGATTCACCGCCTGTTGAGCGCGCCTGCGCCCTGGGAGCGCTGAGTCTTGCGGCTCAGCCCCCTGCCCACTCGCCGACGGGCACCGGCTGGAGGGCTTCCAGTCCAGCGCGCTGGACCTGACGAAGTGATGGCTGGAGCGCGCCCGCCAGAATCAAGTGTCGGGCGCGTCGAGGTGCTTTGTCGTCTGCGACGGGCAACAGCGCGTGGTGGGCTACTACGCGCTGGCGGCCGGCGCCCTGTCCCATGAAGCTGCACCCGGGCGCATCCGCCGCAACATGCCCGATCCGATTCGGGTCATCGTACTGGGGCGTTTGGCCGTACACGTGGACTGGCTGGGCCAAGGGGTGGGGCAGGGCTTGCTCAAGGACGCCGTGCAAAGGGCGCTGCAGGCCTGCGAACAGGTCGGAGCCCGGGCACTGCTGTGCCACGCCATCGATGAAGCAGCCAAGGCGTTCTATCTGAAACACGGTTTCATGCAATCGCCCATCCACGTCATGACCGTGATGCTTCCGCTGCGGTAGGGCTCGGCCGACAGCGCGATCGTCCCCGACGCCGGTATCGCTTGACTGCGTACCGCAATGGCGTAGCATTCTCCTCGAGCCAAGGGATAGACCCAAGGCAATCAACCGTGAGGGATTCTCATGGACTTCGACTACCTCGTCTTCATAGGGCGGTTCGAGCCCTTCCATAACGGCCACGCCGCCGTTGCCCGCCACGCACTGGGCCGGGCCAAGAAGCTGATCTTTCTGGTCGGTTCCGCCGACACCCCCCGCACCATCCGCAATCCCTGGACCGTCGCCGAGCGCGCGGTGATGATCCAGGCCGCCCTGGGCGATGCGGACGAGGGGCGGCTGATCATTCGCCCCCTGCGCGATCATCTCTACAACGAGAGCCAGTGGATCGCCGGCGTGCAGCGCGCCGTCGCCGAGGCCATCCAGAGCGACCACGGCAAGCCGGAGGCCAGCGTCGGCCTGGTCGGCATGGACAAGGACGCGTCCAGCTACTACCTGAAAGAGTTCCCGCAGTGGCCGCTGGTGGACGTGCAGCACACCGAGACGCTCTCGGCCACGGAACTGCGCCGCTACTTCTTCGAGGCCGGCAAGATCGACTTCCACGGCGCCCTGCTGATGCTGCGCGGCAATGTGCCGGCGCCGGTGTACGACATGCTCGAAGCCTTCCGCAAGAACTCGCCGGCCTACGCGCAGCTGGTGGCCGAACACCAGTTCATCGATCAGTACAAGGCGGCATGGAAGGAGGCGCCCTATCCGCCCACCTTCGTCACCAGCGATGCGGTGGTGGTGCATTCGGGCCATGTGCTGCTGGTCCGCCGCCGTGCCGAGCCTGGGAAGGGACTATGGGCACTGCCCGGTGGATTCGTCGGCCAGGGCGAGAGCATCGCCGACGCCTGCCTGCGCGAGTTGCGCGAGGAAACCCGGCTCAAGATCCCGGTCCCGGTGCTCAAGGGTTCGCTCAAGAGCCTGCACGTGTTCGACCACCCGGAACGCAGCCTGCGCGGCCGCACCATCACCCACGCGTTCCACTTCGATTTTCCGGCGGGTGAACTGCCGGACGTTCGCGGCGGCGACGATGCCGAAAAGGCGCGCTGGGTGCCGGTCAGCGAGGCGCTCGACATGGGCCCCAAACTCTTCGAGGACCACCTGCACATCCTGGAATTCTTCCTGGGCCGGGGTTGATCCGGGTCCTTCCCGCCGGCGGATAGACCGCCGGTTCCCCTCGACGCGAAGGAGCTTCCGTCATGAAATGCCTCGACAACCTGCTACTCAATACCGACAGCTACAAGGCCAGCCACTGGCTGCAGTACCCGCCCAATACCGACGCCACGTTCTTCTACGTGGAATCGCGCGGGGGCATCTACGATCGCACCGTGTTCTTCGGCCTGCAGGCGATCCTCAAGGAATACCTGGCCAAGCCGATCACCCACGCCGACGTGGACGAGGCCCGCGACCTGTTCGCCGCGCACGGCGAGCCTTTCAACGAAGCCGGCTGGCGCTACATCGTCGAACAGCACGGCGGCCTGCTGCCGATCCGCATCCGTGCCGTGCCGGAAGGCAGCGTGGTGCCCACGCATCACGCGTTGATGACCATCGAGTCGACCGACCCGCAGGCCTACTGGGTGCCGTCGTACCTGGAGACCATGCTGCTGCGCATCTGGTACCCGGTCACCGTGGCCACCGTCAGCTGGCACGTCAAGCAGACCATTCGGGACTTCCTGGAGCGCACCAGCGACGACCCCGAAGGCCAGCTGCCGTTCAAGCTGCACGATTTCGGCTCACGCGGCGTGTCCAGCGTGGAGTCGGCCGCCATTGGCGGCGCGGCGCACCTGGTCAACTTCCTGGGCACCGATACCGTCTCCGGGCTGAGCCTGGCCAGGGCCTACTACCACGAACCCATGGCCGGCTTCTCGATCCCCGCCGCCGAGCACAGCACCATCACCAGCTGGGGCCGCGAGCACGAGGTCGAGGCCTACCGCAACATGCTCAGGCAGTTCGCCAAGCCCGGCTCGATCCTAGCCGTGGTGTCCGACAGCTACGACATCTATCACGCCATTCGCGAACACTGGGGCAAGACTCTCAAGCAGGAAGTCATCGATTCCGGCGCCACGGTCGTGGTGCGCCCGGACTCCGGCGATCCGGTGGCCGTGGTGCATCAGTGCCTGGAACTGCTGGACGAGGCCTTCGGCCATACCGTCAACGGCAAGGGCTTCAAGGTGCTGAACCATGTGCGCGTGATCCAGGGCGACGGGGTCAATCCAACCAGCATCCGCGCCATTCTCGAGCGCATCACCAGCGCCGGATACGCCACCGACAACGTGGCCTTCGGCATGGGCGGTGCCCTGCTGCAGCGTCTGGATCGGGACACCCAGAAGTTCGCGCTCAAGTGTTCGGCCGCGCGCGTCGACGGCAAGTGGATCGACGTCTACAAGGACCCGGTGACCGACAAGGGCAAGCAGAGCAAACGCGGCCGGATGACCCTGCTCAGGCACCGCGAGTACGGCAACTTCCGCACCGTGCCGGTGGCGGAAGACACCGACGCGCCGGCCGCAGCCGATCGGCCCGACGGCTTCGACGATGCCATGGTCACGATCTGGGAAGACGGCCGTATCGTCAACGACTGGACCTTCGCCCAGATCCGCGAACGCGCCCACGCCGCTCGATTCTGATTCGGAATTTCTCCATGTACCGCGGCCCGGACGATCCGGGCCGCGCGACCCCTTGCACCCGCGCCTCGAGGCGCGGCACCCAGGAGCACCACGATGTTCGGCTTTCGCTACGTGAAATCCTCACCCAGTCAGTACCTGATCCAGTACCGCAACGGCGCGATCGTGCGCGAAGGTTCCGGCCTGTCGTTCTGGTACTACGCCCCACGCTCCACCCTGGTCAGCGTGCCGCTCAATGCGGCCGACGTCCCCTTCATGTTCGAAGAGGTCACCCGCGACTTCCAGCAGGTCACGCTGCAGGGGCAGGTCAGCTTCCGCATCCAACACCCCAAGCAACTGGCGGAGATGCAGAACTTCAGCCTGCTGCCCAATGGCAGCTACGCTTCCGAGGACCCGGAGCGCCTGCCCAGCCGGGTGCTGAATGTCGTCAAGGCGCAGTTCCGTACGCTGTTGCAGGACCTGGACCTGCGCGACGTGCTGCAGGCCACCGAGCGCTTGTCCGTCGCCGCCCGCAACGCGGTCGGCAACGCGCCCAGCCTGGCGTCGCTGGGCATCGTGGTCGGCGATCTCGGCCTGCTGGCCGTCAAGCCCAACCCGGAAACCGCCCGGGCCCTGGAAGCGCCGATGCGCGAGGAGATCCTCAAGCAGGCCGACGATGCCACCTACGCGCGCCGCAACGCAGCGATCGAGCAGGAGCGCACCGTCAAGGAGAACGAGCTGCGCAGCGAGCTGGCAGTCGAGCAGAAGAAGCGCCAGGTCAAGGAAACCCAGGTCGAATCCGAACGCGTGATCCTGGAGAAGCGTCAGCAGATCCAGGCCCAGGAAATGACCAGCAAGGTGGCGCTCGAACAGCAGAACGCCGAGCTGGTGCAGCTGCAGTCCAGCAACCAGAAGCTGGAAGCCGACGTGCGCGCCTATGGCCTGCAGGCCATGGTAGAGGCGATGAAGGGGCTCGATGCCCGTTCGCTGCAGGCCTTGATGATGGGGCAAGCCAGCCCCGAGGCGTTGATGGCGGTCGGCTTCCAGAACATCGCCGACAACGCGGCCAAGATCGGCGAGTTCAACTTCTCGCCCGACTTGCTTCGGCAGATCGCCAGGCAGAAGGGGTGAGCACATGGACCCGACGGATCGGAAGATCGTCCTGGTGGTCCGCCGGACCCGCCTGCAGGAACTGATCGCGCGCTACAACACGGTCGAGCAGGCCCGGTTCCAGGCCGAGCACCTGGGAATGGACTTCAGCGACTTCCTGGAAGAGGACCGGATCTACCAGGCCGCGATCGCCCAGGTGGAGGAAACCTTGAAGCGGCATGGCCGCGTGCAGCGGCTGGACCGCGGCTTCCTGCCGAACTTCCTGTTTCCCCCGGGATGCCTGGTGGTGGTGCTGGGGCAGGACGGGCTGGTGGCGAACACCCTGAAGTATCTCGATGGGCATCGGGTGATGGCGATCAATCCGGATCCCGCGCGCTGGGAAGGCGTGCTGCTTCCATTCGTCGTCCCGGACGTGCCGAAGGTGATCCAAGAAGTCCTGCAGGAACGCCGTCCCGTTCGTGAAGTGACCATGGGCCGCGCACGGCTCAGCGATGGACAGGAACTGCTGGCCGTGAACGACTTCTTCGTGGGCGCGCGCAGCCACGTGTCGGCGCGCTATGAAATCGCGCTCGGCGATCTGGTGGAACGGCAATCCTCCAGCGGAGTCATCATCTCCACCGGGCTGGGCTCTACGGGGTGGCTGCGAAGCGTGCTGACGGGCGCTGCCGCCATTGCCGGCAGCAGTTCATCGACCGCGAGCGCCTTGCGCGAACAGGGATTGGACTGGGCATCGGAGCAACTGGTGTTTACCGTGCGCGAGCCCTACCCGAGCCGCTCGAGCCAGGCGACCCTGGTGTTCGGGCAATGCGGCAAGCGCTCGCCCCTCCGGATCCGTTCGCTCATGCCGGAAGGGGGCGTGCTTTTCAGCGATGGTATCGAGGCCGATGGACTGGATTTCCGGTCGGGCCTGGAGGCGGTCGTGGATCTTTCGGACAAGCGTGGCTTGCTTCTGGCCTAGGCAAGCGGGAAATAGACCGGATTCCTAGCGAAGCTCGGGCCAGCAGGGCGGCGTTCGGCGTAGTGGATCAAGGTCAACGTGCTGCAGGCGATGATCCTCACCGACAAGGAAAAGATGCTGCTCACTCCTACCTACCACGCCTTCCACCTGTACCGCCCGCTCCAGGGCGCTACCGCGCTGCCGGAGCACATGAGCAACGCGCCCGAGTACCGCCACGGCGGCCAGGCCATCTCCGGCCTCAGCGCCAGCGCCGCGCGCGACACCAACGGCAACCTCCAGCTCGCCTTGGTCAACCCGGACCCGAACAACGCCCGCCAGGTGCGCGTGCGCGTGCAGGGCGCCGAAGCCACCCGCGCCCGCGGCCGCGTGCTGACCGCCGGGGCGATGGATGCGCACAACGGCTTCGGGCAGCCGGAGGTGGTACGACCCAGCGACTACGCGGTGGAAGTGCAGGATGGCGGGCTGGTGCTCGAGCTCCCGCCCAAGTCGGTGATGGTGGTGGTGGTGGAGTGAGGGGCCGATGCAGGGCGGGGAGGTCCGCATTCGACCCGAAGCGGACACGTTTAGTCCAGAGGACGTGAACTTGCGCTTTAACCAGATTCTGATTGTCGACTCCATCCCCGCCGGTGAGCGAAACACAGCTCGCGAGCTACATCAGGACGTGGGACTGCGTGCTCAGGTTTTCGCCCCTGCGCCCGAAGTCCTGTATCGGCGTGTGGAGAGCCGTAGGGAGTTCTTGGTGTTGCTGCCCGAGCTGACCGCGGCGGCATCGACTACGGGCGATGTTCCCGTGCTCCATATCGAGTGCCACGGGAACGATGACGGCTTGGCATTTGCGGACGGATCATTCGCCACCTGGGCCGACCTGAAAGGACCGCTGACATCACTCAACATTGCGACGGGAATGAACCTGCTCGTGGTTGTTTCTGCGTGCGACGGCAGCGCACTTACTTACGCGCTCGGACTGCTCGATCGCGCGCCACTTCACGGCCTCATCGGGCCGACCCGCGCGGTCGCACCGGAGGATTTGATGCGTGCGTACCTTGCGCTCTACGAGACGCTCATGCGTACGCGATCCGCGCGGGTGGCAGTGGATGCGATGCGTCTTGCCACGCCTGATACGTTCGTCTATCGCGCAGCGCAGTGGCTATTCCAGCATGTATGGGACCACTATCAGGCAACACAGGAAACGCCGAAGGCGCGTCTGGAGCGTGGCAGAAGAATGGCGGCCAATCCTCCAGCCGACTACGTTGGACCACCCGTCCAACCGGAGGTGTTCGCTCAGTTATTAGCGGAAAAGAATCGGGAATTTTTCGACGACTATCGTCGCAAGTTCTTTCTATGCGATTTATTTCCGGAGCACGAGACACGTTTCACCGTCCGATACGAGGCCCCTGAGTGACCGCTTCTGGCCGGCAGTGACGGCTGTCTCACGAATGGTGCGCCCGGTAGGAGGCAGGGAAAGGCGACAACCCCGGCTTCTTGTTCCAGCAGAACAGCGCGCGCGACGCCATCATCGCCGCGCTCAACTTCAACATTAATCCGTGCGCCAGCGTCGTTGCCGTGATCAACGCATCGCTGACCGGCCGAGTCGGACAAGTTGGAGTGGATGTTGATCGCCGGCCCATCTCGGTGCTTGTACGGCGCTGTCCGACTTTGGTACTCCCCCAGCCAGTCCTGGAGCGCTTGCGACCAGCTCGGCATGCGAGCAGAGTAGGGCGACCGGCAGGGGGGCTGGCCATGAAACACGAAAAAATTCGCTTGGGCAGGGCGATCTCCGATGCCGATGCCGCTTTTCGAACGGCGCATCGCTATATCTGCGACTTCCTCGCTGCCTTCGATGTCGACCCCCGCCGGGCGGGTAAGTACACGGAATGATCAAGGCGCGCGTCTACGCATGCATGAATCATCCTCGACCGGAGGGCCTCAACACCTTCCAGCGCGTTTTAGTGCTGTTGATTATCGCCAGCGTCACCTTGGCCGTGCTGTCCTCCGAGCCTGTCGTGCGCGAGGCCGTTGGGAGGCACCTCGCCTGGCTCGAGCTGGGATTCGGTGCGATCTTCCTGGTGGAGTACATGGCGCGAGTGTGGAGCGTCGGTTCGCAGCCGGGATTCAGCGGCGTTGCCGGGCGCCTGCGCTACATGCGCCAGCCGATGGCCGTGATCGATCTGCTGGCCGTGCTTCCCTTCCTCGCCGGCATCTCGGGTGCAGAAACGATGGTGCTGCGCCTGTTGCGCCTATTGCGCCTGGTGGCACTGACCAAGCTGGCGCGCTATTCCAGTGCGATACGCCTGGTGACCGAGTCCTGCATTAGCCGACGCTTCGAACTCGCGTTCACGGTGATGTTGGCCGGGCTGATCATTCTGGTGTCATCCGCGGCGCTATACGTGGTGGAGGGCGACCACCAGCCCGAGGCCTTCGGTAGCATCCCGCGTGCGGCCTGGTGGAGCGTGGCGACGCTGACGACGGTCGGCTACGGCGACCTGGTGCCGGTGACACCGCTGGGGCGCTTTTTTGCGGCGCTCACTGCGTTTGCGGGAATCGGCCTGATTGCGATGCCCACAGGCATTCTGGCGGCCGCGTTCTCGGAGGCCTTCGCGAGAGCGCGTGCGCGCGGTGAGGACAGGGAGGGCAAGGCATGAGGTTTCGCCGCCGCGTCACCATCGCCCCCGGGCTTCGCCTAAACGTGTCGGGCAGCGGCCTGAGCCTATCGGCTGGGCCGCGCGGTGCGTCGGTAACTTTCGGCAAGGGAGGCGTCTGGGGCAATGCCGGCCTGCCGGGCACGGGTCTGCACGAGCGTTTCAAGCTCAGCGGCTCGGGTCCCTCGGCGCGAGGAGACCGCCGCGTGCCCAGCCAGCGGGCAATCGAGGCTGCACTTCTGGAGGAATTCCTCAGCTGCCGCCCTTGCCTTAAGGTTCCGCTCCAAGGCGGCCCGATTGCGATGGAGGACGGCGCTGGCAACCGCATTTCTCCCGAAATGGAGGCCGTTGCCTGGAAGCATCTGCGAGCCTCGCTGATCGATCAGGTCGAGGCTCGCTGCGCCAGCGTGCGTGAGGGGATTGCCGCATTGGCAACCCTGCATCACGCCACACCGGCTCCGAAGCCACCGCTAGCCCACCGCCCGGCGCCTTTCGCAGAGCCGGAGCCGCCATTGCCGACTCCCCTCCCGTATCACTGGCTATGGAAATGGATTCCGTGGTACCGCGCCCGTATAGATCGGGAGAACGAAGCCGCTCGACAGATGCATTCCGAGCAGATGGATGCATGGATAGCCCAGCGAGACGCACACGCGCGGGCCAACGCCGAAGCGGCACTTCGCTTCGCCGCCCGGGATGAAGGGGGCGACGAGGGCCTGGAAGCCTTCCTCGAATGGCATCTCGCGACACTCGCATGGCCGCAAGACACCTCGGTCGACCTGTGTGTGGAGGAGGACGGGCGCCGTATCCTGCTTGACGTCGATCTGCCCGAGATCGAGGACTTGCCGGCAGGCACGCCCGAGCTGCGCTCACGCACCCGCGAGGTCCGCATCAAGCCCTTCAGCGACGCCGCCAAGCGGCGCCTGTACGCCGCCCATGTGCATGCCGTGATCTTCCGCCTGATCGGCGAGGCCTTCCATGTCTGTCCTGCGGCCAAGACCGTGGTGGCCTCTGGCTACTCACAGCGCCAGGATCGAGCAACCGGCGTCGTCCGGGACGAGTATCTGTTGAGCGTGACAGCGACAAGGGAGGCCTGGGGCGAGATAGATTTCAAGAACATCGACGCACTAGATCCGGCAGTCGCGCTGGAGCGGTTCGAGCTGAGGCGGAAGGTGAGCAAGAGCGGAGTATTTTCTGCAGTGGAGGCAGGGCAGTGACCGATTTCGACCCAAAGCGGCCACTAGAACGCCGAGTCAAGCCGGGCGCGTAGCGGCCACGGCAAGTGCCGAAATCATAGCGGCCGATTGCCGATGCGTGAGCAGTGCTGCTCCAGATGAGCAGTGCGGTACGCCACGCAAAAGTACGCCAGAAACAACGAGAAGCCATAGGAATCCGTCGATCTGTGCGTTTCGCAGTGATTGAATCTCTGTGCGAAGCGCTTGGCAGCTCTCTACCACGCGTCGAAGCTGATCAGTGTTGGCCACTCGCGCTATCAGTTGCTAGAGCGAAGCATGCATTCTCGACCCGGTTGGCAAGCCCTTCAAATCTTGAGACCGGTGGTTGAAACGATGTCGAGAAAGCCTGAGACCGCGCCTCGACGATCAATCATCGACACTTCGGGCGAGGCCAGAAAGTCTTAGCCATCACTGATCGCGAACTCGGGTGCCGCCTTGAGGCCACCAACCTCAGGCAGAATCTGAGGTGCAACCAAAGTGTGGCGGGTTTTCGGGCGTTTTACCTGCCAACAGTGCCTTCTAAGGATACTGCGATCGCGGCAATTGCTGCCACCCACGTCCCGCAAGATCCTGCATCCATCGGAACTGCCTCCTCTCACGGCAAGACAAGCTCGAGCCGCGCACAAGTTATGCTTACCCCTCGCTAGCTTCGCGTACCTGCAAAAGCTTGGACTCCTTGGACAGTCGAATCCTCACCCTATCCGCGAATTCGGGCGGAAACTTTCCGACGCCGGTCGAGAGGAGAATTTGGAAATCGGCGTCATCTGGAATCTTCGAGATCTGGCGAAGGTTCTTGATCAAATTTTCCTGGTCGATTCCCGCTGTTTCAGGAGTGTCTACAAGCAAGAGCCGGGGAAACGGAATGGCTTCTCGCACTGAAAGCATCAAGAGGGTGAGGTAGTAAAGGAAGCGCTTCGGCACGTCTGCACTTGCTTCGCGGTACTCCTTGTTGTTCACGACCGGCAGGTATGAGTTGGTGTCCAAGAAAGCAGTCCGGCAGTTCTCCAGGACTGTCTGCATCATTTCGGAATAGACCTCGTCGAACTCCGAAATCCGCCCCGACAGCTCCTGCCTGGCTGCGGCATCGAGCAGTGAAACCTCCCGCCTAGCATCATCCACAGCCGCGGTTGTGGTGGTCAGCCTGCGCTGGTAGCCGGCCAGCTTTTCCTCGAGCCGAAGTGCTTGCTCAAGACTGCCAATTTGGTCCCGAACCGAGAAGAGGGTTTCCTCTATCTGCGACATTCGCTCATCCGGAGACCACTGGTCACTAGCTTCGTCCGCAATGGCACTCAAGGCGTCGCGCAATCGCCGTGATTCTTCTGTCGCCTGTCCAAGCGACTCAGCAACCGAAGCCGTCTCATTCCGAATATCCAAGCCGGCTGCGTCGAGAGTCTGGAGCGACTTCGCCTTCGAGGAGAGAATCTCGACGTACTCACTAGCCGAATAGAAAAATCGCTGGTACTGCGACTCGTCCACGTGAGAACCACAGACGCAGCGATCCGCGGCTCGCTCTACAGTGCTGAGGCAGTAAGGACAGGTGTCGGCCGAAAAAAGCTTCAACTGCTCGTGCGTGTAGAGGATCTTCTCAATCCTATCTATCTCCTCGCGTAGCACGAATCTAACCTCGTCTAGACGGGCTTTCTCATTGAACAGTTCCTGAAGGCGATTTTGCAGCTCGGCTTGTCGTTGAAGGGCTAGCTCGTAGTCCTTTTTGGCAATCTCCACGCCGACAACGATGTCAGTGCTACGAACGCCCGAACCGAGCACAGCAGCACGCTCAGCCAGCAGCTTCTGAGCCTGCTCAGCGAGCTCAGCAATCCGCGCTCTGAGGTGAGTTCCGTTGATGACCTCCGTAATGCCATTGGCTCGGGAAACTTGAGTGACGATCTCGGTGTACTCAGCCAACACTAGCCTTGCGGCTTCTCGGTCTCTCTCCGCTCTCTTGAGTTTGGAGTAGGCCACGTAGAGCGAAAGGAGAGTCTTTCCAACCAAAATCTGGAAAATAGCCCGCCGAACCTCGAGTGAGTCGGATACAAAGTTTGACGTCACCTCGGCCGGTTTGAAGACACCGTGGGGGTCCGGACTCTGGTTGTGGAAGATCAGCCTGGCGAGGTCAGTGAAGTTCAGCTTGAACGTGCGAGTGCCTTGGGTGATCTCGACGACCGGAATCTCCAAGCCTTCGAGAAGCCAATCGGAAAATGTCTTCTGGTCGGCTTCCCGCCGAAAGATTGGCAGAGTCTCCGTGACTGCATGCTCGGCATCACTAAGCGGGCTGACGGATATCCAATTCTCGCCGATGCGCCTGGTGAGTCCGTAGCGCCTGCCATTAACGGCAATAGCGAGATGCACGAAATTGTTAGTATCTCCAACGATCTCTTTGTGCACTTCGTTCGAAGACGTTTCGAACTCTGGCACACGACCGCCGAGGCCAAAGTAAATCAGATTGAAGAAAGTCGACTTCCCGCTGCCGTTCGGGCCTTCGACTATCGACAGGCCGGGGCCAAACTCAGGCGACGAAAATGAGTACTTAGCGCCGGAATATTGAACACGCCTGATGGCTAGAGAGCCCATGCCCTAACCCCTCTTGCAACGTATACGCGGTTTAGGAATGTTTCGAGCGTGAGCACGCTAAGGCGAGGGACGAGCGCGCGGAGCTGTGCGGCATTCTGGCGCTCAGTCTCGAACACTGGAGTCGAGGCTAGCTCTGAAGCGAGAAACTCTGGAGTAAGTGTCACGTCGATCGCACCCACGGCCGTTGAAGACGGCTCGGCATAAACCAGCCCGCGGCGGTCTAAGGAAATGAGCAGCTTATAAACTTCCCTCTTGAGCAGCTCAGCTTTGGTGTACGTGCCGAACAGAAGCTCCCTGTCGACGGGGCTCGCGACGGGTGCGTCACGACTTCTGTCGAGAATGCTCAGCAACCGAGAATCAGAAACAAAGTGCACGATGTGCCCCAACTTCCTATGATCGCGAAACGCCGCGCCCTTTGCGCAGCAAACCTGCAGGGACACAAGCATGCAATAGCTGATGAAGTAGAAATCCTCACCCACAAGGTGATTGAGGCGGCGAAGCGGAGTTGGTTCAGGCGACGGATTCATCGAAGGCCAGGTAGCATTCGTCAAAGAGTGACAAGACCGCCCCACGAATTGCCTCTTCATTCGCGACGCGGTAGGTCCAGGTTGCCGAGAGTTTGCTCATGCGGCCAACTGAGGCGGTAACCAGCGACTCGAGGCAAGCGTCGACCTCACTCTCGCTCATTGAATGAGAGAGCTTTCCCTCGAGGTTGATCAGTTCATCCTGGCAGGCGTGCAGAACACGAAGCATGAGCGAAATGTATTCCCTACCAAACGCGTCACGCTCGTGGCGAGCGAGTGCAATTTTGCGGGCTAAGCGGCTAAGGCGGTCACCCGAATAGGCCGGGGATACTGCCTGCACTTTCTCCGAGAGGTTGCGTCGATCCTTCGGATCCTCGTGGTTCCATTCCTTATGTGCCGGGTCGAGCAGGTCCTCGCGGCGGCCGGCAAGTATCTGCAGGAAAATGTTCTTTACGTCGGCTGTGCCTACGATGCGTTGAATCGGACTCTGCTCGTGGGAACGCTTTTCGAGCAGGTCGAGCAAAGCGCAGAGCAAAAACTCCTCGAGGCCTTCGTGTCGGTGATCGAAGAACGGCGACTTACGGATTAGATCCAGTGCTTCAGCCTCCACGGCCGCTGCTTGATGGTCGCCAACTTCCCAATCTATCTTCTCGAGGAAATGCCTAAACGTCCCTATCGTCCACGCTGCGAAGGGCGGCTCATGGCCGGGCGAGCGGTCGTCTGATGCATATTGCGAGCGGTATTCGGCCTCGATAAGTGTCTTCGCGACGGCAACTTCAGTGTCTGTAAGACGGACACCGGCAACCAAGTTCTTCAAGATGCTGAACGTACCGCTGCGTGGAGAGCCCCCAGGAGAAGGCAGTCTCGCTGGCGGGATCCGCTCGCCTGCAACAGTGGCAGAGGCATAGACGCCGAACCTTAGTTCCTTGCTATATGCGAAAGCAGCGTCTGCATCTAGGAACGCGACGACAGTGTTCTTGATGGCAGCGGAATTGAAGCTCAGTGCAGATGTATAGCTCTTGTTTTCTTCCAGCGCGATCGTTCCATCAGCATCGAAGAGCGCGCTGTCCTCAATGAACTCGAGCGCGCAAAAGATCTGGCTAGAAGAACTGCTCGGCATACGGCCCAGAAGTCTTACCGCGGCGCGCAGCTTCTGGAAACGAAACCCCTGGGTTTTGTCGCCGGCCTCGCGCGATATTGTCTGAAGGGGTGGGGTGCTGGCAGGCACAACTACGTCCTGCGGTCGCAACAGGGTCGTCTCGGCGTAGCGTTGGCACCAAGCGGATTGCGACAGTCCATTAGCTGCGTCCCGAGGCAAAACGAAGCCCGCCTGAAAGGGTGGGCGGATCCGTCGCCCTAATTTCAGAGCGGGGTTGCGGCGGCCAGCGCCGCCACTGCTCGCCAGTTTGGCAGTCTCACGGACCAAAAAACAAGCCATATGCATCAACCGCCCCCGCGCATCCGGATTCGCAACATGTGAAATATTTCCGGACCAGTCGGCAGCCACGGATGGCGCGGACCGTCTACGGTGTGAGACTAGGGCTGCGACAATGCAGACGGCAAGAATCATGGCCTGCGACGCCGCTGCGGGCGGCGATGGCCACCCCGTCAATTCACGCTCCGCAGGCCAAGGTTCCGAACGACTTCGTCAAATTGGCCGAGCATCCGTGCGGCAGCCTCTCGGCTCTTAGCATCGTCTCAGCTGCTTAGCACTGTGAGCGCGCGCTCCTGAGTACCGAGCCATTCGATTCGGAGCGTTGTTGGCTGCTGCTGGGTTCTGGCCAGCACCCAAAGAATCACCTTAATCGACTCGAGCTTGCCAGCCAGGGCATTGAGTTCGGCTTCGTGGTCGAGCCGGTTTTGAGCAAGTTGGCGCAAGGGCTCTTGCAGGTTCATCGCTTGGTTCTCGCTCAAGCTCTCTCAGTCTCCCCTCGTACAAATGGAACGCCGCGTACTCATTAGGCGAGACCTTGACCTGTTGGCCATTGCCTGAGAGCCGTTTGACCTCGATCCGAAGTTTGGTCTTGCCGTAGAGTCGAACTTCCGCTTCTGGCCGAAAGCCGACATGCCGAGTTCGAGATGACCGGTATCCTCAGTCGTTCGCCGCGGTGCACACCCAGCCAGGTTTGGCGTTTGGAACTACATCTCCAGCCACGCCGAAGATGAAGGAGGGCGGGAAAGACGTTGATGATCGGCCGGTCGGTGAGCGCGTCTTTTCTGACTGCTTGACACCCCGCCAACACAAGTAGCAGACTCGATCCCAAGGAGCGTAGAAACTCCTCTAAGAGCGGTCCCCACCTCCGTCAAACCGGTGGGTTTTTTGCGCCCGCGCAGCTGCGGGCACGACCGACGCGATGCCTGCGTCGGGAGGGCGGCTAATACAACACCCTTCGGGGGAATACGCCCGCCGACTCTTAGCGGTTTCTAACCTCCCGGCTTCCCGTCCGCCGCTCCGGTGGACGGGCACTTCATGGAATGAGGAGGCGACGATGTCTGAGCATCCGTTGGACAAGATGGAGACCGCGGGCTATTTCCTGCCGGAGGACGGCCAGTTCCGGCTCAAGAAGCTGCGGGAGCACATGATGTTCCTGTCGCGGCTGGCACAGCCGCGGACGCATGACGAGGAGCCCGGGTTGGGACCGGACATCGGCACGGGCGAGCTGGCGGTCTGCCTGGAGTTGCTGGCGGAACAGGCCGGGCTGGTGCTGGACGAGATGGCGTGGCCGTCGGAACGGATGGAACGGCGCAAGGGTGCCGGTGCGGGCGTGGATGCCGACCTCGACGAAGCATCCACGTCACCCACGACCGGAGGCGCCCGCTTCGCGATCCGTCTGGAACAGATCGATGCGCTCGGCCGGTTGATCGACATGCTGTCCGCGCATGGCGACATGGTCATGGCCGCCGAGGACGCCGAACTGGCCAACGGCACGTTGCTGCAACTGGGCCAGGCGATCCGGGACGGCGCCAGCGCCGTGCGTGGGATCGTCTCGCAGATCGACGCCCAACGGGTCGGCCAGGCGCCGCAACCGGGAGCCGGCGTCCGCGAGGAACGGGCCCTCTACTGCGTCCGCGGCGCCGGGCGGGCCAAGCCTCGCCCTGTCGGTCTGATGATCCCGGGGTCGGCGTCTATGGGATCCCAGCAGACGCCCCACGCCCTGCACTGAGCGGCGGCGGGAGGGATTTCAGCTCCGACCAACCGCCGTCGCTGCTGAAACCTCTCCCGCAGCCCGGTCATCGCCCTCTACTGCCGCGCCCCGCGGCGCCGGCTCCCAGCCAAACACGCTGCGGCCGCCGTAGGCATGCGATTGCCGGCGTTCCTCGGCGATTAACTGCTCGACCGAAGGCCCGTCGGCATGGCGTTCGAGCCGCCGCGCCTGCGCATCCAGGCGCCTGATCGCCTGCAGCCGTTCCTCGCGGCCGAGCTTCGCGCTCTGCACTGCGCGCTTCAGCACGTCGATGGTGCGGTCGTACACGCGCGTGGGCACCGGAAACGGATGCCGGTCCTTGCCGCCGTGCGCCAGCGAGAAGCGCGCCGGGTCGGTGAAGCGGCACGGCGTGCCGTGCAGCACCTCGGCCACCAGCGCCAGCGCACGCACGGTGCGCGCGCCCACGCCCGGCACCTGCAGCAGCTCGGTGAAATCGCGCGGCCCGCACTCGGCCGCCGCCGCCAGGTTGCCGCGCAGGCGCCGCGCCACCACGTCGCTGCCGCGCACGTCGTGCCGGTCGGGCAGGCTGAGATGCGGCAGCAGCCCCAGCTGCATGGATGCCTGCTCCGGTTTGCCGGGGGAGGTGCCCGAAGCGCCTGCCCCCGGCCCGGTCCGGGGGCGGATGCGGGCGGGCTTCGCCTCCTCCAACCGGCCCCACTCCCGCGCCACCCCATCCGGGCCCAGCGTCCCGAGCATGTCCACCTGCGCCCGCCGTGCCGCCTCGGCGCGCCGATCCGCCAGGTTGACGATGTGCCCGCGCCCCGACCCCTCGATCGCCGCGTGCGGCGCATCGACGAAGCTGGTCAGCCCCTCCGACAGCCAGTGATAGCGGCGCGCCTGCTTCGCCTCGCCGTTCATGCCCTGCTGCACCACCACCCAGCGGCCCTCGTCGCTGACGATGAAGCCGTGCAGGTACAGGTCGAACCCGTCCTGCAGCGCCGCACTGTCGACCTTCGCCACCAGCCGGCTGGCCGCCGCCAACGCGGTGCCGTCGAAGCCGATGCGCTCGCCGATCGCGACCAGCTCGCCCGGCGTGGCCCGCGAATGCCGGCCGCGGCCGCCGCACACGTGGATGCCCAGCTCACCCGACAGCGGCGTCAGCCCGCGCTTGAGCGCGCCGATCACGCTGGTGGTGATGCCGGACGAATGCCAGTCCATGCCCATCACCGCGCCGAACGACTGGAACCAGAACGGATGCGCCAGCCGCCGCAACAGCTCGTCGCGGCCGTACTCGTGCACGATCGCCTGGCACATCACCGCGCCCAGCCGCGTCATCCGCTCGCCCAGCCAATGCGGCACGCGGCCGCCGTGCAGCGGCAGGTCGGCGCTTCCGGATCGTCGGCTCATGGGGGCGGTGGGCTCATCGGCGGCAGGATCACGGCCGGTGGTCTCATGTGGTGAGACGCACCGCCGTGCGTGCGGCCAGGGCCGACTTGCACGTCCACGCGAGCTGGCGTATATACAACAGTTATAACAAACCACGGAGCCGCACCCATGAAACTCAAGATCACCACCATCGGCAATTCGGCCGGCGTCATCCTGCCCAAGGAGCTGCTCGCCCGCCTGCGCCTGGCCAAGGGCGACGAGCTGTTCGCGCTCGAAACCCCCGACGGCATCAAGCTCACCACGTACGATCCCGCGCTCGCCGCGCAGATGGACGTGGCCGAGGACGTCATGCGCAAGCGCCGCACCCTGCTGCACAAGCTGGCGCAGTAGCGGCCATGATCATCTGGATCGAAAAGCCGCTCGCGCTGGCCATCCACGACCGCCAGCTGGCCGAGCACGGCGGCAACCCCGGCGTGCGCGACGAAAGCCTGCTGGACTCCGCCCTTGCCCGCCCGCAGCAGCTGCATGCCTACGGCGACCCGCCGCCGGACCTGGCCGAGCTTGCCGCCAGCCTCGCCTTCGGCTTGGCCCGCAACCATCCGTTCATCGACGGCAACAAGCGCACCGCCGCCGTGGCCTGCGAAGTCTTCATCGTGCTCAACGGCGCCACGCTCCAGGCCGACGACCTCGAGCTGTATCCCGTCTATATCGCGCTCGCCGAAGGCAGCCTGCCCGAAGCCGACTTCGCCGCCTGGCTGCGCCAACACATCGCGCCGGCCGGCACCAAGGTGCACGAACCGCGGGCGCGCTACGCGCGCTGAAGCGACGCTCTCCGGAGCCGAGAGCAGCGGAGCAAGCTCCGCTCTACGTCGGTTGGTCGGAGGCCTCCAGCCCCGTAGAGCCGAGCTTGCTCGGCTGCGCGGGCTGCGGAGCCGAGAGCAGCGGAGCAAGCTCCGCTCTACGTCGGTTCGTTCGGAGGCCTCCAGCCCCGTAGAGCCGAGCTTGCTCGGCTGTGGTGCGGGCTGCGGAGCCGAGAGCAGCGGAGCAAGCTCCGCTCTACGTCGGTTCGTTCGGAGGCCTCCAGCCCCGTAGAGCCGAGCTTCGCATCGGAACGGCACCTTGCGGCGGCGAGGGTCCGAATCCTGCGGTGTATGCGCGTCAGTTCGGGCACAGATCGGGCGATTTGACCCCGGATACCGGCGTCAGGTGATATCGCATCAGTGTGACTCCGGCCTGCGCTCGAATGGCTGCACGGGTGACTCCGACCGTTTCGAAGAGGCTCGGGGCCGTCTCGGAGGTCGTTTCCGTCCGCCTTGCCCGCTCGATCAGGAGACCGGGGGCGGTGCACAACTCGGTCGGGAAGGCGCCACGGAAGCCGTAGCGCTGTAGCTGCGCCACGGACCAGACGGGCACTTGCGGAAAACGCAGCGCCAGCGATCCGGTGCGCGCGTAGTCGGTCGTGGCGATCCATGTGGCGCCCGTCTCCACGAGCAGTCCGGCGATGGCTTCCTCGGTGGCCGGCCATCCGCGCGTCTGGTTGGGTGGGTTGTCGGCCGTGCCGATCGGGGCGACCGGGTTGAGGGCGGTCGCGACCAAGCCGACGCTCATCAACGCTGCGATGGCGAGGGTGGCCCTGGTCCAGAGCCGCGGCGACTGTGCTCGAGCGAGGCCGAAGGCCGCAAGCATGGCGAAGACCGCCTGCAGCGGCACGATCCAGTTGGCTTGAACCGGCGCATGGGTCGCGTGATAGGCGAAGTAGAGCAGGAGCGGAACGGAGCTCCAGACAAGCAGCGCGCTGCCTTCTGGCGCGGCCTTGAGCGCACGGAAGGCGAACCAGGCGGCCAGTGGTGTCGGCGCCAGGAGCAGGAGCGCGGCGTACTCGCCGAGAGTTCGGATCGAGAAGCCGGAGGCGACGAGGCGCGCGCCCTGGCGTTCCAGGCCGAGCCAATCGTGCTGCAGGTTCCAGACAAGATAGGGCAGAAGTGGAAGAACCGCCGCCGCCACGGCCATCCAGGGCAGACGCGTGGGCAGGTACGCGCGGCCCTTCGGCGTGGCGATCAGGTAGGCCAGCAATCCGAACGCCAGGAAGGCATTGGTGAACTTCGACAGGCCGCCGAACCCGATCAGCAGGCCCGTGCAGGCCCACCACGGCATCGCGGAACGTGTGTCCGGGGGGGTGTTGACCGCGCGCATCGCGGCCCAGAGTGCGGCGACCCAGAACAGGGTCGAGGGCGCGTCGGGGGTTGCGAAACTGCCCAGGGCGAAGACGAGCAGGCCGAGGTTGTAGAGCGTCGTCGCCAGCACTGCCAGACCCACGGCGCCACCGGACATGCGCCGCGCCATATCGCCCACGAGGTACCCCGAGGCGACGAAACCGATCACCGGGAACAGGCGGATGCCGAGCGCGGTTTCACCGAAGAGGCTGGCGCCCATGCGGATCATGTAGGCGATCATCGGCGGGTGATCGTAATAGCCGAGCGCCAGATCGCGGGCCCACAGCGCGTAGTAGGCCTCATCGTCGAAGAGGGGTACCCATGCGGCGATGGCGAGGTGTACGGCCAGAAACGCAAGCGATACGGTGAAAACGGAAAGCCGCATCAGCGGGCGACCTTTGTCCCTTGCGTTCGTCAACGAGTGCGCCAGGTAAACAATGAAGAAGCAACGAAGTTCCAAACTGCGCCGGCGATCGCGCCGACGATGCTTGCCGGGGCCCAGAACGGCATCGCCGCGAAGAACACGTTGGCCACACCAACGTTCATGACCGCGCCGAGCGCACAGACCGCGTAGAAGCTCAGCAGCCCGCGCCAGATCGCGCGCCCGCGCAAAGCGCGGTCCCGATAGGTGATCAAATTGTTCAACAGGAAATTCGAGTTGATGGCTGCGAACACCCCGAAGGCCTGCGCCAGCGCGAATTGATCCGTCAGAGAGGCCAGCGCGATCTTGACGGCAAGCAGCTGCACGAAGATGCCCGTAAAACCGACGGCACAGAAGAGTACGAACCGCGTCGACACCAGCCCGCCCGTCTTCCGGACCACCAGCAGCGACACGAACTCGAGGGCGACCGCGGAATCCATCTTGGATTCTCCGGCTTGACGCGACCGGAACGTGTAGGGGATCTCATGCGTCTTCCATCGCCCTGCAGACGCGGCCAGCATGTCAGCGAGAATCTTGAACCCTTCGCCTTGAAGGGACGTGACCACCTCGTTGAAGGACAGGCGGCGCACCATGAAGAACCCGCTGACCGGATCGGAGGCCGTGATGTTCAGCAGACGCTGCGTCAGGGCTGTCGCACGATCGCTGCCCCAGCGTCGGATACGGGACAGGCCCTGCCCACTCGACCCGCCGTCGATGTTGCGACTGCCGATCACGATGTCCAATGCGTCATCGCCTTGCAACGCATCGAGCATGGGTGCGAGCCGGGTTTCGTCGTGCTGCAAATCCGCATCGATGACGGCGCAAAACGTGGCCGTGGAGGACAGAACGCCCTCGATACAGGCCCCGGAGAGGCCGCGCCGCCCGACCCGTTGGATGACGCGGACATTGTCGAACTCCAGAGCCAGGGAACGCACTGCCTCAGCCGTGCCATCGGGGCTGTCGTCATCCACATAGACCGCCTCCCAGGACCGCCCCTGGAGCGCGGCGCGCAACAGATCGAACAGCGGCCGGACATTGTCCTTTTCGTTGAATGTGGGGATGACGACGCTCAGGTCGTACATGCGCCGGGCCTGGATTCGGCCGTCGGCCCCGGATCGGCTTCGCGCCTCGAAGGGCCCGTGCACGACGGCGCCTTGGCTTCGGGAGGGTGCCGTGTCCATCAAAGAAGCGGACTGCTTGGCCGAGCCGCCATACGGCTCCTGAGGGTTCCAAGCCGCCGTGAGAGCTTGTAGATGAGGAAGCCGATCAGCGCCCCGATCGCCATCCCGGTCAGGGTGTCCGCCGGATAGTGCACCCCCACGTAGATGCGGCTATAGCCCACGATCGACGCCCAGACCAGCAACAGAAGCAGCAGGTGCCTGTGGATTCTTCTGAACAGCAGGCCCAGGAAAACCGCGAATGCCATCGAATTCGCAGCATGCGCCGAGAAATAGCCATAACGTCCGCAACGCGGCGCGAGATAGCGGATGAGCTCTTGCAGATGTTCTTCCCGGCAAGGCCTGGGGCGCTCGAAACCGTCCTTGAAGAGATTGGCCAACTGGTCGGTTGCGGTGATCATCACTGCGATCAGCCCCAGCACCACCAGCATGCTCTTCAGTCCAAAATGGCGATGCACCAGATACATCAGCGCCACGAAAACAGGAATCGATGAAAGCCTGCTGGTGACGAACAGCCAGAAGCCGTCCCAACGTCCCGAACCCAGCGAGTTCAGAAGCACGAAGAGCTGCTCATCCAGCCGTAGCACCCCGCCGATGAAGCTGCCGACCGCACCCGGCGACGAATTCCCCTGCACCGCTTCGCCCACAAGCAGCGCGTTGGTCGCAATCCACAGGCCAAGCAGTGCGCCGCCGGCAGCCAACGCGACGCCGATCGCGGCGGCCCAGCGCAAGGGCTTGATCGAGGGGGAAGCGAAGCGTTCGATCGCCAGTCGCAACGGACCGGAGGTGCTCCATTTCCAGTGGCCGCCCGCACGCAGGTCGCGGCCGTACTCGATCACCTGGGCCTCCATGCCGGCCCGGCCACGATGAGCGAAACTTCGCTCATTCGCGGCGCGGGCATGTGCCCGGCGGGTGCCAGATCGGAACGGTTCCGGCGTGCGGACGCATGCGATGCCTCGCGCTATGACGAAGCGCAACTGTCAGACGATGTGTCTTTCCGGAGACTTACTGAACAGGAAATTCCCGCCGACGAGGAATCGGTGCGGACGGGTAAGTGTCCAGTAAGGCTTTCAGTGCGAGCGCGCTACCTCCAGCGTTCGCCAGGGCACAGAACGACCTGACGAGCCACATTCGCGCAGTCCATCTTTGCCAGCGCCTCTGATGTCACTGGGGCCTCTCTGGCGAGAAGAGGTTCAATGCGGGGTCGAAGACGTCGCTACGCATCCCGAACGCACCCATGACGCTGTGGAACACGTTCGCGTGGGAAAACGTGCCTTCGACCGTCATTGTCGCGTTCGCGTTTGAATGAGCTGCGCTGGAATCCCATACGATCAACGGGATTTCCTTTTGAACGGCAGGTGCAATCGACCAGGGCGTCCCGTGCAGATACAGGTTGTACTCCCCCAGCGATTCGCCATGGTCGGAAACGTAGATCAGCGAGGTCGAGTAACCCTGTAGACCCTTCAGCATGTCGATGGCCTGCCCCACGACGAAATCCGTGTAGACGATGGTGTTGTCGTAGGCATTGACCAGTTCGTCGCTCGAGCACTGGTGCAGCTGGACCGATGCGCACACCGGTGTAAACACGTTGAAGCGCGACGGGTAGCGCGTGTTGTATGCCGGCCCGTGGCTCCCCTCGAGATGGAACACCACCAGGATGCGTTGCTGGTTCGATGCGGCAATACGCGCTTCGATGCCGCGCAACAATCCTTCGTCGTAGTCGCACGCCTCTCCCGCGCAACCGGCCTTCAGATCGCCAAGACGTTCGAAGTGCCGTACGTTCATGGCGGGCTCGCCGGCGTTGTTCGTTCGCCAGGTGACTTCGACGCCATGCCGCTGGAGATAGCTGGTCAATGGCTCCCACCGCGCACGCGCCCCGGGGTCCCGATGGGCCAGGATGCATTCAAGGGAGGCGGTCGTGTACGTGGCGCACGACCGGGCCTTCTTGAAGACCGTGGTACCCGCTTTGGCCATTTCCTGATTGGTCTGCCTGCCATACCCATACAGGGAGAAATTCTGCGCGCGGGCAGACTCACCGATGATCAGGAAGACGACCTTCCTTTCGTTCGACACGAAATGGGCGGGAGGTAGCAGCCTGCGTTCGTGCGGGGCCACGTTGCCTGCCCAGTAGCGCACACCATTGACCGCGTACGACCAGGGCAGGACCATGCCGCCAATCCGCTTGGCGTACTGATCGATCCACAACCAGCTTTGGGATGCGCCATACGCCCAGCAAAGCGTGAACAGGCCGACCGCGACGGGCATTGCCAGGCGTTTGCGGAAAGGCGTGTGCGTCACCTCGACTTGCAGGAGAACCCAGCAAGGCACGATGCCCAGGAAAAAAACGTACACGAGCATCCAGGGATGGAACAGGCCGGCCGCTTCCGACGTGTCGGTGTTGAAGACGTTGCCCATCATGGTGTCGTCCAGCACGACGCCATACGTGACCTGGAAATAGAGTGCGATGGCGTTGACGACCGCCATCGCCATGCAGAACGGCTTGACCAGCCGCTGCGAGATCAAGGCGATCAGGCCAATGAACACCGCGGTCATTGCCACGACCAGGACGGGCAACGTGAGCAACGTCATGCCCGCACGCAAGGATGCGACATCCAGATGTTCGATGCCGAACAGATAGAGTGGCGCGTGATACGCCGCTCCATTGAACAGCGCCCAGACCAGAATGAATCTCGATGTGCGAAAGCGCCAGCGCACCCTGGGAACGAAAGCGCCGGACAACAATCTGCGCGCTAGGGCGTGCATGCTGGTCGTCTCACGCGGCTCTCCTGGTGATGGATCGTGGGGATGGCTGGCAGCCGCCAGGTTGGCGCGAACCCCGCCAACCTACGACCTGTGCTTTCCTGTAAACAAGGCAGCGCAGAAGATGCCGATCAATGCGCCTGCAATCACCGCGGATCCGGTATGCGCATCGAGCGCTACGCGCGCAAGCATTGTCAGCAACAGCACCGGCAACAAGTAGAACAGGTGCCACCATCCGTAACGACGCCCCACGAAGTACACCGCCGAAGACGCCAGTGAGGCGTGTCCGGAAGGCATGTTGTGCCGTCCGCCATAGGGACGTTCACCCAAGCGCACTCCCAGGATGACGACTGGATCCAGTGCGCGCTTCAAGCCATGGGTCATGATGGCGCCGGTAACGCCGAGATAGACGATTTGCAGCACCCCTATCGGGTCGCGTTTGACGATGGGCAATGCCACCACTGCGATCGTATTGATATGCCGTCCGTACCGCTCTGTACCAGTGACGAGTACGTGCTCGCTGCGCGGCGTATCGCGGTAGCTCGATAAGTCGGACGGATAAACAACAGACGAAGCAATACCGGCGAGACATACCGCCAACAGTAGTCGCGGCCGTCGTACTTGCACGTAGGCATTCTTCGCCAGCGCCTTCAGCGTTGTCGGTTCTCTGGCGGGGGAACGATTCAAGGCGCGTTCGAAGACGTGGTGACGCATGCCGAATGCGCCCGTCGCGCTGTGAAGCCTTCCGCGCGGAAAACCTGCCTTCGCCA
This sequence comes from Luteimonas salinisoli, assembly GCF_013425525.1. Taxonomy (GTDB): domain Bacteria; phylum Pseudomonadota; class Gammaproteobacteria; order Xanthomonadales; family Xanthomonadaceae; genus Luteimonas; species Luteimonas salinisoli. Next base: position 81,041 of record NZ_JACCKA010000027.1, on the reverse strand, counting down.
GTCGATGCCGTATTTGCCGGCCGCGCGACACGATCCACGCAGATAATCGTGTTGGCGCAACCAGCAACGGGCTCGAGGTGCTCCGCTTCGGGCGGCCGCCCGCGCGAGGGGCGCTGTCGTACTCGATCACCCAGGTCTCCCTGCCGACCCAGGCACCAGCCCCGGCAATGGCCGCACCGCGTCCACTGCCTTCCGGCCCGACGTGCGGCAGTCGCCGCCACCGGCGGGAATGCGGAGATCGCCGGTCCGATTCGGCGCCCGGTGGAGCTCCAGGCAGTGCGGGAGCACGGATGCCTCGTCGCAGAACGCAACGCTGGTCGAAATGCTATTCATGCACGACGCGGGCGAGTGCCCGGGGCGTGCCGGATCGGAACGGTTCCGGCGTGCGGATGCATGCGATGCCTCGTGCTATAACGAAGCGCGACTGTGAGGCGACGCGTCCTTCCGGAGACTTACCGGACAGTGAACCCCCGCCGAACAGGCATGGGTTCGGCCAGGTAAGTGTCCAGTAAGGAAAACGCTCGATAATGCCGCTCGTTCGCGGCGCGTTGAACGCATGCAGGAGTAAGGCTTTCAGTGCGAGCGCGTTGCCCTCATCTGTCACCCCAGAACGAAACGCCGCGATGAGCCGCATTCTCCTGATCGAGGATCACGAGCGGCTTGCGCGACTGGTCTGCAAGGGACTCGCGACAGCCGGAATCGCCGTCGATGTCGTCGATCGCGTCGATGCGGCATGGGCCATCATCCGGCGCATGCCTTACCAGGCGCTGGTGATCGATCGCGGGTTGCCGGATGGCGATGGGCTCGTCCTGCTGCGGCGCCTGCGCGGCGCAGGAATGGGCGTGCCCTGCCTGGTGCTGACGGCGCGGGATGCGTTGCGCGACCGTGTGGAGGGCCTGGATGCCGGCGCCGACGACTACCTGCCAAAACCATTCGCCATGGACGAGATGGTGGCGCGCGTGCGGGCATTGCTGCGCCGCCCGGTGGAGGTTCGCCAGCTCGACCCCAGCCAGGGCGATCTGACGCTGCGGCCTGGCGACGGCATCATGTGTTGCGGCGAGGAGATCGCGAGGCTGCCCCCGGCGGAAATGCAGATCATGTTGTTGCTGCTGCGCAAGCACGAGGAAGTCGTACGCCGCGGCGCGCTGGAGTCGGCCGGTTGGGGACTGGGCGAGGCCGTCACCCCGGGCGCGCTGGACGTCGCCCTGCATCGCATCCGCCGCAAGCTGCGCGCCATCGGTTCGGGCCAACGGATCATCAATGTCAGAGGTCTCGGCTATGCCCTTCGTGAAGCCGACAGTGCCGAACAGCCTTAGCCTGCGGGTCCTGCTCGCGTACGTGGTCGGGGTGATCCTGAGCGTTTTGCTCATGATCCTGGTGACCCTCGTGCTGACGACTTACCGCAGCGACCTGTTGCTGAAGGCAGACATGGCCGAGTACACGCAGCAGCTGGTCGGGGCGGTCCGGTTCGACGGCAAGGGTGTCCCAGTCGGCTTCGCGGCCAGCGAGGATGACGACGAGTGGATCTATGAGAGTCTCAAGGAGGAAGTTGCCTACCGCATGCTGGACGACTCCGGGCGGACGGTGCTCGTTTCCGCTGCCGGAGAAGACTTCTGGTCTCCCGCCGAATCGCGGCCACTTGTGCCTGGAAGCTTCAACTTCGAACGCGGGGGCGTCCGAATGCACAGCGCCATCGAGCGCTTCGAGCATGGCGGAAGGACCTGGTACCTGCAGTTCGCCGTCAGCACGCGGATGCTGGGCTTCATCTACGAGGAATTCACCCTGCCGTTCATGGGTGCGGGCGTGGTCATCTTCAGCGTGCTGCTGCTCGTCGTCTTCGGCATCTGCGCCTATGTCACGCTCGGATACACGCTCCGGCCCTTGCGCAAGCTGTCGGAGTCCGCAGCCTCGATCTCGCCGCGCGCACTCCACGCGCGATTGCGCACCGAGGCGGTGCCGTCCGAGATCGCGCCCCTGGTGCACAGCTTCAACCGCGCGCTCGACCGGCTGGAACACGGATTCCGCGTGCAGCAGGAGTTCCTTGCGACGGCTGCGCACGAGTTGAAGACGCCGCTGGCATTGATCCGCGCGCAGGTCGAGTTGAGAGAGGAGGGCGAGGACCGCGACGCGCTGCTCGGCGACGTCGAGCACATGACGCGCCAGGTGCAGCAACTCCTGCTGCTGGCGGAAGCCAGCGAGGTGCAGAACTACGGTTTCGCCATCACCGATGTGCAGGAGGTCGCGCAGGACGTCGTCGCCTACCTGCAGCGCATGGCCGAAGCGGCTGACGTGCATGTGACCCTGTCCGGCGCCTCCGTTGCGCGATGGCAAGCCGATCGCGGTGCGCTGTTCACGCTGCTGAAAAACCTGCTGGAAAACGCCATCCAGCATGCGCCGCACGGCACCGAGGTGCGGGTGGAGGTGGACGCTGAAACGGTGACGGTGCGCGATGCTGGCCCCGGCGTGGATCCGCAGGATCTGTCGCAGATGTTCTCCCGCTTCTGGCGTGGCGCCCATCGGCGCGACCAGGGCGCCGGGCTCGGCCTGGCCATCTGCCGGGAAATCGCGCTGGCGCATGGATGGGAGCTGTCCGCGCACAGGGCGGACCCGGGATTGCTGCTCCGGTTGTCCTTGAGAACGGGGTCTTCAGGTCCATCGGAGTAGCAACCGAAGAACCGTCGCACCACGGGAACATCCACTAGCCCGGAACATTTCCGACTCCAAGACACGACGAGGACCATGCGGAGGGGCCCGGCATCCGGACGGGCAGCGGGCGGTCTGCCTGGAGTTGCTGGCGGAGCAGGCCGGGCTGGTGCTGGACGAGATGGCGCGGCCGGCGGAGCGGGTGGAACGGCGAGCGGAATTGCAGCACGCGTCGCACGCCCTGCACTGAGCAGGGGCGACTCCGCCCCGGGACGCTTCAGCGCCCCGGAGCCTCGAGCACGCAGATCAGTTCGCGTACTTCACCGAACATCCGTACGGGCGCGTCACCGGGGCGCTGACCGGCTGCCCCGCCGCCAGCTCCGCCAGCGCCTGCGGCACGTACTGCGTGGCCTTGGCGATGTCGGCCGGGTCGGGGCTCGGAATGCTGTCGATGCCGCCGGCGTAGCGCAGCACGCCGGCGGGATCGATGACGTACATGTGCGGGGTGGTCTTGGCGCCATAGGCGCGGCCGGTGGTGCCGTCCGGGTCGAGCAGGTAGGCGGTCTGCGCGGCGCGGGCCTGGCCGCGGATCCGTTCGGCGGCGGCGCCGTCCACATGCCCTTGCTGGCCCGGGGCGGACGAGTTGACGCTCAGCCAGACGACATCGTCGGCGGTCGCGTCGCGCTGCTGCGCCTGCATGTTCTCGGAACCATAGTGCTTCCTGACGAACGGACACTCGTGATTGGTCCACTCGAGCACCACGGTCTTGCCGGCGAAGTCGGCCAGGCTGCGCGTCTGCCCGGCCGAGTCGACCAGGGTGAAGGCCGGGGCGGGCTGGCCCACCGCGGCGGCGGCGGTCGCGTCTGAGGCAGCGCAGGCCGTCAGTGCAGCGGCGGCGAACAGTAGCGCAGTGGTGAGCAGTGAGGCTTTCATCGGTCGGTCTCCTGGGTCGGGAAGGTCACATCGAGCGGATCGCGTCGGCGACGCCATCCGCGGTCAGCAGCTGCGGCAGCACGCGGGGTGCGCCGCCGCCGGCGGGGTAGAGCACGTACAGGGGCACGCCGTTGCGGCCGTAGCGCTGGAGGTAGCGCGTGATCGCCTCGTCGTTGCGGGTCCAGTCGCCCTTGAGGTAGGCGACGTCGTGCGCGGCGAGGGCGTCGCGCACGGTGTCGGTGGACAATGCGACGCGCTCGTTGGCCAGGCAGGTCACGCACCATGCGGCGGTCATGTTGACCAGCACCGGGCGGTTGGCCGCGCGCAGTTCGGCCAGGCGCTGTTCGCTCCAGGGCTCGCTGCCGGCATCGGTCGTCGGTTGCACGTCGGCGGCCGCCGGCGCCGATGCCGACAGCGGCAGGCCGAGCGCGACCACCAGCGCCGCCGCGGACGCGATGGCGGCAGCCGCGCGGAACCGCGGCGAGCGCATCGCGGGCCGGCGCCCGAGCAGCCACAGCGCGAACGCCAGCGCGGTCAGGGCGGCGAGCAGCCAGGCCATGCCGAGCGGCGAGGTCTGTTCGCCGTACACCCACAGCAGCCAGACCACGGTCAGGTACAGCGGGAACGCGAGCAGCTGGCGAAAGCCTTCCAGCCACGGGCCGGGCCGCGGCAAGGCGCGGGCCAGTGCCGGGACGAACCCGAGCAGCAGCATCGGCGCGGCCAGGCCGAGGCCGAGCGCCACGAACACCGCCAGCGCAGCGTAGGCCGGCTGCGCCAGCGCCCAACCGAGTGCGGTGCCCATGAACGGCGCGGTGCACGGGCTGGCGACGACGACCGCCAGCGCGCCGGTGAAGAAGGCCGCGCGCGCACCGTTGCCTTCCGTCAGCCGCTGGCCGGTGCCGGCGATCCGGCCGCCGAACTCCCACACGCCCGAGAACGACAGCGCCATCGCGAACAGCAGCAATGCGACGCCGGCGACGAAGCGCGGCTCCTGCAGCTGGAACCCCCAGCCGAGCTGTTCGCCGCCGGCACGCAGCGCGAGCAGCACGCCGGCGAGCAGCAGGAACGTGGCGACCACGCCGAGCGTGTACCAGCCGCCGTGCCGGCGCAGTTCGGCGCGGTCGTCGGCCGAGCGGAGCGCGCTCATCGCCTTGATCGACAGCACCGGGAACACGCACGGCATCAGGTTGAGGACCAGGCCACCGAGGAAGGCGAGCACGAGGGCCGCCAGCAGACCGAGGGGGGTGGCCACGCCGCCCGGCAGCGGCGCCGCAGGGGCGGACGACGCAACGCTGCCCGCGGTGCCCGCTACGCCGGCGGCGAAACGCCACGCAGTGCCGTCGCCATCGACCGCGACCAGGGCGACCTCCGCCGGCAGCGCGGTGAAGTACTCGCTCTTCGGCCAACGCGCCTGCCAGCCATCGGCTGCGCGTTGCCACTGCGGCTGCGCGCCGTTGGCGAAGACCTCCGGGGTTTCCGGAAACCACTGCCACTGCGCCGGCGCCACGGCGGCGTCGAGACCGCTCACGGCCAGGGCGATGGCGTCGGCGTCCTCGGCGACCGCGAGCGTCGCCGCCGAGACGACCGGCAGGCCGGCGCGCGCGGCGGCGAAATCGTCGGCCCAGCGCGGATCCGCGTCGGCCGTTGGGGCGACCGGCAGTTCGAACGCGTACTCGGCCTTGCCGGGGATGCATTCGACCTCGCAGATCAGCCAGTTCGCCGCGGCGCGCACCGGCAGCGCATCGGCGGCGTAGTCGGCCGGAATGACGATCGAGACCGGCAGCAGCCGGCGCTCGCCGTAGCCGAAGTTGACGATGTCCGCGAGTTCGAAGCGCTGCGGATGCGGCCACTCGATCGGCTCGGCGGTCACGCCGTTCGGCAGCGTGAGTTCGAGTTCGGTCGGCAGCCCCGAATCGCCCGGGTTGCGCCAGTACGTGTGCCAGTGCGGGTCGTGCTCGAGCAGCAGGCCGAGGGTCAGCCGCGCACCGGGCACCGCCGCGGTCGCTTCGGCGACCAGGCGCGACTGCAGGTGGTCGGTCCGCACCGCCGGCGAGGCCGCGCTGGCGGGCGCCGGTGCCAGCAGCGCGATGAGCAGGATCGCCATTGCGAGCAGCGGGGACTTGTACATGGCTCCTCGGGGTCCGGGGGTTCGCTGCTGGATGGACGCAACGTGGTGCTTCGCGGCGCCAGGTCCGGGTCGGCATCGCGGCCGTCGGGTCCGCGTGCAACCTAGCGCCAGGGACCGCGAATCGATCGGCGCTGGGACGAATCGGGGGAACCCGGGGACGAAGCCGGCGCCGGCGGTTGCGGGGACCGGAGCCGCGGACTAGCCTGCCTCGCTATGCGCAAGGTCCCCTGGCTCATCGTGCTCGGCGTGGTCGCATGGTGGGGGCTGAACGCCGTCATCGTGACCAGCCATCTGCTCGCCTTCCGCGCCGCGCGCGGACAGCCGGTGAGCCTGCAGGAGATCCTGCCCGTCCAACTGGTGAGCGCCGCGATCTGGGTGATCGCCACGCTGTGGCTGCTGTGGTGGACCGCGCGCAGCCCACTGGAACGCGAGCGTTGGCTGGCGCCGTTGGGGATCCTGCTGTTTGCGGTGCTGGCCGCGGCGGCGTTCCGTACCGGCGCCGTGCTGGTGCTGGAACCCTGGGTCGGCGGCTCCGACACGCCACCGCGCGGGGCCACGCTGATGGTCAGCAGCGTGCTCAGGAACTTCCTGGTCTGCTGCGTCATCGTCGGCATTGGTCACGCCCTGGTCTACGCCCAGCGCTCGCGCACCCGCGAACGCCAGGCCCAGGTGTTGCAGGAACGATTGACGCAGGCGCGGCTGGACACGCTCTCGGCACAGCTCAACCCGCACTTTCTCTTCAACTCGCTCAATTCCATCGCCGAGATGGTCCATCACGACGCGGACGCGGCCGACACCATGCTGGTGCAGCTGGGCGGGCTGCTGCGCTACAGCCTTCAATCCAGCCGCCAGCAGCAGACATCCCTGGACGACGAGCTCGATGCGCTCGACTGCTACATCGGCATCGAGCAGGTACGCCTGGGCGACCGGCTCCGCTTCACGCGCGACATCGGCGAGGACGTGCTGTTCGCACAGGTACCGCGGCTGATGCTGCAGCCGCTGGTGGAGAACGCGGTGGCGCACGCGGTGGCGCAACGGGTGTCGCCGACGCGCGTGGAGGTGCGGGCCTGGCGCGAGGGCGACCGACTGCTGCTGGAAGTGCTCGACGACGGCGCCGGCACGCCGGCCAAGCCCGGCTTCGGGCTGGGCCTGGCCAACACCCGCGACCGCCTGGAATGCCTGTACGGCGCGGCCCAGTCGCTGGAGATGACGACCCTGCCGCAAGGGGGCACGCGGGTGCGCGTGTCGCTGCCGCTGACACTGGGCACGGCGGCATGAACGACCTGCCGTTGCGGGTGCTGATCGTGGACGACGAGCCGATGGCCCGTACCCGGCTGCGGCGCATGCTGGGTGCCGAGCACGGCGTGCATATCGTGGGCGAATGCAGCGACGGCGACGAAGCGTCGGCCGCATTGGCCGGCATGAAGCCGGACGTGGTGTTCCTCGATATCCAGATGCCCGGCCTGGACGGCTTCGGAACGCTGCATCGCGCCGCCGCGGCCTGGCGTCCGCACGTGGTGTTCGTCACCGCGTTCGGCGAGCACGCCGTGGACGCGTTCGAACACGGTGCGGTCGACTACCTGCTCAAGCCCTACTCGCGCGAGCGGCTACGGGTCGCGCTGGATCGCGCCCGCGTCGCACGGCAGCGCGTCGCCTCCGGCGCGGCCGACCACTTCCCCGAGCGCCTGCCCGTCCCTGTGGCCCATCGCTTGCGCATGGTGCCGGTGCAATCGATCGACTGCATCGTCGCGCAGTTGAACTACGTCGAGCTGCACGTCGGCGCGGAACGTCTGATCCTGAGAGAAACCATGGCCGCGATGGAGTCGCAGCTCGACCCACGTCACTTCGTGCGCATCCACCGCTCGCGGATCGTGCGCATCGCGGCGGTGACGGAGATCGAGACGCTGGGGTCGGGGCAATACGTGTTTCGGCTGGCGTCGGGCGCGCGCCTGGGCAGCGGCCCGGCCTATCGCGAGGGGGTGCGGCAGGCATTCCGGCTGCGGGCTTCGTGAACTGTCGCTGCGTGTTGTTATCGCCGTCATTCGGACCGCAGCGGGATCGTCCGGCAGGTCGCTTGGGTGTCCCGGCCCGGGTGGACCTCCTGCCTCGGGGCCGCACACCCCTGCGCGGGGACGCGCTATAATTTTATGCCATAAATGCGGCGATATGTGCTATATTATTATTCTTTAAGCCCATCCAGTCAGGAATATCTTTGTTCCCCTGGAAGCTTATGAACGTATACATCCGTGTAGCGGAGGCACCATGGCCACGACCCGTTCCATGCGACAACTGGCGCGAAAGCGGCTGGACGAGCGCTTTGCTGCCCTGAGAGCCCTGCCTCCGCCCACCCGCGCCGCGCCGCGCGGAGGCTGGATCCGCACGATCCGCGAGGCGCTGGGCATTCCGCGCCATGAACTCGGGCGCCGGATGGGCGTGGGCGAGAAGCGGGTAGTCCAGCTCGAGCGCGGCGAGGCAGAGGGCAAGCTCACGATCGAGTCGCTGGCGCGCGCCGCCGAGGCGCTCGATTGCGAACTCGTCGTCGCGCTCCTGCCGCGCCGCCCGCTGGAGCAAACCGTCACCGACCGGCGGATGCAGCTGGCGGCCGCGTGGCTCAAGAGCCGGGCGCTGGACACGATGGCGATGGAGAACCAGGCGGTGTCGCTCGACGATCTGCCGAGCCAGCTCGTGCGCGAGATCGAGCAGCAGTTCCCCGACGAGCGTCTCTGGGATCCGACTTGAGCACGCCGCCCGATGCGATGCGCTCCTGGATGGATCCGGAGGAGGACGGGCAGACACCGCTCGACCCCGACGAAACCCAGGGCCTGAAGCTGGCTTTCGTCGCGACGCGGGCCGACCTCAACAGCGCGGAGGCCACCAACATCATCGCCGGCATGCAGTGGGCCGAGGCGCAGATCCGGTCGGGCGCCGAGGTTGCGTCGGAGGCGTTCCTGCGCGCGCTGCATGCCCGGCTGTTCGGCCAGGTGTGGGCCTGGGCCGGCAAGTACCGGACGACCGAGCGGAACATCGGGATCGACCCTGCGCGCATCGCGGTGGCGGTGCGGCAGCTCTTCGACGAGGTCGCGGGCTGGCAGGAATACGGCAGCTATCCGCTCGACGAGCAGGCCGCGCGGCTGCATCACCGCCTGACCCTCATCCATCCCTTCCCCAACGGCAACGGCCGCACGTCGCGCGCGATGGCTGATCTCTTTTTGCGCGCCCGGGGCGCGCCCGCGCCGACCTGGGGCGGGTCATTGCCAGCGGCCGACGCCCGCGCGCGCTATCTCGCGGCGGTGCGCGCGGCCGATGGGCACGACCTGGCCCCACTGCTCGACTTCATCCGCCTCTAGCGCGGCCCGCTCAACCTCTACGCAAGGGCGCCGGTAATCTCTGGCGTTGCGTTCACCCATGACTTCGGCCAGCAAAGACCGTCAGCCCCGCGGCGATTCGACGGTGCGCCAAACGAGCCTGTTCGGCGATACTGCTTGCCGCGGCCAAGGGGTACCGGGAACGGATGAAGACGCTTGTACTGGGCGGCTACGGAAACTTCGGCGCCCGCATCTGCCGGGCGCTCGCGGGCGATGCGAACATCGAGCTGCTGGTAGCCGGACGCAATGCCGTTCAGGCCCGCCGATTCGCAGACACCCTGGACGGGCGGGTCAGCGCCGTCCCGATCGACTGCAATGCCCCCGGCTTCAGCCAGGCCCTGGCCGCACTGCACGTCGACCTGGTGATCCACACTGCCGGCCCGTTTCAGGAGCAGTCGTATGCGGTGGCACTTGCGGCTGCAAGCGCCGGGGCGCACTACATCGACCTGGCCGACGGCCGCCGCTTCGTCTGCGATTTTCCACCGGCGCTGCAGCACGCATTCCAGCAGGCTGGAAAAACCGCCATCAGCGGCGCGAGCACGGTGCCGGCGCTGTCCTCGGCCGTTGTCGACCAACTGGCCACCGGCTGGCGGGCGCTGCATGCGATCGACATCTGCATCGCGCCGGCGCAGACCGCACCGCGCGGCAAGGCGACGCTGGCGGCGGTGCTGAGTTACTGCGGCAAGCCGGTGCGGGTCTGGCGAGACGGACAGTGGACGCAGGCGCCGGGCTGGGCCGCGCCCGAGCGCGTCGAGTTCAAGCGTCTGCGCCCCCGCATCGGCGCGCTCTGCGATATCCCCGACCTCGAACTGTTCCCGGCGCGCTATGGCGTGCGCGACCGGGTGATGTTCCGCGCCGCGCTCGAGGTGGCCGCCACGCAGCGCGCCTTCGCCGTGCTGGCGGCGCTGCGCGGCAGGGGCCTGCTGAAGCAGCCGGAACGCCTGGCCGGGCTCCTGGACCGTATCAGCGGCGTGTTCGACGCGCTGGGCACGCCGCTGGGCGGCATGGTCGTGCGCATCGAAGGGCTGGACCCTGCCGGACGCCCCGCACGCCGCGCTTGGCACATCACGGCCGACAACGACGATGGCCCCGAAATCCCCTGCATGGCCGCGATCCTGCTGGCGCGCAAGCTCGCCGCCGGCGACGCGATGGCCGCAGGCGCCGTCACGGCCGCGGGCCTGCTGTCGCTGGCCGAGTTCGAGCCCGAGTTCTCCAGGTGGGGGATGGTGACCGACATCGTCGACGAAGCCCCCGGCGCCTCACGGGAGCAATCCACCGCAGCCATGAGCGGGGCCCTGCGATGAGCCCGCACGACGAAAGGCTGCTGCGCATGGGCGTGGTGTTCGTGTGGCTCGCGACCGCGGTTGCCAGCCTTTGGGAGTTCGACGGTCAGAGCATGGAGCTCCTGGCGAAGGCAGGGATTACCGACCATCGCCTCGCCGCGGTCCTGATCGCCGCGGGTGCGGGCGCCGACTTCCTGGTCGGGTTCGCGCTGGCGCTGTGGCCGTCGCGACGTGTCTATCTGACCGCGCTGGCACTCATGCTGGCGATGACTGCGGTGGCCAGCGTGCTCGATCCCTCGCTGTGGCTGCATCCCCTGGGGCCGCTGACGAAGAATGTCCCCATTGCCGCGGCGCTCTGGATCCTGATCAGGGGCGCGAAATGACGACCTACCTGGTGGTGAAGTGGATCCACGTGCTGTCGAGCGTCGTCCTGGTCGGCACCGGCTTCGGTACGGCGTTCTACATGTTCTTCGCCAACCGGAGCGGCAGCCTGGAGGCGCAGGCGGTGGTGTCGCGGCTCGTGGTCCGCGCCGACTGGTGGTTCACCGCCCCGGCCGTCCTGCTGCAGCCCGCCAGCGGCCTGTACATGATGCACCTGGCGGGCTGGCCGCTCACCACGCCGTGGCTGGCGCTCTCGATCGGACTGTTCGTGGTCACCGGGGCGCTGTGGCTGCCCGTGGTGTGGCTGCAGCTGCGCATGGCCGCCATGGCCTCCGCGGCGCGGGAAAGTTCCGGCGAGCTACCCGCCAGCTACTGGCGCTACGCGCGCTGCTGGGAAGCACTGGGCTACCCGGCCTTCGTTGCCATGCTGGGGGTGTTCTACCTGATGGTGGCGAAACCGACTCTGTGGGGGTAGGTGCCGCCATGCTGAGCGCCGGTGGCCGCCTCCGGCCGAAGGCTGAGATCACCTGCGACTGAACCGATTCGTGCAACGTTTCGTGGGCACCGTTTCGCGTGCAGGCTCAGGAAAAGCGCACCTGAATCTCCTCGAGCCCTTGCCCCCGTGTCTCCACGCCGCTGCGCCCCAGCATGACCGCAGATGCCGCCATGGGGATGGCGAGCAGCGCCGCGGAGAGCGCGAAGTGGTCGAAGAACCCGATGACGCCCAGGCCCGCGCCGAGGATGCCCCCGAACTTCGAGCTCGCGGCGATCACCCCCGACCCCGTGCCGCGCAGGCGCAATGGATAGATCTCTGCCGCATAGGGAATGAGCATGGCGATCACGCCGCTCACGCTGATCAGCAAGCTGGCGATGGCTGTGGTGGTCAGGGACGCCGAGCGGATGCCCAGGACATCGAGCGCGGCGAATACCAGCAGCGCGGCCGCTGTCAGCCACAGGAACAGCACCAGCGATTTGAAGCTGCTCCAGCGGTAGTAAAGCCAGATGACGAGCGCGATGCCGGGCAGCGCGTAGATCGCCGACCGCGCGAGCAGGGCGCTGGCCGCGGCCGCATCGACGCCCAGCTCGGTGAGGTTGGTCGGCAGCCACAGGACGAAGCCGAAGTTCACCAGTCCCCACGCGGTGCCCGCCACCAGCAGGCTCCGCGAGATCGGTGCGTGCCGGCCGCGCAGGAGATCGCGGGTCCCCGCGACCGGGTGGCCTTCATCGATCACCGGCGGCGCGGGATGCAGGGCGTCGTCGCGCTCGATGCGCCCGCCCGGCCCGGAGAAGCGCGCCAGCAGCGCCCGGGCCTGCGCATGCAGGCCCATGCTCGACAGGAAGCGCGGCGACTCGGGAATGAAACGGTTGAGTACGATGATCATCGCGCCGGTCGGCAGGCCCAGCAGCCACAGCACCCGCCAGCTGAACATCGGCTCCAGCACCGCCGCCGCGCCCGCGGCGAGCAGGTAGCCACCGGACGTCCCCAGGCCGCCCAGTGCGACCAGCAGCCAACCGCGATGCAGCGCCGGCACGGTTTCGGCCATCAGGGTGAAGGCGATCGGCAGCAGCCCGCCTGCCGATGCGCCCATCAGGAAGCACATGGCGAGGTTCCAGCCGAACGACGGCATCGCGCCGCAGATGGCGGTGCCGATGAACATCAGCGCCGACAGCAGGATGGCCGAGCGGCGACCGAAGCGGTCGGCCACGCGCCCCCACACCACCGAACCGACCGTCGTGCCCGTCAGCGCGAACAGCGTCAACACGCTGGCGCCCGAGGTCTCCAGGCGGTACTCGGCGCGCATGCCGGGCATCACGAAGCCGAGCGTGGCCGGCTTCATGACGTCGATGGCGAGCGTCACCACCAGCACCGTCGCCAGCGTGAAGTGCGCGCGGTTGAGCGGCACGCCATCGGCCACGTGGAAGTTCAGCGGCGCGCCCATGCCGGGCTGCAGGCCGGCGGGCGTGCGCGGCAGCATGCCGTAGGCCGACAGCGCCAGGCCGAGCGGAATGATCGCCATGCCGATCCACATCTCGGTCGTCATCGGCATGCCGACCATCTGCCAGTGGGTGTGCTGGCCCATCATGAACATCGGCCCGTGCGAGAGCACGCCTGCGGTGATCAGGGCGCAGCCCACCCAGAACGCGATGGGATGGTGGAATGAAAAGCCTGCTCGACTCACGATGCCTCCCGAAGGTGCGCGCATGGTAGCGCCGTCGTCCGGCTTTGGGGCAGCGCTGCGACAGAATCCTCGGCAAGTAGGATCGAGCCTGGGAGAACCGGAACGCCAGCCCCGAGGCGCACATGGTCACCGGACGAACGAGAGCGGAAGGATGGCCGCGCCGAGCCCGGCGTTTGCCGCTACGCTACTGGCACGGTGCCTGGCCGGCACCCCACGGAAAGGATCTCCGCATGCCACGTATCGGCGCCGTGCTCGCTCTCACCGGACTGCTGGCAGTGCAGGCGGCCACCGCCGCAACGCCGCCCACACCTGCAGAATTCGCGCGCCATGCGGAAACGCTGCTGGCGAACACGTACCGCGCGGACGCGCCGGGCGTGACGGTGCTGGTCATGCGCGGGGACGAGGTGATGTATCGGGGCGCGCGCGGTAGGGCCGATATTGCAGCCGGCAAGCCGCTCGATCCTGGCGACCGGTTCCGCATCGCATCGATCACCAAACAGTTCGCCGCGGCCGGACTGCTGACGCTGGTCGATGACGGCAAGGTCTCACTGGACGACCCGCTGTCGAAGTACCTGCCGACCTATCCCGGCGGTGCACGCATCACGATCGAGCAATTGCTCAACCACACGTCCGGCGCAAAGGAGTATCTGCGCATTCACAGGACGATCCAGGCAAAGTACCTGCGCCACGGGACGACTGCGCAACTGGTCGGATCCTTCAAGAACGATCCGCCGGACTTCGCGCCCGGCGAAGGGTGGAGCTACAGCAACTCCGGCTACGTGCTCGTCGGCGCCGTGATCGAAGCGGCGAGCGGCATGCCCTGGCATCACTATCTGTATTCGGCATTGTTCATGCCGCTCGGCATGAACGACACCGGCTACGGTGCCGACCCCATCGTCACTTTGCGTCTGGTGAAGGGCTACACCACGAGGTACGGACCGCCGGCGCCTTCCCGGCATATCAGCATGTCCCGACTCCATGCCGCAGGTGCGCTGGTGTCGACGGTCGACGATCTAGCACGATGGAGCCGAGCCCTGCATGGGGGACTGGTGCTGGAACCTGGGACCTATACGCGCATGATCACGCCGGTCGGCCAGGCGAAGGCCCACGACGCCGGGTACGGTATCTTCACGTCCGCGGTGCGGGGCGTCCCGGCATTGGAGCATGGTGGCGCCATCATGGGGTTTCGCTCGCACCTGCTGTACGTGCCCGGCGCGGATCTCACAGTGGCTGTGCTCTACAACAACGAAACGCCCCTTCCAGCGCATGAGCCCGATGTCGTCGCGCGCCGCCTTGCCGCCGCCGCCCTGGGGGATCCGTACCCGCCGGTGAAGCCGGTCGTCGTGGACCTGGCCGTGCTCGAGCAATACGAGGGCGTGTATCGCGGCGACCGGGATGGGTCGCACACGCTGCGCGTTGTCGACGGAACCCTGACTGTCCAGCGCGCTGGGAAGAGGCGCTTCGCGCTCACCGCCATCGCCGCCGACACATTCGTCTATCCCGACGGCCTCAGCCGCTTGCAGGTGCTGCGCGACGCCAGCGGGAAAGTGACCGGCATGCGGTTCTGGTCCGCGGGAGGAGGGGAAGGCGTCGTCGCTCCGCTCACCGGTCTGGCGGTGCCGATCGACATCAGGCTTCCGGGCGACGCGCTCGGGCGCCTGGTCGGCAGATACTGGGCGCCGGCACTTCTGGTCGGCGCCGCGATCGCCATGCTCTACGCGGCGAAACTATGGCGCAGACGCAGGCGCCTTGCAGCAAGCACCCTTTGAAGCAGGCCGTGCGTGGCCAAAGCTGGTCGGTACACATTTCCCGCTACCCTACGGACACGGTGCCAGGGCGCACCGCGGAAAGGATCTCTGCCCATGCGACGTATTGGCTCCGCGCTCGCTCTCACCGGAATGCTGGCATTGCAGCCGGCGACTGCCGCGTCGTCACCCTCACCCGACGAATTCGCGCTGTATGCGGAGCCGCTGCTGGCGGACGCGTACCCCGCGGATGCACCGGGCGCGGCGGTGCTCGTGATGCGGGGCGACGAGGTGTTGTATCGGGATGCACGTGGTATGGCCGATCTTGCGGCCGGCGTGCCGCTCGAACCGGACGACCGGTTCCGCATCGCGTCGGTCACCAAGCAGTTCTCCGCCGCCGGACTTTTGACCTTGGTCGACGCCGGCAAGGTCTCGCTGGATGATCCGCTGTCGAAGTACCTGCCGACGTATCCGGGCGGTGCGCGCATCATGATCGAGCAACTGCTCAACCACACGTCTGGCATCAAGGACTTCTACGACACCAGAAAGGACCCGTCGGACTTCGCGCCGGGCGAAGGGTGGAGATACAGCAACTCTGGGTATCACCTCGTCGGCGGCGTGATCGAAGCGGCGAGTGGCCAGCGCTGGTATCGCTATCTGGACCAGACGTTGTTCAAGCCCCTGGGCATGAACGACACCGGATACGGCGGCGACGGCGCTGTCGCCGCGCGCCGGGTCAGGGGCTACACCACGGACCACGGTGCCCCCGCGCCGCCACGGGTATCAAGCGTGACCCAGGCCAATCAGGATCCCGCCGCAGGTGCGCTGGTGTCGACGGTCGATGATCTGGCGCGCTGGAACCGTGCCCTGCACGAGGGCAAGGTGCTCGAGCCTGCGACCTACACGCGCATGATCACGCCAGTCGGCCAGGCGAAGGCCCATGACTACGGCTACGGCATCGGCACGTCCACACTGCGGGGCGCGCCGGCGTTGCAGCACAGTGGCCGCATCGCAGGCTTCACCTCTTACTTGCTCTATGTGCCGGGAGCGGATATCACGGTCGCCGTGCTCCTCAACAACGAAACGCCCCCTCCAGCGCATGCGCCCCATATGGTCGCGCGCCGCCTTGCAGCCGCCGCCCTGGGGGATCCGTACCCGCCGGTGGAGCCGGTCGAAGTGGACCTTTCAGTGCTCAAGCAGTACGAGGGCGTCTATCGTGCCGATGGGGATGCAGCGCGCACGCTGCGCGTTGTCGACGGAGTCCTGACCGCAAAGCACGCAAGGGGGAGGCGATTTGACCTTAGCGCGATCACCGACGACATATTTGTGTATACCGAGGGTCTCAGCCGACTGCAGGTGCTGCGCGATGAGTCGGGCAGAGTGACAGCGATGCGTTTCTGGTCGGACGGCGAAGGGGAAGGCGTCGTCGCTCCGCTCACCGATCTGGCGGTGCCGATCGACATCAGGCTTCCACGCGACGCGCTCGGGCGCCTGATCGGCAGGTACTGGGCGACGGCCCTGCTGATCGGCGCCGCGCTCGCCATGTTCTACGCGACGAAGCGATGGCGCAGACGCAAACGCCTTGCAGCAAGTACCCTCTGAAGCAAGGCCTGCCCTGGCCAAGCCTGCTCCACGTTTGTCACTACCCTACGGACACGGCGTCTGACCGGCACCCTCGGAACAGGATCCCTCCAGATGCGACATATCGGCGTAGCGCTCGCTCTCACTGGATTGCTGACGTTGCAGGCGGCCACCGCCGCAGCGCCGCCGACGCCTGAGGAATTCTCGCGCTACGCGGAACCGCTGCTGGCGGAGGCGTACCGCGCCGACCTACCGGGCGGGGCGGTGCTCGTGATGCGCGGCGATGAGGTGCTGTATCGGGCCGCGCGTGGCCAGGCCGATGTCGCGGCCGGCGTGCCGCTCGAGCCGGATGACCGGTTTCGCATCGCGTCGGTCACCAAGCAGTTCTCCGCGGCCGGGCTCCTGACGCTGGTCGACGCCGGCAAGGTCTCGCTGGACGATCCGCTGTCGAAGCACCTGCCGACCTACCCGGGCGGTACGCGCATCACGATCGAGCAACTGCTCAACCACACCTCCGGCGTGAAGGAGTACACGGAGATTCCGGGCACGTTCGAAGGGGCGATCAGGCGCCACGTCACGACCGAACAGCTGGTCGACTACTTCAAGAATGAAGCGCCGGACTTCGCGCCGGGCGAAGGGTGGAAGTACAGCAACTCCGGCTATGTGCTCGTCGGCGCGGTGATCGAAGCGGCCAGCGGCCAGCCCTGGCACCGCTATCTGGAGCAGGCGCTGTTCGAGCCGCTGGGTATGAACGACACCGGATACGGCGCCGACCCCGCCGTCGTCGCGCGCCAGGTCAAGGGCTACACCACGAACCGCGGATTCCTGACGGCTCCCCTGCCGCTCAGCATGACCCAGCCCCATGCCGCGGGTGCGCTGGTGTCGACGGTCGACGACCTGGCGCGCTGGAACCGCGGCCTGCACGGGGGGAAGGTGCTCGCGCCTGCGACCTACGCGCGCATGATCACGCCGGTCGGCGAGGCGAAGGCCAACGCCTACGGGTACGGCATTTGGACGACCTCGGTGCGGGGTGCCCCGGCATTGCAGCACGATGGCGGCATCGCAGGCTTCTCCGCCTATCTGCTCTATGTGCCGGGGGCGGAGCTCTCGGTCGCCGTGCTTCTCAACAACGAAATGGCCTCTCCAGCGCATGACGCCCGAGCGGTCGCGCGCCGCCTTGCGGCCGCCGCCCTGGGCGATCCGTATCCGCCGGTGACGCCGGTTCACGTCGACGTTGCAGTACTCAAGCAGTACGAGGGCGTGTATCGCGTCGACCAGAATTCGACGCGCGAGCTGCGCGTTGTTGGCGAAAACCTGACCGCGCAGCGCACCGGGGGGATGCGCTCTGAACTCATCGCGATCACCGCCGACACATTCGTGTATCCGGGAGACTTCACCCGTTTGCAGGTGCTGCGCAACGCGACTGGAGACGTGACCGGCATGCGCTTCTGGTCCGACGGCGAAGGCGAAGGTGTGGTCGCTCCGCTCACCGATCTGGCGGTACCGATCGACATCAGGCTTCCGGGGGACGCGTTCGGGCGCCTGGTCGGCAGGTACTGGGCCCTGGCCCTTCTGATCGGCGCGGTGATCGCCATGCCCTACGCGGCGAAGCGATGGCAAAGACGTAGACGCCGCCCAGCAAGCACCCTGTGACGCACGGCGTGCGCGGCCAAGGGTCTCCGCTGCTGGCCGGCGGCTCCGCCCCAGGTAGGCGAGTCCAATCCCATCCCCGCCCCCTTTGCACCCAGTGACGGCACACCGGCATTGCGGGTTGATCGACGCATGAAGGGGGGCGCCTCTGGCCCCCCAGGCCGCACACCTAGAATTGAATCCGAATATCGCCACTCGCGGCCCAATACGGACACTGGCAAGTCGCTCGGAAGCGCCGCGAAAATGCGATCATCCTGCCCGGGGCCGGCCTGCAAAGAGCCGGGCGACGGGACGGGGACACCAGGGGAATGGAATGCGGCGCTTTGAATTTTCCGAAGGGACTTCGAACAAATTCTGGGAAATCGAGCTGGATGGCTCGGATGTGAATATTCGGTGGGGCCGGATCGGCACGCAGGGACAGAGCCAGACCAAGACCTTCGGCGACGACGCCAAGGCGGCGGCGGCGATGACCAAGCTGATCGACGCGAAGGCGGGCAAGGGCTACGCCGAGGTTGCGGCGGCGGCAGACGCTGGGATCGGCAAGACGGAAACCAAGGTGGGCCCCTCGGTCGGCAATGACGCGGCGACAACGGGCACGGTCGCGGTGGCGAAGCCTATCGAAGCACCATCGGATACGGTGCCTCCCGCCACGGCCGCCGTCGCCATCCGCGCGAACGCTCCAACTGTCGCCCCCTGGCTATTGCAGGGCGAACCGCTCGACGTTCCCGCCGGGCTGCTGGCCAGGGCCCTGCCGTCACGGCGCTTTCCGGCTGTCGTCGCACCTGGAGGCGATCCTGCAGCTGTCCTGCAGGCGCTATACGAGGCCATCGACGGGTATGCCTCGCCGGACGACAAGAATTCGGACGCTTCGATGGCTCAGGCATTGCAGCAAGGCTGGGAACGGCTGCAGAAACCCGCCGCCAAAGCTTCGCCGCATGCCGATGCCGCAATGCTGGCCCTCGTGTTCGCCGCGGCACCCAACGCGTACCGGGCGACGATTGACGTCCGGTCACTGGTGAACATGCTGGTTGGTCGCGATGGCCTGCCTGCGGCACTCGACCTGCTGCTGCAGGCAGAGCGCGAGTTCGAAGTGCGCTTCGAATGGCGCGGAACGAACGGCAAGCCAGGCATCAGTTTCCACGATTCCATCGACGGGCCGCTGGCATCGCGCTGGTCGTCCCCGGTCGGGGAAGGCGAGTGGGCATTCAGGCGCCACCTTTCGGCAGCGAGCGATTCGGTCTACAGCGAGTGCGTCGACCGGATCCGCGCCGCGCTACCGACGCTGCATCCATCACGCCAGGTGGCGATGGCGATGCTGCTCCCGGACGAACCGCAGGTATCCAATGCGTTGGCGTTTGCGCTGGCCGGCCCGAATGCGCCCTCGGCCCTGCACTGGCTGCAGTTGACCGCGACCGATCCGGCTGCGCTGGCCGCGATACGTCGGACGAAGCTGGACGCGTATGGCCAAGATATCCTCGATGACCCAGAGATGGTCGCCACTCTGCTGCAGGAACGCGGGATGGGCGCGCTGGAGACATTGCTGGCACGCGCGGAAGGTGAGGTCGCCGGCACTGCGTTGGCTGCCTTCGGTCTGCCTGAGGCGATCGATGCCCTTGCGCGTTCGGCAAGCAGCAGCAAAGGCGCTCTGGCGCGGTTGACGGCCGCGGTGAATCGCTGGCCGCTAGCCGCGATCGTTGCGCTCTCGAAACTGGTTGCCGGTGGCAGCAAGGAAGGTGCGCTTGTCGCACCGAGCCTGACCGGTTTGTTGCGCGCCAACGAGGCCGCGTTGCCGGCGCTGCGCCCATGGCTCGGCACCGCAGCCGAAGCGGTCGTCGACAGGATGCTGAAGCAGCTATCCGGTCCTTCCGTCGTCGGCAGCACGGACGAACTGCCAGCGGTGCTGGCGCGACCACCGTGGCTGGCAACGCGCAAGAAGCGAGCCATCGCGGCGCTCGACCTGGAAACGCTGCCGATCGCGCCAGTCGAGCGCTGGGCGCCTGGTGAGCGCGAGGCGGGCCGCTTCGCCGCTGGGCAACTGCCACCGTACTACGCCGATGCCGCGAAAGACCCGGACAAGATGGTCGAGTGCCTCGACTTCAAGCGGCACGTCGATACCCGCGATCTGGTCGAGCCGGCCATCCGGGCGATCCGAACACAGGATGCCACAGCACTGTGCGAACTGTGGCTGAAGATGAAACAGGCGCGCAAAGCCGAACGCTGGAGCTACATCACACTGAGCGACACGTTGCTCGCGCTGCTGCCGGGCGAAATGGGCGCTTCGGTGTGGAATGTATTGGCTGGCGAAAGTGACTATTCCTATCGCCCGGATTTCATCGTAGGCAAGTTTGGCCTGAAAGTGTTGCCGGGACTGTTGGCCGTAGTGCGCCGTCATCCCGCCGAGAATCTCGTGCTCGCACTGAACTTCGGCGCCGTCGACCTCGCGCCCCAGATGGCGCGCGCTGCCGCCAAGCTCAAGAGCCTGCGTGAAACAGGGCGCCAGTGGCTGCTCAAGTTCCCCGAGCACGCCGCCTGCGGTCTGATTGCGGCTGCAGTCGGCAAACGGGGCGAGGCACGCGATTGCGCTGGCGTTGCCTTGCGCATTCTCGCGTCCGAGGGGCACGGCGCGCTGGTCCTCGAGGTGGCGGCGCGCTACGGCCAGCCCGAGGTCGTCGCGGCGGTCGAGGCAGTGCTGGCCGAAGACCCGCTCGACCGGTTTCCCAGAAAACGCCCGACGCTTCCTGCCTTTTGGCAGCCTGGTGCCTGGCGTCGTCCGGTACTTGCAGAGGGCCCGGGCGCGGGCAAGGCCTTGCCGGATGAGGCGCTGGCCCCGCTAGGCACGATGCTCGCGTTCCCGACCAACGAAGGTATCTACCCCGGCATCGAACAGGTGCGCGACGCCTGCACGCGCGATTCGCTCGCGGACTTCGCCTGGGACTGTTTCGCTGCGTGGCTCTACGCCGGCGCGCCGTCGAAGGACGGTTGGGCGCTCACCGCGCTTGGGCTGTTCGGCAACGACGAAACCGCGCGCAAGCTGACGCCCTACCTACGTGCCTGGCCGGGCGAGGCCGCGCATGCGCGCGCAGTGGCGGGTTTGGACGTGCTGGCGATGATCGGCTCCGACGTGGCGCTGATGCTGTTGAATGGCATCGCGCAGAAGGTGAAGTTCAAGGGCCTGCAGGACCGGGCCCGCGAGAAGATCGCGCAGATCGCGGAAGCGCGTGGCTTCACGACCGAGGAACTCGAAGACCGGCTGGCGCCTGACCTGGGTCTCGACGAGCATGGCACCATGCTGCTCGATTTCGGGCCGCGCGCCTTCCGGGTCGGCTTCGACGAGGCGCTCAAACCCTACGTGCGCGACGGCGATGGCGCGCGCCTGGCCGACCTGCCAAAGCCGAAAAAGACCGACGACGCGGGCCTGTCGAAGGAGGCTGCCGAGCGCTTCAAGCTGCTCAAGAAGGACGTGCGCACAATCGCCAGCCAGCAAGTTCTGCGGTTGGAAGTGGCGATGTGCACACGGCGGCGCTGGCGCGCCGATGTCTTCCGCGCCTTCCTGGCCGAACACCCGCTGGTGCGCCACTTGGTGCAGCGCCTGGTCTGGGGCGTGTACGAAGTCGATGCCGGCCAAGGCGACGGCAGCTATGGCGGCAGGTTGCGCACTTGCTTCCGGGTGGCCGAGGATGGCGGCTTCACCACCGGCACCGATGATCCCTTCGAGTTGCCTCAAGACGAGGCTCTTCGCGTCGGTATTCCGCACGCCTTGGAGCTGGGCGCTGATGTCGCGGCGGAGTTCGGACAGTTGTTCACCGACTATGAACTGCTGCAGCCCTTCGCACAGCTGGGCCGCGACACGCATGTGCTGACACCGGACGAACAGGCGCAGCAGAAACTCGTCCGCTGGAAGGGCTCGACCGTGCCGACTGGACGTGTCCTGGGGCTGGTCAACAAGGGTTGGCGCCGGGGTCAGGCGCAGGATGGTGGTGGCATCTGGTACTTCAACAAGCCACTTGGCCGCGACAGAGCGATCGAGCTGAGCTTCGAGCCGGGCATCATTGTCGGGCTCGTCGACGAGTATCCGGAGCAGACCTTGCTGGAAGTGCAGGTCGGTCAGCCTTCAGGGTGGGGCGAGATACAGAACGGCGAGCCACTGAGCTCGCTCGACCCGATTGCGGCCAGCGAACTGATCCGCGACCTCGAAAGCCTCCGCGCCTGATCGCAAGGAATCCTCGACTCATGTCCAACGCCCCAAAACCGGCCCAAGCTGCGCTACAACGACCGCCAGCGGAGATCCTTCACGCGGATGAGCTCGTGCGTCTTGCAAAGCACGACCACGATCCGCGTCCGCCAGGCTGGGCTCTGAGCCTGAAGGCGGCGCGCGCGTTCGTACTCGGCGAACCATCGCTCAAGATCGAGCGGAAGATCGTGGCTCCGGTGGCATCGATCGAACGCATGCTGGTGACGCTGGCGACCGGCCGCGGCCTGATGCTGGTAGGCGAACCCGGCACGGCGAAGTCGCTGTTGTCGGAGCTGCTGGCCACCGCCATCTCGGGACTGTCGACGCTGACGATCCAGGGTGGCGCGTCCATCACCGAGGATCAGATCAAGTATTCGTGGAACTACGCGTTGCTGATCAATGAAGGACCGAGCCCACGCGCGATGGTGCCGGCGCCGCTCTACCAGGGCATGCGCGACGGTCATGTCGTGCGCTTCGAGGAGATCACTCGCGCGCCGCTGGAAGTCCAGGATTGCCTGCTGGGCATGCTGTCCGACCGCGTGATGGCCGTGCCGGAGCTTTCCGGCGAGCACGGAATGCTGTATGCACGCGACGGCTTCAACATCATCGCCACCGCGAACACCCGTGACCGCGGCGTCAACGAGATGAGCGCGGCGTTGAAGCGGCGCTTCGACTTCGAGACGGTATTTCCGATCCTGGACTATGACCACGAGTTGACACTGGTGCAGGAAGCGTCGTCGCGCCTGCTCGTGCGCAGCAACATCCCGCGCACCGTACCGGCGCCGGTGCTGGAACTGCTGGTATCGACTTTTCGCGACTTGCGCGGCAAGCATGAAGGGGCGAAGGGGGAAGCCGCGATGGACCGCCTCAACGCCGTGATGTCGACTGCGGAGGCGGTGAACGTGGCGCATGCGGTCGGAGTACGGGCCTGGTTCCTCGATCAACGTGACGGCACCCCGGCCGACCTGGTGGACTGCATCGCCGGCACCGTCGTGAAGGACGACGCAGATGATCGCGCCAAGCTGCGTCGCTACTTCGAACAGAAGGTGGCAAAGAAGAGCGGCGAGCATTGGCGCGCATACTTCGAGGCGCGGAATCGCCTGCCATGAACGCTGCGGCCGTGCCGTGGGTCGGGTCGACCCTCCCATCCATCCTCGGGGTGCGCCACCACAGCCCAGCCTGCGCGCGACTGGTGGCGGCGAGCATCCGCGCGTTGCGGCCCGCGTACGTGCTGATCGAGGGGCCCGCCGATTTCAATGCGCGCCTGGACGAGCTGTACCTGCCCCATCGCTTGCCGCTTGCGATCTACAGCTATCTGTCCGATGGCACCGGGCATCGCGGCTCGTGGTCGCCATTTGCCGAGCATTCGCCGGAGTGGCAGGCGTTGCTGGTGGCGCGCGAAGTCGGCGCGCAGGTGCGCTTCATCGATCTTCCGGCCTGGCACGACGCCCTGTCCGATCTCCCTAACCGCTACGCCGATGCGGCCGATGATGCCAACGAAGCGTTGGCCGAAGCCTACGAGCGGGCGTTGGCGAACGAACTGGGAATCGAAGGGCGCGATGCGCTGTGGGACCACCTGTTCGAAGCCGGCGACGTGGCCGACGGTGCTCCCGACGAAGCGTTGGCCGAACGGCTGCGGACCTATTTCGAGCACCTGCGCAACGACGACCCCGGCAGCGCCTGCAATCGCGAGCGCGAGCAGATGATGGCGCGCTGGATCGCTTGGGCCATGGCGCGTGACGAGGGCCCGGTATTCGTGGTCTGTGGCGGCTACCACGCGCCGGCGCTGGCGCGCCTGTGGCGCGAAGCGCTGGCGAACACCTCCGTCGATGGAGTGCACGGACTGGACCCGCCGGAAACACCGGCGCCATCCGCACAGGTCGATGCAGACCGTGCACCGCTGAGGTTTGGTTCCTATCTCGTTCCCTACAGCTACAAGCGGCTGGATGCCTTCACCGGCTACGCCTCGGGCATGTCCTCACCGGCCTATTACCAGTGGGTCTGGGAACGCGGCAGCGCTGACGCCGGCGCGCTGGCCCTGCGGCAGGTACTTGTCCGGTTGCGTGAAAAGGGCCTGCCGGCGTCCACGGCCGACTTCATCGCCGTACATACGCGCGCGCAGGCGCTGGCGCGGCTGCGCGGGCATGCGGCGCCGTTGCGTTCGGACTGGCTCGACGCGATCGCCGGATCGCTGCTGAAGGATGCGCTCGACGCGCCGCTGCCATGGAGCTACCGCGGTCCGATCCGTGCGGGCACCGATCCGATCCTGGTGGAGGTGATGGACGTGCTGGCCGGCGCCGCGGCGGGCGCGCTGGCGGCGGGCACGCCGCAGCCGCCGCTGGTGCGGGCAGTGGAGGCCGAACTGCAGGCGCTGGGCATCGATCCGGACGGCGAACCGGATCTCGATCTGCTCGAGGCGGAAGATCGTGCGCGCAGCCGTGCATTGCATCGCCTCGCCATCCTCGCGATTCCGGGCGTCGAGCGCGTGCATGGCCCGTCGCTGGCCCTCTCGGGCGAGCGTCGCGAAAGCTGGCGCTTACGCTCGTCGCTGGAACAACACGCCGCACTGATCGAAGCCGGCGCCTACGGGCCGACCTTGCACGACGCCGCGCGGGCGCGCCTCGAAGAACAGCTGCGAGGCGCGCGCGGACGCGTTGCCGCATTGGCGCAGACGCTGAACCGCGCCGCGTTCGCTGCACTGTCCAGCGTCAGCTCGGGCCTGCTCGCCGACCTGCGCGCGGCGATCGCCGACGAACCCAGCTTCGAGGCCATTGGCGAGGCACTGTCCGTGCTATACCCGCTGCTGCGCCACGGCCAGATGCTGGAGATCGCGGAAGCGCCGGTGCTGCGTGCGGTGATCGAAGCGGCGTTCGATCGCGCACTGTGGCTCCTCGAGCCACCGGCAGCGATCGGCACAGCCGATGTCGCCGGGCACATCCGCGCCGTCGCTGCGATCCGCGATATCGCCCGGGACGCACTGGCCGCGGGCACCCAAGCGATGGAGATCGAACCGGTGCGCGCGATCGCCGTGCTGCGGCGAAAAGTATCGAGCGTCGAGTCCGATCCGCTGAGTCGCGGAGCGGCGCTCGGTACCGTGTTGAGCCTCGAAGCCGGGCACTCCCCGACCGATGGAGATCTGGCGAACGCCCTCGATTTGCTGTCGACTCTGGTACCCGCACGCATGGGCGATGCACTCTCGGGCCTGGTTGCGCTGGCGCGTGACGTGCTCGCGCAGGAGGAAGCATTCGTGGCCGGCCTGGATCGTCTGGTACAGAGGCTGGACGAAGGCGACTTCGTGCTCGCACTGCCCGCCATGCGCGCGGCCTTCGCCTGGCTGCCGACGCGCGAGCGCGGCCAGCTCGCGCAACACGTCCTGCAACTGCACGACGCAGAACACCTGCCGCGCCGTGTGCTGACCCAGCGCCTGCAGGGAGCCTCGGCAGAAGCGATGGCTGCTGCCACCGCCGTCGAACAGCGCGTGCAGCAGCAACTGGCCGCATGGGGTGTCCTCAGCCCGACAGTCGACGGGACTTGTGCATGAGCCTGGCCGTTCCCGCACCGTTGATGCGCTGGCGCCTCCTGCTGGGCGAGGCTGCTGATCCCGCCCTGGGGGGATTGCAGGGCGATGCCCTGGCCGCCGATGCCGCACTGGAATGGCTGTATGGCCGCGACCCGGATCGCGTGCGGCGCGGCGAGCGCAGTGCGGGCCTGGGCGACTCGCAGCTGAGCACGCCGGATTGGATCAACGACGTACACACTTTGTTCCCGCAAGAGGTCATTGAGCGCCTGGAGCGCGATGCAGTCGAGCGCTTCGGGATCGATGAAGTCGTGACGAGTCTCGAAGTGCTCGAACGCATCGAGCCGTCCGAGTCCCTGTTGCGCGCCGTGTTGCACACCAAGCACCTGATGAAGCCGCAGGTGCTGGCCGCGGCGCGACGCCTGGTCGCCGAAGTGGTGCGACGGATCATGGAGAAACTCGCCACGGAGGTGCGGCAGGCCTTCGCGGGAAGCCGCGACCGCCGTCGCCGCTCGCTACTGAAGATCGCGCGCAACTTCGATTTCCGCCGCACGCTGGGTGGCAACCTGCACCGTTGGGATCCGCAACGCCGCAAGTTGTTCGTCGAGCGGCCGGTGTTCCTCAGTCGCACCAAGCGCCACACCGAACGATGGGACATCATCCTGCTGATCGACCAGAGCGGCTCGATGGTGGATTCGGTGATCCATTCGGCCGTGATGGCGGCCTGCTTGTGGAACCTGCCCGGCATGCGCACGCGCCTGGTCGCGTTCGATACGCAGGTGGTGGACTTGACGGCCGATGTTTCCGACCCGGTCGAGCTGCTGATGAAAGTACAGCTCGGTGGCGGCACCGATATCGCGAGCGCGGTCGCCTATGCACAAGGCCTGGTCGCGAATCCGACGCGCAGCATCATCGTGCTGGTCAGCGACTTTTACGAGGGCGGCAGCGATTACGAGCTCGTGCGGCGGGTGAAGTCCCTGGTGCAGGCTGGCGTGAAGGTCTTGGGGCTCGCAGCGCTGGATTCGAACGCGTCTCCGAACTACGACCGCGCCATGGCGGCGCGTCTGGTCCGGGAAGGGATGCACGTTGCTGCGATGACGCCGGGCGAGCTGGCCGCATGGCTGGCGGAAAAGGTGCGGGGCTGAGCGTGTCGATGAAGCCCCTCCGTCTCGACCTGCTCGAGCTCACGCCCGAGGCGTTGATGGCATTGGCCAATCCCGGCTTCGTCAAGCGCGCGTTGAGGGACATCGCGGCAGGGGCGTTGCCGCAGATCGAAGAGGAACCCGACGGCACGGTTCGTGCGCGCTACAGCGATGGACAGTGCGCGACATTGCCGCCTGGTCGCTCGTTGCGCGAGGCTGCGTGCAGCTGCCCGGCCAGTGGCCTGTGCCGCCATCGCGTAACGCTGGTGCTGGCCTACCAGAGATGGGCGGCCGATACCGCCGCGGCTCATGCCGTCGACAAGCAGCCCGAAGCGCCTCCCCCGGATTCCACCGAATGGAGTCCGGCTCGTTTCGACGATGCCGAACTCGCGGCACTGCCCGCGGCCACGCTGGAAATGGCCTTGCGGCTCGCTTCGGCGCAGCCCGCCGTTCGCGTGACCGCGTGGCACGCCGACGCACCGGTCCCCGCCGCGAGCCTGCCGATGTGCAGCGTGCGATTCTTTTCTCGCAGCAACCTCATGCACGCCCGTTGCGACTGCAAGAAGGGCAGCGGCTGCGAGCACGTGGTGCTGGCCGTCTGGGCGTTCCGGCAGGCCCGTGCGCTGCAGCCCGGCCAGAGCCAGGTCGTAGAGCTGGTTGCGCCCACCCGCGCGGACAAGGAACGGCGAAGCTGGTTCGACCCGCAGGCAGAATCGCCGGCTCCGGATCTCGATGCTGTGCTGCTCCAGTTGTGGCTGGATGGATCCAGCCAGCCGCCGATGGCGCTGGAAGCCCGTTTTGAAGCGTTCCGGAACCGCTGTGTAGCGGCTGGATGGTGCTGGGTGGTGGAAGCGCTCGACGAAGTCCGCCAATTGCTCACGACACAGCATGCGCGTTCCAGTGGTTTCGATCCGATGCGCCTGCTCGCCGCCTTGGCCGAATTGCCCGCACGCCTGTTCGCTGCCCGGCGCGCTGAGCTGCTCGCCATCTCCGGCGCGACCACCACGCTGCCGACCACGCAGATTCTCGGCGTTGGAATCAAGGGCGAAGTGGCGCTGGACCATCTGAGGCTGGTGTCGCTGGGCGCCGAATGCTGGCAGGGCGAGCAGATCGAAGGCGTGCGCATCGCCTTTGCCGATCCGGACACGCAGGCGGTGACCGTGCTCGAACGCAGCTGGGCCATCTCCCCGGGGAAATCTGCCGGTGCGCAGATGGCACGTCGCGTGGCCGGTCAGTCAGTGCGCCAGCTTGCATGCGGGCAGATCGTGACAAAGGGCGCGCGACGCCGCGCCAACGGGGTGATCGAGATCGTTGCGAGGGCCAGCGAGACCTCCGTACTGCCCCTGTCCGCCCGGTCGTGGGACACGCTGGGCGCGCCGTTGCGCCAACCCAGCGGCCGTGCACTGGTGTCCTGTCTGATGGACGCACATCCGGATTTCGTGCGCCCGAAGCAAGCAATCGAGCATCTGCACGTCCTGCCGATCGCGCGCGTGCTGGAGTGGGGCTGGGACGCTGCGACGCAGACCCTGCATGCGCAGGTGCTGAGCGCAACACAGGGTCCGGCCTCGGACGAGGACGTCGTTCGACTTTCACTCCAACACCGGGCGGCTGCTTCATGTGCAGTCGACGCCTTCGCGCGCGTCCTGGGGAAAGAGTGGGGCGTGCCGATGGCGGTAGCTGGAATAGCGACGGTGGAAGCCGGTCGGTTGCGCATGCAGCCGCTTTCCATATTGACGGAACAGCGCGCGGTGGTGCTGGATGCGGAACAGGTCGCGAAGCAGTCCCTGCCATCGCGCGAGGCTGATGCCTCGCCATCGCCATTGGGTGCCGTGGTCCAAGCAACCCTCGACTTGCTGGTGTCTTGGCTTCGACAAGGATTGAGGCATCAGGGGGCTGGCGCGATGACGCGTGGCTTGGCGCAAGTCGACGCCCTGCGACAGGCTGGCTTGTGCCGCGCCAGTGCGGAGCTGCAAGGGGTCATCGACGACATTCGTGGAAGCGATCGCAACCGGCTGCCTACGCGCCTGGCGGGCCTCGTTCTGCTATTGAGAGGCGTTGCTCGAGAGAGCGAGCTGGACCCGAGAAGTTGCTGAGCGACCGCTACCGGCCGGAAGCAAACGCCGAGTTGCCTACCTTGAACGTGCCCGCCAACTAGCCTTCGATGTAGGCGGAGAGCTCTTCGGGCACGCCGAGCGGGAAGGCTTCCTTCAGGAACTCCAGGAAAGCCGACACCCGGATACTCAGCAGGCGCCGGGACGGGTAGAGCGCCCAGATCTCGATCGGGCGCCCTTTCACATCGCCCCATTGCGTGAGCACGCCTGAGCGCAGGTCGCCGGCCACGAGCGATAGCGGAAGTACGGCAGCCCCGATTCCGGTACGCACCGCATCGCGAATCATGATCATCGATGCCAGGCGCAGGATCGGATCGATCTGGACCCGCACGTCGCCTTCCTGGGTCGCCAATGCCCAGGCCAACTGAGTGCTCGACGCGCGCACGACCGCGGGGACCGGTGCATCTTCCACCGGCCGTTGCAACGCAGGGCTGGCCACCGCCACCAGGCGGTCGTGGAGCAGGATGCGCCCGATCAAGTGTTCGTTGGGATCGGGATTGACCCGGATCACCAGGTCGTAGCCCTCTTCCACCATGTCGACCGCCCGGTCCTCGGTGGTGATCTCCAGGCGCACCTCCGGGTAACGCAGCGCGAACTGGGCCGACAGTTTGCCCAGCGCGATCTGGGAGAACAGCAGCGGCGCGCTGATGCGCAGCTTGCCGCGTGGGGTCTGGCCGCCCGAGGCGATCGCGCTGGTCGCCTCGCCCAGTTCGGTGAGCAGGGATTCGGTCCGCTCGAACAGGGCGCGCCCCTCCTGGGTCAGCTTGAGGGCGTGGGAGCCCCGCTCGAACAGGCGCACCCCCAGGCCCGCCTCCAGGTCCGCCACCCGCCGCGACAGGGTGGCCTTGGGGCGTTCCGCCGCCCGCGCGGCCCGGCCGAACCCCCCATGCCGCGCCACCAGGTTGAAGTCGGCCAGAGCCAGCAGGTCCATGTGTTCCACCAGTGAGACATGTGGTCCAAGTATATGGGCTATCGGCCCGTCTGTGGATCAACAACCATGTGGCCTCCCAACCCACCCGGAGCAGTCCCATGACCATCCTCGTAACCGGCGCCACCGGCACCATCGGCCGCCACGTCGTAGAGCAGTTGACCCAGCGCGGCGCCGATGTGCGCGCCCTCGTCCGCGACCCGGCCAAGGCCGACTTCCCCGCAGGCGTGTCCGTGGTCCAGGGCGACTTCCTCGACGTCGACGCCATGCGCAAGGCCTTCGACGGCGTGTCCACGCTGTTCCTCCTCAACGCCGTGGTGCCGGACGAATTCACCCAGGCGCTGATCGCCCTGAACCTGGCGCGCGAGGCGGGCGTCGAGCGCATCGTCTACCTGTCGGTGATCCACAGCGACGTCTACCTGAACGTGCCGCACTTCGCGGGCAAGTTCGGCGTCGAGCGGATGATCGAGCAGATGGGCTTCAACGCGACCATCCTGCGCCCGGCCTACTTCATCGACAACGACCTGACGGTCAAGGACGTGGTGTTCCAGCACGGGGTGTATCCCATGCCCATTGGCAGCAAGGGCCTGGCGATGGTGGCCGCGAGCGACATCGGCGAGATCGCCGCGCTCGAGCTGCTCCGCCGCGAGGCCTCACCGACGCCGCTGCCGACCGAAGTCATCAATGTCGTGGGCCCCGACACCCTGACCAGTGCCGACGTCACGGCGATCTGGTCCGACGTGCTCGGCCGGCCCATCGCCTACGGCGGCGACGATCCGGCGGCCTTCGAGCAGAACCTCCGCCAGTTCATGCCGGCCTGGATGGCCTACGACATGCGCCTGATGAGCGAGCGGTTCCTCACCGATGGCATGCGCCCCGAGGCGGGCGACGTCGAGCGGCTCACCACGCTGCTGGGCCGTCCGCTGCGCAGCTACCGCGCCTTCGCTTCCGAGCTCGCCGCGGCGGCCTGAGCGTCGCGCGGCGTCTTCTGCAGACAAGGAGTTCGACATGATCTATTCGACCGCCACCGTTCCGGTGAACCCGGACGGCGCAACCCCGCTCACCCGCGAGCAGGTCTGGAAGGGCCTCGAGCTGAAGGCGCGCGATGCGCGCCTGTTCCTCCCGCCCGGCCTCTGCACCCGCTGCGACGTGGTGGAGGAGAGCGCCACCCACTTCGTGCGCGAAGCCACGATCGCCGGCGCCGATCTGCGCGAGATCATCACCCTCGAGCCGCAGAGCAAGGTCACCTTCTTCCAGGCCACCGGGCCGCGCGAGGGCGCCATCGTCAACGAACTCTTCGAGGACCGGCACGGCGAGCTCCACCTGCGCTTCTACTGCTACCTCGGACTGCGCGGCAAGGTGCCGGGCGGCCCCGAGGAACGGGCCGAACAGCAGCAGTTCGACAGCGAGGACAGGGGCTACAAGTCCGCGCTGCTGTCGACGCTGGCACGCACCCGCGAGCTGCTTGCCGCGGGCAGGCTGTGATCCTCCCCCCTCTCATCGTCCAACTACAAGGAGAAACGACATGACCGACGTTTGGTCCCCGATCGAGGTCGGCAACCTGCGACTGCCGCACCGCCTCGCCATGGCGCCGATGACCCGCAGCCGGGCCAAGCCCGACGGCACGCCCGGCGAGCTGGCGGCCGAGTACTACGCACAGCGCGCGACCATGGGCCTGCTGGTCACCGAAGGCACCCAGCCGTCCGAAGACGGGCAGGGCTATCTCAACACGCCAGGCATCTACACCGACGAACACGTGGCCGGATGGAGCAAGGTGGCCGACGCGGTCCACGAGGCCGGCGGCCGACTCTTCATCCAGCTCATGCACGTCGGCCGCAGGTCCCATCCGGACAACACGGCGCATCATCGCCAGCCGGTCGCGCCGTCGGCGATCGCCCCCGGCGAGAACATGTTCACGCCCCAGGGCATGCTGCCGGTGCCCGAACCCCGCGCGCTGACGACCGCCGAAGTCCGGCAGACCATTGCCGACTTCGCCCACGGCGCCGCGCGTGCGATCGAAGCGGGTGCGGACGGCGTGGAGATCCACGGCGCCAACGGCTATCTGGTGCACCAGTTCCTCGCGCCGAACGCCAACGCGCGCAGCGACGAGTACGGCGGTTCGCTCGAGAACCGGGCGCGGTTCGCACTCGAGGTCGTACAGGCGGTCGCCGCTGCGATCGGTGCCGGGAAGACCGCGATCCGCCTGTCTCCCGGGCTCGCGACGGGCGGCATCGTCGAAGGCAACGAGAACGACGATCTCTACCGCCACCTCGCTGCGGAGTTCGACAAGATCGGCATCGCCTATCTGCACGTCCTGCATATCGGTAACGAAGCGCTCCTGGCGGACATCCGCCGCGCCTTCGGCGGCGTGCTGATCGTCAACCGCCCGGGCCGCACGCGCGAGCAGGTCGGGGCTGATGTCGAAACAGGCGCCGCCGACATAGAAGCCCTGGGCACCATGGCGCTCGCCAACCCGGACCTGGTGGCACGCCTCAAGGCGAGCGCGCCGTTGAACCCGCCGCGGGTTCCCCTGTTCTACGCCGGTGGCGGCGCCGAAGGCTACACCGACTATCCCGTTCTCGCTGGCGGCTGATCCGTCGACCGCATACGGCGGCGTCCCAGCCGCAGCGCCATCCGCGACGAGCCACTCCCCAAAGTTCCGGCAAAGCACGGTCTTCGCCGGACATCTCATCGATAGCGGCTGACGCGAGCCTGGCTCGCTCAGTCGCCCACCTGAAGGAACCTCCCACATGAAGACCACAGGCAACACCATCCTCATCACCGGCGGCGGCACCGGGATCGGCAGGGCGCTCGCGCATCGCTTCCACGATCTGGGCAACACCGTGATCATCGCCGGCCGGCGAATGCAGCCCCTGGTCGAGGCGATCGGCGACCGGCCGAACATCCATGCACTGACGTTCGACATGGACGACGCCGCCAGCGTCGCAGCGTTCGCCGAGAAGCTCGTCGCCGAGCATCCATCGGTCAACGTGCTGTTCAACAGCGCCGGCATCATGCGCATTGAAGGGCCGCCCGACAGGTTCCGTGACCTGAGCGACGCGGAGGCCTCCATCACCACCAACCTGCTCGGCCCCATCCGAGTGACCAACGCGCTGATCGGGCATCTGGCCCGCACGCCCGATGCGGTCATCGTCAATGTCAGCTCGGGTCTGGCCTTCGTGCCGCTGGTGATCGCCCCGACCTATTCGGCGACCAAGGCCGCCATCCACAGCTACACCGAGTCGCTCCGTGCGGCCCTGAAGGGCAGGGTCGAGGTGATCGAGCTGGTGCCGCCAGCCGTGCAGACGGACCTGACCCCCGGCCAGAAGACCAACGAGCGCTTCATGCCGCTCGAGACGTTCGCCGACCAGGTCATCGCGCGCTTCCAGCAGACGCCCACGCCGCGCGAGATCCTGGTGGAGGGCGTCGACTTCATGCGCAATGCCGAGGCCGAGGGCCGCTTCGACGAGACGCTGGCGGCGCTCAACCCGTTCCTCGCGTAGCGCGCGGCCGGTCTGATGGCGCAGGGCGCCGCAAACCCGCTCAGGGTTTCGTCCTGCGCCTCGGGCGAGGCGGTCCATCAATTCCGACAGTGCGCTTCCGCGAGGAGGGGCTGCCGGCGAGCACATCCTTCTGGAGAATTGCCCATGAACGCTCTCGATCTGCACCGGGCGGACCGGCTGAACGTCGCGGTGACGCGAGAAGTCTTCATCCCACGCGACATCCACGATGTCTTCGACTTCGTCGCAGCCGAAGACGTGCTGCCCAGGATCCTGACCGGCTACGGCATGGTCCCTGGCGTCGCGTCCACCTCCGCGGTCTCGGGACCGTGGGATCGCCCCGGTTCCCACCGTGTCGTTCACCTGGCCGATGGCAGCACCGTGAACGAGGGACTGACGCACTACGATCGGCCTGCCTACTTCGCTTATCGGGTAAGCGAGCCGAGCTTCGCGCTGAAGCATCTGATGAGCGAAGCGCGCGGGCAGTTCTGGTTCGAACCGGCCGACGGTGGGACGAAGGTCAAGTGGACCTATACCTTCCAGGCGAAGAACCGCTTCGCCAGGCTACCGCTGACCCTGTTCGTGAAGAGCCAATGGAAGGGCTACATGAACGTCTGCCTGGCCAACCTCGTCGAGCATTTCGCCGAACCGCCAATCGTATCCATGAGGTAGACGGAAGGCCGACTCCACAAGGTTTCGAGAGACCGCTGAAAACCGCATCCCCGGCCGGTGAGGCCGGGGACATCGGCAACGCGGCGGAGGTGCTCGATTCGCCTCAACGCAGGCGGGAGCGCAGCGTCTCCCACAGCCGCCGGCGCGCCTGGTACACGCTAACCCCGAGCAGCAAGGCCGCCAGCCAGACCGTGCCTTCGGTGGTCACGGCGGCCAAGGTGGCCAGGACGAACATCGCCGCGGTGCCAACGCCGAGCGCGATGCCCACCGCCAGCGCCACCCACGAGAGCAGGCACGCGGCGCCGGCAAGGGCGATCCACCTCCATTTGCGGCGGTGGCTCGACTGCGACTGGGTCGTCTCGACGGTCGCCGGGGCGCTCATTTCGCACCTCCCTGGGTCACCGGCAGCAGGGCGGCGGGCAGCGGCGAGGCGGGCGTCTCCACCGTGCCCACGTTGGAGACGATCCACCAGCGCTCGCCGTCGTTGAGCAGCTGGAAGTGGTTCAGGCCGCGCATCAGCGGCTCGGTGTCGCCGCGGCGCAGGCGGATCTCGAAGCTGCTCATCACCGAAGCGAGCAGGCCGTGCTGTTCGACCCTGGTCACCAGCGGAAGCTCGTGGAAGCCGGTGGCGGCATAGGCGCTCTCGGTGTGGGCGATCAGCTCCTCGCTGTCCATGCCCATGATGCCGCTGCCGATCCTGGAATCCATCGCCACCGACATGCGCGCGCCATCGAGGAACAGGGCGCGGTAGCGATCCCAGTCGCGTTTGGCGCCGGCGTCGCCGGAGATGGTGTCGTACAGGGCATGCACGATCGCCTCGGGGGTCTCCCAGTCCTCGGGGCCGGCGTGGGCGGTGCCGGCCAGGCCCAGGGCCAGGCCTGCGGCGAGCAGCGCGCGGGTAGCGAGGTGGTGGATCTTGCGCTTCATGGTCATTCTCCCTTGAGCTGGTTGAGTGCAGTGGTGGTGAGGATTTCGCCGTCGAGCACGACGGCGTGGATGTCGCGGGTGTGGCGGATGTCCTGCAGCGGGTCGGCGTCGAGCACCAGCAGGTCGGCCTCGAAACCGGGCGCGACTCGCCCCAGACGCTGGCCGGCGCCCAGCGCCTCGGCAGCATTGCGGGTGGCGGCCAGCAGCAGGGCCGCGTTGGGCACGCCGGCCTCGGCCAGCAGCTGCAGTTCGCGATGCAGGCTGATGCCGGGGGCGATCCAGGGGTTGCTCATGTCGGTGCCCAGGGTCATACGGGCATCGGTGGCGTAGAGCCGCGCGGCCATGCGCTGCACCTTCGGCCACACCGCGCGGGCGCGCTCGAAGTCCTCCGGTTCCCAGCCGATGGCGAAGGTGAACCATTCGTTCCAGTGGTCCAGCAGCCGCGGGTGGGCATGGCGGCGGGCGTCGTCCTTGTACGGGTTGTCCTGGTCCTGCACGAACGCGGCATGGAAGGCGACCAGGGTGGCGTCGAACACCGGGCGGTGCTCGCGGTAGGCCGCCACCAGCCGTTCGGCCTGCGGGCCTTCGGGATCGAAGTGCTCCCACCACTCGAAGAACGAGTACGTGCCGCCGCGCGCGGTGGCCTGCCAGGCCGCGCGCTGTTCCGGCGTCAGCAGGTCCGGGCTGAGCGGCATCAGGTGGACGATGCCGTCCAGCCCCATCGCCAGCGCGTCGGGCCAGGCGATGCTCTCCAGGTGCGCGACGGCGGGGCGGCCGTGGCGGTGCGCGGCGTCGATGCCGGCCTGCAGCAGCTCGGGGGAGAGGCCGGTGTAGAGCTTGATCCAGTCGGCGCCGGCCTCGACCTGTGCGCGGACCACCTGGTCCATGTCCTCGGCGCTGTGCGCCGCGATGGACAGGCCCGGCAGGTCGGCGTTGTTGATGACCGGACCGGCGTTGAAGGCCTCGGGGCCGACCAGCTCGCTGGCGGCCAGGCGTGCCTTGTAGCGGGCGGCCGCCGGCAGGTCGCCGCCCGGGTTGCGCACGGTGGTGACGCCGAACGCCACCAGGCGCCTGGCGTTGTGTTCGGCGATGTCGTCGTCGGGCAGGGCCTGCATCACCGCGCGGCCGCGCTCGCGCTTGATCTCCAGCGGGCCCAGGGTGAGGTGGGCGTGCATGTCGATCAGGCCCGGCACCAGGTAGCGGCCCTGCAGGTCGACGGCTCGGGCCCCCTCCAGGCAGGCGGGCGCACCCGCCGCGGCGATGGTGGCGATACGGGCGTCCTGCACGCGTACGCAGCTGCGGGCGCTGACGCGGTTGTGTTCGGCCTCGACGATGTGCACATTGTCGAGGGCCAGTGCGCCGTCGGCGGGCTGGGCGGTCGCCAGCGCGGGGGTCAGCGCGCAGGCCAGGGCAGTCGGGAGCAGCAGCCTTGCCAGAGGGGAACGTCGCATCGTCGGTGTGTCCTTGGAGTGGTTTGCCTCCTAAGTCACCCGGGGCGGCGGATTTCTTACGCAGAAAATAAAAATCCCGAAGGTGTAAGAAACGCGTCCCCGGCAACGACTGAAGGTTGTCGACCGTCTATTCGGCGACCGCCGACCCACTGCCCACGAACCGCATGCATCCACTCTGGCCCCAGGTCCAAGCCTTCCACCCGCAGCTGTGGCGCGCGGTGTGCGGCTACGAGCTGAACCCCGCCGTGCGCGAGGAGCTGCTGCAGGAGGTGCTGCTCGCGGTCTGGGAGAGCCTGCCGCGGCTGCGCGAGGCGGACATGCTGTTGCCGTTCGTGCTGCGCATCGCCCACAACCTGGGCGCCAGCCACGTGCGCACGGAAACGCGGCAGCCCTCGCCGGTGCCGTTCGACGAGGCGCTGCACGACGTGGCCGATCCGGCCACGGCCAACGCCTGCGCCCGCACCCAGTGGCTGTTCGAGGCGCTGGCCACGCTGCCGCTCAACCTGCGTCAGGTGCTGATGCTGCAGCTGGAAGGTTTCGACTACCAGGAGATCGCACAGATGCTGGGAATCAGCCCGGAAAACGTCGGGGTACGCCTGCATCGCGCCCGCGCGCGCCTGAAGGCGCTGTCGAAGGAGGAGAGCACGCCATGAATTTCGACGACCTGTTGAAGGATGCCTGGCAGGGCCAGACCCACTCGGCCGCGCAGCAGGACCTGACGCGTCGGGTACGCCGGCGCCAGCTGCGGCTGCGCCTGCTGCGCGCGGTGGAAGTGGCGCTGACCGTGGTGGCCCTGGTGGTATTCGGCCGGGCACTGCTGAGCGGCCGCATCGAACCTGCGCACTGGCTGCTGATGCCGTTCTTCCTGGCGTTCCTGCCGGTGGCGTGGGCCATCGTGCTGCGCGCGCCGCGGCGGCATGCGCCGGACGCGACCGCGAGCGCCAGCAGCTACGCCCGGCTCAGGCTCGCCCAGCTGCGCACCGGCCTGCGCGACCTGTGGCTCGCACGGACCGCGGCGTGGTTGCTGCTGGGCTACGCGGTCGTGGCCAACGTGGGCGCGTGGCTGCTGGCGGGTCAGCCGTGGCGCGACGCCGGGCTGGCCCTGCTGGTCGCCGCCGTCGCCTCCCTGGCGGCGACCGCGTGGCTGAACCGCAGGCTGCGCCAGCGCTGGCTGCGGGAATACCGCGCGGTGCGTCGGCTCGTCGGGGGCTGACCCGGGTGGCGCTTGCGGGTTCCGGCGTGGGTGGCATCTTCGTTGGACCGCGAACGAGCGTGCCTGATCCAGGAGCGGCAACCCGTGTGGCCGCTGCTCGTCGAAAATCGTCTCCGGCACCATCTCAGCAACCGCGGGAACGCGTGCTCGGGCGGATCCATCATGGCCGACGGCGCATCCGGCTCGCCACCAGCGCGATCGGCAACCCGAACAGGAACAGGTGGATGAACATGCTGGCCGCGAACTCCTTGGGCGTCGGCGTTCCGCCGCCGAACTCCGCCCGCGACAGCGGCACCACGATCCGGCTCATGATCAGGTGGGCCAGCAGGCCGTAGGCGATGCCGTACAGCACCGGGCGCACGACCAGTGCGCGAACGCGCAGCCCGGCGAACGCGTAGGCGCCGGCAAAGGCGAAGCTGACCGCGAAATGCAGCACCACCCCCAGCAGTACCGCGGGGCTCCCGCCGCCGAAGGCGGCGGCGCCCATCAGCGCGCTGGCGATGGACTGGAAGATGGCGCCCGGCGGCACCCCGGCTTCGAACCACCAGTAGGCGCAGACCGCGCCGATGTCGAGGATGCCGGCGATCAGGCCGCCCCAGGCGGCAGCCGAAACCGGGCTCAGGGCGGGTGCTTTCATCGCATCGGTCTCCGTCGCGGCGGTGACCGTTCGGAGCATAAGGCAGCGGGCGGTGCGTGCGTGGCCGTCCACGCATTGGCACCGGCGCAACGACGCGGATTGGTACCGCACCCCTGCCTTGCTCGCGCCGGTCGACCAGGGGCAGGTGACGCCGACGCCAGGCTCGCGTTGCGATCAGAACTTTCCGCTGAGGGTGAGGACGACGAACATCGGGCTCTTTTGCTGGCGTCGTTCGGTCCGTGCCAGCCCGCCGGATCGGTCCGGCTGCATGAACCGGCGATCGCGGTGAGTGCGTTGGCTACCGATATTGCGGACCGCCAGCCTGGTCTTGAAACTGCCCAAGGCCCCGGTCTCGATGAATGCACCAAAGGCGTTCCCCGTGTGGAGACGGTCGATCTCGGCAACCCGGTAGATGGTGCCGTCGTTGGCGGCCTTCCAGGTCGCGCCCCAGCCGAAGCGCCGCGCGAGCACGTCGTGGCGGAACTCGGCGTTGATCAGCGGCGAGTAGACGCGCGACAGCGGCCGGCTGGCTTCGATCACCGGGTCATCGAAGCTGCTGCGCAGCACCGTCGCATCGATGGTGAGCCGCGCGGCAGCCAGCATCGCATCCAGGGGCAGGGCCAGCGATGTCTTGATGCCGCGATAGGTGGCATCGCCCGCATTGGCCAGGCCAACCGCCCCCGAGGGCAGCAGCACCTGCTCGAGCACGTCCTGGCGGTCTTCGTGGAAGATCTCGACGTTGAGCGCAAGGTCGCCGCTGCCGCGATAATCGTACGAGGCGTAGTAGCGCGTGGTCTGGTCCGGACCCAGATCGGGGTTGCCTGCCACCGCGGTCCCGTCGTTGAGCGATGCCGACGCGGCGAAATCGCCGAAATCGAGCTGGCCGACCAGCCTTCGTGCGCCCAGCCGCCATTGCGACCGCTCGCCGGGTCGCCACGACATCGCCGCTGCCGGTTTGAGGAACACGAAGGACTGCGTCCGCTCGGCGTCGCCGGTCACCGAGATCTCGGAGGCTTCCACCGCCAGTTCCATTTCCACGCTCAGACGCGGGGTCCAGCTTCCGTTGAGCTTGGCGAAGGCTTCGCCGCGCAGTTCCTCCACCAGCACGTCGGCGCCGGGCAGCGCGACGGGAACCGGACCGGTGCCGTCGTCGAACGACAGCGCGAACGTGCTGTCGAGCCTGTTATAGGCCACTTCCGCTCCGAACTCGGGTTTCCAGCCGGCAGCGTCGACGCGCACCAGGGTGGTCCGGGCCACCAGTTCGAGCGGTCGTGCGGTGGCATCCACGGTGGTATCCGAAAGCAGCAGGCCATTCCGATCGCGACGCGGATCGGACTGGGCCTCCACGCCATCCTTCGCCGTCAGCAGGCCGAGCGTCTTCCAGCGCCACGTGCCGAGGTCGCGGGTGTAGTCGGCACCCAGCTCCAGGTCCCAGCGTTCCCTGTCGTAGCTGGTGACCTGGGTGATGTCGGGGTCGCCATCGGGCAGCCGGCCGAGGTAGGTGTCGCCCGGCTGATCGTAGTAGTAGTGGTAGCGTCCGAAGCGACCCGTCAGGTTGAGCATGCCGCCGGCCAGCGGCCGCCGCGCATCGCCGGACAGGTAGGCCAGGGCCAGCGTCGAGGGCAGATCGGTCTGGACGGATGACGCCAGGTGTCCGGACGCGTCGCGCAGCAGCCGCAGGGTACGGGACGGGAACTCTTCCCACAGTCCGTTGAACCGCACCGAGGTCTCCCAGCCGCCCGCCGCTCTTGCATAGCTGGCCTGCAGTCGGGGATAGACCGTGCCGTTGCCGTTTCGCTCGATTTCGGACGACCAGGTGCCCGATGCAGTGCGTTCGGTGCGGACGACGTCGATGATCAGCGTCTGGCCCTGCGCCTCGGCGGTGGAGGCGTTGCGGAT
The DNA here is from genome assembly GCF_013425525.1 of Luteimonas salinisoli. Lineage (GTDB taxonomy): Bacteria > Pseudomonadota > Gammaproteobacteria > Xanthomonadales > Xanthomonadaceae > Luteimonas > Luteimonas salinisoli. The sequence goes on along the minus strand of NZ_JACCKA010000027.1, from coordinate 40,924 downwards.
CACGTCGATGCGCTCGACCTGACTGGCGGAGATCCGACTCAGCGCGTCGACCACGCCCGCCTTCGAAGCGGGCCGGACTCCATCGATCAACACATTGCCGCCGGCGGCGCCGTAGCCGCGGATCTCCTCGTCGCCCTCGTTCAGCACGAAGCCTGGTGTTCGCCTGACCATGTCCAGCGCCGTTTGCGGCGCATAGGGCGTGAAATCGGCGGCCGGGTAGCTCACGACGTTGGTCGGGGCCGCGGTCGAGGCGTTCTGGGCGCCCGCTGCGGAGACGGCCAGTGCGCAGCACAGCAGACAGGCGATGCGCTTGGCGATCATCGGACCCCGTACGGAAGGGTGAAGCACCGACCTACCAGCGCCTGGACAGCGACACCCGCACGCTGCGCGGCGCCTGCGGGTAGATCTGCGAGAAGCCGCCGGTGATGTAGTGGCGGGTATCGGTGACGTTGTCGAGGTTGAGCAGCACGGCATAGCCATCGGCGAAGGCGTAGCGCGCGTTGAGGTCGATGCGGGTGTAGGCCGGCAGGTCGAAGCTGTTGGCGGTGGTGGCGGCCTGGCGTCCGGAATGGAACACGCCGCCGCCCACGGTGAGTCCGTGCAGCGCGCCCTCGAACGCCCACGAGGTCCACAGCGAGGCCTGGGTGCGGGGGATGCCGGCCAGGCGGTTGCCGACCAGGAATTCGTTCGTGTCCTCGCGGATGGTGGCGTCGATGTGGGCGTAGGCGGCCACCAGCGTCCAGGCGTCGACCGGGCGCATCGAGAGTTCGGCCTCGATGCCCTTCGACTGCAGCTCGCCCGCCTGCACCACCAGGTTCCAGTCGACCGGGTCGGCCACCACCGCGTCGGTCTTGCGCAGGTCGAACAGCGCCAGGGTGGCTTCGGCGCGGCCGTCGAGCAGGATCGACTTCACCCCGACCTCGATCTGGTCGCCGCGGGTCGGCCTGGTGATGACGCCCTGTTGCAGCTGGCCGGCGTCGGCCTCGTTGCGGAACGAGCGCGCCCAGCTGGCGTAGAACGACAGGTCGGGCGTGGCCAGGAAGCTCAGCCCCGCGCGCGGCGAGAACGGCGAGTCGCGGCGGGTGACCGCCGGGTCGATACCGCCGGTGTAGAACGACAGCGTGTCGGTGCGCTCGGCGCGCCCGCCCAGCAGCAGGCGCCAGCGGCCGAGCGCCATCTCGTCCTGCAGGTACAGCGCGGTGGTCTCGTACTCGTAGCGGCTGTCGCCGGTGTCTTCCCAGGCCTCGGGCGGGCCGGACGGCACCGGCGCATCGAAGTCGATCGGCTGGCCGTACGCGATGCGGCCGTCGAGGTAGGCCAGGCGGTCGCTGCCGTGCTCCACGCCGACCAGCAGCTGGTGGCGTACCGCGCCGGTGGCGAAGCGGCCGTACAGCTCGCCCTGCAGGGTCAGGTCCTTCTGCCGCTCGCGGTAGCTGACGAAGTTGCGGTTGACCGTGTCGCCGTCCAGCGCCGGGAAGCCGTAGTTGAAGAACTGCTCCTCCGGCACCTCGACGTCGGACCAGTACCCGGCCACGCGCAGCCGCCAGTCGCGCGAGAGCATGCGGTTGAACTCGATGCCGGCGGTGTGCTGGCGCTTGACGACGCGCTGGAACGGCTCGCCGTAGTTGCGCGACAGCGGTACCTCCAGGAAGCGCGGATGGTTGCCCAGGCCGCGGTCGAACGCCGCGTCGCGGCGCAGGTACTCGAGGCGCAGCAGCAGGCTGGTGTCGGCGTCGGGGCGCCATTCCAGCGCCGGTGCCACGTAGCTCTGGCGGTTGTCGACCAGGTCGCGGAAGCTGCCGGCGTCCTCGTGCGCCAGGTTCAGCCGGCCCAGCCAGGCGTCGCCACCGCCGAGCGGACCGGTGACGTCGAAGCCGGCGCGTGCGTAGTCGTCGCTGCCGGCGGTGAGCGTGGCTTCGCTGGCGAAGCTTTCCTGCGGCCGCTTGGAAACGAAGTTGATCACGCCGCCGGGCTCGAAGCGGCCGTACAGCGCCGAGGCCGGGCCCTTCAGCACCTCGATGCTGTCGATGCCCTGCAGGTCGATCTCCGGCTGCGAGACGCTCTGGCGCATGCCGTCGCGCAGCGTGCTGATCGCCGGGAAGCCGCGGATGCGGAAGCGCTGGTTGCCGGAGAAGCCGATCGTGCGCTGCACCCCGCCGACGGTCTCCACCGCCGCGCCGATGTTGGCGACGTTGCGCAGGTCCAGCAGCTCGCGCGGCACGATGTTGACCGCGAACGGGGTCTCGAGCACCGGCGCACCGGTCTTGGTCGCGGTCTCGCCGGGAATGCGCCCCAGCACCCGGCCGTAGACGGTGATCGCGTCGAGCTCGGTCGCCTCCATCGGCGCATCGGCCGCCTGTACGCCGCCCATCGCGAACACCCCCAACGCACACGCCAGCCCCTGGAAACGACCCACGACCACCTCGCCAGATGAAAATGTGATGATATAACATCAGCAGACGGCAAGAGGGGGCGGAATGCGCGGGCACGGGCGACGGGTGCGGGGAATCTGCGGGGTCGCGCTGGCCACGCTGGCCGTGTGCGCGCTGGCCGGCTGCGGCCGCGCGCCGGAAGCCCGGCTGGAATCGCACGCGCTGCCGGACGGGGGCACGACACTGTCGCTGCGGCATGCGCGCAACGTCGCGATCCACACCTTTCCGGGCTACACCGTGGTGCGCATGTCGGGGCCGGTGTCCGATGGCGGCGAGGGCACCGTGCCGCGGCACGACACCATCGTGTTGGCGCCCCGCGATGCACCGCTGCCGCAACTGCCCGACGCGCTGGCCGGCGCCGCGGTGGTCCGCACGCCGGTCCGCACCATCGCCACCAACTCCGGCGCCGACGAGGCCTTCCTGAGCCAGTTGGGCATCGCCGACCGGCTGGTGGCGGTGGGCGGGCTGCAGTCCTACGACCGCGACATCCGCGCGCGCACCCTGGCGGGCGAGATCGGCCAGGTCGGTTACAACTGGCACGCGCCGCCGAACCTGGACGTGCTGGTGCGGCAGGCCCCGGACGTGTTCCTGATGCGGCTGGGCTCGCTGGAGCACGCCGGCGCGCTGGAGCGCGCCCGCCGTCTCGGCATCCCGGTGCTGCCGACCTTCGCCGAGGACGAGGCGCACTACCTCGGCCGCGCCGAGTGGCTGCGCGTGTACGGCCTGCTGGCCGGCCGCCAGGCGCAGGCCGACGCCCTGTTCGAAGAGATCGAAACACGGGTCGCCGCGCTGCGCCAGGCGGCGGCCGCGCGACCGCCGACCCCGGCGCTGTGGGCCTATCCCAACGGCGCCGATCGTTGGGTCGCCACGGTGCGTGGTGCCGAGGGCGAGCTGCTCGCCGATGCCGGCGGGCGCAACCTGCTGGCGCGCCCCGGGCAGGACGGCGCGTACCCCTCGGACATGGTCTCCACCGAGGCGGTGCTGCCGGCCGCGGACGCCGCCGCGGTGTGGATTCTCGGCGACATCCACGCCGTGCCGCCGCGCAGTCTCGGGCTGCTCGAGGGACTGCAGGCCTGGCGCCCGGGGCATTTGTACGGCAACACCGCGCGCATCGACCCCGAGGCCAACGCCTACGACTGGTACCAGACCGGCGTGGTGCGCCCCGACTGGGTGCTGCAGGACTTCGTCAAGGCGCTGCATCCCGAGCTGGTCGATGCGCCGTTCGTGTTCCTGCGGCCGCTGCAGCCGGGCGAATTCCGGTGAGCGCGGTGGCGTTCCAGTCCGGGGGCCCTACGGTCCCGGAGCGACAATGGCGCTGGGCGCTGGGCCTGCCGCTGCTGCTCGCTCTGGCGTTCGCCGCCAACCTGGCGGCGGGCCAGGAAATGCTGACGCCCCAGCAGTTGTTGCACGGGCTGCTTGGCCTGGGCGGCGACGCGCCCGACGCCCGCATCCTGCGCGAGCTGCGGCTGCCGCGGGCGATCGCGGCGCTGGCCGGCGGCGCCGCGCTGGGCCTGGCCGGATTGCTGCTGCAGACCCTGTTCCGCAATCCGCTGGCCGACGCGTGGTCGCTCGGGCTGATGGCGGGCGGGCAGTTCGGCGCGGCGCTGGTGATCGTGGCCGGCGCGGTGGTGGGGCCGGCGGCGCTGGCGATGATCACCGGCCTGGCCGGCCTGGGCATCGTCGCCGGGGCGATGCTGGGCACGCTGGCGGTGGCGCTGGCGATGGCCGCGATCGCGCGGCGGGTGCAGACCGTGACCCTGCTGGTGCTGGGCCTGATGCTCGGCTTCCTGGCCCAGGGCCTGATCAGCATCCTGCTGCACTTCACCAGTCGCACCCAGTCGCGCATCTTCGCGTCCTGGAACGACGCGACCTTCGCCGCGGTGGTCTGGCAGGACTTCGCCACGCTGCTGCCGCCGCTGCTGGTCGCGCTCGCGGCCACCATCTGGCTGGCCAAGCCGCTGACCGCGCTACTGCTGGGCGAGACCTACGCGCGCAGCCTCGGCGTCGACGTGGCGCGGCTGCGCCGGCTGGTGCTCGGCGCGGCGATCCTGCTGGCGGCGCCGGTCACCGCGTTCTGCGGGCCGGTGGCCTTCGTCGGCCTGATCGTGCCGCACCTGGCGCGTGGCCTGGCCGGCACCGCGCGCATCGGCGCGCTGATCCTGCCCACGCTGGCGCTGGGCGGCCTGCTCACCCTGGCGGCCGACCTGGTGGTGCATCTGCCCTGGCGCCAGCACTTCCTGCACCTCAACGCGATCCTCGCGCTGATCGGCGCGCCGGCCGTGATCGTATTGCTGCTGCGCGCGCGCAGCCTCGGCGGAGGCGCGCGATGAGCCTGCTGCGGATCGAGAACCTGGCGATCGGCTACCGCAGCCGCGAACTGGTGCGCATCCCCGCGCTGGAGCTGTCGCGCGGCACCTTCGCCTGCCTGCTCGGGCGCAACGGCCAAGGCAAGTCGACGCTGCTACGGACCCTGGCCGGCCTGCATCCGCCGCTGGAGGGGGAGGTACGCCTGCTGGAACGGCCGCTGCGCGAGCATCGCCCCCGCGAACTGGCGCGGCGGATCGCGGTGGTGCTGACGGAGCGGCCGGAGATTCCGGGGCTCCGCGTGCACGACCTCGTCGCCATGGGCCGGCACCCGCATACCGGCTGGCGCGACGTGCTCGACGCCGAGGACCGGGAGGTCGTCGCCGACAGCCTGCGCCTGGTCGAAGGCGGCCACCTGACCGTGCGCACGCTCGACAGCCTCAGCGACGGCGAACGCCAGCGCGCGCTGATCGCCCGCGCGCTGGCGCAGCAGCCGGAGCTGATGCTGCTCGACGAGATCACCGCCTTCCTCGACCTGCCCAGCCGGATCACCATGGTGGCGATGCTGCGCCGGGTGGCCCGCGAATGCGGCATCGGCGTGGTGCTGTCGAGCCACGACCTGGAGCTATCGCTGCAGACCGCCGACCGCCTGTGGCTGCTGCCCGGCGACGGCCAGTGCGTGCACGGCGCTCCCGAGGACGTGGTGCTCTCCGGCGCACTCGGACGTGCGTTCGATCAGGACAACGTGGCGTTTTCGCCGGCCTCGGGGCGCTTCGAGAGCCCGGCAGCGGAGGGGCCGCTCGTGCGCGTGGCGGTCGACGGGATCGCGGGGGCCTGGTGCGAACGCATGCTGCGCCGTTGCGGCTTCACGGTGAGTTCGACGTCGGGCGCGATCGCGGTCACCCGGAGCGGCGACGGCCGTTGGCATGCCGCCGGTCTCGGCGCTGCGGGCGATCTCGGCGGCCTGGAACGACTGCTGGCGGCGCCGCACATGCCGGGTCCTGCCTCTGCGCCGCAGACGGCCGCCGGTCCCAGACGGTCCTGGGCGGATCGATACCGGAAGTCCCGATGAGCCGACGCATCGCATCCGAAGCGCGCGGTGGCATGGGCGATGCCGATGCGCTTCCGCAACCTCGAGGCAGGCGCCGATCGCGCCGGGCCGTGGCATGCATCCTCCTGGCGGCGTTGGCGTTGGCGTTGGCGTCGGCGCTGGGAGGATGCATGCGCACGCCGGCGGTGGGCCCGGCCGCTGCCGGCCCCCCGCCCGCGCCGCCTGCGCTCAACCATGTGTACGTGGTGCTGGACGGGCCGACCTTCGCCGCCCTGCGCGACAGCGCCGATGTCCGGCGCGCGCTTGGCCCGCTGGACGCGGGATTGCCCGATCACGCGCCGCCGGGGCGCGACGCCGACCGGGTGTTCCTGCGCGGCCGCCACACCTACCTGGAGTTCTTCGGCCCGGACAACCGTTTCGACGAGCCGGTGGGCAAGGTCGGCATTGCGATGGGCTTCGATGATGCAGCGCCGCTGCTCCGGCTGGAACGCACCTGGCGGCAAGTCTACGGCGACGACATCCGCCGCAGCGCGGTGACCTGGCGGCGCAGCGATCCGCCGGTGCCGTGGTACGACGCCGTGCAGCGCGACGCCACCGCCGGCGGTCCCGACCTGGTGCTCTGGGCGATGGTGTTCCGGCCGGAGTTCGTGCGCTGGCGCGCGGGGGACACGACCCGGCCGTCGGGCACCGCACGGGCCGAGGTGCTCGCGCCCCGCTGGCGCGATGGCCAGGGTTTCGTCGACATCGTCGAGGTGGCGGTGGACGTGCCCGCCGCGCTGCACGACGCCATCGTCGAACAGCTGGTGCTGGCCGGGATGATGGCCACGCCCATGGCTGCGGGAACGCGGCTCGATGGCGACGATTGGTCGTTGGCGCTGGGCCGCTCCGATGGCGAGGCGCGCGGCCTCGAACACCTGCGGCTGCGGACTGCCGCAACGACGAAGACCGCTCCGGCGCTCGCGCTGGGCCATTCCCATCTGGCGCCCCTTCCGGACCGCACCGTGCTGTGGCGATTCCGCCTGCAGGCACGGCCGGCCGCCCCGGGAACCTCTTCGAAGTAGGGTTCGCCCACCGCGGGCCGGGATCCGCCTTTCCGGGCCGATCGGGTCCGCGGGTTCAGCCCTTCAGCGTCTCGGGCGTCACCGTTCCGGTGACCTCGCCGTCCTCGTCGAGGAACTCGATCGAGGCGGCGCCGTCCGGCTCCACTCTCAGCCGCAGACGGGTCTTGCCCGCTTCGTCCATGAGGTCGATCACCGACTCGCGATCGCCGTTGCGGCCGGCGAACATGCGATTGGCGCCGTAGTAGTTCTCCGCGGCGCGGCGTTCCATCAGCGCCGCGCGCTCCGCCTCCGGCATCGCTTCCAGGGTGGCGCGTTCCTGGATGTCCTCCAGGATGGGCCGCTCCGGGCGGTCGCCGACCGTCAACCCGCTGCGGCGGCGCCCACCGGCCTCGATGTTGTTGAGCGTCACCACCTGGTCCTGCTGGTACTGGTCCATGCTCAGATGGACGAAATGGCTCACCTCGCCATCGGCGCCCCTGCTGCCGGCATAGACCAGGCCGCCGTTCTCGGTGCCCTCGTCGTTGAAGAACAGCATGCCGGCCACCTTCCGGTCGTGCGGGTACTGCTCGCCCTCGAGGATCAGCCCGGGGAACTGCGCCATGTTCGATACCGTCATCCGCAGCGTGCCGTCGGGCTCGCGCACGTTGATGCGCTGCACGTCGATGACGTCGAACTTCTCGCTGCGCGCAGAACTGGCGCCGGTCAGGACCACCGCCCCGACGACGACGGTGAGTACGCCGACCCAAGCGGCCAGCAGTCGATTCTGGAGCTTCATGGGACCATTCCTGTCTGCACGATGGGAGCCGCCACACTAGATGCGGCCCGTGGGCGAGACAAGGCCAGCGGCATGGGCGCCGAATCGCCCGGTCAGGGCCGGTCGGCTCTGTGCGGAGCCGTCGCTTGTCGCAGAAACGCGACCAGCGCGGCGCGAACTTCGGCGTCGTGCCCGAGCCAGGCATGCCCGCCGTCGGGGAACAGGATCAGTCGGGCGCCGGGAATCTCCGCCGCGGCATGGGCCATGCCCGCATCGGTGCCGTAGAGGTCGTTGCGGGTGCTGATCGCCAGCGTCGGCGCGGCGATCAGCGACAGTGCCGGCGACGGCGATGGCGTGGTCACGAGCACGTCGTTCTTCAGGCCGTCGACCTTCGGGCTGACCGGAAAGATGTCGCGGACGACGGCGAGCGCGCGCTGCCGTTCCGGGTCGCTTGCGTTACGGAAGTCCTCGAGGGGCGTGGCCAGTACGGTTTCGATCAATACCTCGGGCCACAGCCGGGCCAGGCCCCAGATCACGAAGTCGGACCGCAGCGCGTGGTCGAAGACGAACTGCCAGAACGGCGAGGGCGGCGTGGTCTCTGCGACTTCGCGCCCGGGCACTGCGATCGCCGGGACCAGCAGCACGAGCGCGGTACAGCGGTCCGCATGGCGGACGCAGTACTGGAGCGCGGAAGGCGCGCCGGCCGACAGGCCGAGCGCCGCGGCCCGCGGCACTTGCAGGGCGTCGAGCAGGCAGGCATGCGCGTCGGCCTGCGCGGCGGGCGTGGCATCGGCGGGCAGCGGCGTACGCAGGTAGCCGAAGCGCGAGACCGCGATGGCAGTGAACCCGGACGCCGCGAGCAGCCTCTGCAGATCGGCGACCTGCGAATAGCCGCCGCCGGCCCCGTGCACGAGCAGCACGGCGGGGCCGTCGCCGGACATCGCGTATTCGATCGGACCGCAGGCGGTGTCGGCCACGCGACTGCCCGATTGCAGCGTACGCAGCGCCGCGGTCCGGTCGGATCGATATTCCAGCAGCACCCAGGCGGCGACGAGGCTGAGCATCGTCACGGCGATCAGCAGGATTCGCTTCATCGTGCATTTCCGCGTGCGCGAGCGCCGCCGCCGCAGTCCGGCATCCGGTCACCCGGGCAGGAAGCGCGATCGACGATCGGGGCGGGCGATGGCATCGGACCGGCCAGGCAGGGGGAGGGACGTGTCCATCCTGGGTCAGGAGAGCGCCTGTGCCATTGATCCGGATCAACGGGACCTTGGTTTTTGCGCGGGCGCGCGCTGCTTCCGGCGCCATGATCGCGATCGCCGGCAACCGCAATCCTGCCGCCACCGGTTAGCCTTCCGCGATGGACTCCCTGATCGCCGCTGCCGCACGCGCGCTCGCCACCGGCGACGTGCTCGGCGCGCTCGGGCGCGTGGCGCTGCGCGAGGACCCGCCGGCGCTGGCGCTGCGCGGCATCGCCATGGCGCGGCTGGGCGAGTACCCGCGCGCACGCGAACTGCTGCGGCGGGCCGCCCGCGGCTTCGGCAGCAACGAACGGCTGGCGCGGGCGCGCTGCGTGGTGGCCGAGGCGGAAGTGGCGCTGGCGATGCGCGATCTGGGTGGCGCCACGCGCCCGCTGGCGACCGCCGCGGCGGTGCTGGAGGCGTGCGGCGATCGCGCCAACGCGCTGCAGGCGCGGCTGATCGCGGCGCGCCGGCTCCTGCTGCTCGGTCGCCTCGACGAGGCCGCGGACGGCCTGACGACTGTTGATGTGGGCGGCATGCCGCCTTCGCTGGTGGCGGTGGCGGAACTGGCCACGGCCGAGCTGGCGCTGCGCTCGCTGCGCACCGGCCCGGCAAGCGAAGCGCTGGAGCGCGCGCAGCAGGCGGCCGCCGCGGCCGGGGTGCCGGAGCTGTTGGCCGAGGTGGCCGAGGCCCGGGCGACGCTGGAGCGGCCCGCGGCGCGGCGCCTTTCGGCGGCCGGCGAACAGCCGATGCGCCTGGCGCAGGTGGAGGCGCTGCGGCAATCCGACGCGCTGCTGGTCGACGCCTGTCGCCGCGGTCTGGGCGCCGGTGCGGAATGGCGGCCGCTGACGCGGCGACCAGTGCTGTTTTCCTTGGCGCGCACCCTGGCCGAGGCCTGGCCCGGCGACGCCAGCCGCGACCTGCTGATCGCGCGCGCGTTCCGCCTGCGCGACCCCGACGAGAGCCACCGCGCGCGGCTGCGGGTGGAGATCGGCCGCCTGCGCGCGCTCGTCCAGCCGTTCGCACGCATCGAGGCCACCGCCGGCGGCTTCGCGCTGCGGCCGCGCGACGGGCGCGAGGTGGTGCTGCTGGCGCCGCCGATCGACGGCGAGCAGGCGGCGCTGCTGGCGTTGCTCTCCGATGGTGCGCCCTGGTCCACCTCGGCGCTGGCGCTCGCGCTCGGCGCCAGCCAGCGCACCGTGCAGCGCGCGCTGGCCGAACTGGAGGCGGCCGGGCGGGCGCGCTCCATCGGCCGCGCGCGCGCGCAGCGCTGGCTGGCCCCGTCGCTGGCGGGATTCACGACGATCTTGTTACTCCCGGCCGCGCTCGGGCCCGGCTAGATTGACCTCGACGCGCCGCCAGGGCGCAACGCGAGGAACCGACGATGGCAAACCAGAAAACAACCGCACGCCAGGTCCCGACGCGCGCGGCCGAGATCGTCCGCGAATACGGCCCGTTCGCCGGCGCCGAACAGGTCGGCGGCGTCACCCATGATGGGCAGCGCGTGTGGGCCGCCACCGGCGCGGCGCTGGTCGCCTTCGATCCGGGCAGCGGAGAGACGGTGCGCAGTTTCGAACGGGCGGCCGACGCCGGCACCGCCTTCGACGGCACCCACCTGTACCAGATCGCCGAGGCGCGCATCGACAAGATCGATCCGGCCACCGGCGCGGTGCTGAAGTCGATCCCGTCCCCGGGCCAGGGCCACGACTCGGGCCTGGCCTGGGCCGAGGGCAGCCTGTGGGTGGGGCAGTACCGAGACCGCAAGATCCACCAGGTCGACCCCGACACCGGCGCGGTGCTGCGCACCATCGAGTCCGACCGCTTCGTCACCGGCGTGACCTGGGTCGACGGCGAGCTGTGGCACGGCACCTGGGAAGGCGACGACAGCGACATCCGCCGCATCGACCCGGCCAGCGGTGCCACCCTCGAGCGCCTGGAGCTGCCGCGCGGCAGCGGCGTCAGCGGCCTGGAATCCGACGGCGCCGACCTCTTCTATTGCGGCGGCGGCAACAGCGCAACCGTGCGCGCGGTGCGCCGCCCGAAGCGCGCCGCGGCCTGACCGCGCCGCAGCTTCGCCGGGCCGGCCCACTGGGCCGGCCGACCACACCCCGATCCGACCCGCACGAACACGCGCGCGACCAGCGCCGCGGCGGCTATGCGCGCCCTTCAGATTTCCCATGCGGCCCAACGGCCGAGGAGTGCAACCGATGAACACTTCCACCATCGAACACAACGCAACGCGCCACCCCGTCGTGGCCAGGGAGCAATGGCTCGCCGAGCGGCTGGCGCTGCTGGCGCACGAGAAGGAGCTGACCCGGTTGCACGACCAGGTCGCGCGCGCGCGCCGCGCGCTGCCGTGGGTGCGCGTGGAGAAGGACTACGTCTTCGACACGCCGCAGGGGCCGCGCGGCCTGGCCGACCTGTTCGCAGGCCGCCGCCAGCTGCTGGTGCAGCACTTCATGTTCGCCCCGGGCTGGGAGGAGGGCTGCAAGAGCTGCTCCTACATGGCCGACCACCACGACGGCGCCAACCTCCACCTCGCGCAGCGCGACATCACCCTGATCGCGGTCTCGCGCGCGCCGCTGGCCGAGTTGGAGCGCTTCCGCCGGCGCATGGGCTGGCGCTTCCCGTGGGTGTCCTCGAACGGCACCAGCTTCAACCGCGACTTCGGCGTGACCTTCTCCGCCGAGGAGGTGGCCGTCGGGAAGGCCCCTTACAACTACACCGTGCAGGCCTTCCCGCACGAGGAAGCGCCGGGCATCAGCGTGTTCTACCGGGACGACGACGGCACGGTGTTCCACACCTACTCGCGCTACGGCCGCGGCGTGGAGGCGATGATGGGCGCCTACCCGCTCATCGACCTCACCCCGCTGGGCCGCAACGAGGACGACCTCAGCTACCCGATGGAGTGGGTGCGGCACCACGACCGCTACGCGCCCGCGCCGGAGGCCGCCGCGTGCTGCGCCGGGTGAGCCCGAGCCCGCGGCCCGCGGCGGCGACCGACCCGTGAACGAACTCTGGCCCTGGGCGGCGGTCGCCGGGCTCGGCCTGCTGCACGGGCTGATGCCGGCGAACGGTTGGATGTTCGCGGCGGCCTGGGGCGTGCGCGCGGGCGGCGGCGGCCATGCCTGGCGTGCGCTCGCACCGATCGCCGCCGGGCACGCCGCCTCGATCGCGGTGGTGGCCGGCGCGTTCGCCCAGGGCCTGGTGCTGGACCATGGCACGGCCCAGGCCCTTGCCGGCGCGGCGCTGCTGGGGCTGGCCGCTCACCGCTGCCTGCGCAGTACCGACGCGGCCGGACTCGCCGGGCCGCGCGCCGGCCAGGCCGGGCTGGCGGCGTGGTCGTTTCTGATGGCCACCGCGCACGGCACCGGGCTGATGCTGGTGCCGGCGCTGCTGCCGCTGTGCATCGGCAGTGGCGGCGCCGCACCGGCCGCCAGCGGCGGGCTGGCCATGGCGGCGCTGGCGGTGGGCCTGCACATGCTGGCGGCGCTGGCCGCCACCGGCGCGATGGCGGCGGGCGCCTGCCGCGGGCTGGCGCGGTGGCCGCGGCTGCTGGACGCCGCCACCGCCCGCCACGCCTGGACCGCGGTGTTGGCGGTCACCGGCGTGGTGCTGCTGGGGGGCCGCGCCTAACACCGGCCGCGCCCACGTCAGGCTTCCCTTGCGCTGCGCCAGCGCGCCACGTAGGGCTGGAAGAACATGTACAGCCCGCTGGCCAGCATCAGGAACAGCGGCGGCAGCGGCGAATACACCAGCCATGGGGGCGGCTCGCCCAGCGCCATGGCGGCGAAGTTGGCGATCACCGTGAGAGTGAACACGATCGAGAGCCAGCGGTGCGCCTGGCGGATCCATGCGCGGGGGCCGGTTGCGCGCGCGACCACGCCGGTCAGCCCTGCCCGCGCCGCGACTGGATCATCTTCCAGCCGTTGCCGGACGGGTCGCGGAAGCCGGCGTCGATGTTGCCGAAGCGCTCCACCGGCTCCTGGGTGAATTCCACGCCGAGCGCGCGCATCCGCTCCCAGGCGCCGCGGCAGTCGTCCACGTCCAGTACCAGCGGCGGCATCGCCCCCTTGGCGACGAGCGCCTGCAGGGCCTGCGCGGTGGCCTCGTCGTGCACCGGCGGCCCCGGCAGGAACAGGCCGAGCTGGAACGACGGCTGCCGCGGATGCTGCACCGTCAGCCAGCGGTATTCGCCGCCGCCCACGTCGGTGTGAACCTGGAACCCCAGCTTGTCGACATAGAACCGCAGTGCTTCGTCCTGGTCGCGGACGTACAACCCGACCACCCCGATACCCTCGCTCATGGAACCTCCGTTGCTGTGGACGCGAGGATGCTATCGGCCGCCTCCCGACGCCGCTTCTCCGAAACTGCGGTGGTGAGAGCGGGGCGGTGGGCGGCGGCGAGATGGCAGGCCGGTACCTGCCCCAGCGGCTGGGCGGCGGTCCGCTCGCGCGCCCGGCGCGCGCCCGGGGCCTCGCCGGTGACGTCGTGGAAGGTGCGCCCGAAGGTGCCCAGGCTGTTCCAGCCGGTCCGGAACGCGATGTCGGTGATCGGCAGCTCGGTGTCGCGCAGCAGCGCCACGGCCCGCTCGATCCGGCGGGTGAGCAGGTAGCGGTGCGGCGGCACCCCGAAGGCCTCCTTGAACGAGCGCGCGAAATGCGCCTCGGACACGCCGCTGACCCGCGCCAGCCGCTGCACCGGCCAGTCCTCGTGGGAGGCCGCATCCATGCGGTCCTTGGCGCGCAGCAGCCGGCGCAGCAGCCTGGGATCCTGGCCGGCGCGCGCCGGCGCGGGCGCGCCGGGCGACGGGCTGCCCTGGGACGGGCGGTCGGGTTCGTTGTCCATGCGTGCAGTCTCGCATCGGTGTGCCGGCGGCGGGAGGAGACGCCCGGCATCGGTCGGCCCGCAGCATGCTGCCTGGCTTCCCCGCCGGGCTATTCGGAGCGGGCGCCGGAGGACGCGCTCAGCATCTTCATGCAGCGGCGCGCGGATTCGGAGATCGAATCGACCAGCGTGTCGACGATCGGGTGGCCGATTCCCTCCTGTCTCATCCCGGCGGCAACCATCGCCGCAAAGTCGGCGATCGAAGCGCCAACCAGCGCCAGGACTTCCCTGACGTCGTCGTTGGAGAAGCCCAGTTCGCTGCCCAGCGCCAGCCAGTCCCGCACATTGATGTCGTGCCAGCGGTAGTGGCTTCCGATCTTCATTGCCATCTTCAACTTTCTTCGGTCGATCTCCGGGTACGGCAGGGCGCTGGAGATGTCGTAGAACGGCGCCAATCGCGCGGCGCCGCCGGCGCCGAGCAACAGCGAGTAGTTCTTGGCATGCGCGTCGGATCCCCCGATCAGCCAGTTGAAAACGAGCACGAGCAGGAAGTTCTCCCTGTCGACCCGTGGCTGCGCCGAATACTGATGCAGCACCTCGCCGATCTGCGCCGGCGACGGCCCCCCCTGTTTCTGGTATTTCCGCTGCGGCATCACGCCCAGCGCCTGGCAGAAGTCCTCCTGGTGGACGCGCCACCAGCGTTCCGCCTGGTATTCGCGGTCGTAGCGCCTCACGCAGATCGTGATCTCGTCTTCGAAGTGCAGGATCGCGGATTCGCATGCGGACAGTTGCAGGCTGCGGGCGAGCGTCAGGCAGAAGTGCTCGTTCTCGACGTAGCCCGCGTATGCGCCGGTCGGCGGCTTCAGAATGTGGGTCGTCGGCGTGCGACCCTGCGGGATGCCCCATCGCCCATCGTTCCGGTGCAGCGCGATCTTGGGCTGGACGCCCGGAAGACTGAACTGTCCGATGTCGTCCTGGCGCCGCGTCGCGCCGGCATCGCGCCGCACCTGTCGCAACCTCTCCGCCACCGAGGCTTCGTCGAGCCACTCCACCTCGCCAGGCCCGCCATCGAGAACGTCGTCGACCCGCTCGGTCCGCACGAACTGCGCCGCACCGGCGCAGTCCTCGCCGACGCGGCCCAGCAGCGCCAGGGGGTTGCGCGGCGAGACATGGAACTGGCTGGCCCAGCGCTGGAGGATGTGCTCGTTGTCCGGGAGGAACCCCCACAAGACTGCCGCGACCGCATCGGAGTCGGGTTGCTTGTTCGCCAGCGGCAGGCTGAGCGACAGCGGGATGGCATCGCGACTGTTGCGCCAGGCCTCGTCGTAGACGAACCCGGGGTGTCCGCGCCTGTCCGCGAAGGCGCGGCCAGCCAGTCTCCCGTTGATCAGAACGGTCAGCTCCGTCGTCACTTCTTCGATCCGGAACGCTTCGAGACCCGCTTCGAGGGACGCTTGCCCTTGGTCGAACCGCCCGGCTTGCGTTTTCCTTCGGGTCCACCGCCTCCGGCCACTGATCCCGGGTCGTCATCAGCAGGTCGCACCGTGCCCGCCAGATGATCGAACCGTCTTGCCAACTCGATCGCTCTCGGTTCGTCGGCGCTGGTTCGCGGCAACTCGGCGAGGGCACTCGGCAACCCGGCGGTGCGACCCACCGCGGCGCCCCGGTTCCTCTCGACAATGGCATCGATGTCCAGATTCGGAGCGGCCCCACTCGCAGGATGCTCGATCCTTTCATCCCCCGGCGCCGCGCTTGCCTGCTGCTTCGCATCCACATGCAGGGACAAGCCAAGCACGCGCAGGGCACGCAGCGCGAGGCCAACTTCCGCGCGCGGCTTGCCTTTTTCGATCTCGATGACCCACTGCCGTGTCACGCCGACCTGCTTCGCAAGCGTGGCCTGATCCCAGCCCAGCTCCTTGCGGCGCGAGCGGATGGTGAGCCCAAGTTCCTTTGGCGTTTGGATGATCGGCATCGCTTTCTCACGATCGAGTCACCGTTCGATGACATTCTAGCGATGTTCGCGATCGCTGACAATAGTCCCTTGATGTCATCCATCGATGACATTCACTCCATGTCATCGATCGCAGACATACGACAGGTGAAGCGGCATCATCCAACACGGGGGACGAGGGGAACAAGTAGGCTGAACTCCGGGTGCCGAACTGCATACCGCGCCGGCCCAAGCGGGTCAGGGCTGAGCTGACACTCCACGCGCGATTGGCCCACCGCTAGCCGGCTGCAGCGGTCGGCCAGCCGCGAGCCAGGGTGAACCAGCGGCGGCTGTCCATCGGTCCGAAGTCACATGCACGGGCGCGGTGGCCCGTGGCATGGTCGGGTCCATGGAGCCGTTCGCACGCGAAGCCATGATCCGCCCGACGTTGGAGGGCGCCAGTCCGCTGACGACCCGGGACGTTCGCGCCGCATGCGTCGCGAGCCGGTCCGATCGGACATCGACACCAGGAGAATCGCCATGAAGACGCGCGCACTCGCGCTTGTGCTGCTCGCCGCGCTGACCCAGCATGCTGCCGCCCAGGAATGCCCGGCGGAGAAGTCCTACGGCCAGGCCCGCGAGGTGGTGCGCGATCTGCAGCGCATCGTCACCCCGGACGGCATCCAGGAGTCCTACACGGCCACCATCGGCGGCATCGAGCAGTGGTTCAACGTGCGCGGCAAGCACAAGGACAACCCGATGATCCTGTTCGTCCACGGCGGACCGGCGTCGCCGGCGATGCCGAGCCTGTGGCAGTTCCAGCGCCCCATCGAGGAATACTTCACCGTGGTCCACTACGACCAGCGCGGTGCCGGCAAGACCTACCGGGAAGCCGACCCGGAGGCGATCGCCGAGACCATCCACATCGACCGCTATGTCGACGACGCGATCGAGGCTGCCGAATACGTGCGCGCGCGCTACGGCAAGGACAAGCTGATCCTGGTCGGCCACAGCTGGGGCACGGTGCCCGGCATGAAGGCCGCGCTCGCGCGCCCGGACCTGTTCCACGCCTACGTAGGCATCGGCCAGGTCATCAACACCCGCCTCAACGAAGAGCTGAGTTTCGCGTATGGCCTGGCGCAGGCGCGCGAGCACGGCAACCAGGACGCCATCGCCGAGATGGACTCCATCGCGCCCTACCCCGGCGACCGGCCCATCACCCGCGAGCGGGTCGTGCTGGCCCGCAAGTGGCCGCAGCACTATGGCGGGCTCAATGCCTATCGCGACGAGGAGCAGCCGTATTACTACGGCGCTTCGCTGCTGTCGCCGTCGTACGACTGCGCCGATCGCGCAGCGTTCTTCGAAGGCAGCGTGTTCACCCTCGGTCGCCTGCTCGACGAGTACCTCCAGGTCGACCTGAGCGGCGTGCGCGAGTTCCCCATCCCGGTGGTGATGTTCATGGGGCGCCACGACTACACCACGCCGTCCCGGCCGACCGCGGACTGGCTGGAGCAGGTCGACGCGCCCTACAAGCGCGGGGTGTGGTTCGAACACTCCGCGCACATGATGCCGTGGGAAGAGCCGGGCAAGACGCTGCTCAGCCTGCTCGAGCACGTGCGTCCGCTGGCGGTGGAGGCCGAAGACGCCGGCGGGTAGCTGATGGATACTGCGCAGGCACGATGCGTTGCTCACCCAACCCGACGGAGGACTCCCGAATGTCGGAACACCACAAGCGGGTACTGGAACAGGCCAACGCGGCCATCGTCCGCGGCGACCATGAAGGTTTCCTGGCGTTCTGCACCGAGGACACCGAATGGACGTTCGTGGGCGACCGGACGCTCAGGGGCAAGGATGCGGTTCGCCGGTGGATGGCCGAAGCCTACGAGGTGCCGCCCAGGTTCAGGGTCGATCGCATGCTCGCCGAGGGCGACTGCCTCGCGGCCATCGGCGAGATCACGTTGACCGACGATGCAGGCAAGACGGCCAGCCACGCCTACTGCGATGTCTGGCGCTTCCAGGACGGCAAGCTGGCAGCGCTGCAGGCCTTCGTGGTCGAGACCGGATCGGCCGGCTGACACACGCTCGGCGCCCGAGCCGTTGCAGCGAACGGCCCCGCGGCGATCTGGCGGGCTGGCGGATCCGCCAGCCGACGCTGGCGTGCCGCGCGAGCGGGCCTCAGCGCAGCCGCACCCGCGCCAGGAAGCCGTGCGAGGTCATGTACAGCACCCGGCCGTCCTCGGCCAGCGTGCAGTTGGCCACGGCGGTGCCGGTTTCGATCCGGCCCAGCCGGGTGCCGTCGGGCTTGAAGACCAGCACGCCGCCGGGGCCGGTGGCGAACAGGGTGCCGTCGGCGGCCACGGCCATGCCGTCGGGCAGGCCGGGGGCGTCTTCGCCGAGAAGATCCGAGGCGTCGGCGAACACGCGGCTGTCGACCGCGTTGCCGGTCTCGTCCAGCGTGTAGGCCATCCAGATCGGCCGCTCGGGATCGGAGTTCGCCACGTACAGCGTGTTGCCGTCCGGCGAGAGCGCCACGCCGTTCGGGAAGCTCAGTGCGTCGTCGACCAGGTGCACGCCGCCATCGGCGTCGATGCGGTACACGCCGTTGAACGCCAGTTCCTTGGCCGGGGACTCGTCCATGTCCTTCAGCCCGTAAGGCGGATCGGTGAAGAACACTGCGCCGTCCGCGCGTCGCACCACGTCGTTGGGGCTGTTGAAGCGCTTGCCCTCGTACGATGACGCGAGCGCGGTCTTCTCCTTCGTCTCCGGGTCCAGCCGCGCCACCAGCCGGCTGCCGGAGTCGGCCAGCAGCACGGTGCCGCCGGGCTCGGCGAACAGACCGTTGGCGCCGGCTTCGCGCAGGGTGCCGTCGTCCGGGCCGGCGTAGCCGGAGGGCTCGAGGAATACCGAGAGTCCATCCGCCTCGGACCAGCGGTACATCCGGTTCTCCGGAACGTCGTTGAACAGCAGGTAGTCGCCGTCCCCGACCCACGCCGGCCCCTCGGACCAGGTGAATTCGTCGCCGGTCAGCTGTTCGATGCGCGCGTCCGGCGGCACCACCTCGGCGAAGGCGTCGTCGAACGCGGTGAGGCGGCCGACGGCGTCGAAAGCCGGTGTTGCGGACGCTTGGGTGGCGGACATGTCGCTCTCGGCGTCGCCGGTGGCGGCGTCGTCGCCCGCCGGAGCGCAGGAGGCGGCCAACGAGGCCGCGAGCGCAGCGGCCAGCAGCGGTAGGGGGCGAGCAGGCATCGGCATCTCCTTGGGACGGCGGACCGGACGAGCCGATGATAGCGATAACAGCCGAGCCGGTCAGCGCGCGACGGCATCCGCCGCAATCGGGCAAAGTTGCCTAGAATCACCTGGACCGGGGAGCGAACATGGATATGCCGTTCGAGACACCGCGCTGGTTGCGCGACCTGCTGCGATTCCTGCCGCTAAAGAGTCAGTTCGTACTATCAGGCAACGTGCGCGACCTGCAGGCGGCGGAGGTAGCGCCGGGGATCGTGACCGCGCAGCCGTTCGAGCACTGCCTGCGCGATGCCTTGCGCGCCGCCGGATTCCGCCATGTGCTGATGTGGGGGCCGCTCGAAGGCTTCGAAGTGCTGGACCAGCCGGGAGAGGACCCCGCGGAGGGCCGGGCGCTCCTGGAGGCGCTTGGGCTCCAAGGGGGCGGGTCGGGTGCACCCGCGGGCATCGACCTGCTTGGCGCGACGCTGCAGCGGCTGGCCAGCCATGAAGGAGGGGCTATCGCGCTGGTGGTCGATTTCGCATCGCGGCTGGTAGTGCGCAGCGAGAGCTTGAGCGATGTGGAGCATCGCTTCTTTACCCAGGCGCTGGTGCTCTCGCATCGCGCCCGGACCCGTCCGATCGGGGCGGAGCGCAAGCCGTTCTTCAACAACGTGTTCTGGGTGGTGGAGAAGGAAGGGGACCTGCCGGACTGGCTGACCGTGGACAACCCGCGGCTGCGGCACATCCCGGTGGCCAGGCCCGATCAGCGGGTTCGTGGCGCCCTGGTGCCGGCGCTGCTGCGAGGCTTGCCAGGTGCAGCGGAGGCGGGAGCCGATCCGCTGCAGCAGGCCGCGCAGGACTTCGTCGAGGGCACCGAGGGGCTGCTGCTGGCCGATCTGCAGGCCATCGCCCAACTGGCGCGGGTGGAAGCGCTGCCGGTGTCGCGCATCGGCGATGCGGTGCGCCGGTACAAGGTGGGCGTCACCGAGGACCCGTGGCTGCGCATCGACCGCGCGCGCATCCGCGATGCCGACGGCTTCATCCGCAGGCGGGTGAAGGGCCAGGACCATGCGGTCACCCACATGCTCGATCTCGTCAAGCGTGCGGTGACCGGCGTGGGGAGCAGCCGCAAGGGCAGCCGGCCGCGCGGGATCGCCTTCCTGGCGGGCCCGACCGGCGTGGGCAAGACCGAGCTGGCCAAGACCGTCACCCATCTGCTGTTCGGCGACGAGAACGCCTACATCCGCTTCGACATGTCGGAATTCAGCGCCGAGCATGCCGACCAGCGCCTGATCGGCGCGCCGCCGGGGTACGTGGGCTACGACGTGGGCGGGGAACTCACCAACGCCATCCGCGAAAAGCCCTTCAGCGTCGTCCTGTTCGACGAGATCGAGAAGGCGCATCCGCGCATCCTCGACAAGTTCCTGCAGATTCTCGATGACGGCGTGCTCACTTCCGGGCGCGGCGACCGGGTGTACTTCTCGGAGAGCCTGATCGTCTTCACCTCCAACCTCGGCATCTACCGCCAGGACGAGCACGGGGCGAGGGTGGCGAACGTGTCTCCCCACGAGCCGCTCGCGCAGGTGCAGGCCAAGGTGCGCGAAGAGATCGAGCGCCACTTCAAGCTGGTGCTCAATCGCCCCGAGATCCTCAACCGCATCGGCGAGAACATCATCGTCTTCGACTTCATCCGCCCGGACGTCGCCGGACAGATCTTCGACCAGATGGTGGACGCCACGCTCGCCGACCTCTCCGCGCAGGCGATGCAGGTCTCCCTGGCGGCGGCGGCCCGCGAGAGCCTGCGCGGCCTCTGCCTGGCGGATCTCTCCAACGGCGGCCGCGGGATCCGCAACCAGCTCGAGGTCCACCTGATCAATCCCCTGGCCCGCCGGCTGTTCGACATGGACGCCGTCGCGGGCGAGCGCTTCGACATCACCCGTCTGGATGCCGACGGACTGGAGCTGCTGCGCTCGTGAGCCCCACGCTCTCGCTTTCGCGCGTGCATTTCCCGGTGACCGCGCTCGGGCCGGGCCGCCGCGTCGGCATCTGGTTCCAGGGCTGCAGCATCCGCTGCCCCGGCTGCGTATCGGCCGATACCTGGGGGCCGGGGCGGCGGCGGATCGCGGTCGACGCCCTGGTGGAGGACATCGGGCCGTGGCTGGCCGAAGCGGACGGCGTCACGATCTCCGGCGGCGAACCGTTCGAACAGGCCGACGCGCTGGAGCGGCTGTTGCGGCGACTGCGCGCGCGGACCGACGTCGACATCCTGGTCTACAGCGGCTACGGACATGCGCACCTGCAGCCGCTCCTGGCGCGGATGCCCGGCCTGATCGATGCGCTGATCAGCGGCCCTTACCTGCGCGACGAGGCGCAGAGCCTGCCGCTGCGCGGTAGCGACAACCAGCGCCTGCATCGCCTGACGCCACTCGGCGAGCGTCGATTCGCCGCGTTCGATACGCCGCAGTCCGGCGGTACTCCCGCACTCGACCTGATGTTCGATGCGTCCGGAACCGTGTGGATGGCCGGCATCCCGCGCCGCGACGATCTGCAGCGCCTGCGCGAGGCGCTGCGGTCCGCCGGCCACCGCGCAGGTACCAGCCAGCATGCCGCCGGGGACGCCGAATGGAGCTGATGCGCTGGTGTCCGGGCTGCGAGAGCGAGCGCCCGCTCGAAGAGCAATTCTGCTGCGGCCCGGTGAGCGGAGGCGGGGCGTGCGGATGGGTGCTCTCGGGCGAGCCGATCCATCCGCGCGGCTGGCGGCCGGCCACGGTGGTGACCGGGGACGGGAAGGCGCCGGCGCTGGAGCCCGCGGCGGCGCCATCCGGGGTCCGCTGCCGCAACGGCCACGCGATCGAGCCGGACGACCTCATCTGCATGCTGTGCGGCGCCGAACCTGCGTCCGGCGACCCTGCCGACTCCGGCGTCGCGGCGACCGGTTCCGCGCCGCCGGCGGCGGCCGGTGCGGAAACCGTGATCGAGGGCTGGCGGCTGCTGGCCCGCATCGCCGAGACCGCGGGCGTGCGGGAGCGATACCGCGCCGTGCACGACGACAGCGGCAGGGAGGCGGTGCTGACGCTCTACTGCGCAGGTGCGGAGCCCGATCCCGACGTGTACGAGGCGGTGGGCCGGCTGTCGCGGGACTATGTGCCGGAACTGCTCGCCACCGGCCGCTGGGACGACCGCGCCTTCGAGGCGATGGAGGCGCTCCCGGGTGGGACCCTGGCCGATCTCGGCATCCATTCGCGCGATATCGCCTCGATCCGGCACGTACTTCGCGAACTCGGGTCGGCGCTGCATGCCTTCGCCGAGGTAGGCCTGCGCCATCGCGATCTGCGCCCCGAGGCCATCCTGGTGCGGGAACGCGAGCCTCTGGACCTGGTGATCGGCGGCTTCGGCTCGGCGCAGCTTTCCGCGTTCGACCTCGACCTGGTGGCGCCGCTGGAGACCAGCCGCTACATGGCGCCCGAGGCGGTGGCGGGCGGCGTGGCGGCGGCGTCGGACTGGTGGAGCCTGGGCATGCTGCTGCTCGAGCAGGCGACGGGTGGGGCGTGTTTCGGCGATGTCCATCCGAACGCCTGGCTGATCCACGTGCTGGCGCATGGCGTGCCGCTGCCGGAGGAGCTGCCGCCGGAGTTGGCGCTGCTGTTTCGCGGCCTGTTGGCGTACGACCATCACCAGCGATGGCAGTGGCGCGAAGTCGAGGCGTGGCTGGCGGGCGCCTCGCCGCCGGCGCCACCGGCCCGGCGGCAGGCCAGCGACGACGACAGGGGGGAGGGCATCGCGCTCGGTGGCCGGACCTATCGCAGCACCCGGCCGTACGCACTCGCTGCAGGCGAAGCGCAGCACTGGGACGAGGCGGCGGAGCAGCTGCGCCGCGGGCGACTGGCGACCTGGGCGGAGCGGGTCGGCCTGGATGCGCAGGCCCTGGCCGCGCTGCGGCACCTGGCACGGCACGAGGCGCTGGACGACGACTTCCGGCTGATGCTGGCCCTGGTCTGGCTCAACCCCGAGATGCCGCTGATCCATCGCGGCCGGATCCTCAGTCCCGGCTGGCTGCTGGAACGGCCCGAGGAAGGATGGCGGCTGGTCGCCAGCGACGCGCCCGACCTGCTGGCCCATCGCCAGCCGGAGCATTGGCTGCCGCGGATGAAGGCGCGCCTGGCCGGCCTGCGCGAGCGGGCGAAGCACCGCGGCATCGCCCTGGACGAGGCGCAGTTCCGGATCCTCGCCCTGTCCACCTCCCGCGCCCGCCTGGCGGCGCATTGGCAGGCAAGGCAGTCGCTGCTCCCGGACAGCCCGCATGCCGGCATTCAGTCGCTGGCCGAGCGGGCGATGCTCGGCGAGGAGGACCTGATCGTGCTGCTGGCGGCCGACATCGGCCAGTTCCAGTCCGCGGACAGCCTGCTGGACGACGCGGCCAGGACCGCCCGGCGCATCGGCATCGACGGGTTCGGGCGGGACGCGGCCGCGGCCTGGCTGCAGCAGGGCCGCCGGGCGATCTGGCAGGAGGTCGAGGGGCGCCTGCAGGGCTTCGCCAGCTGCGGCATCGCCGAGGTCGACGGCTGGGCGGGCCGGTACCGGGTGCAGCGACGGCTGCCCATCGCCGATGCGCTGGTCCTGCTGGCGGTGCCGGTGGACCGCTGGGTGGAGCCGAGGAAGCAGCAGTACGTCTCGGAGCTGCTGGACTTCTTCGGCAAGAAGGTCGCGAACGCGGCGCTGCGCGGCCCGCTGGTGCGGATGGGCATCGCCCGCAACAGTTCCCGCATCGATCTGGTCGAGCTCGACAGCCCTCGGCGGCCGGCGGCCGCGCTGCTGGATGCGCTGCTCCAGCGCGGCGGGCAGTCGCTGGTCGTCGACCCGGCCGCCTTGGATGCCACTCCGCTGCTGCGGCACCGGTTGCACGTGCTCGAGCGCAACCGCAGCCTGTACGAGCGCGACACCGGCATCGACGGACTGTACCTGGGATTTCCGTTCCTGCTGGTGCGCGATCCGCGCGGGCACGTGCGGACCCGCATCGCACCGGTGCTGCTCTGGCCGGTCGGGCTCGAGCTGCCGGTCGGCCGACGGTCCCAGGCGCGGGTCGGGTTCGACAGCGGGCGCGAGGAGGTGCGTCTCAATCCGGCGTTCGAGGGCCTGCTCGGCAGCGAGGAGCGCGCGCGCTGGCTCAAGGTGGCCGAAGACCTGCTGCGGCGCTCGGCGCTGACCGCGGCGGACGTGATGGACGCCTTCGGCATGCTCGCGCAAGCGCGCACCCGGACCCTGGCGGCGCTGCCGCCGCCGAGCGTCGAGCTGGAGCCGGGACAGCAGGCGCTGGCCTGCGCGGCCGTCCTGTTCCATGCCGCGTTCATGGGCCAGGCCGTGGGTGAGGAGCTGCGGCAGCTGCAGCAGCGCCCGCCCGGTGGAACCGGGCTGGAGACGCTGCTGCGCCTGCGCGAGGGCGGAACCGCGGCAGCGGACGGCAGGGCGCCCGAGGCGCAGCGTTTCCTGACCGCCCAGAGCGATCCGTCACAGGAGGCGGCGGTGGCGGAAGCCGCCCGTTCCCCGGGCCTGGCGATCGAAGGCCCCCCCGGTACGGGCAAGAGCCAGACCATCGTCAACATCGTGGCCGACGCGATCGGCAACGGCCGCACCCTGCTGCTGATCTGCCAGAAGCACGCGGCGCTGGAAGTGGTGCACAAGCGCCTGATCGCCGAAGGGCTGGGCGAACGGGTAGTCATGCTGAACGACGTCAACCGCGACCGCGAGCCGACGATCCGCGCGATTCGCGAGCAGGTGGAAGCGCTGCTCCGCGAACCGCCGCCGACGGACGTCGCTGGCCGGCGCGAGCGGCTGGCGGCGAGGATCGAAGCGCTCGAGGGCGAACTCGATCACCACCACCGGTCGCAATACCGCGTGGACGAGGATTGCGGACTGGCGTGGCGGCAGCTGTTGGCCGAGTTGATGGAGCTGGAGGCGGATTCCCCTCCGCCGGACTTCCCGGCGCTGCGTCCGCACCTGGCCGGCCTGGACATCGCTGCACTCGCGCGGCTCGAGGAAAGCTGCGCGCCGCTGGTGCGCTGGTGGTTGCCCGCGCGCTACGAAGGCAGCCCGTTGGCGCAGCTGCGCGCCTTCGAAACGGACGAGGCCAGCCGTGCGGCGTTCGCGCAGGCGTTCGGCGGCTTCGCGGCGGCCGAGGCGGAGCGCGAGCGGGTGCTCGCGGCAAACCCGTCCTCGTTCGAGATCGAGGATCCCGCTCCCCACCGCGCTTGGCTGGCCGAGCATGCGGCGACGCTGCGCGCGCTGCAGGAAGGCCAGCGACAGCGTCTGGCGCGCTGGCTGCCGCTGTTCCGCGGAAACGCCGTCGGCGACCAGCTGATCGCCCGCCTCGAGGCGCTCGGCGAGGCGCTGGACGCGGCCGACGGCAGCGCCTGGCATGTCCGCCTGTCGCCGGCGCTCAGCGCCCTGCCCGCGGCCCGCCTCGCCGATCTGCATCGGCAGGCGCAACGGATCCTCGCCCCGGCCACGCGTCTGGCCCGTCTGAATCCGCTGCGCTGGTTCGGCCGCGCGCGCGTGGGGCGTTTCCTGCGCGAACAAGGCGAAACGGGCGATCGCGATGCCGTCGTCGGCCTGGCCGCGGCGGCCGGGCTGGAAACCGCATGGCGTCCATCGCGCGCCGCGTTGACCGTCGTCCACCAGCAGTTGATGGTGCCGCCGCCCGCGCCCGACAGCGGTCCCGGCCTGGCCATGCAGGGCGCCGAAACCCTGCGCCATCTGCGCGAGGCCCGCGAGACGGCCGTGCGCCTGTCGCGCGCACCCGACCCGTCCCGCGCCGACACCGCCGCGGGCGGCGGCCGCGAGGCGCTGGACCGCTGGCTGGAGGAGGTGCAGGCCGCCTTGCAGCGCCATGCCGCCCGCCAGGCCAGCCTGGAACGGCTCGGCGAACTCGCGCCCTGGCTGCAGGACGCGCCGGCATCGCAGTTCCGGGACAGCATCCTCGGCAACGCAGGGACCGCGTCGCTGCGTGGCCCGATTCACGACGCGCTGCCCGATCTCGTTGCCTACCAGCAGTTCCGGACGCGGGCGGCGCAGTTGCGCGAGGACGAACTGGCGCTCCTGGCGCACCTGCGGCCGATGCAGGAGACCCTGGACAGGATCGATCCGGAGCGCCTGGAGAGGACGTTCCGGCGCCTGTTGAACCGTGAAGCCCGGCTGGCGTGGAAACAGGCCATCGAGCGCAAGCACCCGCAGCTGCTGCTCGAGGCGGGCGAACACGACGCGCGGATCTCCCGGCTGGCCGAGGCCGAAGCCGAGATGCGCGATCTGAACCGCCGGCACCTGGCCTCGCGCGTCGATCCCGCCGAGATCGGCACTCGCAGGCAGTGGGAGGACATCACCCGGCTGCGCGGTGCGCGGACGCGCCGCCTGCGCGAGTTCCTGGTCGAAGGCATCGCGATCGGGCTGATGCGGCTCAAGCCGGTGTGGCTGATGAACCCGGACGTGGCCAGCCGGGTCCTGCCGCTGGAGCCGGGTCTTTTCGACACGGTGATCTACGACGAGGCGTCGCAGATGCCGGTCGAGTACGCGCTGCCGACGCTCTACCGGGGCCGGGTCGCGGTGGTCAGCGGCGACGAGAAGCAGATGCCGCCCACGGCGTTCTTCTCCAGCAGGCTCGACGACGGCGAGGGCGACGCGGACGAGGACGAGGTCGCCGACGATCTCGACGAGCAGGCGCAGCGCGAGGCGCGCGAAGAGGAATGGAACCGGCGCGAGATCAAGGATTGTCCCGACCTGCTGCAGCTCGCGCGGGGTAGCCTGCCGGGGAAGACCCTGCAGATCCACTACCGCTCCGGCTATCGCGAGCTGATCGGCTATTCGAACGCCGCCTTCTACCGCAATCGCCTGAACGTGCCCGTGCGCCATCCGGACGCAACGGTGCTGGCCACGCAGCCGCTGGAGTGGCGCCAGATCGACGGCGTCTACCGGCAGCAGACCAACGCCGAGGAGGCGCAGGCCGTGGTCGAGTGGCTGGCCGCCCTGTGGCGGCGGCCGGCCGCTGACCGGCCCTCGGTGGGCGTGGTGACCTTCAATCGCAAACAGGCGGACCTGATCGAAGACCTGATGGAAGAACGCGCGGAAGTCGACGAGGACTTTCGGCGGGTATGGGACGAGGAGCGCAACCGTCAGCAGGACGGCGAGGACATGGCCGTGTTCGTCAAGAACGTCGAGAACGTCCAGGGAGACGAGCGCGACGTGATCGTCTTCTCCACCACCTTCGGGCGCGATCCGCGCGGCGTGTTCCGCCGCAACTTCGGCGTGCTCGGGCAGCACGGCGGCGAACGGCGCCTGAACGTCGCGGTGACGCGCGCACGCAAGAAGATGTTGGTGATGAGCTCGATGCCGGTGGCCGACGTCGCCGACTTCCTCGTCACGCGCCGCCCGCCCGGCACGCCCCGCGATTACCTCCAGGGCTGGCTGGCCTACGCGCGGATGCTGAGCTCGGGGGATTTCCCGGGTGCCCGCGCGCTGCTCTCGCGCCTGCACCCCGCCGAGGTCGGGGCCGTCGAGGGCGGGACGGGTCCTGGCGATGGATTCAGCCGTTCCGTGGGGGCGTTCATCCGGTCCCTCGGGCACGCGCCGGTGGCTGTCGGCGGCGACGACGCCTTCGCGCTCGACTTCGCCATCGAGGATCCGGCCAGCGGCCTGTACGCCATCGGCATCGAGTGCGGTGGACCGCGGCATCCGCTGCTCGCGCACGCGCGGGCCCGGGAGATCTGGCGTCCGAAGGTGCTCGGCAAGGCCATCCCGCACCTGCATCGCGTGCCGGTGCTGCACTGGTACCGTGATCCGGACGGCGCCCGGGCCGACCTGGCCGCCGCCATCGCCAACGCGCTGAGAGGAGTTTCATCATGAGCGGCCCGAAAGTCGTGCGCGTCGTCACCCGGGAGGAAATGGTCGCCGCCGGCGAGCGGCGGCTGCGGGAGGTCGAGCGCGTCGCCGCGGCCTGGCAGGCCAGGGCCGCGACCCTGGGCGGACTAGACGAGGCATCGCGAGCGGCGGCGGCGGACCGCATCGCCGCGTTGCGCGCGCTGCTGGCGGAGGACCGGTTCGACGAATTGCAGGCTGCGGCGACGCGGGAGCGCGACTTCCTGCGCTCCGACCTTGCCGAGCGCGAAGGGCAGGCCGTGAGTCGCGCCGCGGCGGTGCGGGCGACGCGGCGGCGCAGACACGAGAACCGGCGCGCGCTGCTGGCGGCGCTGGCGGCGAATGGCTCCGCGGCGGCGATGGCACTGGCGGAGCGGTTGCGTGGCGCCGACGAGGCCGTGCAGGAGGCGGCTTTGAACGAGGCCTTCGCCTGGCTGGCCGAAGCGTCCGCGGAAGCCGCGGCAAGCGGACTGAATGAAGCCCAACGGGCGCTGGCGGCCGCGCTCGGGCCCGGCGGACGGCCGCACGCGTCCGAGGAGTGGCGGGCCGGACCGGACGCGTCGCGCGATGCGCGCCTGACGCACATCGACCGCCACATCTCGGAGCTGCAGGTGCTGGCTGAAGAAGCGGTTGCGGCGCCGTTCATTGCCCGGCTCGAGGCCATGGAGCGCGCCCCCGACGACGACCGGCGCAATCTGATGCTGGACAGCCTGTTGCTGGAGCTGGCGGAGGCCTCGCGCGCGCAGGCGCGGCTGCGCGACCGCACCGCCGAGATGGCCCTGCTGGCCGCGGAGGCGGCCCCGTTTCTCGATTCGGACGCCGCCGCGGCGCTGCTGGCGGAAGCCGAAGCCTGCGAATCGGCGGGCGATGCCGCGCGCGTCGAAGCGCTCGCGGCCCGCTGCAGGGAGATCGTGGACGCGGCCGCCGGCGAGTTGGCCGCGCGGCTGCGCCGGGAGACGGTTCTCGAGGCGCTGGCGGGATTGGGCTACGAAGTGCGCGAAGGCATGGAAACGGCCTGGGCCGAGAGCGGCCGCCTGGCCTTGCGCAAGGCTGCGATACCGGGCTACGGCGTCGAGGTGGGCGGGCAGGCGGCAACGGGGCGCCTGCAGATGCGCGCGGTGGCCTTCGACGCGGCCCGCGACCGCGGGCGCGACCGCGACATCGAGACGCTGTGGTGCGACGACTACCGCCAGCTCGAGGCCCGGCTGCACGAGGCCGGCGGCACGATCCGGGTCGAGCGCGCGCTGGCGGTGGGAGAGGTGCCGTTGAAGGAAATCGCCGCCGATGCCTCGTCGACACGCCGTGAGACCGAAGCGCCGCGCCAGCGCAACCGCTAGGGCGGACATCAGTCGCGTGAGCGTTGGCGCGCGCGCTGAAGCTGGTCGGCGGCATCGCGGACACGCAACACCGCCTCGAGCGCGGCTTTCGGCCGATGCTCCCGATCGAACAGCAGCGGGTAGTTGGTGCGGCCGGGAATCGGATAGTCGTTCTTCCAGCTCATTCCGTCGTCCACGCCCCACACCGCGACGCGGTGCAGCTTGTCGCGACGGCCGTGGAAGATGCGGAACAGTTCGGCATAGCGGTCCGCGAGCCGCTGCTCCACGTCCGGCGGCAGGCCGTCGCGATAGGGGTCGAGGAAGCGCTCGAACTCGGGCAGCTGGAACTGTGGATGCATCATGCCTTGGCCGATGATCTGGCCTTCCTTCGTCAGCGGAAGCACGTCGACGTCGAGTTCGGTCACCATCACCTTCAGCCCGAGCGCGGCATAGGCGTCGATCGCCGCTTCGATGTGATCGGTGGAGGGGAAATTCAGGCCCCAGTGGCCCTGGATGCCGATGCCGTCGATGCGGATCCCGGCGGCCTGCAGCATCCCGACCATGCGCACGATGCCGTCGCGCTTCTCCGGGCGCCAGGCGTTGAAATCGTTGTAATAGAGCGCGGCATCGGGCGCGGTCTCGCTGGCGAAGCGGAAGGCGTCGCGGACCAGCGCATCGCCGTCGCCGCCGTAGGCGCGCACCCACAGGGTGTCGCGGTAGGCGCCATCCTCGCCGATGACTTCGTTGACCACGTCCCAGGCGTCGACGCGCCCGGCGTAGCGCCCGGTGACGGTGCGGATGTACTCGCGCATGCGCTCGCGCATCGTATCCGTATCGGCCGGCCTGCCGTCGTCGCCCTGAAAGAACCAGGCCGGGGTCTGGTTGTGCCAGACCAGGGTGTGGCCGACCAGGAACATGCCGTGCCGTTCGCCGAATTCCACGAAGGCGTCGGCGGCGGAGAAGTCCCAGCGTCCGGGTTCGGGGTGGAGCACTTCCGCCTTCATCACGTTCTCGGCGGTGATCGCGTTGAAGTGCAAAGGGACCAATGCCTGGCCGCGGGCGTCGCGGCCGGAGACGATGTCCTCGTTGACCGCGGTTCCGATCAGGAAGGCGTCGGCGTATGCCTGCCTGAGGGTCTGCGGGGGCTCGGCGGCGCGGGCGATGGCGCCGGCGCTGGCACCGCCCAGGGTCAGTGCGAGGGCGAGCACGGTGGGCAGCGCATTGTGGCGGTGGATCATGGGGCGCCTCCATGGCGATCGATGGCGTGCGACGCAGTGGCGATCGGTGGTCTCAAGCAGGTGTGGGTGGCACTGCCCGGGATCGCCTTCGACCCCGGCGGGAGCACCCGCGGCCTTCGCGGCCATGGGCCGCTCCTACGGGGTCGGCGCCTCCCGTCCGGGATGCCGGCACTGCGTAGGAGCGTACCGTGCACGCGAAAGCCCGCGCGGGTCGCAACACCCGGAATCGCCGCCGAGCCGGCGGGGCCGCGCCTCACAGGTTGTACGCCCGCTTGGGCAGGCGGTAGGCGAGATCGACGGCGACCTCGGCGGCCTCGTCCTCGTCCAGGCGGTGCTCCGCCACCAGCTTCGCCAGCACCGCGCAGTCGATGCGCCGGGCGACGTCGTGGCGCGCCGGGATCGACAGGAACGCGCGGGTGTCGTCGTTGAAGCCCACGGTGTTGTAGAAGCCGGCGCTCGCCAGGGTCTGCTCGCGAAAGCGCCACATCCCCTCGGGGGCATCGTGGAACCACCAGGCCGGGCCGAGGAACAGGCAGGGCCAGTGCCCGGCCAGCGGCGCCAGCTCGCGCGCGTAGGTGCTCTCGTCGAGGGTGAACACGATCAGTCGGAACGCCGGCTCGTTGCCGAAGCGGTCGAGCAGCGGCTTGAGCGCGTGCACGTAGTCGGTGCGCAGCGGGATGTCGGCGCCCTTGTCGCGGCCATGGCGTTCGAACAGCCCGCGGTTGTGGTTGCGGAAGCAGCCGGGGTGGATCTGCATCACCAGGCCGTCGTCCAGGCTCATCGCCGCCATCTCGGTGAGCATCTGGGCGCGGAACAGTTCGGCGTCCGCGGTACTAGCCTTGCCGGCGACGACGCGGGCGAACAGCGCCCGCGCCTGCGCCGGCGCCAGGTCCGCGGTGGCGCAGCTGGGGTGGCCGTGGTCGGTCGAGGTGGCGCCCATCGCCGCGAAGAACGCGCGGCGCTGGCGATGCGCGCGCAGGTAGCCGTCCCAGTCGTGGACGTCCTCGCCGGTGATCTCCCCGAAGCGCTCCAGCGCTGCCGGAAACTGCTCGTGTTCCGGGTCGATCACCGGGTCGGGCCGGTAGGCGGTGACGACCCGGCCGCCCCAGCCGCTGTCGCGGATCGCCTGGTGATGGGCGAGCGGATCGAGCGGCGACTCGGTGGTGGCGATGACCTCGATGTCGAAGCGCTCGAACAGCGCGCGCGGGCGGAAGGCATCGGTCTGCAGCGCCTCGGTGATCGCGTCGTAGTAGAGGTCTGCGGTGTCGGCGCCGAGCCGCACGCGCAGCCCGAACACCTCGTGGAAAACGTGGTTCAGCCACATCGACGAGGGCGTGCCGCGGAACAGGTGGAAGCGTTCCGAGAACAGGCGCCAGGCCGCGCGCGGATCGACTGCCGCACGCGAGCCGTCGGCGCGCGGGATGCCGAGCGCGTCGAGCGGGACCCCCTGGCTGTAGAGCATCCGGAACACGTAGTGGTCGGGCACCAGCAGCAGTTCCGTGGCGTCGGCGAATGGTGCGTCGGTGGCCCACCAGGACGGGTCGGTATGTCCATGCGGGCTGATGATCGGCAGCGACGTCACCTCGGCGTACAGGCGCCGCGCGATCGCGCGTTGCGTCGGGTCCGACGGGAACAGGCGGTCCGGGTTCAGCGTCAGTGGCTTCGGGCTGGGGGTCATGGCGTTCGGTCGGGATCGAGATGGGGGGTGCCTGCCGTCCCGCTGCGCACCGGTTGGAACGGGGGGACGCGGGACGAACCGGGGTCGGGGCCCGGCCGCATCAGCGGCGCCGGCTCTCCACCGGGCCGAGCGTACCGCGCGGGCGCGGGTCGGCGACGACCTCGATGCGCTGGAACACCAGCCCCGGGTCGACCGCCCAGAGTTTCAGGGTATTGGCGCCGGGAGCGACGTGGTGGCGCGAGCTCGCCACGTGCACGCTGTCGATCACGGCGTGCTCCCATGCCCGGAAATCGCGGTCGCCTGGGGTCGGGTCCAGGCGCACGTTCACCAGCTGCGGCGGCTCGTCGTCGACCGAGACCGCGTAGCGCAGCCCGCCGCGGTTGCGGAAGTCCAGCGTCGGCGACAGCACGACGCGTACCTCGACCTCGCCTGCGGCGTCCATGACCAGCGGATAGGCCAGGTGCGCGCCGTCGCCGCCGGGCGTCAGGGCGCTACCGGTGGCCGGCCACAGGGTCATCCCGGACAGGGTGCGGCCGAGGTTGGGAATCGCCTGCCATTCGGCGCCGGCGGGGGCGACTGCGCGGGCATGGTGCGCGGCCTCGATGGCGACCACGCCGTCGCCCTCCACGAACCCGCGCGCGCCGCGGTGCGCCGGCGGCTTGCGCACCGGCACTTGCACGTAGACCTCGGTGCGGTCGCTGCCGCGGATGGCGAGGACGGCCTCGTGCTCGCCTTCGGGCAGTCGAGCCCAGTCGACGGCCAGTTCCAGCGCCTGCGCATCGTCGACCTCGGCCTCTGCGGGCGATACCTGCAGCCATGTTTCCGATGTCCGTGCCGTGAAGCCGACCGGCTCCGCGCCGCCGTTGAACACCACGACCTCGCGCGCGGGCGCACCCACCGGATCGAGCGGCGCCAGCCGCGGCGACGCGGCGCGCTGCGGCCAGGGCCGCGCGTCGCCTTCCACCGCCACTCCGGTCACGCCGCGGGTCGGCACGTCCACCTGCACCAGCGGCGGCATTACGTTGCGTTCGGGCTGCTGCCAGTGGGTATAGCCGATCCGCGGCTGCGACATCATGTGGATCCACTTGCCGCCGGCGATCTCGCGCTCGTAGATGCGCTGCAGCTCTGCATCGCGTTCGAACAGCCGCTGGGCCTCGTCGGCCCAATGGTTGGCCGAAGCGCGCCCCTGCGCCGCGTACAGCCGGTTGCGGGCAGCGGCGACGTACATGCGGTTGAGATTGGCGCTGGCCAGCACCGGGTACTCGACCAGCTGGAAGTACGCGTCGCGATGGCTGGCGGGCAGGCGCTTCGCCAGCGCGAGGGTGCGCGCCTCGAGTGTGTCCCATTCGGCGATGACCCGGCCCGCCTCGCCGTCGTGCAGCAGGCTCCAGGTCTCCGGCGCCAGCAGCTCCGGTTTGCGCCGGGCGTTGTACTGCGTATAGCGGGTCAGGATCTCGCCGATGTCCCGGGCATGCGCGTCGCCGAACTGTTCTGCGGCCCAGGCGGCCGGATAGCCGGTGATCCACGCCAGGTCGGCCGCGTCCGGATCCCAGGCCTGGTCGAGGAAGGCGCTGATCGGCAGCTCCATCGGCTTGATGTCGCCGACGTTGACGATCCACATCCGTTCCACGCCGTGCGCCCACGCCAGCCGCATCTGCTCCCAGGCGCGCTCGACCTGGACGGTGTTGAGCCACTTGTAGTTGCGCGGCCCGCCGACGTAGTCGAAGTGGTAGTACACGCCGTAGCCGCCCGGGCGCGCCGCACCCGGTTCGGGCAGCCGGCGGATGTTGCCCCAGTTGTCGTCGGCGAACAGCAGGGTGACGTCCTCGGGCACGCGCATGCCCTGGTCGAAATAGTCTTGCACTTCCTTGTAGAGGGCCCACACCTGCGGCGTCTCCGCGGCCGGCCGGCCGGTGACCTCGGCGATGATCGCGCGCTGGTCGGCGACGATGCGCTCGAGCAACTCGATCGCCGTGCCCTCGGTCATCGCCTCGTCGCCATCGCCGCGCATGCCCAGCGTGACCACCGCCTCGCGGCCGGCCAGGCGCTCGATGCCGCCGCGCCAGAACCCCTGCAGGCGCTCGCGGTTGCGGGCGTAGTCCCACGGCCCCTCGCCGTACTTCTCCCATTCCGCATGGGCGCGCATCATCGGCTCGTGGTGGGTGGTGGCGATCACCACGCCCATCTCGTCGGCCAGTTCGGCGTTGCGCGGATCGTCGTCGTAGAACGCGCGCGGCAGCCACATCGCCGGCCACAGGTAGTTGGCCTTGTGGCGCAGGATCAGCTGGAACACGCGCTCGTAGAACCGGTGGTTCGCGCTGCCGTAGGTCTCGCGGATCCAGCCGCCGAGCGCCGGATCCTCGTCGTTGATGAAGATGCCGCGGTACTTCACCCCGGGCGCGTCGATGAAGCGGCCGGGCGCGATGTGCAGGTTCGCGGCGCGGGGCGGGGGCACGTCGGCCCACCACGTCCACGGCGAGACGCCGATGCGCCGCGAGAGCTCGTAGATGCCGAAGATGGCGCCGCGGCGGTCGGCGCCGGCGATCAGCAGCGCGCGTTCGATGCCCGGCTCGGGCGCGTCGACCACCTGGATCAGGTAGGCCTCCCAGCGGCCGGTCAGCGCGGCGGTATCGATGCCCCGCTCGCGGACGATGCGGTCCACGCGCGGGCTGTGGCCGAGGGTGCCGACGATGATCGCGGTGCGGCCGGTCGCATCCGCCGCGGTCGAAAATCCCGCTTCTCTGCCCGCCACGGCGGACAGATCGGCCCGCAGGTCGCGCGCGGCGCGCAGTACGGCCGGGAAATCGCTCTCGTCCGCATACACCGTCGCCGGCACGCCGCCGTCGACCAGCGGCAGCGCGGCGGCGACGGCGCGTTCGCAGACGGCGGCTGGCCGGTCGCAGTCCGCCGCCGCTGCCCGCGCCGGGCCCGACGCCGCCAGCGCCAGGGCGAGCGCCAGGACGATGGCCGCCGTCGGGCGCCACCAGGACGTCGCGGAGCGGGGAACGTCCGGACGGAGTCCTGCCGCGGTGCGGGGCGCCGCCGCGCTCATTCCGGAGCGCCGCCCGCGTCGCCGCCGGCCGGGGATGCTTCCTCGGCGTCCTGCCGCGGTGCGGAGACCTCCCCGCGCACGTAGCGCCGCAGCCACGCCAGCGCCGGCCGCTCGCTGCCGTCCTCGCGCACGAGATACGCACCCTGCTCCTGGCGCCACAGCCCCGGCCGGAAGCCCCACAGCGTCACTCCCCGCACCGCCGGGTGCTCCCAGAACACCGGGAAGATCCGCTGGTAGTCGCGCAGCTGGGTGTCGTCGTCGGGGCCGTCGACGTCGAGTTCGGTCACGTAGACCGGCAGCCCGGTCGCGCCCAGCGCGTCGAGGTTGGCGCGGTGCACCGACATCGGCGTCTCGGTGGTCGTCGAGAAGGCATGGCCCTGCACGCCGATCGCGTCGATCAGCCCCTCGGCCTGCAACAGGCGCACGATCTCCAGGTACCGGGCGGTGGCGTCCGGATCGTTGGTGATGCTGTACTCGTTGATCATCAGCCGCGAGGTCGGGAAGTGCTCGCGCGCCAGGCGGAACGCTTCCAGGATCCAGTCCCAGCCGCTCGCGCCGTCGCCGCCCAGGGCCTGGACGTAGTTGCCGCCGCCCTCGTCGTCCTTCGACGGCGGATCGTTCAGCGGCTCGTTGACGACCTCGACGTAGTCGATGCCCGGATAGCGCGCGGCCACCGCGGCGAACCACTCCTCGATCTCGGCGCGCTGTTCTTCGACGGGCAACGCCTCGATCCATTCGGGCTGCTGGTTGCCCCAGACCATCACGTGCATCTGGAACGGCAGGCCGTGCGCCTGCGCCGTGCCCCAGGCGGCGTCGAGCGCGGTCCAGTCCATGACGTCGCGTTCGGCCTCCACTTCGCCCCACTTGCCGCCGTTCTCCGGCGTCACCTTGTTCCAGTAGACGGCGAAGTCGTCCGCCTGCGGCGGGCTGTGCGCGCTGCCGAGAAACTTCTCCTGGCCGGCGGCGAGCGCGGTGGCTGTGGGCGCTCCGGCGTCGGCTTCGGGCGGTGGACCGTCAGGGTCGGGCGCGTCGCGCGGGCCGCAGGCGGCCAGCGCCAGCGGGAGCACCAGGGTCGCCGCGAGCAGGCGGGCCAGGGGCGTGTTCATCGTCGGGAGCCTCCGGGAGTCGAGGGGGGTGGCGCACCGCCTTCGAGGCGCGCCGGCGCCAGGCGCGGGACCAGCAGGTGGATGACGAGCAGGGCGGTCAGGTAGGCGCAGCCGGCCATGGCGAACATCGCCGCGTAGCTGCCGGTGTGCTGCTTCAGCCAGCCCGCGCCGAGGTTGATGCAGAAGCCGCCCATGGCCCCGGCGAAGCCGCCGATGCCCACCACCGAGCCGACCACCGAGCGCGGGAACATGTCGGAAGTGAGGGTGAAGAGGTTGGCCGAGAAGCCCTGGTGCGCGGCGGCGGCCAGACCGATCAGCCACACCGCGACCCACTGGCCCTCCACGTGCGGGGCGAACACGACCGGCAGGATGCACAGTGCGCAGGCCAGCATCGTGGTCTTGCGCGCGGCATTGGCGCTCCAGCCGCGCTTCATCAGCGCCGAACTCAGCCAGCCGCCGCCCACAGAGCCGACGTCGGCCAGCAGGAACACGGTGACCATCGGCAGCCCGATGGTCCTGAGGTCCACGCCGAAGCGGTCGGCCATGAACAGCGGGAACCAGAACAGGTAGAACCACCAGATCGAGTCGGTCAGGAACTTCCCGGCCGCGAACGCCCAGGTCTGGCGGAACCGCAGCAGCCGCGCCCAGCGGGTCCGGCCCGGCGGGTCGGGCGGGTCGCTCTCGATGTGCGCGAGCTCGGCGCTGGACACCTTCGGGTGCTGCGCCGGGCGCCGGTAGACCGGCCACCAGAACAGCAGCCACACCAGCCCGGCCAGGCCGGTCGCGACGAACGCGGTGCGCCAACCCCAGGTCAGCGCGAGCCAGGGCACCACCAGCGGGGCGACGATGGCGCCGACGTTGGAGCCGGCGTTGAAGATGCCGGTGGCGAGCGCACGCTCCTTCTTCGGGAACCACTCGGCGACGGTTTTGATGGCGGCGGGGAAGTTGCCCGATTCGCCCAGGCCCAGCGCGAAGCGCGCGAGGCTGAAGCCCACCACGGACTTCGCCAGCGCATGCGCCGCCGCGGCCAACGACCACACGGTGAGATAGACGCTGTAGCCGATGCGCGTTCCCACCCGGTCGATGAACCAGCCGGCGACGAGAAAACCGATGGCGTAGGCCAGGGTGAACGAGGCGCTGATCACGCCGTAGTCCTGGTCGGTCCAGCCGAACTCGGTGCGCAGCGTCGGCGCAAGCACGCCGAGCACGGCCCGGTCGACGTAGTTGATGGTGGTGGCGAAGAACAGCAGGGCGCAGATGACCCAGCGGTATCTGCTGATCGGCGGAACGACGGCGGGAACGCCGCTCATGCGCGGCCTCCCGCATCCGGCGCGCGGGGCGCGGGGCTGCGCGGATCGTGCGCAGGGCCGCCGCCGCGCGCGCGCGCGCAATGTTCGTCTGGCCTCATCGCACGCCCCCTCCCGGGCCTGGCGCCTGCGGCGGATCGTTTGGTGGTATCGCTATCATTAGCACAGCATTGCGCGGCAGGACAATGCGGCAATGCAGCATGAATCTGCCGAGCGATCAAAAACGCCAAAACAGGGTTTTTCAGCTGAAAAACGCGGGTTTCAGGTATGCGTCGCGTCTCTCGCGAATGCACTTGCGGGACCATCATGGGAGCGCTAACATCCGCTGCGACCCGTCCCGCGCGGACGGGTCGGAACGCATCGCGAAACGCTCCATCAGCAGAACCAACAGGGATACGCAGCAGAAGGCAGGACAACCCAAATCCGCGGGAACGGCGAACCATATCGCCGGCCCGCACCGACACCAGAAACGGGAGGGGAGTATGGTGCAGAGCAACTATCCAAGAACCGCGCTGTCGCGCGCGCTGGGGCTGGCGATCCTGGGCCTGGCATGCGCCCCGGTCCTCGCCCAGACCCAGGCCGAGACCGCTACGCAGGCCGACACCCAGGTGCAGCAGGCGCCCGAGCCGCAGCAGGCGCAGGCGCAGGCGCCA
The DNA here is from genome assembly GCF_013425525.1 of Luteimonas salinisoli. Lineage (GTDB taxonomy): Bacteria > Pseudomonadota > Gammaproteobacteria > Xanthomonadales > Xanthomonadaceae > Luteimonas > Luteimonas salinisoli. The sequence continues at coordinate 2,848 of NZ_JACCKA010000027.1, read as the reverse complement.
ACCGAGGTCACCGAGCTCGATTCGATCGTGGTGACCGGCTTTCGCCGCAGCCTGCAGTTCTCGACCGACGCCAAGCGCGATTCGACCGGCTTCACCGATTCGATCTTCGCCGAGGACATCGGCAAGTTCCCCGACCTCAACATCGCCGAGTCGCTCAACCGCATCCCCGGCATCCAGCTCGACCGCGACGTCAACGGCGAAGGCCTCAACATCGGCATCCGCGGCCTGCCGCAGAGTTTCACCAAGACCATCATCAACGGCGGCGAGGCCGCCACCGCGTCGATCGGCCTGAACCGCGGCAACCAGAACCGCGAGGTCGACCTCAACCTGTTCCCGACCGAGTTCTTCAACCAGCTCACGGTCTACAAGTCGCCGCAGGCGAGCCTGCCCGAGGGCGGCGTCTCCGGCGTGGTCGACATGCGCAGCGCGCGCCCGTTCGACAACCCGGGACAGCACTTGAACTACTCGCTGCAGCTCGACCACAACAGCATCGGCGACAAGATCAGCCCGCGCGGCTCGGCGATCTACAGCTGGACCAACGACGAGGGGACCTTCGGCGCCCTGTTCGGCGTGGCGTCGGTACGCAGCCGGCTCTCCGTGCGCGGCTGGGAATCGATCGGCTGGATGAACCCGTCGCTGAACTACCAGCAGTGCGGGCTGGATGCGCCCGACGACGTGGATCCGCTCACCACCCGTCCCGCCGAGTGCAACCCGGGCGGCGGCGGCAGCCTGCAGATGCCGAACACCGTGCCGGACAACGCCTCCACGCGCGGGGCGGGGCTGACGCCCGGCGACACGGTCGACGCGGCCTGGCTGATGGCGCAGAACCCCGGCCTGGACATCGGCCAGATCACCGAGGCGCTGTTCCCGCGCCTGGGCCGGCCGGTGGACATGTCCGGCGACCGCGACCGCGACGCCGTCATCAGCTCGCTGGAATGGCGGCCCAGCGACCGCATGCACTTCTACCTGGACTCGCTGTACTCCAGGGCGAAGTACCAGAACGACCGCATCGACATGAACCTGGTCGGGCGCACCTTCGGCCCGGTCGGCTTCCTGCCGACCGACATGCAGCTCGACGAGAACGGCGTGGTCACCAGCGCGACCCTGGTCAACGCGCAGTTCTTCCTCGAGGCGCGTCCGTACCGGGACGAGGTGCAGTACTGGAACGTCAATCCGGGCGCCACCCTCTGGTTCGGCGAGAACGAGGACATCAAGCTCGACGTGGCCGGCAACTGGAGCCGCAGCTGGTTCTTCCGCGAGTCGCCGACCATCCTGCCGATGTCGCCCTTCACCACCGTCGACTACACCAACGACGGCTCCGAGCCGACCTGGACCACCGGCGGGCTCGACCTCAACGATCCCAACGCCGGCTGGACCTGGGCCGGCGGGCGGGTGAACGTCAACAACGAAAAGCGCGTGACCGAGGCCGGCCGCCTGCGCGCGGACCTGCAGCTGGGCGAGGACCGGCGCAACATCAAGGTCGGCGTGGCCTACGACCGCTTCAGCCGCACCATCAACGCCTTCGACAACAGCGCGGCATGGCAGGCGCATGTGCTGGAGACCGTCTCCGACGCCGATCTGGCGAGCTTCCTGCGGCCGGGCCCGCACGGCTTCATCACCATGGACTTCGACGCGTTCTTCGCTGCCACCAACTACCGCCAGTTCAGCGACGAGGCGCCGGAGGTCAACACCTCGCAGTCGGTGGGCGCGGCCGCCGGCGCCGTGGACGAGACCAACTTCGCCGCCTACGTCGAGGTCAACGGCGAGGCCGACATCTGGAACCGCAACCTGCGCTTCAACGCCGGCGTGCGCTGGGTCGACACCGACCAGGAGATCAGCGGCCCGGTGGTACTGGGCGGCGTGCGCCAGTGGCAGAGCCTGGAAGGCGGCTACGACGAATGGCTGCCATCGTTCAGCGCAGCCTGGGACGTGGCCGAGGACGTGGTGCTGCGCCTGTCCAGCTCCCGGACGATGACCCGCCCCAACCCGCGTTCGATGCTGCCGGCGACCACCTTCTCGGATCCCTCGGCGGAGATCGCCGACCAGGGAAACCCGAACCTCTCGCCCTACCTGTCGACCAACGTCGACCTGGGCGCGGAGTGGTACACCGGGGGCGAGGGCATGGTCGCCCTGAGCCTGTTCAACAAGCGCATCTCCGGCTACACCTACCAGGGGATCAACGTGATCCCGTTCCGCGATCTCGGCATCTCGATCGACGATCTGACCGACAACCAGCGGGCCGCGCTCGACGCCAACGGCGGCCTGGATGCGCCGATCAACGTGCGCCAGCAGGTCAACGCCGACGCCACCCTCGACATCCAGGGCTGGGAGGCGATCTGGGTGCAGCCGCTCGACTTCGTGTTCGACGGCCTGGGCTTCATGGCCAACTACACCGACATCGATCTCGAGCCCACCGGCCAGGAGGCCGACGAGCTGGAAGGCAACCTGTTCGGCATCGCCCCGAGGATGTGGAACGCCACCACCTACTGGGAGAACGACGTCGCCTCGGTGCGCCTGTCCTACAACTGGAGCGACGGCTTCGCGGTACGCGCCCGCGGCAACAACGAGGGCGGCATCAACTACGCCCAGCACCGGGTGCTCAAGCGCGGCCAGCTCGACCTGTCGGCGGGCTACACGTTTTCCGCGCTGCCGAGCAGCCCGCAGGTCACGCTGAACGTCATCAACCTGACCAACAAGCAGCAGCGCAGCGTGCTCGAGTACGACAACGTGACCTACGACTACTACGAGCCGGGACGCACGATCCTGCTCGGGATCCGGGGAACGTTCTGACGTCCCCGGTCGCTGTCCGCCCGCCGTCGCCCGTTCCGCGCTGCGCTGCAGCCGGGCG
>NZ_JACCKA010000026.1 GCF_013425525.1 Luteimonas salinisoli | reverse complement strand
GCCATCCCCTACCCCTCCTCCCCCGGTGCGAGGTACGGCGAACGCACGCGCAGGATCCTGCGGCCGTTGCGCTCGTCGTCAATCGCCACCCAGTCGAATCCGATCGCCCGCACCCGCGCGCCGCCGTCCAGCCGCGCGCCCGGGCCGACGTAGCGCCCATCGATCAGCGCGCGCCGGCGCGCGCCGCTGCTGACGATCAGCGAGACCACGTGGTCCGCGGTCAACGCCGCCGCGTCGGCCGCGTCGATGCGCAGCGCATCGCCGGTTTCCGGGTCCAGCCGGCCGCGCGGGGAGAGCGCGATCGCGCCCTCGCCGGCCGCGGGCACGCCAGCCTGCAGCCCGGCGAGCGCCTGCTCGGCGCGCTGGTTGCGGGCGACGCCATTGCGCAGTTCGTTCATCACCGGCGGTTCGGTGGTGCCGGCACGGGTGCGCATCACCGCGGGCTTGGCGATCACCATCGTCGCCATCCACGCCACCACGCCCAGCCAGGCGAGCAGCGAGATCGCGGCCGCGTACTTGAGCTTCATCGCTCGCCCCCGGTGATCGTCGCCGCCGGACGGATCCGCAGCAGGTAGGAAAAGAAACTGCCGGACCCCTGCGCCCCGAGGTTGGACTGCGGGTCGGCCGGCACCGGATCGAAGCCCTGCCGCCGCAACCGCTCGACGAAATCGGCGATCTGCATGCCGGGCCGGCCGCGGCCGGCCTCGACCATCCCGTCCACGCGCAGGGTGCGCTCCGGCGCCATCGCGGCCGCGCCGGCCCGCGGCGCCGTCGTTTGCGCGTCCAGGCGCAGGCGCAGGATCCGCACGTCGCCAGCCGCCGCGCTGCGCACCAGCCGCAGGCTGGCCTCGGGGTCGAGATCGCCATGCAGCGCGGCCGCACGCTCGACCAGCGCCAGGGTCTCATCGAAGCCCTCCGGCACCCCCTGGCGCTCGTGCATCGCGGCGATGCGCATGTCGATCTGCTGCACCTCCTGCGAGAGTCGCTCGGCGCGGCGGTTGGCCTCGCCGGCGCTCAGCGCCCAGCGACCGCTGAGCGCCGCGAGGCTCAGCGCGATCAGCAGCGAGGCGGCGCTGGCCAGCGGCAACACGCGCTCGGCCACGTAGGCGATGCGGCTGGTCGGCCGGTTGACCGCGATCAGCGGCGTGGCCGCGGCGGCCAGCCAGTCGATACTGCTGTCGTAGCCGATGCCGGCCTCGTCCGTCACCCGCCGGCTGGGAACCGCAGCCACCTGCATGCCGCTGCGCGCCGAGAACACCTCGCGCAACGCCGCGCCGGTGTCGGCGGCGCCGTCCTCGCGACCCGCGAGCACGGTGCACCACCGCATGGTGAGCTGCGCGACGTCGTCCTCGCCGTCCTCCAGGTCCGCGGCGAACTGCTCGGCCAGGGCGCCCACCGTCATCAGCAGGTCGGCCGGCTCGTCGCTGTAGGCCAGCGCGGAGCGGTAGACGATGCTGTGCTTGAACACCGCCAGCGCACTGACCTGATTGCCCGAGTGCAGCACCACCCCCTGGCCGGTGCCCGTCGCATGCCACAGCAGCGAGGTCACCGGAACCAGCAGGCAGTGGTCGGCCTGGGACTCGGCCCAGGAGTAGTTCTGCTGCCAGGCCTCGAGCTCGATCGCGGTGAACAGGGTCTGATAGCCGCCGCCCATGCTCCGCGACTTGTGGATCAGGATCTTGCTCTCGCCGTCGATCAGGCCGTCCGAGCGCAGGCGCTTCTCGATCAGCGCCACCGCGTGCGCGGGACTGCCCTCGAGCGAGATCACGTTGCTGCCGGCGCCGCCGAAATCGCCGATCACGATCGCCGGGCGGTCCAGGCGCGGGCGCGCCTCCAGGAGGCGTACGCTGGCGCCGTCGAATACCAGCCAGCGGTGCTGTTGCTGCACCACGAGCAGCCTGTTCATCGCGCACCCTCCAGGCCGGCCGCCAGCGCGGCCGGAGTGCCCCCACCCTGCTGGGTGCGGAACAGCATCGTCCCGCCCAGGCTCAGCGACAGCGGCGCCGGCTCGCGCCCGGTCTCCTCGGGGACGTCGAACAATCCTTCTTCGGCGCGCGTGACCGACAGGTCGAACGCCTGGGCGCCGAAGATGCGGCCGTCGCCCCGGGCGATGCTGGCGAGCAGCGTCGCCACGTCCTCGCGCGGCAGCTGGCCCTGCTTGACGTTGATCAGGCGTTCCCCCCAGGCCTCGGGCTGCATCCCGCGCGCCTGGCTGGCCGCCAACAGGCGTCTGGCCGAGTCGGCGTACTCGACCCGAAGCTCCGCCTCGAGCTCGCGCACCTTCGCCTCGGCCAGCAGCTGGCCGCGGGTGCCGACCTCGGCATAGGCGTCGGCCAGTCCCGAACGGGCGCTGACGAACCAGGTCGCCGCCACCACCAGCGCCAGCAGGGTGCCGCCGAACACGAGCAGCGAATTGCGCCGCGAGAGCTCGAACCTGGAGGAGAGCTGCGCGAGGTTCATCGCCGCGCTCCGGTCACTGGTTCATCTTGTAGTGCGCGACCAGCGTCATCACCTGGTCGGCATCGGTGTTGTCGCCCTCGGCCAGGGCGTCGCCGCTGCCGCTGTCGATGCCCTGGGTGTTGTTGCCTTCCCACTCCACGCCGGGCGCGGTGACGTCGCCGGTCTCGGTGCGGACGATCGCCTCCTGGCGGAAGGCGCCGTTCTGCGCGTCGGGCTTGCCGTCGACCATCTGGTCCAGGGCGCGCGCCAGGTCCGGAGTCAGTCCGGTGATCACCATGACGTTGCCGGAGCCGGAGTCGGTGCCCGGGCGGTTCCACTGGAAGCAGATCTGGATTTCCTGCGGGTTGCCGTTGGTATCCAGGTACACGTACCTGTCCTCCATCCCGGCGCCGCGCCCGGGCGGCAGGGTGATGCCGGCGCGCAGCATCATGTTGCGCAGGTCGAAATCGGCATTGCCCTCGTGAGTGCGCAACATGTTGGGGCCGGCCTGGGCCCGGCAGATCGCGGCGGGCTCGGCGGCGTTGGACATGTTGCCGCCGGACAGGGTGTTGCCGTCTCCCTGGTAGTTGGAGCCATTGACCATCAGCCGCGGCGCGCTCTGGTTGTCGCCCACCGGGGCGCCGAGGCGCTGGTTGTAGGTGTTGTAGGCCACCACCCACTGGTCGATGAACTTCTGCTTGATGCGGGTGTACTCGGCATTGCGCTGGACGTCGCGGCCGATCATGACGGCGCCCAGGATTACACCGATGATGACCAGGACGACGGCCATTTCGACCAGCGTGAATCCGCCCTGCCGTGAGCTGGAACGTGCTTGCATCGCGATTTCCCCTGAGAGTGAAGGCCCCTTGCGACCACCGTCCCGCCTGCGGCGTGGAGGTGTACGGTGGCGACTCTAGGCGGCGGCCGTAACAGCCGCGTCAGTCCAGCGTAAGAGCCGCGTAAGAGACGCGACCGCGTGGCCGGCCGATCGCGTCGCGCCGGAACGCAGCCACGGCGCTTCGCGGATTTGGCTAGAATCGGCTGCCGTTCCGCCCGAACCCGCCATGGCCGAGGACACCCAGCTCAGGACCATCCGAAGCGACGGCCCGCGCGCCGTACCGCCGCGAGCGTCGGCCTGCGTCGTGGTGATCCACGGCGACGGCCTCGGCCGCCGCGCCGACGTCGGCATGGAGCCGGTGGTGATCGGCCGCTCCAGCGATGTCTCGCTGTACATCCCGCACCGCAGCGTCTCGCGCCGGCACTGCGAGATCCGGGCGAGCGCCGGCAGCTATCGCGTACGCGACCTCGGCGCCACCAACCCGACCCTGCTCAACGACCAGCCGGTCGCGGACGCAGCGCTCGCCGACGGCGACCGGATCACCGTCGGCGAGAGCATCCTCAAGTTCATCGGCCACGCCAACGTCGAGGCCGGCTACCACGAGCAGATCCAGCACCTGGCCATGCGCGATCAGCTCACCGGCCTGCACGGCCGGCGCCAGTTCGTCGAACTGGCCGAGGCGATGATCGCCGACGCGCGGCAGCGGCAGTCGCCGCTGACCCTGGCGGTGCTCGATCTCGACGGCTTGCGCGAGATCAACCTGCGCCACGGCCATGCGGCCGGCGACGCGGCGCTGCGCCGCGCCGGCGATCTGGTGCAGGAGCGCATGACCGAGGGCGACGTCGCCGCACGCATCGGCGAGGACGAATTCGCGGTGCTGCTGAGCGGTCGCGGAGCCGACGCCGCGGGGGTGTTCCTGGACAAGCTGCGGCGCACCCTGACCGAGCCGCTCGCCCTAGCCGGCGGCGTGTCGCTGCAAGTGGGCGTGCGCACCGCTCTGGCGGAACTCGGCCCCGGGGCGGACAGCCTCGGCCTGTTGATGCGGCGGATCGACAGCGCGCTTTCCTGAATCCGCCGGCGGAGCATCGGTACGGCAGGGCGGGTTGCACGGCCCGCATCCCACGCGGTTCCCTTCCAGGACTCGAAAAGTCCGCTGCGCTCGCGTGTTTCGGAGCCTGCAGCGCCTGGGCGCCGCATCGAACGGACCTGCCGCCGCCCGCTCGCGGCGTACACTGGGCGGGCAGACGGGGGAATCGCGCACATGGTGCGTCGCGACGGAGACCACGAACCAGACCAGATCACCGAGCGTACCCGGCTGAGTCCGGGGCCGGAGCAGCCCACGCTGCGCCCGGCGTGCGTGGTGGTGATCCACGGCGAGGGGCTGGGGCGCCGCGCCGATCTCGGCGACGACCCGGTGACGGTCGGCCGCTCGCGCGAGACCGACCTGTGCATCGATCACCCCAGCGTCTCGCGTGCGCACTGCCGCATCGAGCGCGACGGCGACGGCTATCGCCTGGTCGACCTCGGAGCGACCAACCCCATCCTGCTCAACGACCGCCCGGCGGCGTGCGCACCGCTCGCCGACGGCGACCACGTCACCGTGGGTGAAAGCATCCTCAAATTCATCGGTCAGGAGAGCGTGGAGGCCCGCTACCACGAAGAGGTCTACCAGCTGGCCACCCACGACGCGCTGACCAACCTGCACAACCGCCGCCACTTCGTCGAACTGGCGGACAAGGAGATCGCCCGCGCCCTCCGCCATGGGCGGCCGCTGACGCTGGGCATCGTCGACATCGACCTGTTCAAGGAGGTCAACGATCGCCACGGCCACATCGCCGGCGACGGGGTGCTGCGCGAGATCGGCGCGGTGCTGCGGCAGCACCTGCGCGGCGGCGACATCGCCGCGCGCGTCGGCGGCGAGGAGTTCGCGATCCTGCTGCCCGAATGCGCGCTGGAGCCGGCGGCCCGGTTCGCCGAACGTCTGCGCGCGGCCGTGGCCTCCACCCGGTTCGAACCGGGTGGCGAGGCGCGTCGGATCACCGTCAGCACCGGCCTGGCCCAGCTGCGTCCGGACCGCGACAGCTTCAGTCTGCTGATGCGGGCGGCGGATGCGGCGCTGTATCGCGCCAAGGACGGCGGCCGCAACCGGGTGGAACTCGAACACTGAACCTCACGGCTCACGGCTCACGGCTCACGGCGTCCGCCTGGAGTCATGTACCGCGTTCGTCCGGGAGCCACCTTCCTCAGGTGGGGCGAAGAACCCCAATAAAAAAGGGGCCCGCTTGCGCGGGCCCCTTTCGATGGACATCGAGGACCGCTACGGCGTGACGGTCAGGCGCACCGGCGCGGCGGCCTTGGGCGTGACCGGGTCGTTGCTGGCCACGCAGAGGTTGCCGCCGTAGGTGCCCGGGGTCAGCCCGGCCCCGCCCAGCGCCATCCGCAGCGGGCGCGAGGCGCCAGGCGCCAGCCGGCCCATCGGCGGGGTGACCGGGCCGAGCCAGGACGCACCGCACTCGACCGTCCCGGAGACCGTCATCGACAGCCCCGCGAAGCTCGACACCGGGCTCCAGGTACCGGTGCCATCGGCACCGGGGGTGATCACCATGAAGCTGCCGCTGCCGGACGGCGCCGCGAACCAGACCCAGCGGTTGGCCAGGGTGGCGTGCGTGTGCACCACCAGCCAATAGCGGCCGGCGGGCAGCACGACATCCTGGCCGGCGGCCTCGAGCTCGAGGCCGATGTGGTTGCCGGTGGTGTCGACGCCCGGTGCGCCCGGTGTCGCGGTATGGCTCCACACCGCCGCGCCCGGCGAGGTCTGCGGATCGCCCGCCGGCATGCCTGCCGCATCCGGGTAGATGCTCCACGTAATCGCCTGGGCGACCGTCGCCAGCGCTCCGCCGCTGCTGACGAAGCCCTCGGTGAACAGCGAGCCGATGCGGGTCTGGCTGGCGAGCACGAAGTCGTCGCTGGCGAACGCGCCCGGCGGATCCGCACCCGGATCGGTGTACAGGGTGCTGCGGTAGCCGCTGGTGACCGCCCCCCGCTTCACGTCCGCCACCTGCAGCGTGGCGCTGCCGGTGTTGTCGACCGAGAACTCCAGCGTGGAGCCGCCCGCATTCCCGACCGTCACGTCGACGCTGCCGTTCTGGCCCTGCGCGATGCTGGCGGTCACCAGATCGGGCAGCGCGATCGCCGGGGGCGGCACCGAGACCGCCACCGGCAGGCGCAGCACCGGCAGCGGATCGCGCAACAGGCCGCCGGCGGGTTCGAGCACCACGGTGCCGAAGTGCCAGCTGCCGTCGGCCGGCAGCGCCCGGCTGTCGATCGTCACCCGCACGCTGCGGCTCCCGCCGGCCGGCACCTTCAGGCTGGCCGGCGTGACCCGCCCCTGCAGGCCCTCCAGCCGCGGGCGCCAGACCTGCGCGCGCGACGTGGGGTTGCGGAAGGTGCGAATGAACTCGCAGCCCTCGAAGCAGCGCCCGCTCGCCAGGCTGGGCTGGTTGAGCGCCGACGGATCGCCGCCCTCGGCCGGATTGGCCGCCAGGTAGTTGCCCGCGTTCTCGTCCATCACCAGGCCGGCGTTGATCGCCAGGTCGACGCGGATGCGTCCCGCACCCCGCGCGAACGGGTCGGCCGGGGTCACCTCGTCCTCGAGCAGCACGGTCTGATCGGCGGTCATCGCCAGCGCCGACTTGATCTCCGGCATGGTCCAGCCCGGCCGCGCCTGACGCAGCAGCCCGGCGGCGCCAGCCTGGTGCGGGGACGCCATCGAGGTGCCGTTCTTGAGCCCCAGCAGCTGCTCGAACCCGGTGATCGTGGTCCCGGCATCGGCCGCCAGGATGCTGACCCCGGGCGCGGTGACGTCTGGCTTGAGCAGATCGAAGTTGCCGGCCGGGCCGCGCGAACTGAACGCCCCCAGCGCATCGACGGTGTTCGGCAGCGGCACCGCCGGGAATCCGATCATCGCGGTGGCGTCGGCATGCGCGCGGGCGAAGTCGCGCAACGCATCGCCGTCGGCCTGGGTCACGCCGAACGCCGGGATCGCGGTCCCCGGCACAGACGGGATCAGCCCACCGTCGGCATTGTTGGCGATCACCACCGCGACCGCGCCGGCGGCATCGGCGTTGTTGACCTTGATCGAGAACGCACAACCGCCGCGCCGCACCACCGCGATCGCGCCGTCGAAGCTGCCGGCCGGCAGCGCCGCGCAGGCGTCGGTATCGCCGTCGTAGCCGTCGCTCACCCGCAGCGGCGTGGTGCCGGGGATGGTGGCGTCGTGGGCCACGCCGTTGGAGCCTTCGTTGAGCAGCACCGGCGACAGTGGTTCGGGCACCGGCTCCGGCCCCGTGACCTGCAGCAGCACGCTGAACGCGCCACGGCCGTGCTGCGAGGCGGCGGTCGACGACACCCACGGTTCCAGGTGGCCCATGGTGTTGGGGCCCGGGCCGCTGTTGCCGGCGGAGGTGGCCACGTAGATGCCGGCATCGACCGCGCCCAGGAACGCCAGCGAGACCACCTCGCTCCACGGCTGCGAGCCGCCGCCGATCGAGTAGTTGATCACGTCGACGATGCCGTCGGCGATCGCCTGGTCCACCGCCGCCACCGCCGAGACGTTCGGGCAGAGCCCCTGGCCGGTGGCGGTATTGGTGTAGCAGATGTCGAAGGCGACGATGTTGGCGCGCGGCGCCACCCCGGAAATGCTCACCGGGTTGCCGCGGAAGACGTCGTCGCGGCGGTTGCCGGCGGCGGTCGATGCGACATGGGTGCCGTGACCGTTGCTGTCTCCGAAGCCGGGCTCCTCGCGGATGTTGGGCTGACCGCAGAGGTTGGCCGGCGGCCCGCACACGAAGTCGTAGCCGGCGACCAGCTTGTCGTTGCAGCGCCCCTCGTCCACGTCGCCAGCCGCGCAGCTGCCGAGATGGTTGCCGGCGCCCAGCGGGTTGACGTGCACGTAGCCGTCGACGGGATCCTCGGCGGCGAACGACGGGCTGCCGAAGTTGATGCCCGAATCGAGGATGCCGAAGACCACGCCCTCGCCCTGCCACGCGGCGTCCGCGCCGGGGGCGCTACCGTCCCAGAGGGCGTCGGCGCCGATCAGGCCGGGGCCGGTGTCGGTGTCCAGCACGTACTCGCGGTACTCCTCGACCAGCAGCACCTCGGGCAGCGCGCGGATGCGGTCGGCCTCGCCGCCGCCCAGGTCGGTGACGATCGCATTGACCGCGTGCTGCATGCGCTCGCGCACCGCCAGCGGACGGCCGATCCTGACGGCGATCTCGCCTTCCAGCTGCTGCTGGCGCGTCCGAAGGTAGCCGACGTAGTTGCGGGCCGCAGCGCCGCGGCTGTCCAGGCGCAGCTTGCCGCGCGCGTCGGCGCGACGCGGCGGCGCCGGCAGGCCGGCGACTTCGCCCCGGTACGCGCCCAGCGCGGGCTCGCGCAATACCACCACGTAGGTGCCGCCGTCGTCGCGGCCGGCATCCGGCCGGACCGCTGGCCTGGCGGCGACCGCGCCGCCCTGGCCGACGGCTGCGGCTGCAACCGCCCCGGTGGCCTGCCCGGCCGCCGTGGCCCGGTTGCCGGACGCGTCCGGTCCACTGCGGAATTGAAGGGTGCTGGCACCCGCGACGGCGGCGAGCGCGATCAGCGTCGCCACCGCAACCCAATGCTTCTTTCGTGACATGTGTGTTCCCCGGAAAGGATCGGCGCAGCGATCGAAAGGGACGCCCGCGCTGCGGACGCCAACCTGGAAAGCCCTGGCTCGAAACTCACCGGCGCCCCTGTCCGCCGGGCGGCGCCGCCGGACCGGCCGGCGCCAGCCCCGACTCTACACCGGCGGCCGCTCGCGCGTTTGCGCACCGCAGCAGGCCACGCCCCGGTGAGCCCGGCTCAGCGGTGCGCGAAGGGCGGCCGGCGGCGGAAGGTCATGAGATAGACCCCCACGACCCAGATCGAGGCGGCTGCCCAGCCGGCGAGGATGTCCGAGGGGTAGTGCACGCCGAGATAGATCCGCGACAGGCCGACCATCGGCACGAACATCGCCGCCGCCGCGATCGCCGGCCAGCGCCAGCGCGTGGGCCAGGCCAGCAGCACCAGCACCAGGGCCAGCGCGGCCGAACCCATCGCGTGGCCGCTGGGAAAGCTGTAGGTCGGCTCGGGAGCGATCGATTCCCAGAGCGAGGGCCGATCGCGCGCGAACGCCTGCTTGGCGGCGAGGTTGAGCACCGCTGCGCCGCCGAGCGCGATCGCGGCGAAGATGCCCTCGCGATAGCGCCGCAGCGCGAACAGCGCGACCACCAGCGCCACGTCGGCGGGCACCACGCCCCAGGCGTAGCCGATCGCGGAGAAGAACAGGAACACGCGATCGAAGCCCTCGTGCGCGACCGCCGCGGCGAAATGGAGCAAGGGCTCGTCGAAGACGATCGCCTCGGCGTCCCGGATCTCGTCGGCAAGCTCGGAGAAGACCCAGATCGGCAGCAGCAGTCCGCCGAACAGCAGCGCCAGCGCCCAGGCGTGCCGGACGATGAAGCGTCGGCCCTCGCGCACCCCGGTGCGCAGGTGGCCGACCAGCTCAGCCGCCCCCGGCAGCCCGCCCATAGCGCCTGTCGACGTAGTCGTCGACCAGGGCGACGAATTCCTCGGCGATGCGCTCCCCACGCAGGGTCAACGCCTTCTCGCCGTCGATGAACACCGGTGCCGAGGGCGCCTCGCCGGTGCCCGGCAGCGAGATGCCGATATCGGCGTGACGCGACTCGCCCGGGCCATTGACCACGCAGCCCATCACCGCGAGGGTCAGGTTCTCTGCCCCGGGGTGGCTGATCCTCCATTCCGGCATCTTCGCCCGCACGTGCTCCTGCACGCGGCCGGCGAGCTCCTGGAAGAACTCCGAAGTGGTGCGGCCGCACCCCGGGCAGGCGGTGACCATCGGCGTGAACGCACGCAGGCCCATGGTCTGCAGCAGCTCCTGCGCGACCACCACCTCGTGGGTGCGCGGCGCGCCCGGCTCGGGAGTGAGCGAAATGCGGATGGTGTCGCCGATGCCTTCCTGCATCAGCACCGCCAGCGCGGCGCACGAAGCGACGATGCCCTTGCTGCCGATGCCGGCCTCGGTCAGCCCCAGGTGCAACGCGAAGTCCGAGCGGCCAGCCAGGTCGCGGTACACCGCGATCAGCTCCTGCACCCCGCTGACCTTGCAGCTGAGCACGATGCGCTCGGCCGGCAGGCCCAGCTCGACGGCGCGCTGCGCCGAGTCCAGCGCCGAGCGGATGAGCGCCTCGCGCAGCACCCGTGCCGCCTCCCAGGGCTCGGCGCGCCGGGCGTTCTCGTCCATCAGCCGCGCCGCCAGCGCCTGGTCCAGCGAACCCCAGTTGGCACCGATGCGCACCGGCTTGCCGTAGCGGATCGCGAACTCGATCAGCTGCGCGAACTGGGTATCGCGCTTCCTGCCGAATCCGACGTTGCCGGGATTGATGCGGTACTTGGCCAGCGCCTCGGCGCAGGCCGGCTCGGTCGCCAGCAGCTGGTGGCCGTTGTAGTGGAAGTCGCCGATGATCGGCACTTCGATGCCCTGCATCGCCAGCCGCTCGACGATGCGCGGCACCGCCGCCGCCGATTCGGCGTTGTTGACGGTGATCCGCACCAGCTCCGAGCCCGCGCGCCAGAGCTCGGCGATCTGCCGGCTCGTGGCCGGGATGTCCGCGGTATCGGTGTTGGTCATCGACTGCACCACCACCGGGGCGTCGCCGCCTACCGCCACGCCGCCGATGCGCACCTGGCGGGTGGCCCGCCGCGGCGCCGGCCCGAAGGACGGCGACGGATCGGACCGGCAAGGGGGCACGGGCTGCGGCAGCGCTGACATGGCGCTCATTTTACCCGCCCCGTGCGCCCACCGCGGCGCGAATCTGAATCGTGCCCGCCAGCGACCTTCGGCCGCCCCCCCGTAGAGCCGAGCTTGCTCGGCTGGGCGGGCCCCGGAGCCAAGCGCAGCGGAGCAAGCTCCGCTCTACGACGGCGGGCAGGACCGGCGACGCGGCCACCGAAGCCCCGTAGAGCCGAGCTTGCTCGGCTGCGCAGGCCCCCGGAGCCGAGAGCAGCGGAGCAAGCTCCGCTCTACGAAGGCGGGCCGGACCGGCCACGCGGGCGCCGAAGCCCCCGTAGAGCCGAGCTTGCTCGGCTACGCAGGCCCCGGAGCCAAGCGCAGTGGAGCAAGCTCCGCTCTACGAAGGCGGCCTGACCGGCGACGCGGGGTACGGCGGGGGCCTCGATAACGGCGCATATCCGAATGTCGGGCAGGATCTCCCCGCGAGAGCCGCGCCGGTGCCCCCGCTCAATCGGCGTGGTCATCGTGGGGCGGCGCCATGGCCCCGCGCACCTCGAAGGTCAGCGCGATTTCCGGCGCCCCTTCGAAGCGGAGGGTCGCCTCCACCGTTTCTCCAGCGGCGAATCGCCGCACCGGCTCGATGAGCATCAGGTGGTAGCCGCCGGGCTCGAGCGCGGTGCGCCCGCCGGCCGGCAGCGTCAGCCCGTCCGGCAGATGGCGCATGCGCATCATCCCGTCCTCGTGGCGCATCTCGTGGATCTCCACCCGCGCGGCCTGGTCGCTCTCCACGGCGAGCAGGCGGTCGTCGGTATCGCCGCCGTTGTCGAGTACGAGATAGCCGCCCGCGACCCGGCTGCCGGGCGGCATCTCCCGCACCCAGGCATCGACCACGGCGATCGCGCCGCCCGCGCCCTGTTCCGGCGGCGGCGGCGGTTGCGGCGCGGCTTCCGGCGCCTCGCTACGGGAGCAGGCGGCCGCCGCGAGCGCCAGCAGCAGGACCGTGAAGAGGCGGCCCGTCGACGGGCGAAACGGGCATCGAGAAGCGTGCATTGCGCAAATCTCCATCGGCCGTCGGGCCGTACGGTCCGGTGCCCGCATTCTCGCATGCACTGCCCTGGGCCCTTCCACTCGTCGAGCCGCGTGGAGTAACGGCGGTCGCGACTTCGCGAGACCTCCAGGTTGCGTGCCCTCCCCCCGCTGCGGAACGACCGCGGGCGTCGCGACTGCCGTCGCCGCCGCGAGCGCCGAAGAGCGGTCGCACCGGTCGTCGGGGATGCTCCGCCCGCTCCCGCAGCAGGCCTGGCGGATCGCGGTACTGCGTTCGCCCAGGGCCGCGGGGGAACTGCGATACCCTTGCGCGATGACGGACGCGGCCACCGGCGAGATCCTGACGCCCTCGCAGCTCAACACGCTGGCGCGCAGCCTGCTCGAGGACGCCTTCCCGCTGGTGCTGGTCGAAGGCGAGCTCGGCAACGTCTCGCGACCCGCCTCCGGCCATCTCTACTTCACCCTCAAGGACGCCCGCGCCCAGGTGCGCTGCGCGATGTTCCGGCCCAAGAGCCAATGGCTGCGCTTCCAGCCGCGCGAAGGCCTCAAGGTGCTGGCGCGCGGACGCCTGACCCTGTACGAGGCCCGCGGCGACTACCAGCTGATCCTCGACTCGCTGGAGGAAGCCGGCGAAGGCGCCCTGCGCCGCGCGTTCGAGGCACTGAAGGCGAAGCTGCAGGCCGAGGGCCTCTTCGACGCCTCGCGCAAGCGCCCGCTGCCGCCCTACGTGCGCCGCCTCGGCGTGGTCACCTCGCCCTCCGGCGCGGCGGTGCGCGACGTGCTCAGCGTGCTGGCGCGGCGCTTTCCGCTGCTCGAGGTCGAGATCCTGCCGGTGCCCGTGCAGGGCGAAGGCGCCGCGGCGCAGATCGTCGCGATGCTGCGCCGTGCCGCGGCCTGCGGCCGCTACGACGCCCTGCTGCTGACCCGCGGCGGCGGCTCGCTGGAGGACCTGCAGGCCTTCAACGACGAAGCGCTTGCGCGCGCCGTGGCGGCCTCCCCCGTGCCGGTGGTCGCGGCGGTGGGCCACGAGACCGATTTCAGTCTCGCCGAGTTCGCCGCCGATCTGCGCGCGCCCACCCCGTCCGCCGCAGCCGAACTGCTGGTGCCCGATAGCGGCGAACTGCTGGCGCGGCTGCGGACCCTGCAGCGCCGCGTCGCCGCCCTCGGCCTGCACCGGCTGCAGCAGGCGGCGCAGCGCACCGACCGCGCCGCCCTGCGCCTGCAGGCCCTGCGCCC
>NZ_JACCKA010000025.1 GCF_013425525.1 Luteimonas salinisoli | reverse complement strand
GCAGACCATCCATGGTCTGCTCTCCGCAACACCCCCGGCGCGACTCCCGCTTGAACGTTGGTGGGCTTCGGAGGGATGGGCTATCAAGCATCCGAAAGCGAATGACCGGTGCGGCGCCCGGGCCGGGAATATGCGGACAGCAGACCATGGGTGAGCACAAGCCGCTTGCGCGGCACTGCCGCGCGGCCTGTGCGAACGCCCGGCGCGCTGCGCCGGGCCGGACCGGGCCGCGTAGCGGCACGGGTCTGCGGCGGCGAGTCGGGCCATGGATGGCCCGACCGAGCCGGGGAGCATATCCCGGCCCGGGCGCCGCTGGCTCCGAAGTCCACGAACCTGCCCGCGTTGTTCGCACCGAGAAGCGACGAGTGGCTTCGACTGAATGCATGTGGCGTGAGCCGCGCCAGCGAATATCCCTCGGGTTGAGTGCCACTGCCTTCGAAGACGGCGGCCCCGACCGCCTGTTTCAGCCATGAAGCCAGGAGCGGCCAACCGGTGGCTGTGGGCGTTGATCCTGCTGGGAGCACTGGCGGCGTGCGCCCGCCCGGCGCCCGAGCAGGCGCTGCGCGAGGCGGTGGAAAGCGTCGAGGCCGCGATCGAGGGCCGCGACGCCGGCGAGCTGCAGCGATGGCTGGCGGACGACTTCATCGGCCCGCAGGGCATGGACCGCGACCAGGCGCGGCGCACGGCCATGCTCTACATGATGCGCTACCAATCGGTGGGGGCGACCCTGGGCCCGCTCGAGGTGGCGCTGCAGGACGAAGACCGCGGCACGGTCCGGTTCACCGTGGCGCTCTCGGGCGGCTCCGGCCGCCTGGTGCCGGATTCGGCGCGCCTGTACCAGGTCGAGACAGGCTGGCGCATGCGCGACGGCGACTGGCGCATGACCAGCGCGAGCTGGTCGCCGCTGATCCGGTGACTCCGGCCGGCGGCTCTGCCGCCGGCCGGGCTTCCGCCTGTCGGAGAGCCGGTCAGGCGTCCTTGGCGGCGAGCTGACGGAGCACGTAGTGGAGCAG
>NZ_JACCKA010000024.1 GCF_013425525.1 Luteimonas salinisoli | reverse complement strand
CGCGACTACTACCGCATCGCCACCCGCCAGGGCCAGCAGGCCTGGGTGTACGCGCCGCCGGGCGAGCAGGGCGGCTGGATGCTGCACGGGTGGTTCGGATGAGCGCGCTGCCCGACTACGCCGAACTGCACTGCCTGTCCAACTTCAGCTTCCAGCGCGGCGCCTCCAGCGCGCCGGAGCTGTTCGCGCGCGCGCGCCGCCACGGCTACCGCGCACTGGCGATCACCGACGAATGCACCCTGGCCGGGATCGTGCGCGCCTGGCAGGCGGCGCGCGAGGTGGGCCTGCCGCTGATCGTCGGCAGCGAGCTGCGCCTGGCCGACGGCCCGGCCTGCGTGCTGCTGGTCGAGACCCTGCAGGGCTACCGCACCCTGTGCCGGTTGATCACCGACGCCCGCCGCCGCGCCGACAAGGGCGATTACCGGCTGCTGCGCAAGGATTTCGCCGGCGGCACCGAAGGCCTGCTGGCGCTGTGGCTGCCGGACGCGTCCGCCGACCCGGCTGACGGCCGCTGGCTGCAGGCGCTGTTCCCCGGCCGCACCTGGCTGACGGTGGAACTGCACCGCGGCCCCGACGACGCCGCGCGGCTGGTGCGGCTGCAGGCGCTGGCGCGGCAGCTCGACATGCCGGCGGTGGCGGCCGGCGACGTGCACATGCACGCCCGCGGCCGCCGCGCGCTGCAGGACACCATGACCGCAATCCGCCACCACGTCACCGTGGCCGAGGCCGGGCAGCGGCTGTTCCCCAACGGCGAGCGCCATCTGCGCCCGCGCCAGGTGCTGGCGGAGCTGTACCCGCCAGAACTGCTGGCCGAGAGCGTGCGCATCGCGCGGCGCTGCACGTTCGACCTGGGCGAACTGAAGCCGCACTACCAGTACCCGCACGAGCTGGTGCCAGAGGATCACGACGCCGCCAGCTGGCTGCGCAGCCTGGCGCTGGAAGGACTGCGGCGGCGCGCTGAGCAGGGCGCGCTGCACGACCTCGACAAGATCGACGCGGTGCACGCGCAGATCGACAAGGAGCTGGCGCTGATCGCGCTCAAGGGCTACGAGAACTACTTCCTCACCGTGCACGACATCGTCCGCTTCGCGCGCGAGCGCGGGATCCTCTGCCAGGGCCGCGGCTCGGCGGCCAACTCGGCGGTGTGCTTCGCGCTGGGCATCACCGAGGTGGACCCGTCGCGGCAGCGGCTGCTGTTCGAGCGCTTCATCTCCGCCGAGCGCGACGAGCCGCCGGACATCGACGTCGACTTCGAGCACGAGCGCCGCGAGGAGGTGATCCAGTATGTGTTCGGTCACTATGGCCGCCACCGCGCGGCGCTGGCGGCGGTGGTGATCAGCTACCGCGGCGCCGGTGCGGTTCGCGACGTGGCGCGCGCGCTGGGCCTGCCGCAGGACCGCATCGACGCGCTGGCGCGGGTGTTCGAGCGCTGGAGCGTGGAACTGCCGCCGGACGCGCTGCTGCGCGAGCATGGTTTCGATCCCGACGCGCCGCTACTGCGCCGGGTGCTGGCGCTGACCGCGCAGCTGGTCGGTTTCCCGCGGCACCTCTCGCAGCACCCCGGCGGCTTCGTGATCTCCGAGCATCCGCTGCACACCCTGGTGCCGGTGGAGAACGCGGCGATGGAAGACCGCACCGTGATCCAGTGGGACAAGGACGACCTGGACGCGGTGGGCCTGCTCAAGGTCGACGTGCTGGCGCTGGGCATGCTCACCGCGCTGCGCCGCTGCCTGGATCTGCTGCGCAACCACGGCGGCCCCGACCTGGCGCTGGCGACGATCCCGCCGGAGGACAAGAAGACCTACGACATGGTCTCGCGCGCCGACACCATCGGCGTGTTCCAGATCGAATCGCGCGCGCAGATGGCGATGCTGCCGCGGCTGCGGCCGCGCACTTTCTACGACCTGGTGATCCAGGTGGCGATCGTGCGCCCGGGGCCGATCCAGGGCGACATGGTGCATCCGTACCTGCGCCGCCGCTGCGGCGAGGAGCAGGTGACCTATCCTTCCGAGGCCTTGAAGAAGGTGCTGGTGCGCACGCTCGGCGTGCCCCTGTTCCAGGAACAGGTGATGGAGATCGCGATCGAGGCCGCCGGCTACAGCCCGGGCGAGGCCGACGGCCTGCGCCGGGCGATGGCGGCGTGGAAGCGCCACGGCGGGCTGGAGCCGCACCGCGAACGGCTCACCCGGGGCATGCTCGAGCGCGGCTACACCGCCGAGTTCGCCGCGCGCATCTTCGAGCAGATCAAGGGCTTCGGCAGCTACGGCTTTCCGGAGTCGCACGCGGCCAGTTTCGCGCTGCTGGCCTACGCCAGCTCCTGGCTCAAATGCCATCATCCGGCCGAGTTCGCCTGCGCCATGGTCAACAGCTGGCCGATGGGCTTCTACAGCCCCGACCAGCTGCTGCAGGACGCGCGCCGCCACGGCATCGGCGTGCGCCCAGTGGACGTGCGCCACAGCGACTGGGACTGCACGCTGGAGCCGGAGGCCGGCGCGAAGCGCGGCCGGCCGTTCGCGATCCGCATCGGCATGCGCCTGGTGCGCGGGCTGCGCGAGGAAGACGCGCTGCGGGTGATGGAGGCACGTTCGCGGCGGCCGTTCGCCGACATCGGCGACTTGTGCGAACGCGCCGGGCTCGACCAGCGCGCCCGCGCGCTGCTGGCCGATGCCGGCGCGCTGCGCGGCCTGGCCGGGCACCGCCACCGCGCGCGCTGGGCGATCGCCGGGGTGGAGGCGCAGCGGCCGCTGTTCGGCGCAGACACTTCCGCCCCGGAACAGGCGGTGCTGCTGCCACCGCCGGGCACGGCAGAGGACGTGGCCGCCGACTACGCCAGCACCGGCACCACGCTAGGCCCGCATCCGCTGCGGCTGCTGCGCGCCAAGCTGCGCGCGCGCCGCTGCCGCGACAGCCGCGACCTGGCCGCGCTGCCGCACGGTCGCAGCGTCACCGTGGCCGGCCTGGTCACCCTGCGCCAGCGCCCGCAGACCGCCAGCGGCGTGACCTTCATGACCCTCGAGGACGAGCACGGCATGGTCAACGTGGTGATCCGCCGCGACATCGCCGAAGCCCAACGCCGCCCGTTCCTGGAATCGCGCCTGCTGCAGGTCGAGGGCCGGCTGCAGGCGGTAGCCGGCGTGCGCCACCTGGTCGCCCGGCGGCTGCACGACCTCACCCCGCTGCTGCAGGGGCTGGACGTGCGGAGCCGGGATTTTCATTGAGCGCCATTTCAGTCCCCCACGTCAGGATCGCCTCGTCCGGCAGCTCATTGTGCCGCTCCCGGCGCGTCCTGGCGGTTTTGCCCACCCTCCAGGCGCAACTGTCCTGCTGCCGGCAGCAAATGTCGGCGCGCCATCCACGGGCCGGGGCAGGGTAGCTCCACCTGAGCCTGGAACAAAGAAGATGCCTGGCTCGTTCGAATACCGGCGCGGCGCGAATGTGCGGATGCGCAGGACGCGACCGTGAGGCGACTGCCGATGAGATCCCGGTATTGGTCCGTCGGCTGCGGCGGGAACTACGTTGTCCGCGAACGGCGCGGTAGTCACCGGCGCCAGCGTGCCGGATAGCCTGGAGCGCGACCGACCGTCATCACGCGTGGCCGAACCACCGCAGACGAATCCTCGACCGCTCAACTTCTCCATTTTCTCCACGAGAGGCCCGGCAATGGGCGTGCCTCAGCTCGACCCGACGTTCCGTTGTCGGACGGCGCGTGCATTTCCGAAGGCGGAAGCTTGACACTATCGAAATTTAAATCCTAGTATCGGATCGCCGCTATAGCGGCGACCTGCAATTTAGTCAACGTCAAGGAGTAGGCTCATGGAGAAGCAGAAGGAAGTGAAATTGTTCGCGTTCAAGCTGGCGAAGCAGAAAGAAGAAGGTCTTAAGCCCCAGGCGCAATGGAAAGTTCGTGATAGCGTTTCCGTAGCCGGGTGCACCACCTGGCTGGCAATTGGGCCGAGCAAGTGGGACCCGGATGGTGGTATGTACTGTTGATTTACCGCTGAAGTGACAGCCTTGCCGTACGGCAAGGCTGTTCTCGTTCATGTGCCCCGCGCGAGCTCGGAATGAAAAGGACTTTGGCGATCACGCACAGCGCAGATTTGCATGTGGACCTGGCTGAACCCGTATTTCGCGCCGAAGGCGGTCGACTTTTTCGCTTGAACCTCGACTGCTTCCCTCGCGACTATGAGTTTTGCCAGACATTCAAGTCGGGCATTTTATTCAACCAGATGCGCCATCTGCCGTCCGGCGAGCTGATCGATTTGAGAGAGGTCGGCTCCGTTTGGAACAGGAAGCCGGCGAAGTTTTCATTCTTAAGCGAGAATCTGACGAGCCAGGAACTCGCTTACGCCGAGCGAGAAAGCGAGCAGGCTTTATTCGGCCTCTTGTACACGCTGGACTGCTACTGGATGAGCCATCCTGTCGCCCTGCGTGGTGCCATGTGGAAAGGCGAGCAATTGCAGCGTGCGGCGAGAATCGGATTCCGCGTACCGGATTCGATCATCACGAATTCGCCCCGGAAGGCCAGATCATTCAAGAATTCCATACAGGGCAACATGGTATTCAAATCCATGTCGACGCCTGATCTTTGTGCTTATGATGTCGAGTCGGGTGACCGTGTCTCGGATGGCGTCACGACGACGGTCATCACCGATGACATGACGAGCATCCTCGGCTCAGTCAAAGAGCTGGCTTGCCAGTTCCAAGAATACGTCGACAAACATCATGAGCTACGAATAACGGTCATTGGCGATCATGTGTTCGCGGCCATGATCCACTCTCAGGATGACCCGAGAACAACCATCGACTCGCGCGACATGTCGGCGGAAATTGCTTACGAACCGACAATTCTCCCGCCTGAAATCGAGGCGCGCTGCCTCGATCTTGTCAGGAGCTACGGACTTACATACAGCGCCATTGATCTCATCGTTACGCCGGATGGCGAGTACGTCTTCCTGGAAAACAATCCAGCTGGACAATTCCTCTACGTCGAGCAGCTGGTTCCAGAATTCAAGATGCTTGAAGCTGTGGTGCGCACCTTGCTCAAGGAGGGCGCGTGACGCAGGCCAGCGCATTTCCCGTACTGAAGCAACTGGAATGTCTGGAAGCGCTTCGTGGAAGCCGCTTGTTGATTCTTGCTGCATCGCATCTCGAGATCGAACTGCTGCCAGAGCTGTATGAGCAGTGTCGCAGTATCGGCCGAGTTCCGCGCTTGGATGTGCTGCTTCAAGGTCGCGGCGGTGTTGTCAACGATGTCAGAAGAATCGCGCGGTTACTGCGTCGATTCACAGACCACCTGGCCTTCATAGTTCCTTTTCGATGTGAATCTTCAGCGACACTGCTGGCGCTGTCGGCCGACGAAATAATCGCAGGCGATCTCGCTATTTTTTCTCCGATAGATCCTCATTTGCACGGTAGCGCAGATGGAGCCGGTCCAGCGGTATTTTCATGTCAGGACATCAGGCTGTTCGGCGAGATGTGCAGCGATTGGTTTGGCGTGAGTTCCGATGAAGCGCGAATCCAGTCATTGGGTCTCCTGTGCAACAGTATATTTCCCCCTACCCTGACGGCGTTCTATAGAACGACACTGGAGATGCTGCAGATTGGTGAAGAACTTCTGCGATTCCAGCTTCCAGACGCGAGCGAAGCTGCACGGTCGAAGATAATAAAACAGTTGATGTTCGGCTATCACTCGCACAGTTATGCTCTCGCGCGCGAAGACTTGGCTGAAATAGGACTCAAGCTTCGTTCTCTACCGGACGTCGAAGATTCGGCATGGGAGATTTCCAAGTGTCTGCAAGCAAGGATCGGTGGGGGAGTGCGTGAATCGGAGGGTGATGACTGGTTCGACGCAGTGATAGGATCCCGCTCCGGGATGAAACTGCGCAAGCGGCGTCCCAACGGCCTTGCGCCGAGCTGGGTCGAAGTCGAGATTTCGTGATGACGTTTGCGGCCTACCTTTCGGAAGTGTTCCGTTTTTTCGCCGCGTTTTTCTTGCTCCTTGCCGGCCTGGGGAAGATAAGGTTTTACAAGGATTTCCGCGGCAATTTGAGTGAATCATTCGGTTTGAGTGCTGGATTGAGCGCGGCGATTGCACCTTTAACTATCATCGCCGAGGTGTTGGTCGCCTTGACTATTCTCGTGAGCAATAGGAGCGCCTACCCGGGCATGGTATCGGCGTTGATCATGCTGTGTATTTTCACCGGGCTCATTTCCTTCAAGTTCCTGAAGGATGGGGCTGTTAAATGTAGTTGCTTCGGCGAAGCGGCGCGACCGGTGTCGGGATACGACTTGGCGCGGAATCTGGCGCTGATAGCCTGCATCTTTTTCTACCTGTTCGCCGCAGATGAATCAGCAGGGCTGAGCCTGGAAACAGGCTTGTTGGTTGCAGCCCTGTCGCTGATCCCTACGGTCATTGCCGTAGAATTCCACGAGATAGCCACACTTGTGGCGGACGGGCTCGAGTAGTGGAGTCTATGATCCATATAGCTCTCATTGTTCTATCGCTCGGTGTCGTTCTGAATCTAAAACTGACCCTTTATCTGCTTCGCCTGGTAAGAAAAGCACCAGTAGGTCGGGCTGCGTCATTTCTTCTGCCGGTAGGTGAGAGGTTGCCTACGGTGCGCGCGCAAGCACTGGTTACAGGAGATGATGTTTCCATTGCGCCTGCTGAGGAGGCGATCGTTCTACTCTTTCTGTTCAGCAAGTGTCCGAAGTGCGGCGATACGCTCCCGGAGATCGATCGCCTGCTGCACTCATCGCGTGGATTCGGTTTAGGTATGTGGCTGGTCAGCGAGGAGCCGGCATGGCGGCTCAAGAGATTCCTGCGGGGGACTGACGTAGCATCGATCACGCTCCGTGTTAGTCGCAAGGACTACAAGGCGTTGAATCCAACGTGGGCGTCTCCCAGCTATCTTTTCGTCAACCACCTGGGCGAGGTGGAAGCGGCTGGAAATATCGGCGACGAGAACTGGCTCAGCTTTTGCTCCCAGATAGATGAAATGAACGAGGTCCGAGCGGGAGCCGTGTGATCACCGATCCGAAATGGATGGACAATCCGCATCTGCAGCGTCTGGCTATCTTGAAGCCGTTTGCTGGGCGTCTTGCCTTCGGCTTGTTTTTCATGGTGCTGACGGTGTCAGCGCAACTGGCTTACCCGAAGGTGCTATCCAGCTTCATCGATAATATCGCTGCCGGTAAAAGCGGTGACTGGTACAGCACGCTGGCTGTGATCATGCTGTGTGTTCTGGTAGTGCATGCCATTGCAACGGCGTTGCGCTACTACCTTCTCGAATCCACGGGGCACATGATAGTCACGCGGATACGGCGCCTGCTCTTTGCTGCGCTCATCAATCAAGGTGTCCCCTTCTATGACAAACACAATGTCGGAGAATTGACCAACCGCTTGAGCTCGGATGTGGAAATACTGCACGGCACATTGACGATGGGGGCTGCGATCTCGCTACGCTCCTTTTGCGTCCTCGCGGGAGGGGGTGTGATGATGCTCTATACCTCTCCTGCATTGAGTCTGATCCTTGCGGTTTTCATGCCCGTCGGGATCTACCTCGGGAAAAGAGCAGGCAAGAGCTATCGCGTACGCGCAAAGGAAGTTCAGGACGGCTTGGCAGACTGCGGGAAGGTGGCATACGAGCACTTCTCGAACATCCGACTCGTGCATGCTTTCAATCAGCAAAGGGTTGCCAAGAAGCGCTATGCGGATGCAACCGGAAATGCACTTTCTGTTCTAGTGTCGAGCACCCGATTGATTGCGGTTTTTCGCGGCATGATTTCCTTCCTGACTTATCTTGCTCTGCTGGTCACCTTGTGGTGGGGAGCCCGGTTGATTAGTGATGAGCAGCTCACTATTGGTGAGCTGGCTGCTTTTCTTTTGTATGCAGTTATGGTCACCGAGTCCGCCAACGCCATCAGTGATTTTTGGACCTCGTGGATGCGCACCATCGGTGCGACGGAGCGGATCTTCGAGATCATTCAGGCCGGAACACATGGAGAATGGAATGCATCTCAGGTCGCTAAGCTTACAGGGAGTGTGGAGTTCAGCCGTCTCGTTTTCGCATACCCGGAACGGCCGGATACCCCGGCCCTCAAAGGCATCAGCTTTTCAATAGTCGCTGGTGAGAAAGTAGCGCTGGTCGGCGCTTCTGGGGCCGGAAAATCGACGGTGGCCAATATGATTCTTGGCTTCTATGCACCGGACGAAGGTAGAATCTTGTTCGATGGTGTTGATGCCCGCTATTTGGATGTTCAGGACATCAGAGAAAGTATCGCAATCGTCGAACAGGAACCTTCGCTTTTCTCGGGAAGTATTTTTGAGAATATTGCTTTTGCTGTAAGCGAACGAGACGTTGGCTTGGCTGAGGTGAGGAATGCGGCTCGATTGGCGAACGCACATGAATTCATCAGCCGATTCAAGGATGGCTACGAAACTATCGTGGGCGAGCGCGGCGTCCAACTATCTGGTGGGCAGAAGCAGCGTATCGCGATCGCCCGCGCGCTATTGCGAGACCCAAGGATACTGATACTCGATGAAGCGACTAGCGCATTGGATTCGGCTTCAGAGCAGCAAGTGCAGGAAGCATTGAAGCTCCTGATGAGGGGGCGGACAACGATCATAATTGCTCACCGTTATTCCACAATTACCAATGCTGATCGTGTTCTTGTCATGAACCATGGTCGCCTGGTTCAAGAAGGTAGGCACGCAGATCTGATCAATGATCGCGAGGGACTGTACTTTTCGTTGATGCATAATCAATTGCGGCAGCACGGATCCGTGGTTTGATGCGGCGTTCGCGGTTGCAGCGCTCGGCCCAGTCGTCGGCGATGTGGTGGCGCGCAGCCATGCCGCCGAGCTGGCCGGCCACACCCTGCCAGTGGTGGGACAGGCGATCTTCGACGGGGTGGCGGCCGTGCGCGAGCTCTTGAATCAGGTGCAAGCGCAGCGGCTGGGGCAGGGCCCTCGTCCGCGATCCGGCGTGGGTGAGGAACGGGGTAAGTCTGCTGCGGGGCTCGCGCCCTTGGCGGTGTGCAACTGGCTCGCTCCCAGTGCTGCCGCGTTGGGCGTCTCGGCCGTTGGGGCATTCCAGGCCGGTGGACGGGAGCGCCTGCACTGATCACGGCTAGCTTCGCTGCCGATAAGGGTTGTTGGCCTCCGCTTGGCCAATCGCGTCTCGGAGATCCCCGGGAGACAGTTCGCGGCCTCGCGCTGCCTTGTGACGCGATTGGCGCGGATTTATTGGGAGCAGCCGGATTTGAAGGCCATATATAAGCTCTTAACCGATTTTTGGCGTATTAAGGCTCTTTTATGAACTCTTGACGAGATCGCTGTAAGGGCTTATATATAGGTCCGTGTGCGAACTATGGCGTTTAAAAGCTCACATATGAGCCCTTTCGCGACGAATGCGGCCACCATTGAAGGCTCCCTGCGTGCGCTCGGCGCCCGTGTGGCCAAGCTGCGGCTGAGTCGAAATCTGACCCAGGCGAACGTGGCGCGGGAAGCCGGCGCCTCCGTCAGCAGCGTCAAGCGTCTGGAGGCAGGCGAAAACACGTCGCTGGAGACGCTCCTGCGGGTACTTGGCGTGCTTGGGCTCGAGCAGCGTCTGCTCGAATCCCTGCCCGACCCCGCGGTGCGACCCGTCGAGCGCGTCCGGCATGGAGGCCGGGAGCGACAGCGTGCGCGGCAAGCGCCGGAGATCGTGCCCAAGTCGACGGACTGGGCGTGGGGTGAGGAGGACGCGTGACCGACGCCACGGTACGGCTCTGGGGGAGTGACATCGGAGCGGTGAGCTGGCTGGACGATCGCCAGCTGGCGGTCTTCCAGTACATGCCGGACTTCGTGGAAAGCGGCATCCAATTGGCGCCGATCACGATGCCGCTGGCTCCAGAACCCTATGAATTCCCGGCCTTGCCAAGGGACGCCTTCACGGGGTTGCCGGGCCTGCTTGCCGACTCGCTGCCCGACAAGTTCGGCAATGCGCTGATCGATGCCTGGCTGGTGGCGCAGGGCCGCTCCGCCGGCAGCTTCAGCCCGGTCGAGCGCCTGTGCTACATCGGTACGCGCGGCATGGGGGCGCTCGAGTTCCATCCGGCGCTGGCGCGCGGGGCGAGCCGTTCGCGCAAGGTCGAGATCGATGCGCTGGCGCGGCTGGCGAACGACGTGCTCAATCACCGTCAGCGGCTCGCCGGCATGTTGCGCGGCGAGGGCGATCACGAGGCGCTGGAGGACATCCTGCGCGTGGGGACGTCGGCAGGCGGCGCGCGGGCGAAGGCAGTGCTGGCCTGGAATGCGCAGACCGGGGAATTCCGGTCGGGCCAGGTCAATGCCGGGGAAGGCTTCGGCTATTGGCTCCTGAAGTTCGACGGCATTGCCAACAATCGCGACAAGGAGCTGGCAGATCCGCAGGGCTTCGGCCTGATCGAGTACGGGTTTCATCTGCTCGCAGTCGCGGCCGGGGTCGACATGACCGAATGCCGGGTCCATCACGAGGGCGGGCGGTCGCACTTCATGACCCGGCGCTTCGATCGCGACGCGAACGGACGCAAGCTGCACATGCAGTCGCTCGCTGCGATGCGGCATTTCGACTTCAATGCCGCAGGCGCCTACTCCTACGAGCAGGCGGTGGAGACGATTCGCCGCCTGGAGCTCCCGAGGCTGGATATCGAACAGCAGTTCCGCCGTGCGGTGCTGAACGTGCTGATCCGCAATCAGGACGATCACGTCAAGAACATCGCCTTTCTCATGAACCGCAAGGGCGAGTGGCGGCTGTCACCGGCATTCGACGTGAGCTACGCCTACAACCCCCAGGGAACCTGGACCCACCAGCACCAAATGAGCCTCAATGGCAAGCAGGACCATTTCGAACTCGCCGATCTGGTCGAGTTCGGTGCCTTCTGCGGAATGAAGCCAGGGAAGGCCCGGGGCATCGTCGACGAGATCCGCGCACAGGTCGGTAGCTGGATGACCTTCGCAGCAGAGGCCGGCGTTCCGGAGCGGATGGCGGCGAAGATCGATCGTGCCCTACGCAGGGAGATCGGGGCTTAGCGCTGTTCGAGTCCCGCTTTCGCGAGGTCTACGCGCGGTCGCGCGAGCGCGGCGACGTCCACATCGCGACCCGCGCGCGGAAAACGGGCTCCCCGGCGGGGTCGCAGACCTCGACATCGACGGGTACCTCGTACCCCCGCTCGCGAACTTCCACCTCGCAGGCCGGCAGGGCGACCGCGTGCATGGTGCCGGCCGCCTTCTTCAGGTACTCGACCGTCATGCCCTTGGGAATCCAGCGCATGGCCCTTGGCGTGGTGGCCTCCATCATCACGCCGGCGGCGAGCTCGGCGAGATTGCACAGGGCGATCGCGTGCACGGTACCGAGATGGTTGTGGACCCGTCGACGGTCGCGGATCTCGATCTCGCAGCGTCCGTGCTCGACCACCAGAAATCGTGGGCCGATGGTCGCGAAGTACGGCGCACGCCAGCACACGGCGCGTGCGAACAGCCAACGGCCGAGCGGCCAGCGTGTCAGCCGCGCGAAGGTGGAAGCGAGCCGCGAATGCGCGCCGGCTGCCGATTCCGCCGCGGCTCGGGGCAACTCGTGGGAATGCGTGCCTTGACTGGTCATTTGCACCGCCCTGGAGGTCAACGAGAGAGTGGCTGCCGACGATCTTCCGCCCTCATCATGCTGGATGCGCGAACCGTTCACCGGCGAGTCCGCCGTTCGTCCCGAAGCATCGCATCGGCCGCCTGCAGTCCCGACCAGACGGCCGGCGCGACGCCGTAGCCCGGGAACGTCGTCTGCCCCGCCAGGTACAGGCCCTCGATGCCGGCGCGGTGCGGGAACAGCCGGTGCGGCAGAACGCCGGGCGCGATGCCGTACAGCGCGCCTTCGTAAAGGTGGCACTGCCGCATGAACTCGACGGGGCCGATCGCGCGCGCAGTCTCCACGGACAGTGCCGGCAGCCGGTGCTGCAGGGCCTCGACGTCGTCTCGTCGGTTTTGGAGGAGGGCGCCAAGGCGCTGTACCTGTTCCCGACCAAGGCGCTGGCACAGGACCAGATGGCCGACCTGCTGGAACTCACCGCGGCCGGCGCGCTGGGCCGCGCGCGGCGACCTTCGACGGTGAAGCTGCGCCGGGTCGGGCAACACAACGCGCAGGACCTGCGCAGTCTGTGCCTGCTGCTGGGGCACTTCGCTGAGTAGCGCCGGCCGACGACGCAAGGCATCTACACATAGAAATAGGATTCGGTTGCAAGAATCGACGTTGCTCGTACTCTGATTAGGATCGGAAGGAGCCAGGACATGGGTGAGCTGTACCTTTCCCGCGATGAGCGCGATGCCATTGATGCCATCGACCCCCGAGATTTGGACGCACGGATCGAGCAGTGCTTACACAGAGGCTACATGACCGCGGTGCGCGCGCTCCCGCTCGGCAGGTGCGGTCTTTACGTCATTACGCGACTTCAAGCTTACGAGAATGCGGTTGCGGATTATGCCAAGGCGAAAGCGCCCAAGAAACGCGCTGACACGGAATCTCGCGCGCGGCGCGCCGGGAGCGATCTGGCCTTTGCGGTCCGGCAGATGAAGGACCGCCTGGAAACGGAACGACGGGAAGAGCAGCTCTTCTACATCGACGATCTGATCCCGCCACCGCATCGTTTCAGCGAGCGTTTGACCGTGTCCGTCAGCTATCGCTGGCGACCGACGGTCGAGGCCGAATGGGTCCACGGCCGCATCACCTTCTCCCATGACGCCGACCTGCGGCCGGACTACATAGAGCCACGGCCAAAGCGCAAGCCGAGCGCCGCCAAGCTGGAGCGGGAGCGACAGGACAAGCTGTACGGCATCTGGGACCACTTGAAGCAGCTGTCGCTCTGGTCGGTGCGAGATTTTTTCAAGCAGGGCGGGAACGCGGCCGAGATCCCGCAATCGTTCCAGGTCAGAACCGATTCCTACTCTCGAGATCTGAACAATCACAGTGCCAAGTTCTGGCTATGAGCACCCCGCTTTTGTCCAGTGGCATATCAAGGCTTGACGGCATGCTTTTGTATCGTCCACTGACCGCCAGCGTACGAAAGGCGAACGTCCCCGCATTCCTCGCGGTCCGAGTCCGGTACGACGGGCGCGATCCTGTCCGAATAGTCGCGTACCGATGACCGCAGAGGCTGCGAGGTGAAGAGCAGTGATACCTGACTTGCCTTGTCACCAAGCTCGGTCATGAACTGTGCAAATACTTTCGACGGCCGTGATGTCGCTTTCACCTCGTGCGAAAGCAGCAGGTAGCTATCGCTCTCGTCGATCGGGAAGTCAGCCGCCTGCAGTACGTGATAGAAGTACTTGTTGTGCCCGCCATGGTGCGCGACCTGCACGACATTCAATGGCACCCGTAGCGCATCGATCAGATCCGGATAGAACACTGCGGTGCTGGGGCGGGCATCCAGAGGCGCGAAATCCACGAAGCCGGTGTCTCCGGACACCAGGATCCCTTGCTCCTTGTGGTGAAACACTATTGCGTAGCTCAATTCGTTCTGCGGCGTAATCTTCTCCACCGGCATGCGGCTTGCCAGCGCGAACTGGACGTAATCGCCCACCGGCAGCCTGTCCCAGTACTTGGCGATCAGGCCGTCGGACGGGCCGAGGAGGGTCATGGTCAGCCGTTCGGCGTCCAGAGCGGCAGTGGAAACGAACCTGCGCTTGACCGCGTCCCAGACGAAGTACGAAGGCTGGCCGTCATCGACCGATTCGTATCGCATGGATACGTCCTTCGCCACCAAAGCCTCGACCACCTTCTTGAGGCTGCTTGCGGTCAACGCATCTTTGGCGATGCTGCGCTCGATGTAGGCGAGGCTTCTCGCCTGATGCGCACCTGCGGTCATCCATGAGCTGGTCAAGAAGCGGGCATCGCCTTCGTACTCTTCATAGTCCAGGATCTGCCCTATGTCTACCGGCAGGCGGACATCCGTGCAGGCGTGGTCGGCTGTTTCGCCAAGCGCCAAAGCGCATGATGCGAGGGCGCTCCCGAAGAACTTATCGGCAGCTTCAGCATGCAGTGGCTCCTGCCTGTCGACGCGCGAGATGCTGGAGCGAAACGCGAAGTCGGATGCGGTGAGCCTGCTGTCGCCAGCTTCAATCGACCTCCGAATGTGCGAAACGTCTTGAAGCACGTCGGCCTTGTGCTGGAGATACCGATGCAGCGCCTCGTCGCCATCCTCTCCCGCGAACTGGACTCCCAGCAGATTCCCGCCCCTGGGTCGGTCCCAGTCTGCCGCCCGTGGGTTGGCGTCGTTGGCGATCGGCGGTAGCCATGCTTCGCCAATTTCATAGCTCCGGATCACAGGAACCATGCGATTGAGGTGGTCCATGTCGTAGTGCGTGCCGATCAGCAGATCGATGCGCGGGGGCTGCTCTGGATCGTCAATCGGCAGCACTTCCTTGAGTTTGTTGAGGACGTGATCGCTGTCGTAGCCACTCTTGCTGGTGCCGGCATCCGCCAGCACCCTGACAGTTCTGCCGTCAACGCCGAACTGGAGAAGGAGTGCAGCTCCGAGCTGCACCTCGAACATGTCGACCTGGATGTCCATATTGCCTCCAGCAGAATGCCGGCGTTCGGTCCGGCAAGGAATCGCCTCGGAAGATCGGCGGCGGAGCGCCATCGCGAAGCCTACCGGAAATCCTCTGACACGAAATGATAGTTGCGCTTTGGTTGACGAGGCGCCCCGGTACAGCTCCACGACTTGCTCAGGGTCGCGACCCGTTTCCGTTGCAGAGCGGCGTCCATGTCTGGCGCAAGGGTCATGCTGCCGGGGCACAGGCATCATGCCGTCGGACTTTGCAAACGCAGTCGGCGAACGTTGCTGGCGGCTGTAGGAAAATTCCGAAGCGACTCGGCGTGACGCCGTCGGGCTAACGGGCTGCGTCCCGCGCCTCTTGGGAGTCGCGGCCATACGGCGTTGATCCCTTCCGCCTCCGGTCCTGGCGGACCTGCGCGCTTGGCCAAGGCGGATATCGGGGTCAGGTTCACTTCTCAGCGGCAATTCGACCCATTGCCGGCGATCAGTGGTGCCGGGCGCTGAGGTGCGGATCAACGCTCCTGGAACCGCAGTTGCGCGTCGCGGTCGTTCTCGAATGCATTGGCGGCGGTGAATGACGCCTTCGCGGCGTCGTAGCCCGCGTAGTCCATGCTGGCGGTGAAGGCCTGAGCACGCTCGAACATGCGGATGACCGGATCGATCTGGCGCGTCCGACTGAAGGCCTTCAATGTGGTGATGTAGTCATCCCGGTACACGGTGGGAATGATGGTGCGGCACTCGTTGGCTGCGGTCAGTTCGGCATTCATCATCGCGCGCGACAGTCGGCCATTGCCGTCATCAAAAGGGTGGACTTCGGAAACGGCAACCTGCATGAAGATCGCCCGTGCCAGCGCGTGTGGCAGGGCGCGGTAGAGTGCGAACGCCTCGATCAGAGTGCCGGCGACGAGCGCGGGTTCGACGAAGGCCGAGTTGCCAGCGCGATTGCGGTGGAGCTTGAACTCGCCCGGGTGCTTGTCCGTGCGGTGCTGCAGGATCTGCCAGTGGCGCGTCCGCAACAGATCGATGAAGGCGTCCGGCGAATCCGGCGTCCTCGACATCTCGAAAGTGTCGGCCAGCAACCGATAGGTGTTGAGGATGTCGTGGCTGTCGTCGCGGCGCTGGGGCAGGCGCAGGCCGTCGAACACCACCTCCCGCGCCTCGTCGACGTCGAACTCGGTGCCCTCGATGAAGTTCGAAAAGTACGCTTCCATGAATGCGAAGGTATGCAGTATCTGCGGATTGCCGCGCAGGTCGGGCGTGGCCCGGAAATCCGGCGTGCGCACTTCGCGCAGCGCCAAAGCCAGTGATTCGAGCAGGCGCAGTCGGTCGAGGTCGAAGGGCTGGGCGTTGGCGCGCCGCAGGGCTTCCGGATCGGAAACCATATCGTCGGGCTGTGTACCGAGCAGGGCGCCGATGAGCGCGTCCAGGCGCTGCGCCTCGCGCTCCAGTCCCAGTTGTGGCGCCAGCGCCCGGGCTTCGTCCCGCAACTGGTTGAGCTGCGACGGGCCGCGCGTGACCAGCATGTCGGCCAACCTGCGCTCCAGCTGCACCGGCGGGATGGTCTTGCGCTGGTCCGCGGCGCCGCGCGCGGGCATCAAGTTCTCGAGCAGGTAGCGGGCCTGGCCGGCGACGTGGAAGCCCTTGAACGGGATGTCGCCCGGCAGCGGGCCGGCGCCGGGCAGCAGGTGGATGACCAGGCCCGGCAATATCAGGTTGCGCGCCTTGCCGACGGCACCGGAGACGAAGAGATGTGGTTGGAGGGCGGCGCCGATCTCGATGGCGCTGCGGTGCGAGACCACGCTGCCGGGGAACAGGTGGTCGACGAGCTCCAGCCGGTTACGCTGCACGATGACCTCCAGGCCATCCTGCAGGTTGGTCGTGTACAGCCCGCGGGCGATCCGGCGCATGCGGCCGGCCGCCACCTCGCGCTGGTAGCGCTTGCTGGAGGAGGCGTCCACAAACACGACTTCAGGCGGGCGGGTGACGGCCATAATCGGGGATCAAGAGGACAAAACCGTCCACAAGAGTGGACTAACGGCTGGAAAATGTCCACAATTTGGGATTAATAGCCGGCCACGGCGCTTGGGCAGCTTGCCTTGCCGCCGCCGCCGCTGGCCTCTTGCCATGGCGATGCCTTGCGGCGTTTTCGCGGGAGACATCATGACGGGTATCAGGGTCAGGCTCACTTTTCAGCCGCAGTTCGACCCATTTGCCGGCGACCAGCGAGAATAGCGGCCTGTCCGTCCTCGCCCGTCCGCTCCGCCATGATCGCTTCCGGCCAGCCGCTGCCAGGTCCATTGCCCGACCCGGCCGCCCTGCGCCTGTCCGTCGCCCCCATGATGGACTGGACCGACACCCACTGCCGGGTGTTCCACCGGCTGCTGGCGCCGCATGCGCGGCTGTACACCGAGATGGTGCACGCCAACGCGGTGATCCACGGCGACCGGTCGCGGCTGCTGGCGATGGATCCGGTGGAGCATCCGGTGGCGCTGCAGCTGGGCGGCAGCGAGCCGGCGCTGCTGGCGCAGGCGGCGGCGATCGGAGCCGCGCACGGCTTCGACGAGATCAACCTCAACTGCGGCTGCCCGTCGGACCGGGTGCAGGCGGGGCGCTTCGGCGCCTGCCTGATGCGCGAGCCGGCCCTGGTCGCCGACAGCGTGGCGGCGATGATCGCGGCGCTGGCGCACGCGCCGCGCGCGGTGCCGGTGACGGTGAAGTGCCGGCTGGGGGTCGACGATGACCACGACTACGGGCGCTTCCGCGGCTTCGTCGACACGGTGGCCGCGGCCGGCTGCCGCATCTTCGTGGTGCACGCGCGCAACGCCTGGCTCCAGGGGTTGAGCCCGAAGGAGAACCGCGAGGTGCCGCCGCTGCGCTACGACTGGGCCTGGCGGCTCAAGCGCGAGCGCCCGGAGCTGCGCGTGATCGTCAACGGCGGCATCGCCCACGCCGGCGAGGCGCGCGCCCACCTCGACCATGCCGACGGCGCCATGCTCGGCCGCGCCGCCTACCACGATCCCTACCTGCTGCACTGCCTGGACCGCGCCTGGTTCGATGGCGCCGACCCGCTGCCGCGCACGGACCTGCTGCGCGCGTTGCGCCCCTACGCCGAGGCGCAGCTGGCGCGCGGGGTGGCGCTCAAGCACATCACCCGCCACGTGCTCGGCCTGTTCAACCACCAGCCGGGTGGGCGCCGCTTCCGCCAGATCCTCAGCGAGGGCGCGCACCGGCCCGGCGCCGACTGGGGGGTGGTGGAAACGGCGCTGGCCGCCACCGCCGGGCCGCGGTGCGCCGCCGCGTGATTACCCGCGATCCGGATGCATTCCTTCGCTTCGCGCGCGGCTGCGCGCCGGACTTCGGCGCCGCCACGGCGAAGGCGGCGTTTCTGGTGGCGCCGGAGGGGTTCGCCCGCGCCGAGCAGTCGGCCGCCGACAACCGCTACATGGCCGGTGCCGGGGCCTTCGACGCCGGCCGCGCCATGGCCCAGCACCGCGCCCTGCAGCGGGCGATGGCG
Organism: Luteimonas salinisoli; assembly: GCF_013425525.1. GTDB lineage: Bacteria > Pseudomonadota > Gammaproteobacteria > Xanthomonadales > Xanthomonadaceae > Luteimonas > Luteimonas salinisoli. Next base: position 125,503 of record NZ_JACCKA010000024.1, on the reverse strand, counting down.
GACATCCTGCCCACGGTCTGCTTCCCCGGCGATCCGCGCGCGCCGGACGGGCTGTTCCCCAACAACGCGTTCGCCACGGTGCCGGGGCGGCTGCTGGTCGGGCGCATGCGCCACCCGGTGCGTCAGCGCGAAGCCGCCCGCGCCGACATCCGTGGCTTCTTCGCCGATACGCTCGGCTATGCGATCCACGACCTCTCCGGCCAGCCGCACCCGTGCGAGCTGACCGGCGCGGTGGTGATCGACCGCGCCCGCGGCCTCGGCTTCTGCGGCCTGTCCGAGCGCTGCGACGCCGAAGGCGCCGCGCTGATGCACCACGCGTTCGGGCTGCGCGCCACCCTGGTCTTCGAGCTCGCGCAGGGCGAGTACCACACCAACGTGGTGCTGGCGGTGCTGGCCGGGCGCGCCGCGCTGCTGTGCGCCGACGGCTTCGCCGATCCCGGCGCCGTCGCGGCGATCGCGACCCTGTACGCCCCGCATGTGGCGATGCTGGGGCCGGGGGAACGCGGCGGGTTCGCCGGCAACGCCATCGCCCTCTCGGAGGACACGGTGTGGATGAGCCAAGCGGGCGGGGCCGCGCTGGCGCCGGCCAACCGGGCCGCCCTGGCCCAGGCAGGGTTCCAGTTGCGGGCGGTGCCGCTGGACGCCATCGAGGCCGGTGGCGGCTCGCTGCGCTGCTGCATTGCAGAAATCTACTGAACAGGCATCATCGGGAGGTCGCGGCTGAACCGCGTCCCATCGGTCCCGGAAAAGTTAAGGACGGATTCACCGCGGAATTTCAACAATCTGCTCCCGGACCGCGCTCCGGACGCCCATTCATCCCAATGCCGGGACAAAATTCCATGCCTGTCCGCCGTTTCCTCCTGCTGCTCCCGCTCCTGGCTGCCGTCTCGGCGCTGGCGCTGGATGCGCAGGCCCAGGACCGCCGCGAGCGTGCCGCCGAGCGTGCTGCCGGACCTCCGCCCGCGGCCGCCTCGGTCGCCCGCGAGGCGGCGCCCGCGGCGCACCCGCGTCTGCGCACCACGCAGCCGCGCCTGCGCAATCAGGATGCGATGGCCGACTCCATCCGCCATATCCGCAGCTCGACCTCCGGGCGGGTGCTCAGCGCCGAGCGCATGCACTCCAACGGCCGCGAAATCAACCGGATCAAGGTGGTCGACGATCGCGGTCGGGTCCGCGTCTACGAGGACGACCCCCAGCAGCGCCGTCGGCGCTCACGTCGCGACGACGATTGAGTTCAGATACTTGAACGCACCGGCCTGACGGCCCCGATCCGGAGCACACCATGCGAATCCTGCTGGTCGAAGACGAGGCCCCCCTGCGCGAGACGCTTGCCGCGCGCCTGAAGCGCGAAGGCTTTGCCGTGGACGCCGCGCAGGACGGCGAAGAAGGCCTCTACATGGGCCGCGAGGTGCCCTTCGACGTGGGCATTATCGACCTGGGCCTGCCGAAGATGTCGGGCATGGAGCTGATCAAGGCCCTGCGCGACGAGGGCAAGCAGTTCCCGGTGCTGATCCTCACCGCGCGCTCGAGCTGGCAGGACAAGGTCGACGGCCTCAAGCAGGGCGCCGACGACTACCTGGTCAAGCCGTTCCACGTCGAGGAACTGCTGGCGCGTATCAACGCGCTGGTGCGCCGCGCCGCCGGCTGGAGCAAGCCGACGCTGGAATGCGGCGCGGTGATCCTGGACCTGGCTGCGCAGACCGTCAGCGTCAACGGCCAGAACGTCGATCTGACCAGCTACGAGTACAAGGTGCTCGAATACCTGATGATGCATGCCGGCGAGCTGGTCTCGAAGGCGGATCTGACCGAGCACATCTACCAGCAGGACTTCGACCGCGACTCCAACGTGCTGGAGGTCTTCATCGGCCGCCTGCGCAAGAAGCTCGATCCGGACGGCACGCTCAAGCCGATCGAGACGGTACGCGGCCGCGGCTACCGCTTCGCGATTCCGCGGAGCGGTGAGCACTGAGGCGGGCAGGCCGCTGAGCGTGGGGTCCACCTGCCCCGCTCGGCGGCGAGGCCCCCGCCTGCGTTCCGTCGCGCCCCTGGCGCGCCCGCGCTAGCCTGTGGCGATGGCCGCCGATCAGCGACGACGCGAACTGCCCTGGCAACCACGCTCGCTGCAGGCGCGGCAGCTGCTGGCCGCCAGTCTCGGGCTGATCGCGTTCCTGGCCCTGGCCGGGTACGCCCTCGACCGCGCCTTCGTCGAGGTCGCAAGCGAGGGCCAGCGCGACCGCCTGCGCGGATTCGCCTACGCCTACGCCGGGGTGGTGGAGTTCGATCGAGACGAGGCGCTGATCCCGCCCGAGTTCCCGCCCGACGAGCGCTTCAACCGCCCGGGAACCGGCCTGTACGCCGCTGTGGTGACCGCCGCAGGGCAATGGCACTCGGCCTCCGCGCAGGGGCCGAGGCTCCCCGAGCTGGCGATGCTCGAGGGCGGCGAGGAGCGCTTCGACGGACCCCTGCCGATCAGCGACAGCGCCGGCGCGCCGGGCGAGGTGATCCGGTACGGCATGGGTTTCGTGCTGGTGCGCAGCGCCGGCGAGCTTCCCTACACCGTCTACATCATGGAGGACGCCGGCAGCCTGCCGCAGCAGGTCCAGGTGTTCCGCCAGGCGCTCTGGCGCTACCTCGGCGTGGCCGGGCTGATCCTGCTGCTGCTGCAGACGGTGGTGCTGCGCTGGAGCCTGTGGCCGCTGCGCCACGTGATCCACGAACTCAAGCGGGTGCAGCGCGGCCAGGCCAACCGCATGGGCGAGCTGCACCCGCGCGAGCTGCAGCCGCTGACCGACAGCATCAACGCGCTGATCGAGAGCGAGCGCCAGAACCTCGAGCACCAGCGCAACACCATGTCGGACCTGGCGCACAGCCTGAAGACGCCGCTGGCGGTGCTGCGCACGCGATTGGACGCCAACCCCGACGGCGCCGAACTGCGCGACGAGGTCGAGGCCCAGCTGCGGCGCATGAACGACCTGGTCGGCTACCAGCTCGGGCGCGCCGCCTCCGGCGGACACAAGCTGTTCGCCGCGCCGGTCGAGATCGAGCCGCATGCCGAGCAGATCGTCCAGGGCCTGGAGAAGATCTACGCCAGCAAGGGCGTGATCTGCGAGTTCGACATCGATCCGCAGGCGCGCTTCCACGGCGAGCCGGGCGACCTGCAGGAACTGCTGGGCAACCTGCTGGAGAACGCGTTCAAGTGGGCGCGCTCGCGGGTGCTGTTGACGGTCAAGCCGGGCGAATCGGCGCTCAACCGCCGGCCCGGGCTGATCCTGGCGGTCGACGACAACGGCCCGGGGATCGCCGCGGAGCGCATCGCGTACGTGCTGCAGCGCGGCGTGCGTGGCGACGAGCGCGTCCAGGGCCACGGCATCGGCCTGGCGATCGTGCAGGACCTCGTTCACAGCTATCGCGGTGAACTCCAGGTCTCGCAGTCGGAGGAGCTGGGCGGCGCACGCTTCGTGGTCACCTTGCCGGCGGGGCTGTAAGGGACGGGTGGCCGCGCATTTCCCGTAGGAGCGGCCCATGGCCGCGAAGGGCGCGGGAGTCTCCGATGGGCGTGGCGGCGATTGCGGGCATTGCCGCCCGCGCCGGCCTTCGCGTGCATGGCACGCTCCTACGGGTGTCGCCGTCGGCGGGAGCGGTTACGTCGTGAACGGTGAGGGGCCGTAGAAGCGGGCCAGGTGGCCGGCGACGTCGGGCATCGCCTCCTGCAATCGCTTCGGATCGCTGAAGTGGTATTCGCTGCAGACGGCGAAGAATTCCTCCGGCGCTTCCGCCGCGTAAGGGTCCAGCGCGGGCTCGCCGCCGCGCTCGACCACGGCGACGAAGCGGTCGTAGCTGTCCTGGAAGTCGCGTGCCCACTGCCGCTGCCAGGCGCGCGGCAGCGGCGGAGTGCCGTCGAGCAGGCCGTCGAGCGCATCGATCTTGTGCGCCATTTCGTGCACCGCCACGCAGAACCCGGCATCGGGCTGCGCCAGATCGGCTTCCACGTCGGCCCACGACAGGATCAGCGGACCGGTCTCCCAGGCCTCGCCGATGAGCTCGTCGTCCCACTGGTGCAGCACTCCGGCAGCGTCGACGTGGGTGCGGTTCACCCGGAACGCGTCCGGGTAGACGATCAGCTGCGACCAGCCGCGCATGCCCTCGGCGCCGAACTCCAGCAGCGGCAGGCAGCACAGCGTGGCCAGGATGGCGGCGCGGCGTTCGTCCAGCCGCAGGTCGCCAACCGCAGTGAGGGTCTTCTCGTGGAGGAAGCGCGCAGCCAGCGCCTGCAGCCGCTGGTCGCGGGTGGGGTCCAGCTGCGCCGCCCAGGGTACCGCCGTGCGCACGTCGCGCCACAGGGCGGGGTCGATCGGAGCGGGGTCGCGCCGCAGGCGCCTGATCAGGCCGCGCACGCGCGCCGGGATCAGCGGAACATGCCAGGCAGGAAGCTGTGCCAGCGCGGGGCGCGGACGCTGTTGTCGGTATTGCCGCCGGGTGCTGCGGCGCGCTCGCCGGCGGCCGCCGGCGTGCCGCGGCGGTCGCCGTTGCGGTTGCCGGCTTCGGCGGCTTCCTTCTCCGCCGCAGTGGGGCAGGGGCCGTCGCCGTTCGGACTCGCCTGCCGGACCTCCCGGGCCATCAGCGGCAGGCTGGTGGAGCAGAGCAGCAGCAACAGCGCGATTCGGACGATCATGGCGGCGGCCTGTCTGGGAGCGGCAACGCTTAACGACGCACTATAGCGCGCTTGTGCGGTCGGCGCAGCGTCGGGCATGCTGCAACGCGGCAACCGCGTCGCCAGGGCCGCCTCGCGGATAATCCCGGATTCCCCTGGCCTGCCGGACCGCCGCTCCCCCGGATGACTCCAGAACGCGCCCTGCTCGAACGACTGCTCGCCGGCCCGGTGTCCGGGGACGCGCTGGCGCGCGCCAGCGGCCAGACCCGGGCGGCGGTGTGGAAGCGCATCGAGGCCCTGCGCGCGGCGGGGGTGGCGATCGAGGCGCGGCGCGGGCGCGGCTATGCGCTGGCGCAGCCGCTGGAGCTGCTCGATCCCGAGCGGATTCGCGCCGCGCTGCCCGAGGACGTCGGCGCTGCGGTCGTCGCGCTGGAGGTCGCCTGGTCGCTGGACTCGACCAGTTCCGAGTTGCTGCGCCGGGACACGCCGCAGGGCGGCGTCGCGGTGCTGATGGCGGAACGGCAGAGCGATGGCCGCGGGCGCCGCGGCCGCGGCTGGGCGTCGCCACTGGTGGCCAACCTCTACCTGTCGCTGTCGCGGCGCTTCGCCGGCGGCCTGGCGCGGCTCGGCGGGCTCGGCGTGGTGGCCGGCGTAGCGGCGGCCGAGGCCTTGCACGAGCTCGGCGCCGGCGCCGTGCGCCTCAAGTGGCCCAACGACCTGGTGGTGGTGGATGCCGACGGGCGCCTGCACAAGCTGGGCGGCCTGCTGGTGGAGGGCAGCGGCGAACACGCCGGCCCCGCGCGCGCGGTGCTCGGGCTGGGCTTGAACCTGCGGATGCCGTCCGCCGCGGCCGCGGCGATCGACCAGCCATGGACCGATCTGGGTACGGTCCTGGGCAGGGTGGCATCGCGCAACCTGGTGGCCGCGCGGCTCGTCGCCGCGCTGGTGCCGGCGCTGGCGCTGTTCGACCGCGAGGGCCTGGCGCCGTTCCTGCCGCGCTTCGCGGCGCTCGACGCGCTGGCCGGACGCCCGGTGCGGGTGGAGATCGCGGGCGCCGGCCACGACGGCATCGCCCTCGGGGCGGCCGCCGACGGCGCCCTGCGGGTGCGCACCGGCGACCGCGAGCGCACCTTCCACGCCGGCGAGGTGAGCGTGCGCGCCGGGGCCGGGCGATGACCGCCTGGCTGTTCGACCTCGGCAACACCCGGCTCAAGTTCGCGCCGCTGCATCCGGACGGCAGCCTCGGCGAGGTGATGGCCGTGGCCCACGACGGCACCCGGTTCGATGCCGGCTGGGAACAGCGCCTGCCCGCCCGTTGCGAGGCCTGCAGCCTGTCCAGCGTGGCGGCGCCGGCGCTGCGGGGGGCATTGCTGGAGGCGCTGGCATCGCGCTGCGGCCGGGTGTCGATCGCCTCCACCCTGGCGCGCTGCGACGGCGTGACCATCGCCTATGCCGATCCGCGCCGCCTCGGCGTCGACCGCTTTCTCGCGCTGCTGGCCGCCCATGCCCGCGGCAACGGCCCGAGCCTGGTGGTGGGCGTCGGCACCGCGCTCACCGTCGACCTGGTCGATGCGCAGGGCCGCCATCGCGGCGGTCGCATCGCACCCTCGCCTGCGCTGATGCGCCAGGCGCTGCACGCGCGCACGGCGCAACTGCCGGCCGACGGCGGCAGCTATGCCGAGTTCGCCGCCGACACCGCCGATGCGCTGGTCTCGGGCTGCGAGGGCGCCGCGCTGGCGCTGGTCGAGCGCAGCCGGGAGGCGGCGCACGCATTGCTGGGAGCGCGGCCGCACCTGCTGCTGCATGGCGGCGGCGCACCGGCGCTCGCCGCGCGCCTGGACGGCGCCGAGCCGGCGCCCTCGCTGGTGCTCGAGGGCCTGGCGCGCTGGGCGCGGATGGAGCGGATTTTCGCTTGAGCGCTGCGCAGCGCTGCGATGGCGGACGCGGCGCGTCCCCGCCGCGCCCGCTTACAATCGTCCGATGCTCCTGCGTGCGCTGATCGTCCTGTTGCTGGCCTTGAACCTCGGGGTCGCCCTGTGGTGGGCGCTGCGGCCCCCGGCCGCGGCCCCTGGCGTGCCCGACCCGCCGCCGGGAGTGCCGCGCCTGCAGCTGGTGGAGGAGGCCTCGCCCGAGGCGCGCGCCACAGCAGCCGGCGTTGCCGCCGCCGAGCCGCAGGCGCCGCTTGCCGATGCCGATGGCGATCCCGCTGCCGACGCCGATGCCGATGCCGATGCCCGCAACGCTGGGCGCGACCCAGCCGATGCCGACTCGCCGTCAGGACGGTCCGCAGAGGGACGCGCCGAAGGGGCCGACCCCAGCGCCTCAGTACCGGCGCGCTGCCTGTCGCTGGGCCCGTTCGACCAGGCGGCGTCGCTTGCCGCGGCCCGCGAAGCCCTGCAGCCGCGAGCGCTGCACCTGCGGGAGCGCGAGGTGGTGTCCGCGCCGCGCGGCTGGCGGGTGATGCTGCCGCCGCACGCCGACCGCGCCGCAGCGCAGGCGACGGCGCAAAAGCTCGGTGCCGCCGGTTTCGACGACCACTTCATCCTGGCCGAGGGCGCCGAGGCCAATGCCATCGCCCTGGGCCGCTTCAGCGGCGAGGCGGCGGCCCGGCGCCATGTCGCCGCGCTGCGGGCCGCCGGGTTCGCGGCGCAGGCCGACCCGCTGGGCGAGACCAGTGTCCGTCACTGGCTGGATCTCGCCGTGGGCGACGGCTTCGACGCCGACGCCGCGCGTACCGCCGCCGGTGCGCAGCGCGCCGAAGCCCTCGATTGCGCGCAGTTGCGCTGAAGCCGCGGCCGGCGCGCGCTAGAATGCGCGCCTCCCGGGGTTTCCGGGCCATCCACGCCGGCATAGCTCAGCTGGTAGAGCAACCGCCTTGTAAGCGGTAGGTCATCCGTTCGATCCGGATTGCCGGCACCATCCCAACGGACGACGACGATGCCGCGGAACCATCCACCCGTTTCGATCATTGGCGTGCCCACCGACGTCGGCGCCGGGCACCAGGGCGCGCGGATGGGGCCCGAAGCGCTGCGCATCGCCGGCCTGGTCGGCGCGCTGCAGGCGAGGGGGGTCGACGTGATCGACCGCGGCAACGTCGACGGGCCGCGCAATCCCTGGCAGCCGCCGGTCGAGGGCTATCGCCACCTCGACGAGGTGGTCGCCTGGAACCGCGCGCTGCTGGAGGCCTCCGCCGCCGAGCTGCGCGCCGGGCGCATGCCGGTGGTGCTGGGCGGCGACCACAGCCTGGCGATGGGCTCGATCATGGCGGTGGCCAACCACTGCCGCGAGCAGGGCCGCAAGCTGCGGGTGCTGTGGCTGGATGCGCACTCGGACTTCAACACCAGCCGGGTCACGCCCTCGGGCAACATCCACGGCATGCCGGTGGCCTGCCTGTGCGGGATCGGTCCCGCGGCGTTGACCGGGCTCGGGGGGCACGCGCCGGCGATCGTCCCGCAGCAGGTGAAGCAGATCGGCATCCGCTCCGTGGACCAGGACGAGAAGCGCCTGGTCAAGGAGCATGGCCTGGACATCTACGACATGCGCTTCATCGACGAAGTCGGGATGAAGCGGGTGATGGAGCAGGCGCTGGACGGCCTCGACGACGATACCCACGTGCACGTCAGCTTCGACGTGGACTTTCTCGACCCCGCCATCGCCCCCGGCACCGGCACCACCGTGCCCGGTGGGGTGAACTACCGCGAAGCGCAGCTGGTGATGGAGATGATCGCCGATACCGGAAGGATGGGTTCGCTCGACGTGGTGGAGGTGAGCCCGGCGCTGGACGATCGCAACGTCACCGCCGAACTGGCGGTCGACCTGGTGGAAAGCCTGTTCGGCAAGTCGACGCTGATGCGCGACTGAGGGGCGGGCCACGCCGCGGCCGTGCAAACCTGAACAGGAACGTCGCGGGCGAGGCGGTGCGCCGGCGAAACGACGCATCGTTCACGCCCGCATGCGGTTTCATGGCCGCACGGGTCGCCGGCAAGGGACGCGACCACCGAGCGCCCCACATCCCGTCACAGGAGAATCCCATGAAGCGTTTGACTGCCCTGCTGCTGCTCGCCCTGTTCTCGGCCGGCACCCTGACCGCGTGCAACACGGTCGAGGGTGCGGGCAAGGACGTGCAGAAGGTCGGATCGAAGATGGAAGAAGCCGCGGAAGATACCGGCGGTACCGATCCGAACTGAGCCACGGCAACGCTCAGCGCCCTCCGCGATCGCGCGGAGCGGCCGTTGCGAAAAGGCCGGCGCATGCGCCGGCCTTTTCTTTTTTCGCGGGCCTGGCGATGCGCGGACACGTTCAGCCACGTTCATCGTCGTCAGTGCCGTCCAACGCAATCTTGATCGGATGCGAAGCTTCCGCGGGCGATGCTGCAGCCACGGTAGATCGCCGTGACAGCGGAGAACCAGCAATGAACAAAGACGTCATTTCCGGCAAGTGGACCCAGATCAAGGGCCAGGCCCAGGCGAAGTGGGGCGACCTCACCGACGATGTATTCGATGTCGCCGAAGGCGACGCCAAGTACCTGGCCGGCAAGCTGCAGGAGCAGTACGGCTGGGAGCGCGAGCGCGCCGAACAGGAGGTGCGCGATTTCGAGCGTACGCTCTGAAGCGAGGCGGCAGCCCTCGCGCGGCGAGACTGCCGGGCGACGCCCTCGGAAGGGCCGGCGGATGCCGGCCCTTCCTCGTTGCGCCTGCGGGCAACGCCGCTTCCGGCCCGCGACGGGACGCGCCCGGCCGCGATGCGGTCACGGATCGGGCACGAAGCCGCCTGGGAAGGCGCTTGGCCGCGGCGCGTGGTGGCGGGCGTGGCGCCATGCCGGAATGCCCAGCGCCGCAAGCCGCTGCGGCGTGTCGTAGCGGAGCTGCAGGACCTGAGCCGGGCGCCGGCTGGCGCGTACGAAGTCGGTGCGGCTTGCCGGCGACCATTCGCGTTGGCCATGCCCGGTACCCAGGCGCTGGGGCGCGGCCTCCTGGCCGTGCGCCGAAAGGTCCGCCTCGGCGGCGGCAGGCGCTGCGCGCCGCTCGGCGCGCCCGGCGATCGGCGCCGGGGGATGGGGCGCGTAGGACTCGCGCGGCGGCCTGCGCTCGCGGAACACCGCCACGCCGATCACCCCGACGTGGTCGGGCCGTCCGGTGCGTGCGGCATAGCTGTCCGGCAGCGCGGTGAACACGAATTGCGCCACCTCGCCCAGCGACTTGCGCCAGCCGGCGATCTCGGTGCTCTGCCACGGCGCGAGCACGTAGCCGGCCTGGGCCGGATCTGCGGTCTCGCCGGTGACCGCGTTGACGCCGTCGACCGACAGCACCACCAGCACCCGTTCGCCGCTGGTGTTGGTCAGGCGCACCGCGTACCGGTGCCCGGGAGAGCCGGCGATCCAGGTCTCGCCGCGGTGGCGGTGCTGTTCCAGCCAGCCGCCATGGTCGCGGTCGACGATGTCCAGGCGCACCGGATGGCCGGCGCGGGCGGGAGAACAGGCGATCGCTGCGAACAGCAGGACGATCGACGGCAGCAGACGGGACATGGGCGCTTCTCCGGTTCGTTCCATGGGGAGAACGCGACTTGGCCGCGAACGGGGTTGCGCGGTGGAACGGGCGGCCCGGTGCGCGCCCTCCGCGGCCGCCGCGGCGGCGCCAGCGGTTAAACTTCTTCCCGGTTTCCAGCCCGGCTGCGTAATGTCCCGATCCTCCGTCCGCGTCCTGACCGGTATCACCACCTCCGGCACCCCGCACCTGGGCAACTACGTCGGTGCGATCCGTCCGGCGGTGGCCGCCAGCCGCGACGCCGACGTCGAGAGCTTCTATTTCCTCGCCGACCTGCACGCCCTGATCAAGGTGCAGGAGCCGGCGCGGGTGCAGCGCTCGACCCTGGAAATCGCCGCGGCTTGGCTGGCCTGCGGGCTGGACCCGGAGCGGGTGCGCTTCTACCGGCAGTCCGACATTCCCGAGATCACCGAGCTGACCTGGCTGCTGACCTGCGTGGCCGGCAAGGGGCTGCTCAACCGCGCCCACGCCTACAAGGCGGCTGTGGATCGCAACCGCGCCGACGGCGAGGACGACGATGCCGGGATCAGCGCCGGACTGTTCATGTACCCGGTGCTGATGTCCGCCGACATCCTGCTGTTCAACGCCGGACGGGTACCGGTCGGGCGCGACCAGATCCAGCACATCGAGATGGCGCGGGACTTCGGCCAGCGCTTCAACCATCTCTACGGCGAACACTTCGCCCTGCCCGAGGCGGCGATCGAGGAGCACGTTGCCACGCTCCCGGGGCTCGACGGGCGCAAGATGAGCAAGAGCTACGACAACGTGATCCCGCTGTTCGCGCCGCGCGAGCAGCTGCGCAAGCTGGTGTTCTCCATCGTCACCGACTCGCGCGCGCCCGGCGAGCCCAAGGACACCGAGCAATCGGCCCTGTTCGAGATCTACCGCGCCTTCGCCACCTCGGACGAGACCGCGGGCATGCGCCGCGCATTCGCCGAGGGCATTGCCTGGGGCGATGCGAAGCAGCGAGTGTTCGAGCGCATCGACGGCGAGATTGCGCCGTTGCGCGCCCGCTACGAGGCGCTGGTCGCCGAGCCGCAGGTCATCGAGCGGCAGCTGCGCGAAGGTGCCGCGCGCCTGCGCGAGGAGCGCGCGATCCCGTTCCTGGCGCGGCTGCGCGGCGCCGTGGGCCTGGCGCCGCTGGACCGGCCGCTGCTGCGGCAGGCGGGCGCCGGCGACGCATCGCCGCGGTCCGCGCCGCCGCAGTTCAAGCAGTACCGCGAGACCGACGGCCGGTTCCACTTCAAGCTGGTCGACGGCGAGCGCCTGCTGCTGCAGGGCGCGGGCCAGGCATCGCCGCGCGACACCGGACAGCTGATCGCGCGGCTCAAGCGCGAGGCCGGGGCGGGGCTGCGGGAGGCTGCAGGCAACGTCGAACTCGACGGCCAGCCGGTGGGCACGCTCGCCGGCGATGCGACGCTGCAGGAGCTCGTCGCCGCGCTGGCGCGCCTGGCTGCCGTGGACGCATGAATCCGCTGGTCGAGCTCAACCTGGCGCTGGTGCTGTTCCTGCCCTGGTTCCTGATCCTCGGCACGCTGTTCTGGCTGTACCCGCGCCAGCCCCGCGGCGGTGCGCGGCGCGCGTTCGACGCCGTTGCGCTGCTGCTGGCGCTGGCGGCCTTCCTGGCCAGCGTGCACTGGTCCTACGGCAGCGCAGATCCGGCGTACGGGCGGATGTGGCGGCAGGTGCTGGCCACCGCGATCGGCTATGGCGCGTACCTGGCGGTGATGACCATCGCATTTCTGGTCCGTGCGCGCTGGTTGCGGGGGCGCTGAGCGCGGCGACCTGCGACCAAAGCCGCATCCCGGGCTCTGCGATGTCCGCCTACACTCCGTGGACGATCCCGCGGCGCGGGCCCCGCCCGGCAAGTGCGGGCTTCGGAGCCGGAAGCAGCGGAGCAAGCTCCGCTCTACGGCACGTCACCCCTTTGCGAGCGCGTCATGAGCGATCCGCATGACATCGTCACCATCGACACCGGCTACCAGCGGCCGCGCTTCTGCGCGGCCTACCTGATCGTCGAGCGCGGGCGCGCCGCGTTCGTCGATTGCGGCACCAATCACAGCGTGCCGCGTCTTCTCGCGGCGCTGGAAGCGCAGGGGTTGGCGCCCGATGCCGTCGACAGGGTGATCCTGACCCATGTGCATCTCGACCACGCCGGCGGCGCGGGCGCGCTCATGCGCGAGCTGCCCAATGCCCGTCTGGTAGTGCATCCGCGTGGCGCGCCGCACATGATCGACCCGGCGCGGCTGGTCGCCAGCGCGAAGCAGGTGTATGGCGAGGAGGAGTTCGCGGCCAGCTACGGCGAACTGGTGCCGGTGCCGGAGTCGCGCGTCGAGGCGGCCGCCGACGGCCACGTCGTCGACCTGGGCGGGCGGCCGCTGCTGTGCGCGGACACTCCGGGGCACGCCCGCCATCACCTCGCGGTCTGGGACGCGCGCAGCCGCAGCTGGTTCGCCGGCGACATCTTCGGGCTGTCCTACCGCGAACTGGACACGGCGCGCGGCGCCTTCGCGATCCCGACCACTTCGCCGGTGCAGTTCGATCCGGCGCAGATGCGGGCGTCGGTGCGGCGCATGCTCGGCGAGGCGCCCGAGGCGGTCTACGTGACCCACTACGGCCGCGTCACCGATGTCCAGCGGCTGGGCGCGGACCTGATCGCCCAGGTCGAGGCGATGGTTGACGCCGCGCGCGCGCTCGCCGACGATCCGCAGCGCCATCGGCGGCTGGTCGAGGCGCTGGTCCGGCTCTACGTCGAGCGCGCCCAGCGCCACGGCGTGGCCGATGCGCGTCGGCGCGTGCCGGAGCTGCTGGGGATGGACATCGACCTCAACGCCCAGGGACTGGAGGTCTGGCTCGACCGCGCCGAGGCCTGACGGCGGCTGCTCAGTGGCCGTCGTCCGCGGCGGCGGATTGCGCCGCCTGGCGGTAGAGCGCGTACTCGTCCCGGTCCAGCGCGAACCACTGCAGGGCGAACACGGCCGCGGCGCGGTCCTCGGCCGGGGCCTGCGCGTCGCTGGCCAGCCACAGCAGGCCGTCCTTGAGCCGCTCGGACCGGACGCGGGTGGCGACGATGCCGCCGACCGCGGCGCGCCTCACCTCGGGCGCGTCGTCGATCAGGGCGCGGCCGAGCGCTTCCTCCGCAGCGGCCGGCTCGCTCCACTGCGCGAACTGCACCACGCTGCGGCCGCGGATCTCCGGATCCGGATGCGCGGTGAGGGCCTCGAGCCCGCGCACGAGCGGCGCGGCGTCCTCGACCGGCATCACCGCGGGGGCGGCGAGCTCCACGTAGCGCTGCAGAACCGCGGGGTCGCGTTCGGCCTGCAGTCCCTGCGCCACCGTGTCGCGCACCTCGGGACGGTCCAGCGGGAACGCGTCGAGCAGCGCAAGGCCGCGCCGGCGCGCCTCCGCGTCGCCGCTGTCGGCCAGCGCGAGGGCGGAGCGCAGCACGTCGTCGTTGCCGACCTCGCGCAACAGCGCCAGCAGCGCGCCGCGTTCGTCTTCCTCGGCCGCGGTGGCATAGCGCTGCAGCAGCTGCTGCAGGAACGCGGGATCGCGCAGCGCGCGCGCGCGCTGCGCGCCGATGCCGGCCCCAGCCGCCGCCGGGGCCACGCCGGACGTGACCCCGCGGTCGGTTCCAGGCTTGTGGACCGTGGGATCGGGGGCCGGGGCCTCCATCGCAGCTTCGCCGCCAGGGCCCGCGCGCTGGCCGTACCAGGCGCCGGCGGCGAAGCCCAGGACGAGGGCGGCCGCGAGCGCCAGCAGCAGCCGCCCGCCGCTCATCGTGCTCCCGGCGCGCCGGGCCGGCGGTCAGCAGCGGGGCGCGACGAATCCATTCGAGCCGGTGTAGGTGTACGCATCGGGAATGAAGCGTCCGGCGCCGATGCGGTTCCAGATGTTGCTGGTGCCGTAGTAGCCGCTGATGCTCTGGCCGGTGGTCTGGCACTGGATGTTGACGCTGGCGCCGTTGGCCAGCGAGCCGACCACCGAGTAGCTGGTGCTCGGGCCGGCGCGCACGTTGAGATTGGCGCCGTTGGTGCGCACCGTGCCGGAAGCGCCGCCGCCGCAGCCGTTGCGGCTGGTGTAGTTGCGGGTGCCGTAGTAGTGCACCCCGGAGCCGTTGAACTTGATGCTCGTGGCCGAACCGTTGTAGCGCTGCTCGTAGTGCAGGTGCGGCCCGCTCGATCCCCCGGTGGAGCCGACCGTGCCGATCTTCTGCCCGCGCGAGACGCGCTGCCCCACCGAGACGCTCCACGAGTTGAGGTGCGCGTAGTAGCTGGTCCAGCCGCTGCCGTGGTTGATCACCACGTACCTGCCGTAGCTGGTGTTGCCGAGGTTGCGTACGACGCTGACGGTGCCGGCGGCGGAGGCGACCACGGTGTCGCCGAAATCGTTGGCGCGGTTGAAATCGATCGATCGCTGCGGATTGTGGTTGGTACGCGTCTGCCCCGACCAGGTCTGGTTGCAGGGAAACGGCATCTGGAACGCGGGCGCGGCCTCGGCGGCGGCGGCGAACAGGATCATCGACGACAGGACGGACAGGCGAAGGATGTTGCGGCGCATGCTGGTCTCCCCGGCAACATGGTGGCGGGCGACACTCCCCGGGTGTCGCGGCTGGGCGCGGCGGTCGCGCCAGACCGACCCTACCGCGCCGGAGCGATGCGGTCTGCTGGGGTAAACCCGTGCCCCTGAGCGACCGGTGTCGCGGTCCGGTGCGCGGCTGGCACCGTCAGTCCCAGGTGTTGAGGTGCGGGCCGAGCGGTTCGCGCTGCGGGCGTACGATGCAGAAGCGATGGCCGGTGGGCGCCTCCATCACCCACCAGCGCTCGACGAAGGCGATCTTCCTCGCGCCGAGCTTCTCCAGGCGCGCGGCCTCGGCGTCGATGTCGTCGGCCTCGATGTCCAGGTGGATGCGCGATTCGTGGTCGACCTTCTGCAGCAGCAGGATCGGTTCGTCCCGAGCGGTCTTCAGCGCGGCGTACTTGCCGTCGCCGTCCTCTTCGAGGGTTTCGACCGGTTTGCCGAGCGCTTCGCTCCAGAACTCGACGGCGGCCTTCAGGTCCCCGGTATTGCAGTCGAGGACGAAGGTGGACAGGCGGCTGTGGTGGGCCATGACGTTCTCCCGTGGATGTTGTTCCCCGCCAATCACCAATCACCAATCACGAGCCCTGCCCCAAATCGTCGAGCATCGCGCGCAGGAACCGCGCCGCCTCGCCGCCGGTGCAGGCGCGGTGGTCGAAGGTGAGCGACAGCGGGATCACCTTGTGCGATTCGAAGCCGCCGATCACCGGGGCGATCTGGTGGCGGGCGCGGCCGGCGGCGACGATCGCCACGCACGGCGGCACGATCACCGGGGTGGCGTAGCGGCCGGCGAACATGCCGAAGTTGGAGAGCGAGATGGTGTATCCGGTCAGCTCGCTGGCCGGCAGGCTGCGCTCCATCGCCTGGGTGCGCAGGCGGTCCACGCCCTCGCGCACGCCGGCGGCGTCGAGCACGTCGGCGTTGCGCAGCGCCGGCACGAACAGGCCCTCGTCGGTATCCACGGCGATGCCGATGTCGACGTGCGGGTGCAGGGTGCGGGTCAGGGCGTCGCCGTCGAACCAGGCGTTGAGCGCCGGCACCGCCTTCGCCGCCGTGCAGATGGCGCGCACCAGCCGCACCGTCATGTCGTTGCCGGGCGTCCAGGCATGGATGTCGGCATCGTCGGCGAGCGTGGTCGGCACCACCTTCGCGTGGGCATCGGCCATCACCCGCGCCATGTTGCGGCGCACGCCCTTGAGCTGCTCCGGCTGGCCGCTGGCGGCGACCGTGGGCGGCTGGGTGCGCATCGGCCGGCCGGTCGCCGACAAAGCCGTGCGTTGGTCCGCACGGCGGGTTACCGGCGCCGCGGCCGTCTCGCTGGCCCCGGGTGCGGTCCGCGCCGCGCCCCGCGCGGTTGCCGGGCCCGCCCCGGCGCGCGCGCTGCCATCGGCGGCGGCCTGCTTCACGTCGGCCATGGTGACCACGCCGTCGGCGCCGGTGGCGCGTACGCGCGCCAGGTCGACCTTGAGCTTGCGCGCCAGCGCGCGCACCGCCGGCATCGCCTTCACCCCGCCGACCGAACTGGCGCGCTCGCTGTGCACGGTGTCGGAGGACTGCATCGCCCCGACCACGGTGCCGCTGTCGGCGCGCTCGCCGTCGCCGTCGCCGGGCTCGCCCTGGGGCGGCGTTTCGCCCTCGTCGGAGATCGCGCCACCGTCGTCGGAGGCCACCACCTTGTCGCCGCCGCTGGGAGCGGGGCTGCCGGTGCCCTTGGGAGGGCCGTGGTGGTGCCCCGTATCCTGGCCCTCGGCACGCTGCGGCAGGGACGGGTCGATCTCGAACTCGGCCAGCACCGCGCCGGTCTCGATCACGTCGCCGGGCTCGCCGGCCAGCTTGAGTACCTTGCCCGATACCGGCGAGGGCACCTCGACCACGGCCTTGGCGGTCTCCATCGACACCAGCGGATCGTCCAGGCGGATGGTGTCGCCCACCTTGACGGACCACTCGACGATGGTGGCGTCGGGCAGGCCTTCGCCGAGGTCGGGAAGCTTGAAGGTTTTCGTGTCGGCCATGTCGGTCGTTGTCCTGTTCGTCCGCGCCCGGTCGGGCGCCGGCGGTTGTTTCGTCGTACGGTCCCGCTGCGCCGTGGCGTTCAGCCCGCCGCCATCGCCCGCTTCGCCGCGGCGACCACCCGGTCGACGCTCGGCAGGTACTTCATCTCCAGCCGGAACAGCGGGATGTGGGTGTCGTAGCCGGTGACGCGCTCGACCGGCGCCAGCAGGTCGTACATCGACTCCTCGGCCAGGCGCGCGGCGATCTCCGCGCCGAAGCCGGCCGTCTTCGGCGCCTCGTGCACGATCACGCAGCGGCCGGTCCTGGCCACCGACTCGGCGATGGTGTCGAAGTCGAGCGGCCTGAGCGTGGCCACGTCGATCACCTCGGCGGAGATGCCTTCATCCGCGAGCCGGTCGGCGGCCTCAAGGGTTTCCTTCACCTGCGCGCCCCAGGTGACCAGGGTGATGTCGTCGCCGTCGCGCAGCACGTAGCAGACATCGAGCGGCAGGGCCTCGCCGTCATCGGGCACGAGTTCCTTGTACTGGCGGTAGATGCGCTTGGGTTCGAAGTAGATCACCGGGTCCGGGTCGCGGATCGCCGCCAGCAGCAGGCCGTAGGCGCGCGCCGGCGACGAGGGCATGACCACGCGCAGGCCGGGCACGTTGGTGAAGATCGCCTCGTTGGCCTCGCTGTGGTGCTCGGGCGCGCGGATCCCGCCGCCCCAGGGCACCCGCAGCACCATCGGACAGTGCAGCCGGCCGCGGGTACGGGTGCGCAGGCGCACCGCGTGGCAGACGATGTGGTCGACCATCGGGTACATGAAGCCGTCGAACTGCGCCTCGGCCACCGGCTTCATGCCTTGCGCGGCCATGCCCACGGTGAGCCCGGCGATGGTGGTCTCGTCCAGCGGGGTGTCGAGCACGCGTTCGTCGCCGAAGCGCTGCTGCAGCCCGGCGGTGGCGCGGAACACGCCGCCGTTGACGCCGACGTCTTCGCCCAGCACCACCACGCTGTCGTCATTGCGCATCTCCCAGGCCAGCGCCTGGGTGATGGCCTCGATCAGGGTGATGGGGGTATCGGTCTTCGCAGGCGTCGCGGCTTCCGTCGCTTTTCCCGAGGCCTTCTTCGCGGGGGCGGCCTTGGCCGCGCTCACGTGCGCTTCTCCAGGGCGATGGCGGCCGCGCGCTGGGCCAGCAGATCTGCGGGCGGGTCGGCGTAGAGGTAGTCGAACATCGCCTCCACCGGCTGCACCTTGGATTCGAGGTAGGCGTTGATCTCGGCATCCACGCGCTTGCCGCATTCTTCCGCCCAGGCTTTTTCCTTCTTTTCGTCCCAGAGCTTGCTGGCGGCGAGAAAGGCGCGCAGGCGCGGGATCGGGTCGCGCTTCCAGGCCTCCTTCACCTCCTCCTCGGAGCGGTAGCGGCGGGCGTCGTCGGCGGTGGTGTGGTCGTGCAGGCGGTAGGTCAGGAACTCGATGACGGTGCCGCCGTCGCCGTTCCGCGCGCGCTCGGTGGCGCGGCGCATGCCCTCCATCACGGCAACGAGGTCGTTGCCGTCCACCTGCAGGCAGTGCAGGCCTCCGGCGATGCCCTTCTGGGCCAGGGTCTTGGCCCCGGTCTGCGCCGAGCGCGGCACCGAGATCGCCCAGCCGTTGTTGATCACGCACAGCACCAGCGGCAGGGTGTACGCGCCGGCGGAGTTGAGCGCCGCGTAGAAGTCGGTCTTCGAGGAGCCGCCGTCGCCGCAGCAGGCCACCGCGAGCCGCGGCTCGCGGCGCAGCTTGAACGCCAGCGCGGCCCCGGCAGCGTGCAGGCACTGGGTGGAGATCGGCACCGACCAGGAAAAGTCGTGGCGTGGCACCTCGAAGTCGTTGCCGCGCTCGTCGCCGCCCCAGTACATCAGCACCTCGCGCGGGTGCACGCCGCGCATGAACTGCGCGCCGTACTCGCGGTAGCTGGGCGCGAACACGTCTTCGGGCTGCATCGAGGCGCCGATGCCGATGTGGGTGGCCTCGTGGCCGAGGCAGGAGGCATAGGTGCCGAGCTTGCCGGTGCGCTGCAGCGCGATCGACTTGGTGTCGAAGGTGCGCACGAACAGCATTTCCTTGAACAGCGGCAGCAGGGTCGCCGGGTCGGCGAAGGCCGCCGGGAGGTCGGCGCTCGGTTTGCCGTCCGGGCCGAGGTATTGCAGGTACTCGATCTCGAAAGTCGCGGCGACGGTCATGCGCAGGGTGGTCGGTTTCGGGGCCGCCAATGTTAACCGTTCCACCGTAACGGCCCGTTGCGCGTTGCGTCATGACATGAACGGACGGCTGTGCCGGGGATTGCCCCAGGATCGCGGCGGCTCCGCAGGAGCGTGCCATGCACGCGAAAGCCCTCGCCGGCTCCGATGGCGGGAATCATCGTTCGCGGCGGCCGGAGCCCCCCGCGGCCTTCGCGGCCACGGGCCGCTCCTACGGACACAAAAGAAACCCCGGCCGAAGCCGGGGTTCTGGGCGACCTTCCTGATGAAGCCCGCGGTCAGGGCGTGAAGCTCGCCCGCAGCGAGACCCGGGCATGGGCGCGTTCGCCGACCAGGCGGACGTACCAGGTGCCGGCCGCGGGCGCGCCGACGTGGACGACCTCGTTGTTGCCCGGCCGCGCCGAGCGGGCGTCGTACTCGTCTCCGGTGGGCTGCTCGCCGTGACGCAGGTACAGGGTCACGTCGCCGCTGCCTCCGTAGCTGAGGACGCGCAGGTTGCGCGCGCCTTCCGGCAACTCGATCCGGTACAGGTGCGCCTCGCCGGCCGCGCCTTCCAGCCCGGTCACGGCCACGCCGTTCTGCAGCTCTGGCACCTCGGGCGGCTGCTCGGTCACCTCGATCGAGGCGCTGGCGTCGTTGTCGCCTTCGTCCGGATCGCTGGTCTGCGAGGTGGCGGCGGCCGCCAGCACCACGCTGGCGCCCACCGCGCTCCCCGGCGCGGTGGCGCTCAGGCCGAACACCGCCTCCGCGCCGGCGTCCAGCGCGTCGGCGGTGCAGGCGACCGAGGTGCTGTCGCTGCCGCTGGTGGGGGCGTCGCAGCTCCATCCCGCCGGGGCCGAGACCGCCAGGTCGGCGAGCTGCGCATCCAGCGAGAACCCGACGCCCGGGAACAGCGCCTGGTCCGGACCGTCGTTGGTCACCGTCACCGCGTACTCCAGCGCGCCGCCGACCATGACGCTGGACGCGACCGCCTCGGCCATCACCGCCAGGTCGGCGAAGCTGAGCGCGCCGATCCGCACCAGCAACATGGTCGGGTCGTGGTCGGACAGTCGGGTCGGCGTGTCCGGGTCGTTGCGCGCCACCACCGGGAAGTCGGCGTTGATGCGCGCGTGGCTGATCGCGTAGCCGTCGACGTCGGGCGAGGAGACGATCGCGTCGTTGATCAGCACGTGATCCAGCGATTGCGCCTGGTAGTCGAACACGAAGGAGTAGCGTTCCTCGGCTGGAGCGTCGAGGGTGGTGTTGCGCAGGTCGGGATCGACCAGGTCGGTGCCGTCGCCGTCCACCGCGGTCTCGTCGTCCGGCGACGGAACGCCGGTGACAACGCCCAGGGCGTCGACGTAGCCGTCGTTGAACTGGAAGGCGTTGAAGTCGCCCAGCACGGCGATGTTGCGGGCGGGGTCGGCGTCCTGCATGCCGTCGATCACGCCGGCCAGGTACTCGGCCTGGGCCTGACGCTTGGCGCGCACGCGCTGGCCGCCGGTGGTCCAGCCGCTGCTGCCGGGGTCCTCGCTGTCGATGCCGCTGAGCGAGCGCTGGTGCACCACGATCGCGGTCACCGGGAAGCTGCGGCCGTCGGCGAAATGCACCACCGCGTCCATCACCAGCGGCGGGCGGTCGTTGAGCAGCGTCGCCGAGCCGTCCGGATTGTCGAGCATCGCGTCGGCACCGACCTGCTCGACCGCCAGAACCTCGACCCGCGGCACGCCGGCGGCCACCTCTCCGGTGCGGGCGAGGAAGCCGACGTCGATGCCGCCGACGTCGTTGCCTTCCTCGAGCCAAGCGACGTAGCCGGGGTCCGGCTGGCCGGCATCGACCGCGTCGGCGTTGATGCGCCCGGCGAGGGCCTGCAGCACCGCCAGGTTCTCGACCTCGGTCACGCCGAGCACGTCGGGCGTGTGGAGGAACTGGCGGATGCCGATGGAAGCCTTGTTGAGGCGGCGTTCGAGCGCTTCCGGGGTCAGCACCGGATCGCCGGTCGCCGGGTCGTTCTCGGTGTCGAAGAAGCGCTCGAGGTTGTAGGTCGCGAAGGTGGCGTGGTCGGGCGTGGGCAGCTCCGCCGGGCGCGGCTGGCCGGCCTCGCCGCACTCGACCGCCAGTTCGCCCTCCGGGTAGATGGTGAAGCGGCGGAAGGTGTAGTCGAGCGGGCCGGTCAGCGAGCCGTCGACGATCTCGCAGCCGGCCGCCACGTCGGCCGCCGGGGCGCCGATGGTGGTGCTGTTGACCGCGATCAGCTCCGGGTTGAAATCCCAGCGCGGGATGTCGGTGGCGGTGCTGCCGGTAGGGTCGGGATCCGGGATCTGGATGCCGGGCTCGCGGAACGGCCGCGCGGTGCCGGTCACCACCACGGCGAAGCGGCCGTTGCTGGTGCCGGTGGCGGACGGTTCGTTGGTGAAGCCGCCGGTCGGCGCGACCACGGTGAAGCTGGGCGCGGTCACGCGCATGCCTTCGAGGTGCTCGAGCTGCTCCAGGCCGCCATCGGCGGTCGGCGTCTCGACGGTGAGCGCCACCGGCGCCGGAAGCGCGTGGCCGCTGGACAGCAGCACCACCGAGGGCGAGACGATCTCGGTCAGCGGAAGCTGGTGCGGATCGGCGGCCGGGATGTACTCATCGACGGTGCCCTGCACCAGCACCCGGTTGCCGACAGCGGCTGCGTCCGGCGGCGCGCCGCCGGTGAACACGAACACGCCTTCCGAGGTGGCCGGGTTGCCGTCGTCCTCGCCGTCGGCGCTCTGCAGGAAGAAGCCGTTGTTCTTGCGTCCGGTGACGATGCCCTCGGTGGCGACGGCCTGGCCGTCGTACGGCGAGAGCTGCCCGCTGCCCTGGATCTGGTGGATGGCGAGGGTCTCGACGTCGTCGTTGAGGATGGTGCCGGTGGCCTCCTCCCGGGCGATGAGCGCGCCGCTGGCGTTCTCCAGGACGACGAGGAAGGTCTCGTCCGGTTCGGTGGCGGTATCGCCGATCACGTCGATGGTGATCGTGACCGAGGTCTGGCCCTCGGCGAGGGCGACCGAGCCGCTGGCGGCCAGGTAGTCCTCGCCGGCCACGGCGGTGCCGTCGGCGGTGGCGTAGTCCACGCTGACGCCGTCGGCGCCCGCGGGCTGGTTGAGGCTGATGGTGAAGAAGAACGGCGTAGTACCGCTGTCGCCCTCCGCGGCGCTGGTATCGGCGATGCTCAGGTACGCTTCACCGCCGCCGCCGCAGACGTTGGGAATGGCGGCGCTGTTGCGCGGCGCCGGAGTGGCGGCGCCGAAGTCGGCGGCGTTGTCGTCGCTGTCGGTGCAGCCGGCCTCGGCGCGGAACGCCGCGGTCGAGCTGTTCAGCGCGGGCGCCGTGCCCCCGCCCTCGAAGTAGTTGGCGCCGCCGAACCCGACCAGGTCCAGGATCAGCGCCTCCTGCGCCGGCGTGCAGGGGGTGCTGCCGCCGTTGCAGCCCAGGCTGGTGGTGGAGTCGACCAGGGCCGCCTTGCCCGAGGCCGCGGCCATGTTGATCGTGCCGGAGGCGTCGGCCGCGGGCAGCGGCGCACCGGTGCTGCCGCCGGCCAGGGCGACCAGGTAGTACTGCCCGGGCTCGACGGTATCGCCGGGCAGGACCACGATCTGCGTCGCACTGGCGCCGAAGTTGCCGGTGCCGGTGGCGCTGGCGTATTGCAGCGATTTGCCGGCCAGCGAAACCGGGTCGCCGCCGCGGTTGAACAGCTCGACGTAGTCGTTGGTGAAGGTGGCGCCGCTGTTGCCGCCGCCGCCGTAGACTTGGCTGATGACCACCTGGGCCTGGGCGGAACCGATGCCGCAGGAAAGAAGCAAGGCCAGCCAGAGCTGGCGACCGATACCGCGCATGAGTGGTACTCCCCTGGAAAAGAGATGCTTTTCCGGCCCCCCGGCTACCCGATTGTGCACCGAAGCGATGGCGTTTGCATGACGGCGCCCCGGCCCGTTTGCGCTACCCTGCATCGATGACCATCGAACGCAACGAGCGCCCGCTCGAGGCCGGCATCCATACCGACCTCGACGGCCGCCTGACCTACGCCGGCTACCTGCGCCTGGACCGCCTGCTGGCGGCGCAGCAGCCGCTGTCCGATCCGCCGCACCACGACGAGATGCTGTTCATCGTCCAGCACCAGGTCTCGGAGCTGTGGATCAAGCTGGTGATCCACGAGCTCACGGCGGCGATCGCCCACCTGCGCCGCGACGAAGTCTGGCGCTGCCGCAAGGTGCTCGCGCGCTGCAAGCAGGTGTTGCGGCAGCTGACCGAGCAGTGGTCGGTGCTGGAGACCCTGACGCCGGCCGAATACCTGGAGTTCCGCGGCATCCTCGGCCCGTCTTCCGGGTTCCAGTCGCTGCAGTACCGCACCATGGAGTTCCTGCTGGGCAACAAGAACGCGGGCATGTTGCGGGTGTTCGCCCATGATCCGGAAGGGCAGGCCGGGCTGCGCTCGGTGCTGGAGGCGCCGAGCCTCTACGACGAGTTCCTGGGCTACCTTGCGCGCTGGGGGCACGTCGTCCCGCAGCGCCACCTGGAGCGCGACTGGAGCCAGCCGCACGCGCTGGACCGCGAGCTGCTTCCGGTGCTCGGCGCGATCTACGAGGACACCGACCGCTACTGGCGCGAGTACTCGCTGTGCGAGGACCTGGTGGACCTGGAGACGCAGTTCCAGCTGTGGCGCTTCCGCCACATGCGCACGGTGATGCGGATCATCGGCTTCAAGCGCGGCACCGGCGGCTCGAGCGGCGTGGGGTTTCTCAAGCAGGCGCTGGAACTGACCTTCTTCCCCGAGCTGTTCGAGGTGCGCACCCACATCGGCCCGGCGCCGGAGCCGGGCCCCTGACCGCGCCCCGCACGGTCGGCCCCCCGGTAGGAGCGGCCCATGGCCGCGAAAGCCGCGGGCGGCTCCGGCGGGATCGGCGGTGATTCCCGGCATTGGCCACCGCGCCGGCCTTCGCGTGCATGGCACGCTCCTACGGGGGCGCCCTGTGGATCGGCTTCCGCAGGAGCGGCCGATGGCCGCGAAAGCCGCGGGTGGTTCCGGCGGAACTGGCGGTGATTTCCGGCATTGGCCGCCCCGCCCGCCTTGCGAGGCGCGGTGCTGCTAGGATGCGGCGATTCATCCCAGCGACAGGAGCCCGCGCATGAGCCAGCAGCCCAGCCCGGAGGGCGCGATCGCCTCGCGCAACCTGGTGACCCGATTCCTCGATGCGGTCGAGCGCGTCGGCAACAAGCTGCCGGATCCGGCGATGCTGTTCCTGATCCTGATGGTGGTGGTCTGGGTGGTCTCGGCGCTGCTGGCCAATGTCGACTTCGCCGAGCTCGACCCGCGCAGCGGCGATCCGATCCAGATCCGCAACATGCTCGCCGGCGCCAGCTTCACCGAGTTCATGGCGCAGATGGTGCGCACCTTCGTCAATTTCGCGCCGCTGGGCGTGGTGCTGGTGGCGATGCTGGGGCTGGGCGTCGCCGAGCATACCGGCTTCATCAGCGCCGGGCTGCGGGCGATCCTGTCGTTCACGCCGAAGATGCTGCTCACCCCGGTACTGATCGCGGTCGGCGTGCTGAGCCACGTCGCGGTGGACGCCGGCTACGTGCTGGTGATCCCGCTGGGCGCGGTGATCTTCTACGCCGCCGGCAGGCATCCGCTGGCCGGCATCGCCGCGGCGTTCGCCGGCGTGTCCGGCGGCTTTTCGGCGACGCTGTTCGTGCCCTCGAGCCTGGACCCGCTGCTGGCCGGCCTGACCCAGGAGGCGGCACGGATCATCGACCCGGCCGCGGTGATCAATCCGCTCAACAACTATTTCTTCACCACCGCCTCGACCTTCCTGGTGGTCGGGGTGGGCTGGTTCCTCACCGACAAGGTGATCGAGCCGCGGCTGCGCAACACCGAGATCGACGGCGACGTCAGCGAGTTCCAGACCATGGAAGCGCTGGGCTCGCGCGAGCGCAAGGGCCTGCTGCTGGCGGTGCTGGGCATGCTGGTGGCGCTGGTCGTGTTCGCGCTGTCGCTGATGCCGGAGACCTCGGCCTGGCGCGCGCCGGCCGAGGCGGTGCCCGAAGGCGGGCACCCGCTGCTGGTGGCCGCGGCGCCGGTGATGCAGTCGATCGTGGCGCTGATCTTCGTGTTCTTCCTGATTCCCGGCGTGATCTACGGCTACGTCGCCGGCACGGTCAAGAGCCATCGCGACATCATCCAGGGCATGAGCAAGGCGATGGGCAGCATGGCCTACTACATCGTCATGGCGTTCTTCGCCGCGCAGTTCATCTATGCGTTCGGGCAGAGCAACCTCGGCGCGCTGCTGGCGATCAAGGGCGCCGCGTGGCTGCAGGCGATGGGGTTCCCGATGGGCATCACCCTGATCGGCATCGTGCTGCTGTCGGGCTTCGTCAACCTGATGGTGGGCTCGGCGTCGGCCAAGTGGGCGCTGATCGGCGCGATCATGGTGCCGATGCTGATGCAGCTGGGCGTGTCGCCGGACCTGACCCAGGCGGCGTACCGGGTCGGCGATTCCAGCACCAACATCATCACCCCGCTGCTGCCGTACTTCCCGCTGGTGGTGGTGTTCTGCCAGCGCTACGTGAAGTCGGCCGGCATCGGCACGCTGCTGGCGCTGATGCTGCCGTTCTCGATCACCCTGCTGGTGGTGTGGACTGGCTTCCTGCTGGCCTTCTGGGGCCTGGGCATCCCGCTGGGCGTGGGCGCGACCTACGCCTACCCGGCGGTGCCCTGACGGTATCGTCGCGCCGGTAGGCGGTGCGGCGATCCCGGGCCCGGCCAGCCGCGCCGGCCTTCGCGTGCATGGCACGCTCCTACGGAATAGCTGGATCGTCCCGAGTCTGTAGGAGCGGCCCATGGCCGCGAAGGCCGCGGGAGCCTCCGATCAGCGCGGCGGTGATGCCGGGCGTGTCCAGGCGCGCCGGCCTTCGCGTGCATGGCACGCTCCTACAGAACGCTGGATCGTCCAGTGCCTGTAGGAGCGGCCCATGGCCGCGAAGGCCGCGGGAGATTTCGACCGGATCGACGGTGATCCCCGGCATCCCGCCGCGCTGGCTTTCGCGCGCATGGCGCACTCGTGCGGAACCGGGGTCGACGCGGCAGTCGCCACGCCGCCAGAAGGAGCGCCTGCCTGCCGTCCCACCGCTGGCGCGTGTGGGTCAGGAATACCCCAGCAGGACCGCGGCCACCAGCGCCACCGCCGCCGCTAGCAGCAGTTTCAGGAACAGCGGCCAGGCGAAGCGGAACCAGCGGTCGTAGGGGATGCCGGCCATGCCCAGGATGGCCATGAGCACGATGTTGGTCGGCAGGATCATGTTGGAAAAGCCGTCGCCGAACTGGAACGCGAGCACCGCGACCTGGCGCTCGATTCCCACCACGTCCGCCAGCGGCGCCATGATCGGCATGGTGGCGAAGGCCTGGCCGGAGCCGGAGGGGATGAAGAAATTGATCAGCGTCTGCATGGCCAGCATGCCGACCGCCGCCAGCTCGGTGCCGACCCAGGAGAGCGGAATCGAAGCGCCGTGGACGATGCTGTGCAGGACCTGGCCGTCCTCCAGGATCAGCGCGATGGAGCGGGCGAAGCCAACGAGCAGGGCGACCACGGCAAGTTCACAAGCGCCGGCGACGAATCGCTTGGCGGTCTCGTCCAGCCCCAGGCGTGCCACCAGGCCGGCGGTCAGCGCCACCGCCAGCCAGATCGCCCCCAACTCGACCAGGTACCAGCCGCGCTGCGACATCCCGTACACCATCGCCGCGATGCCGGCCAGCACGATCAGCCCGATCAGCGCATGGCGACGGTCGAACGGCGGGTACTCGGTCACCGCGCTGTGCCGGGGGTCGTCGAGGTCCGCGACCAGGCTGGCGGCCGGGTCGGCGGCCACGCGCCGCGCGTAGCGCCAGATATGGTGTGCGGCGATCGCGACGAACGGCACGAACAGTGCAAGCCGCAGGCCGATGCCCGAGGTCGGCTGCAGGCCGGCGATCTCCTGCGCCACCAGCACCGTATAGGGGTTGGTCCAGGCGACGCCGTAGCCCACGCAATAGCCGCAGATCATGATGCCCATCGCGGTCATCGCATCCAGGCGCATCGCCATGCATAGCGAGATCAGCACCACGGCGAACGGGATGTACTCGGTGGATACCCCCAGTGTGCCGGAGCCGGCGGTGAACGCCGCGGTGCCGAAGATGATGAGCAGCGCCGGATTGTGGCCGATGCGCTTGAGCAGCCAGCCGAGCAGCGCGTCGATCACCCCGGTGGCGCGCAGCACGGCGATGGCGCCGCCGACGATCAGCAGGAAGAAGATGATCGCCTGGGCGTCGGCCATCGCCCTTGGAATGGCGGTGAACAGCACCGCCGGCGACAGCCACACGCGCTCGTCGTGCACCTGATAGCTGCCCGGTATCACCATCATCCGTCCCGCCTCGTTGGGCGCGGTCTGGAAGCTGCCTTGCGGCAGGAACCAGGTGGCGACCAGCGCCACGATCATGATCATGAACAACAGGACGAGAGTGTGCGGAATGCGGAAGCGATCGGTCATGGGCGGGTCCACGAGGCCGCGTCTCGGCGGGGCGGCCATGCTAACCCAATTCCGGAGGCGCTCCGGCCCGCTGGCGGCGCCCGGGCATCCCGGTGCCGCGACCGTGTAAAGTTGCCGGTCCGCGCCGTACCCCGGGGGTTTCCGCTGCGATGACCGCTTCCGATCGAGGTGTCCTGCCGCGCCCGCCCGCCCTGCATCGCTGGCTGGTGCTGCTGTTCGTCAGCCTGGCGATGTTCGGCAACTATTACATCTACGACGCGCTCAACCCGGTCATCGACCTGCTGCGCGAGCAGCGGGGTTTCAGCTACCGGCAGATCGGCATGCTGTCGACCGCCTACAACGTGGCGGCCCTGCTGGTGCTGCTGGCCGGCGGCTATATCATCGACCGCTGGGGTACCAAGCAGGCCATCACGGTCTTCGCGGTCATCTGCCTGCTCGCCGCAGCGCTGACCGCGGCCACTCCGCATTTCGAGACCATCCTGGCGGGGCGCTTCCTGCTGGGTCTGGGCGCGGAACCGTTGATCGTCGCGGCCACCACCGTGCTGGCCAAGTGGTTCAAGGGCAAGGAACTCAGCTTCGCCTTCGGCATCAACCTGTCGGTCTCGCGGCTGGGATCGGCATCTGCGGACTGGTCGACGTCCTTCGCCAGCCCGCTGTACACCAACTGGCAGGATCCGCTGTGGCTGGCGACCGCGGTCGCCGGCATCTCGGTCAGCGCGGCGCTGCTGTACTGGATGATGGAACGGCGCGCGGAGGGGCGTTTCGACCTGGGTACGACGGGCAAGACCGACAAGCTGGAACTCAAGGGGCTGTATTCGTTCAGCGCCTCCTACTGGTACATCATCGCGCTGTGCGTGGTGTTCTACGCGACGGTGTTCCCGTTCCGCACGTTCGCCATCGACTACTTCCAGCAGGCGCATGGACTCGACCGCGAGGCGGCCGGCATCCTCAGCAGCCTGCTGCCGGTGGCGGCGATCTTCGCCACGCCGCTGTTCGGGTTGTGGGTCGACCGCGTCGGCCGGCGCTCCCTGTTCATGGCCGTCGGTTCGCTGGTCATGTTGCCGCTGTTCCTGATGGTCACCTACCTTCCGCCCGGCCCCGATGTGTCGGTGTCGATCCCGTTCATCGGCGGCGCCCAGGTGCCGTTGACCCTGCTGCTGGTGATCCTGCTGCTCGGCGGCGTGTTCTCGCTGATCCCGGCGGTGATGTGGCCGTCCGTCGCCTACATCGTCGACGCGCGGCGGCTCGGTTCGGCCTATGCGCTGATGACGTTCTGCCAGCAGATGGGCTGGGCCGTCGTGCCGCTGGTGGTCGGCGTGCTCAACGACCGCTTCCAGGCCGGCCCCGAGAATCCTGCGGGCTATACGGCGGGCATGTGGTTCTACACCGCGCTGGCGTCGCTGGGCCTGCTGTTCGCGTACCTGCTGTGGCGAACCGAGTCGGGCCCGGGCGGGCACGGCCTGGAGCGCCTGACCATCCGCAGCGCGTCCGCCGACGGGTGACGCCGGGGGCCGGCCCCGTGCGGGCGGCGATGCGGCCGCGGCCGCGGAGAGGGCGCAGCGGGTGAGGTCGGCGCCGGCAAGATCAGGGCCGCGAGGCCTGGTCGAGCTTGGTCAACAGCCGGTCGAGCATGACGCGCTCATCGGCGTCCAGGCGCGCCAGCAATTCGCGCTCGTAGCCCAGCGCCAGCGGCACCACCTGGTCGTAGAGCGCATGGCCGGCCTGGCTGAGCTGCAGCACCGAGCGGCGGCGGTCCTTGCCGTGCATCTCGCGCTCGATCAGCCCGCGCCTGAGCAACCGCGCCACCGCCCGGCTCACCGCCACCTTGTCCATCGCGGTGCGCTCGGCCACGCCGTTGGCGGACAGCTCCGGGTAGCGGCCCAGCACCGCGATCACCCGCCACTCGGTGATGCCGATGCCGAAGCGCTCGGCATAGGCATTGGCGATGGTCTGGCTGACGTGGTTGGAGAGCACGCTCAGCCGGTAGGGCAGGAAGCGCTCGAGCTCGAGCACCTCGTGGGCGGCGGGGAGCTCCTGCGGAGGGGCGGAATCGTGGGCCATGTTGCATCGCACCTTGCAATTGGTTACAGGTGAAACTATAACTGCGGGTTCGTCAACCGCACGGCGCACTGTAGCGCGCCGCGCCCGCACAGCAGGAGCTGACCATGAGCGCCCAACCCCACGCGCCGTCGCAGGGCCCCAACCTCGGCATGCAGGTGACCACCTTCGAGAATCCGATGGGCATCGACGGCTTCGAGTTCGTCGAGTTCGCCGCTCCCGCGGGCCGGGGCGCGATGCTGCACGACTATTTCCGCCGCATGGGCTTCAGCGCGGTGCTCAGGCACAGGTCGCGGCCGATCACCGTGTACCGGCAGGGCGGGGTGAATTTCCTGGTCAACGAGGACCCGGACTCCTTCGCCGCCGATTTCGCCGACGCGCACGGTCCCAGCGCCTGCGGATTCGCGATCCGCTTCGGCAAGCCGGCCGGAGAGGTCTACGACAAGGTGCTGGCGAACGGCGGCGAGGCGGTGGACCGCAAGGAATCCACCAAGGCCGTCGGCGTGCCGGTGGTCAAGGGCATCGGCGACTGCATGCTCTACCTGGTCGACCGCTACGGCGACAAGGGATCGGTGTACGACGACTACGTGCCGGTCGAGGGCGCGGACCGGGATCCGGCCGGTTTCGGCCTGACCTTCATCGACCACCTGACCCACAACCTGTACCCGGGCAACATGCAGAAGTGGTCGGACTACTACGAGCGGCTGTTCAACTTCCGCGAGATCCGCTACTTCGACATCAAGGGCGCCAAGACCGGGCTGGTGTCGAAGGCCATGACCGCGCCCGACGGCATCGTGCGCATTCCGCTGAACGAGTCGAGCGACCCGAAGTCGCAGATCAACGAATACCTCGACGCCTACAAGGGCGAGGGCATCCAGCACATCGCCTGTTTCACCGACGACATCTACGCCACGGTGGAGAAGATGCGCGAGGCCGGCATCGAGTTCCTCGACACCCCGGACACCTACTTCGAGATCATCGAAGAGCGCATCCCGAACCACGGCGAGGACGTGCCCAGGCTGGCGAAAAACAAGATCCTGATCGACGCGGACCCCGAGACCAAGCAGCGCAAGCTGCTGCAGATCTTCACCCAGAACGCGATCGGCCCGATCTTCTTCGAGATCATCCAGCGCAAGGGCAACGAGGGGTTCGGCGAGGGCAACTTCCAGGCCCTGTTCGAGAGCATCGAGCGCGACCAGATCAAGCGCGGCGTGCTGTGACCACGAGCCCCGCCTGCCGCGGACGCGGCAGGCGGGGCGCGGGTCACCAGCCGGCGCCGGCGCCGGCCAGGCCGGCGAGCATGGCGAAGCCGCCGAGGGCGAACATCGCGGCCATGGCCAGCAACGCCACCAGCAGCATGATGCCCTGGATCATGAAGAACAGCCGCAGCTTGTCGGTGGCGCGCGCGGCGGTGGCGGCATCGCCGCTGGACACCGCCTGTTCGGCGGCCGCCGCGGCCTGGAACAGCAGCACGCCCAGCCAGATCGGGATCCAGGCCCACAGGATCCCCACGATCGAGAGCACCTGCAGCGCCCCGCAGATGATCAACACCACTCCCAGCAGTTTCAGCCACAGCTTGCCGTTGACCAGCGGTGCCATCACGGCGCCGACGGCGTTCGAATCGGTCTGCATCGATAATTCCCCAGTTGAATGTGTTACCCCGGACAACGCGGCGCGGCGGTTTGCCCGGCCGCGCAGGAGGAACCTACCATGACCGAGCCTTCGACTTCCCGCATTGCCGGCTACCTGTCCGGATTCGGCAACGAGTTCGCCACCGAGGCGGAGCCGGGCACCCTGCCGGTGGGGCAGAACTCGCCGCAGCGGGTCGCGCACGGGCTGTACGCCGAGCAGCTGAGCGGCACCGCGTTCACCGCGCCGCGCAGCGAGAACCGCCGCAGCTGGCTGTACCGCATCCGCCCGGCGGCGATGCACGGCAGCTTCGAGCCGTTCGACCAGCCGCGCTTCCACGACGACTTCCTGCACGGTCCGGTCACCCCGGACCAGCTGCGCTGGAACCCGTCGCCGCTGCCGGAGGCGCCGACGGATTTCGTCGAGGGACTGTTCACCGTGGCGGGCAACGGCTCGGCCGGGGCGCAGCAGGGCGTCGGCATCCACGTCTATGCCGCCAACGCGTCGATGCGCGGCCGGTTCTTCTACAGCGCCGACGGCGAGCTGCTGATCGTGCCGCAGCAGGGCCGGCTGCGGATCGCTACCGAGATGGGCGTGATCGAGGCCGAGCCGCAGGAGATCGCGGTGATCCCGCGCGGCGTGCGCTTCCGGGTGGAGCTGCCCGACGGCCCGTCCCGCGGCTACGTCTGCGAGAACTTCGGCGCGCAGCTGCGGCTGCCGGACCTCGGGCCGATCGGCGCGAACGGCCTGGCCAATCCGCGCGATTTCCTCACCCCGCAGGCGGCCTACGAGGATGCCGAGGGGGAGTTCGAGCTGGTCGCCAAGTTCCAGGGGCATCTGTGGCGGGCCCGGCTCGGCCACTCGCCGCTGGACGTGGTCGCCTGGCACGGCAACTACGCCCCGTACAAGTACGACCTGCGCCGCTTCAATGCGATCGGCTCGATCAGCTTCGACCATCCCGATCCGTCGATCTTCCTGGTGCTCACCTCGCCCAGCGACACCCCCGGCGTGGGCAACATGGACCTGGCGATCTTCCCGCCACGCTGGCTGGTGGCGCAGCATACGTTCCGGCCGCCCTGGTTCCACCGCAACGTCGCCAGCGAGTTCATGGGCCTGGTGCATGGCGCCTACGATGCCAAGGCGGAAGGCTTCGCGCCGGGCGGCTGCTCGCTGCACAACTGCATGACCGGCCACGGGCCGGACGCGGCCACCTTCGAGAAGGCCTCGAGCGCCGACCTGTCGAAGCCGGACGTGATCGCCGACACCATGGCCTTCATGTTCGAGACCCGCGCGGCGATCCGCCCGACCCGGCAGGCGCTCGACGCCGGGCACCGCCAGCGCGACTACCAGGCCTGCTGGGCGGGGCTGAAGAAGCATTTCGCGCCGCCGCGCTGAGCGCCGCGGTTCGCGGCCCGTTCACCCGCCATCGCCGACGCTTGCCGGCGTTCGCAAAAGGAGTCGCCGATGAAGTCCCAGGTCCTGCTGGTCGCCGCACTGTCCCTCGCCCTGTCCGCATGCGCGGACCGCGACCCGGCCCCCACAGCGGTCCCGCCGGGCGACGACGCCCTGGCCACGGATCCGGCCGCGCCGCCGCCGTTCGACCAGCCCGCCGGGGACGTGCCGCCGGCCACCGCGGCCGACGTGCCGGCCGCTCCGGGGGCGATGCCGGCCGAGGGCGCGATCGATTTCGCGGGCTTCGGCCCGGCCGCGTTCGGCGCGGACGCCGAGCAGGTGCGCATGGCCTGGGGCGGCGATCTTCAGGCGATGCCCGAGCCGGACGAGCCGGGCGCCTGCCACTACCTGATGCCGGCGATGGCGCAGGGCGAGGGCTACCGCATCGCCTTCATGATCGAGGGCGATCGATTCGTGCGCATCGACGTGCGCGACCGGGAGATCGGCGCGCCGGGTGGCGGCCGCGCCGGCATGGACGCCGCGCAGATCGAGGCGCTCTATCCCGGGCGCGTCGAGACCCGGCCGCACAAGTACGTGGACGATGCCAGCTACCTGCGCATCGCCGACGGTGCGGGCGGCGGCGGTGTGCTGGTGTTCGAGACCGACGCCGCGGGCCGGGTCGGCGAATGGCGTGTGGGCTTGCCGCCGCAGGTCGACTACGTCGAGGGCTGCTCCTAGGAGGGCTGCCCCTAGGACCGCCGCCCGCCCGTCTCCGCGCGGCGCGGGCCATCGCCTTCCCCCGCTTGCGGCTCGTCGCGCGGCGGCAGCGAGGGGCGCGGATCCTCCGCGGCGAGCGCCAGCGCCGCCTTGGCCATCAGGTGCGCGCTGATCGGCGCGGTGATGAACAGGAACCCGGTGATCAGCAGCTCGCGCAGTCCCAGGCCGTCGCCGAGCACCGCATGGTGTCCGATCGAGGCGATCATCACGCAGCCCACGCCCAAGGTGGACGCCTTGGTGGGCCCGTGCAGGCGCTTGAAGAAGTCCGACAGCTTGGCCAGGCCCAGCGAGCCCACCAGCACGAAGAACGCGCCGACCGCGAGCAGGGCGACCATCATGATCTCGAACGCGGTGCTCATTCGACGATGTCCCTGCGCATCACGTACTTGCTCAGCATCACCGTGCCGACGAAGCCGAGCATGGCGATGATCAGCGCGGCCTCGAAGTAGATCGACGAATCCAGGTGCATGCCGAACAGGATCAGCAGCGCGATCGTGTTCACGTACAGGGTGTCCAGCCCGAGGATGCGGTCGGGCACGGTGGGGCCGCGCAGCAGCCGCCACAGGCTCAGCAGCATCGCCAGGCCGACCACGTACATGGCGACGACGACGGCGGTCTCGATCACGGGAAGATCTCCTTCAGCGGCGCCTCGTAGCGCGCCTTGATGGTGGCCACCACCTGGTCGGCGTCGCGCAGGTTGAAGCAGTGCACCAGCAGGTGGCGGCGGTCCTCGCTCAGTTCCGCCGAGACCGTGCCCGGCGTCAGGGTGATGATGCTGGCCAGGGCGGTGATGCCGTGGATGTTGCGCAGGTCGAGCGGCACCTGCACGAAGCCCGGCGAGATCGCGCGCTCCGGCCCGAGAATGAGCCGCGCCACCTCGATGTTCGAGCGGACGATGTCGACCAGCACCACGGCGCCCAGTTTCAGCGCGACCGGCAGGCGCCCGAATCGCGCCCGTTCCGGGGCGAGCATGTCCGCGAGCAGCGGCAGCGCGACCGCCAGCGCCAGTCCCAGCGCGGCCTGGGCGGGACTGAAGTTGGAGACCAGCAGCATCCACAGCACGAACACCGCGAGGCTGAGCGGCAGCGATGGCAGGAATCGCTTCATGGCGAAGGCGCCCGCTTCGTCGGTGCGGTGCCGCGGATCGCGTCGGCCGCCGGCGCCGGCGCCAGCAGCTGGGCGGCGGCGGCATCGGTGTAGCGCAGCACCGGCGCCGACACCAGCATCAGCGCCCCCAGGTACCCCAGCAGCACGCCGGCGGCGATACGCTGGGCGGTGCGCGGCGGCCGCGGCGCCGCCGCGCCGTCGGGAAACGCCTCGGCGCGCCAGACCAGCTGGCTGCCCGAGCGCGCCATCGCCACCAGCGCCAGCAGGCTGGTGACCAGTACCGTGGTCCACACCAGCGCGACGCGGCCGTCGGGCACCGCGGCCAGCAGGGCGAACTTGCCGATGAAGCCCGGCAGCGGTGGCAGCCCGGCGACCGCCACGCCGGCGACCAGCAGCAGCAGGCCGAGCGCGGCCTTGTGGCCGAGCGGCGCGGCGATGTCGAGGCGATCGCCGGCCTTGCCGCGCTGTCGGCGCACCATGTCGGCGATCAGGAACAGCGCCGCGGTGACGAAGGTGCTCTGCACCAGGTAGTACAGCCCCGCCGACACCGAGGCCGGGGTGTCGAGCGAGAAGGCGATGAACAGCGTCGCGGCCGAGGCGATCACCAGCCAGGAGACCTGGGCGCGCAGCGTCGGCGAGGCCAGCGCGCCCAGCGACGCCAGCACCAGCGTGGCGATGCCGGCCGGCAGCAGCCAGTCCCAGGCCCAGCCGGCCAGCTCCCCGGCCTCGCTGCCGAAGACCAGGGTGTAGACCCGCAGCACCGCGTACACGCCGACCTTGGTCATCACCGTGAATAGCGCCGCCACCGCCGCGGGCGCGTGCGAGTAGGTTTCCGGCAGCCACAGGTACAGCGGCAGCAGCGCAGCCTTGGCGCAGAACACCACCAGCAGGATCCCCGACGCCGCCTGGATCAGCGCCACGTCGTCGGGATCGGCCGCGGCCACCCGCAGCGACATCTCCGCCATGTTGAGGGTGCCGGTCAGTCCGTACAGCAGGCCGAGCGCGACCAGGAACAGCGTCGAGGCGGTGATGTTGAAGGCGACGTAGTGCAGGCCGGCGCGCATCCGCGGGCCGCGCCCGCCGCTGAGCATCAGCCCGTAGGAGGCGATCAGGAGCACCTCGAAGAAGACGAACAGGTTGAACAGGTCGCCAGTGAGGAAGGCGCCGTTGAGGCCGGCCAGCTGCAGCTGGAACAGGGCGTGGAAATGCGGGGCGCGGCGGTCCCAGCCCGAGCATGCGTACAGCAGGCAGGGCGCCGCGAGCAGGGCCGTGGTCAGCACCATCAGCGCGCTGGTGCGGTCGACGGTCAGGGCGATGCCGAGCCGGGCAGGCCAGTCGCCGAGCAGGTAGACCAGGATCTCGCCGCGGTCGGCCTCGCGCGCGAGCAGCGCGGCCGTCGCCAGCAGCGCCGCCATCGCCGTCCAGGCGATCGCCCGCTGCGGCCCGATGCGGCGGCCGACCAGCAGCATCAGTGCGCCGGCCACCAGCGGCACCAGCACCGGCAGGACGGGCAGGTGCGCCATCATTGCTTGCCTCCGGCATCGGGCTCGCGGCCGTCGACGTGGTCGCTGCGGTTGTCGGCGCGGCTGCGCATCGCCACCACGATGGCCACCGCGGTCATGGCGAAGGCGATCACGATCGCGGTCAGCACCAGGGCCTGCGGCAGGGGATCGGTGTAGTTGGCCAGGGTCTCGGCCACGCCCTCGCGCAGCACCGGCGGCTTGCCGATCACCGGCCGGCCAGCGGCGAAGATCAGCAGGTTGGTGGCGTAGGACAACAGGGTCAGCCCGAGGATGACGTCGAAGCTGCGCGCGCGCAGCAGCAGGTAGATGCCGCAGGCGGTCAGCACGCCGATGCCGCTGGCCAGCGCGAACTCCATCATGCCGGCGTCCCCCTGGGCGCGGCGTCGCCCGTCGCCGCGGGCGGGGCCTTCCGGCGCGGCTTCACGGTCCCCATCATCGACAGGATCAGCATCGCCCCGCCGAACACCACCAGGTACACGCCGATGTCGAAGCCGAGCGCGCTGGCCAGCGGCAGCGGCCCGAACAGCGGCAGCACCGGGTCGGCGTGGCCACTGCTGAGGAACGGCAGGTCGAACAGCATCGCCGCCACGCCGGTCCCCACCGCCGCCAGCAGGCCGATGCCGATGCAGCGGACGTAGTCGAAGCCGAGCCGTTGCTCGACGTACTGCGAGCCCTGGATCACGTACTGCAGCAGCAGCGGGATCGCCAGCACCAGGCCGGCGATGAAGCCGCCGCCTGGCTGGTTGTGGCCGCGGAGGAACAGGTAGACCGATACCGCCAGCGCCAGCGGGAACAGCAGCTGGCTGAGGTTGGCGGGCATCGGCAGCAGCGCCGGGCCGCCCGGAATCACCTCGGTGGGGGTCAGGCGCGAGCGCCGCAGCAGCGCATGCACCACCAGGCCGGCGATGCCGAACACCGCGATCTCGCCCAGGGTGTCGAAGCCGCGGAAGTCCACCAGGATCACGTTGACCACGTTGCTGCCGTAGGCCTCCGGCAGGGAGCGCGCCAGCAGCTCGCCGGCGATGGTCTGCGAGGGGCGGGTGATCGTCGCGTACACCAGCCCGGTCACGCCGATGCCGGCGGCGCCGGCGATCGCCAGGTCGCGCACGCGGCGCAGCCGCGAGCGGCCCTTCGGCGACTCCTGCGGCAGGTAGTTGAGCGCCAGCAGCATCAGCGCGATGGTCACCATCTCCACCAGCAGCTGGGTCAGCGCCAGGTCCGGCGCCGACAGGAACACGAACACCAGGCTCACCGCCAGGCCCACCGCGCCGATCACCACCAGCGCCAGCAGCCGCTGGCGATGCAGCGCCACCGTGGCGATCGCGGCCGCGGCCAGCACCGCCCACACCACCCAGCCCAGCACCGGCATCGGCTGCCCGGCGCCGGCCCCGGCCAGCAGCGCGCCGTCCGCCAGCGGCGCGGCCGCCAGCACCAGTGCCGCCAGCACCGTGAGCAGCAGGTAGCGCTGCAGGTTGCCGTTGGCGATCGCGTAGGTGAAGCGCCAGGCCAGGCGCAGCAGCGCCTGCACGTTGCCGCGGAACACCCTGCGCCCGAGCGAGCGGCGGATCACCGCGTGGATGTCGAACAGCCGGCGCAGGCCGAAGTACAGCGTCACACCGAGCACCATGCTGCCGATGCTCATCAGCAGCGGCAGGTTGAAGCCGTGCCACACCGCCAGGCTGTACTCGGGCAGGGCCGGGCCGAGCACGCCGCGCGCGGACGTTTCGAGCACCGGGGCGATGGTCAGCGCCGGCACGACGCCCACCGCCAGGCAGGCCACCACCAGGATCTCCACCGGGATCTTCATCCACCGAGGTGGCTCGTGGATCTCGCGGCCGAGGTCGGGGGGGGCGCCGAAGAAGGTGTCGTGCACGAACCGCAGGCTGTAGGCGACGCCGAAGATGCCGGCGAGGAAGGCGGCGATCGACACGCCCAGGCGCATCGCGTCGTGCCCGCGGATCTCCAGCGCCTCGGCGAAGAACATCTCCTTGGACAGGAAGCCGTTGAGCAGCGGCACGCCGGCCATCGCCAGCGAGGCGATGATCGCCAGGGCGCTGGTGAAGGGCATCAGTCTTCGCAGTCCGCCTAGCCGGCGCATGTCGCGGGTGCCGGCCTCGTGGTCGATGATGCCGGCGGCCATGAACAGCGAGGCCTTGAACACCGCGTGGTTGAGGATGTGGAACACCCCGGCCACCACCGCCATCGGCGTCGACAGCCCGAACAGCAGGGTGATCAGGCCCAGGTGCGAAATCGTCGAATACGCCAGCAGGCCCTTGAGATCGTGCTGGAAGATCGCGTTCCAGGCGCCGACCAGCAGCGTCGCCGCGCCGATGCCGCTGACGGTATAGAAGAACAGATCGCTGCCGGCGAGCGCCGGGTGCAGGCGCGCCAGCAGGAACACTCCGGCCTTGACCATCGTTGCCGAGTGCAGGTAGGCCGAGACCGGCGTCGGCGCCGCCATCGCATGGGGCAGCCAGAAGTGCAGCGGGAACTGCGCGCTCTTGGTGAAGATGCCCAGCAGCACCAGCCCGAGCATCGGCGCGTACAGCGGATGGGCGCGGATCGCATCGCCCGAGGCCAGCACCACGTCGAGCTGGAAGCTGCCGGCGATCTTGCCCAGCAGCAGCACCCCGCCGAGCAGCGCCAGCCCGCCGGCGCCGGTGATGGTCAACGCCATGCGCGCGCCCTCGCGGGCGTCCTTGCGGTGGGTCCAGTAGCCGATCAGCAGGAACGAACTGACCGAGGTCAGCTCCCAGAACACCACCAGCAGCAGCAGGTTGCCGGCCAGCACCATGCCCAGCATGGCGCCCATGAACAGCAGCAGATAGGCGAAGAAGCGCGGCGCACAGTCGCTGCTGCTGAGGTAGTAGCGCGCGTACATCACGATCAGCACGCCGATGCCCAGCACCAGCCCGGCGAACATCCACGCCAGGCCGTCCAGGCGCAGGTCGAACAGCAACCCGGCCTGCGGGATCCACGCGTGGGTGACCTGCGGGATCTCCCCGGACATCACCGCGGGCGTGTACCAGGCCAGGATCGCCAGCCCCAGCAGGGGCGCCGATGCGGCGAGCCATGCGGTAGCCGCGCGCGGCACGTTGCGCAGGATCGCGACCAGCAGTGCCAGCACGAACGGCAAGGCCAACAAGAGCTCGAGCATCGGTCTCCTTGTACGGACTCACGGCGCGCGCGGGGGAGTGGCGCACCGGGCCGGAATTCTAGCAGGCGCCGCGGCGCAGGCAGGTGGCGGCGCGCTTCGCGCGACCGCCGGAGCGCTCAGCTGCCGCGTGCGTGGCTTCCAATCCGGTGCCGGCCAGATCGCGCTCCAGGCGTCGCTTCGCTGCGGCTTCGGGCGGGACGCGCCAGGCATCGCTATCCTGGGCCGATGCCGGCCAGCCACCCTAGCGTCGCAGCGGTCGTGGGCGCGTCCACGCGCACCGCGGCCGTCGCTGCGGCTGACGGACGCCGCGCCCTGGTGTTCGGCGGCAGCGGCCAGATCGGCGCCGCCCTGGTGACGCGGCTGCGCGGCGCGGGCTGGCAGGTCGAGGCGCTGACGCGCGAGGCGCGCCGGTCCGGCCCCGGCCTGCGCTGGCTGCAGGGCGAGTTCGCACGCCTGCCGCCGCTGCCGCAGGCCTGCGACGCGATCTTCAGCTGCGGTCCGCTGGATCTGTTCTCGCTCTGGTACGCGGATGCGGCGATCGAGTGCCCGCGAGTGATCGCGTTCGGTTCCACCAGCATGGCCACCAAGCGCGCGGCGGCCGACGCCGGCGAGCGCGAACTGGCGCAGCGCCTGGCAGGGGCCGAGACCCGGATCCTCGATGCCGCACGGGCGCGCGGCGCTGCCGCCACACTGCTGCGGCCGACCCTGATCTACGGCGCGGGCCGCGACCGCAACCTCAGCCGGATCGCCGCGCTGGCGGCGCGCAGCGGCGTGTTCCTGCTGCCCCGGGGCGCCTGCGGGCTGCGCCAGCCGGTGCACGTGGAGGACCTGGCGCAGGCGGCGTGGTCGGCCGTCGATCGGCCCGCCAGCCACGGCCGGGGCTATGCGCTGCCCGGCGGCGAGACGCTGCCGTACCGCGACATGGTCGCCCGGACCCTGGCCGCACTCGCGCCGCGGCCGCGGCTGCTGGAGTTGCCGGCCCCGCTGTTCCGGCTGGCGCTGGCGGCGGCGCATGCCGCCGGCCGCCTGCGCGGGCTTCCACCGGGCGCGGTGGCGCGGATGCGCGAAGACCTGGTGTTCGACATGGCGGACGCGCGCCGCGACCTCGGCTACGCCCCGCGCGCCTTCGCGCCGACCGCGGAGATGCTCGCCCCACCCCCGTAGAGCGGAGCTTGCTCCGCTGCGTCGCTGCCGGAGCCCGCGCAGCCGAGCAAGCTCGGCTCTACGCATCTGGGGGCCAGCCGCGCCACCCGCTCCGGCCGCGACGCCCGCTCGCCCGCGGGCGCCCGCTTCCCCCCGCGGTGCCCGCTTCCCCCCGCGGTGCCCGCTTCCCCCGCGACGCCCAACTCCCCCGTAGAGCGGAGCTTGCTCCGCTGCACCGTCTCCGGAGCCCGCCGCCCACAGCCCCGGCTCCACGACAGACGGGTCAGGCGGCCGGACTGGCGTCGTTCACCGGCGTACGTGCCTTCCGCTGCGTGCGCAGTGCGATCGCCAGCACCCCGCCCAGCACCATGGCGCCGCCGATCCACATCGCCGGTCCCGGCCGGTCCCCCCAGAACGCGATGCCCAGCGCCACCGCAAACACCGGCGTGATCAGCAGGTACGGCGTGACCTGGGCCACCGGGTGCCGCTGCACCAGCATGTAGAACACGCCATGGCCCAGCAGCGAGGCGAACACCGCCGCGTACAGGGCGCCGCCCCAGCCGATCCAGGTCGCCTCGCGCAGCTGCGCGAAGCCGCCGGGCTCGAACGCGGCGCTGATCGCCAGCAGCGGCAGCAGGGCGATGATCGCGGTCCACCCCTGCTGGCTAGCCATGTCCACGCCGCGCAGCCGCCGCATCAGCACGGTGCCGATCGCCAGCAGCAGCGACGAGACCAGCATCACCGCCAGCGCCGCGGGCGCCGCCAGCACCATCGGGTCGAAGCCCAGCACCAGCACCCCGGCGAAACTCAGCGCGATCGCCAGGCCGGTGCGCCAGGCGAAGCGCTCGCCCAGCCACCACCACGCCAGCAGCGCCGCCATCGGCACGTAGCTCTGCATCACGATCGCCGGCGACGACAGGTTGCCGGCCATGCGCAGCGCCAGGAAGCTGGTGCCGAAATGCAGCGCGCCGTTGACCAGCGCCACCGCCGCCAGCAGCGGCCACTGGCCGCGCGGCGGCGGCTTGACGAACCAGGCCAGCATCGCCGCCAGCATCGCCATGCGCAGCGCCGTGAACAGGAACGGCGGAATCTCCCGCAGCGCGTGCGCCGAGGTCAGGAAATTGGCCGCCCAAAACAGGCAGACCAGCAGCACCAGCGCCAGGTCGCGCCCGCGCAGGCCCCGCGCGGCGCCGGTCATCGCCTCACCAGCGCCAGCCCAATCTGCGGTAGAGCTTGGACAGCACCCACGCCGGGCCGATCAGCAGATAGACCAGGTCGGTGAGGAAGCTGGGCTTCTTGCCCTCGATCTTGTGGCCGATGAACTGCGCGATCCAGGCGGCCACGAACACCGCGATCGCCAGCACCAGCAGCCCGCGCGTGCCCAGGGCCAGATGCAGGCGCCAGGTCAGCGCGCCCAGCAGCAGGTAGGCCACCAGCATGCCCAGGCCGAGCGGTCGCGAGGCCCGGTAGTAGAACAGCCAGGAGGCGAACATCGCGATCCCGGCCCAGATGCCCGGGCGGAAGTACGCCCCGGTGGTGGGGATGCACCACAGCAGCGCGATCACGCTCCACAGGATCGCCGGCACCGCGACCACGTGGATGGCCTGGTTGGTGGCGTTGCGGTGGTCGCCGGAATAGCTGGCGAACCAGCGGTCGATCGGACGTCCGGTCTGTTCCGCGGTGGCGTTCATCGAGCCCTCCGGCAAGGTCGGCATTGGCTGGAAATCCAGCACGGGAGCATATCGCGATCCTGCCGCCGCGGTTTGTCGCCGGCCGGCCTTCCAGCGCTTTGCGGGCGCCCAGGGCGGCGCTCCGGCCTGGCCTTCGCCGCGCACGGCCGGTCCTGCCGCTTCAGTCGACCCGGATCCCGGCCAGCCGCTGCAGCGCTTCGGCATAGCGCGCGCGGGTGCGCTCGACGACCTCGGCCGGCAGGCGCGGGCCGGGCGCCCGTTTGTTCCAGTCCAGCGTTTCCAGGTAGTCGCGCACGATCTGCTTGTCGTAGCTGGGAGGGCTGCTGCCCATCCGGTAGGCGTCGGCGGGCCAGTAGCGCGAGGAGTCCGGGGTGAGCATCTCGTCCATCACGTACAGCCGGCCGTCGGCGTCGGTGCCGAACTCGAACTTGGTGTCGGCCAGCAGGATGCCGCAGGCCGCGGCATGCTCTGCGGCGAAGCGGTACAGCCGCAGCGTGGCATCGCGGATCTGCTCGGCGAGCTCGGCGCCGATGGTGCGTACCGCGGTGTCGAAGTCGATGTTCTCGTCGTGCTCGCCGACCGCCGCCTTGGTGGAGGGGGTGAAGATCGGCTCGGCCAGGCGCTCGGCCTGGCGCAGGCCGTCGGGCAGGCGGATGCCGCTGACGCAGCCGGTGCGCTGGTAGTCCTTCCAGCCGCTTCCGATCAGGTAGCCGCGGGCGATCGCCTCCACCGGCACCGGGCGCAGCTTCCGGGTCACCACCGAGCGCTGCACGTACGGCGCTGGGTCCACCCCCTCGGGCAGCACCGCGGCGACATCGATGTCCACCAGGTGGTTGGGCATCAGGTGGGCGGTGCGCTCGAACCAGAAATTGCTGATCCGGCACAGCATCTCGCCCTTGCCGGGGATCGGGTCGGGCAGCACCACGTCGAATGCCGAGAGCCTGTCGGTGGCGACGATCAGCAGGTGTTCGCCGCGCCCGCGCGCCTGCGCCGGCAGGTGGCCGTCGTCGAGGTCGAACACGTCGCGCACCTTGCCGCGGTGACGCAGGTGGAGGCCGGGCAGGTCGGCAGCGAGCAGGGTCGTGGCCAAGCAGGCACCCAGACGGAATCGGGCCGGGCAGTGTAGTGCGGTTGCGGTGCGGATGCATGCGGGCCGCAGCGCCTCGCCGGTGGCCGCGGCTGCCACTACACTGTGGCGATGAAACGCTGGTACGGGAAACTGCTCGGCTTCATCGCCGGATGGCTGCTGATGCGGCATCCGGCGGGCGGGCTGATCGGCCTGCTGATCGGCCACGCCTTCGACGCCGACTGGCTGTTCCCGCGTCGCGCCTCGCCCTATCGGGTGCTCGGGATCGGCGAGGACGCCAGCGAGGCGGAGATCGACCAGGCCTACCGCCGGCTGATGGCGCAGCACCATCCCGACCGCCTCTCCGGCGCCGCCCCCGAGGTTCGCGCGCAGGCGGAGAAGAAGGCCCAGGAGATCAACAGCGCCTACGACCGCATCCGCAGCCTGCGCGGGCGCGGCTGATCTGCCGGTCGGCCCCGCGCTTCCACCCATTCATCCGAACCCGAGCCGAACCATGCTGCCAGCCGTCATC
Source organism: Luteimonas salinisoli (assembly GCF_013425525.1). Taxonomy (GTDB): domain Bacteria; phylum Pseudomonadota; class Gammaproteobacteria; order Xanthomonadales; family Xanthomonadaceae; genus Luteimonas; species Luteimonas salinisoli. Next base: position 81,897 of record NZ_JACCKA010000024.1, on the reverse strand, counting down.
GCCCCCTCGATCCTGTCCGCGGACTTCGCCCGCCTCGGCGAGGAGGTGGACAAGGTGCTCGCGGCCGGCGCCGACTGGGTGCATTTCGACGTGATGGACAACCACTACGTGCCCAATCTCACCATCGGCCCGCTGGTCTGCGAAGCGCTGCGCGGGCACGGCGTGACCGCGCCGATCGACGTGCATCTGATGGTCGAGCCGGTGGACCGGATCGTGCCCGACTTCGCCCGTGCCGGCGCGACTCTGATCAGCTTCCATCCCGAGGCCAGCCGCCACGTTCATCGCACCGTACAGCTGATCCGCGGTGAGGGCTGCCGCGCCGGCCTGGTGCTCAATCCGGCCACCCCGGTGGACGTGCTCGACTACGTGCTCGAGGACCTGGACCTGGTGCTGCTGATGTCGGTCAATCCCGGCTTCGGCGGCCAGGCCTTCATCCCCTCGGCGCTGGACAAGCTGCGCCGGGTGCGCGAGCGCATCGACGCCAGCGGCCGCGAGATCCGCCTGGAGATCGACGGCGGCGTGAAGCCCGACAACATCGGCGCGATCGCCGCGGCCGGCGCCGACACCTTCGTCGCCGGCTCGGCGATCTTCGGCCAGCCCGACTATGCGGAGGTGATCTCGCGGATGCGTCGGGCGATCGCCGCGGACGCGGCCTGACCTCAGGCGAGCGGCGCCGGCGCGCCCATGCTTCGGCGGCGTGCCAAAGAAAAACAGCGCCGGTGGAAGTCCACCGGCGCCGCCGTGCCTGTTGGAGGCAATCCCGCCTCCGTCCGTCGTCCCTGCGATGGACTCTCACGCTACGCGTCGACGATGACGGTCCGGTGACATTCACGGTGCGCCGGGAGGCCTCGCTGCTAGCCTGCGCGCCTCTCCCCCAGCGACGCCTCGCGATGACTCCGGACCACCTGCGGCTGATCCTGAACGGCAAGTCGGCCGACGACGATTCGCTGCGTCAAGCGGTGCGCGCGCTACGCGACCGTGGCGCGGTGGTCGAAGTGCGAGTGACCTGGAAGCCCGGCGATGCGGCACGCCTCGTGGCCGCGGCGATCGACGACGGGGCGACCACCCTGGTGGCCGCCGGTGGCGACGGCACCCTGAGCGAGATCGCCGCGGCGCTTGCCGCTCGCGACGAGGCGGCGGCGGGACTGCCGGCGCTTGCGCTCGTGCCGCTGGGGACCGCCAACGATTTCGCCACGGCCGCCGGTATCCCGACCGAGCCGCTGGCGGCGCTGGAGCTGGCGCTCGCCGAGCCCGCGCGGCCGATCGACCTGCTGCGGGTGGAGGCGGGCGACGCGGTGCACTGGTGCGCCAATCTCGCCAGCGGCGGCTTCGGGACCAGCATTACCGTCGAGACCAACGAGGGTCTGAAGAAGATGCTCGGCGGCCTGGCCTATCTGATCACCGGGATCGCCAGGATGGGCCGGATCGAACCGCTACAGGCGCGGATCTCGGGCCCCGGCTTCGCCTGGGAGGGCGGCTTCATCGCCCTGGGCATCGGCAACGGCCGCCAGGCCGGCGGCGGCCAGGCGCTGTGCCCGGACGCCCTGGTGGACGACGGGTTGCTGGATCTCACCGTGGTGCCCGAACTGGAAGGCGAAGTCGCCGCCACCCTGGGCCGGGTGGTCAGCGAAGGCCGCGCCGCCGCGCTCGATCAGGTGGCGGTGCGCGCGCGCCTGCCGTGGTTGGAGATCGAGGCGGGCGAATCGATCGTGCTCAATCTCGACGGCGAGCCCGTCGAAGCGCAGAGGTTCCGCCTCGAATGCGTAGCGGCGCGTGTCCGCATGCACCTGCCGTCCGCGTCTCCGCTGCTGGCCGGCGGCGCGGTCTCCGCGGCCGCGCAATCCGAAGGTCGTGACGCATCGGCCTGAGCGCCTGCCGGGTATCGCCACCGTCGCGCCTGCGGCCACCGCCGCACCGATGCTCCCGCGCAGGAGCGTGCCATGCACGCGAAGAGCGGCGCGGTCGGCAATGCCCGGGATCACCGCCCGAAGAGCGTCACCCGCAGCGAAAGCCGGCGCCGGCGGCCATGCCCGGAATTACCGACACCCGGCCGGAGCCACCCGCGGCCTTCGCGGCCATGGGCCGCTCTTACACGAGGGCGCCGGCCCGGACTTCGAAGCCGGCTCCGACAGCTCCCCTGCGATCCCCGGGATCGCAAGGCCCGGTCCGAGCCGGTACAGTAGGCGCCATGCGCGCCCTTCCGATCCCGCGTTCCTCCTCGGCCGACCGGGCCTGGCGATGGTGGCCGCAGTCCACCGCCGCTTCCGCCCCACCGTCTCCCGAGGAGTTTCCGCGTGATCACGCAGAGCCGCTTCCAGCAGTACGCCGCTGAAGGCCACACCCGCATCCCCGTGGTGCGCGAGGTCCTGTCCGACCTCGACACGCCGCTGTCGGTCTACCTGAAGCTCGCCGACGGGCCGCATACCTACCTGTTCGAATCGGTGCAGGGCGGCGAGCGCTTCGGGCGCTACTCGATCATCGGCCTGCCCGCCGCGCGCGTGTACGCCTTCCGCGGCAATCGGCTCGAGGTCAGCGAGCACGGCGAGGCGGTCGAGTCGCGCGAAGTCGAGGATCCGTTCGCCGAGGTCGAGCGCCTGCGCAGCGCCCACTCGGTGCCGGTGCTCGAGGGCCTGCCCGGCTTCAGCGGCGGCCTGGTCGGCTGGTTCGGCTTCGAGTGCGTCGGCTGCATCGAGCCGCGCCTGGCCGGAGGCGACAAGCCCGACGAGCTCGGCACCCCCGACATCCTGCTGATGGAGTCGGAAGAGGTGGCGGTCTTCGACAACCTCAAGGGCAGGCTGTACCTGGTGGTGCACGCCGACCCGCGCCAGCCGCAGGCCTGGGCGCGCGCCAGCCGTCGCCTCGATGCGCTCGCCCACCGCCTGCGCCATGCCGGCGCCGGCTATCCGGAAACCCTGCAGCCCGCCGCGCTGGAGGAGGCGGACTTCGTCTCCGGCTTCACCCGCGAGGGCTTCATCGCCGCGGTCGAGCGCTCCAAGGAATACATCCGCGCCGGCGACATTTTCCAGGTGGTGCTGTCGCAGCGGCTGTCGGTGCCGTTCAACGCGCGGCCGGTGGACGTCTATCGCGCCCTGCGCGCGCTCAACCCGTCGCCCTACATGTACTTCATCGACACCGGCGGCACCCAGGTGGTCGGCTCCTCGCCGGAGATCCTGGTGCGGCTGGAGCAGGCGACCCCGGGCGGGTCCGGAGCGGCGCAGGGCGGCCTGGTCACGGTACGCCCGATCGCGGGGACGCGGCCGCGCGGCCGGACCGCGGAAGAAGACCTCGCACTCGAGGCCGAGCTGCTCGCCGATCCCAAGGAACGCGCCGAGCACTTGATGCTGATCGACCTGGGGCGCAACGACGTCGGCCACGTCTCGCGCCCGGGCACGGTCGAACTCGGCGAGCGCTTCGGCATCGAGCGCTACAGCCACGTGATGCACATCGTCAGCGAGGTCACCGGCCGCCTGCGCGAGGGCCTCTCCTACGCCGACGTGCTGCGCGCGACCTTTCCCGCCGGCACCGTCAGCGGCGCGCCGAAGATCCGCGCGCTGGAGATCATCCGCGAGCTCGAGCCGATCCGCCGCAACGTGTATTCCGGCGCGGTCGGCTACATCGGCTGGCACGGCGATGCCGACACCGCCATCGCCATCCGTACCGCGGTGATCCAGGACGGCCGCCTGCACGTGCAGGCCGGCGCCGGCATCGTCCACGACTCCGACCCGCAGAAGGAATGGGAAGAGACCATGAGCAAGGGCAGGGCGCTGTTCCGCGCGGTGGCGCAGGCGGCGCAGGGGCTGTGACATGCTGCTGATGATCGACAACTACGACAGCTTCACCTGGAACCTCGTGCAGTACCTGCAGGGGCTGGGGGCGGAGGTGCGGGTGGAGCGCAACGATGCGCTCGACGTCGACGCCATCGCGCGGCTGCGCCCTGAGCGGATCGTGATTTCTCCGGGGCCATGCGCGCCGGACCAGGCCGGGGTGTCGCTGGCGCTGGTGGAGCGGCTGGGGCCGACCACGCCGATCCTCGGCGTGTGCTTGGGCCACCAGGCCATCGGCCAGGCCTACGGCGGGCGGGTGGTACGCGCGCAGCGGATCATGCACGGCAAGACCTCGCCGGTGCGGCATCGTGGCCAGGGCGTGTTCGCGGCGCTGCCGGACGGCTACGAGGCCACCCGCTATCACTCGCTGGTGGTGGAGCGCGACAGCCTGCCCGACTGCCTGGAAATCACCGCCTGGACCGAACTGGACGGGGAGTTCGAGGAGATCATGGGCCTGCGCCACCGCGAGCACCCGGTCGAGGGCGTGCAGTTCCACCCCGAGTCGATCCTCACCGAGCACGGCCACGCGCTGTTGGAGAATTTCCTGCGGCGGTAGGCGGCGTGGTGGACCCGCATCGTCATCCCGCCCGGCAGCGTCGCCCCGAGGCGCGCCGGGATCCATCGCCCTGCCGCCGCCGACGACAGACGGCGATGCCGCCTCCGGACCGCCTGGATCCGGCTTGCGTCGGGATGACGGTCAAAAGCCGCTATGCTTTTCCCGATTCCCGATTCCCGATTCCCGATTCCCGATTCCCGATTCCCGATTCCCGATTCCCGATTCCCGATTCCCGATTCCCGTCCGAGCCCCATGTCGATCACTCCGCAAGAAGCCCTGCAGCGCACCATCGAGCACCGCGAGATCTTCCACGACGAGATGGTCTGGCTGATGCGCGAGATCATGTGCGGCAAGGTGTCGCCGGTGATGACCGCGGCGATCCTGTCGGGGCTGCGCGTGAAGAAGGAGACCATCGGCGAGATCGCCGGTGCGGCCAAGGTGATGCGCGAGTTCGCGCGCACCGTCGAGGTCGCCGACCGTACCCATCTGGTGGACATCGTCGGCACCGGCGGCGATGGCGCTCACAGCTTCAACATCTCCACCGCGGCGATGTTCGTTGCCGCCGCGGCCGGCGCGCGCGTGGCCAAGCACGGCAACCGCAGCGTGTCGTCGAAATCGGGCAGTGCCGACGTACTGGAGGCGCTGGGTGCGGCGATCGATCTGCAGCCTGAGCAGGTGGCGCGCAGCATCGACGAGACCGGCATCGGCTTCATGTTCGCCCCGGTCCACCACCCGGCGATGAAGGCGGTGGCCCCGGTCCGGCGCGAGATGGGGGTCCGCACGCTGTTCAACATCCTCGGCCCGCTGACCAATCCGGCCGGCGCCCCGGCGATCCTGATGGGCGTGTTCCACGCGGACCTGGTCGGCATCCAGGTGCGAGTGCTGCAGGAACTTGGCGCCGAGCGCGCGATGGTGGTCTGGGGCCGCGACGGCATGGACGAGATCTCGCTCGGCGCCGCCACCCTGGTCGGCGAACTGCGCGACGGCCAGGTGCGCGAATACGAGATCCATCCCGAGGACTACGGCATCGCCATGGCCTCCAGCCGCAACCTGCGCGTCGCCGATGCGGCCGCGTCGCGGGTGATGCTGCTCGAGGCGCTGGACGGCAAGCCCGGGCTGGCGCGCGAGATCGTCGCGCTCAACGCCGGGGCGGCGCTGTACGTGGCCGGGGTGTCTGGCTCGATCGCCGACGGCATCGGCCGCGCCCGCGAGGCGATGGCGACCGGGGCGGCCCGCGCCAGGCTGGACGCCTTCGTCGCCGCCACCAGGCGCCTGGCCGGGCAGGGCGAGGAGGGTTGAGGATGGACGACGCCGCCTTCGCCCCGTTGCCGCAGCCGCCGTACTACGCAGCGGTGTTCGCTTCGCGGCGCACCCGCCGTGGCGACGACGGCTACGCCGAAGCGGCCGAACGGATGGGCGCACTGGCGCAGCGACAGCCGGGGTTCCTCGGCATCGAGTCGGTCCGCGGCGGCGACGGCTTCGGCATCACCGTGTCGTACTGGGAGAGCGAGGAGGCGATCCTCGCCTGGCGGCGTCATGCCGAGCACACGGTGATCCGCGAGCAGGGCCGGCGCGAGTGGTATGCGCGTTACGTGCTGCGGGTGGCGAAGGTGGAACGGGCCTACGGCTGGGAGGCCGCGGACGCGTCATGAGCCCGATGCCGAACCGGCCGGCGCGTCCGGCCGCCGACGACATCCTGCGGACGATCCTGCGGCGCAAGGCGGAGGAGGTGGCCGAGCGCAGGGCCGCGCGCCCGCAGCGCGAGCTGGCCGCACGCCTCGCCGACGCGCCGCCCACGCGCGGTTTCGCCGCGGCGATCGAGCGCCGCATCGCCGCCGGCGATCCCGCGGTGATCGCCGAGATCAAGAAGGCCAGCCCGTCGCGGGGGGTGATCCGCGAGGACTTCCGGCCGGGGGCGATCGCGCGCAGCTACGAGCAGGGCGGTGCGGCCTGCCTGTCGGTGCTCACCGACGCCGATTTCTTCCAGGGCGCCGAGAAGTACCTGGTCATGGCGCGCGAGAGCTGCAGCCTGCCGGTGCTGCGCAAGGACTTCACCATCGATCCCTGGCAGGTGCTGGAGGCGCGCGTGCTCGGCGCCGACTGCATCCTGCTGATCGTCGCCGCGCTCGACGACGGCCGCCTGGCAGAACTCGCCGGCCAGGCGCTCGAGCTCAGCATGGACGTGCTGATCGAGGCGCACGACGGCGAGGAGCTGGCGCGGGCGGCCGGGATCGCCGGCAGCGGCGGACGCCTGCCGCTGCTGGGCATCAACAACCGCAGCCTGCGCACCTTCGAGGTTTCGCTGGACACCACCCTGGCGCTGCGCGGGGAAGTGCCCGCGGGGCGCAGGCTGGTCACCGAGAGCGGTATCCACGGCCCCGCCGATGTGGCGCGGCTGCGCGCCGCCGGCATCGACGCGTTCCTGGTCGGCGAGGCGTTCATGCGCGAGGCCGACCCCGGCGCGGCGCTGCGGCGCTTGTTCTTCCCGGCATGAGCGCGCAGTTCCCTCCGGTGCGGACCGACGCTCCGACGGTGGTGTTCGATTTCGACCACACCCTCTACGATGGCGATTCCGGCAGCCACCTGTTCGCCTGGCTGATCCGCCGGCGGATCTGGCGCACCGCGCTGGCCCTGCTGGCCACGCCTCTGCTGGGGCCGATGGTCGCGTTCCTGCCCACGCGCCGGTACGGCGTTTCCGGCTACGTCTGGATCGCTACCGTGGGCCTGCATCGGCCACGCACCGTCGACGCGCTGATCGATCTCTACGTCGCCCACGATACGCCCGGCATCCGCGAGCGGCTGCTGCCGCATGCGCTGGAGGTGTTGCACCGCCACCGCACCGCCGGCGATCGCGTCGTGGTGGCCACCGGGGCGCCGCCGGAGCTGGCGCGGGCGATCCTGGCGTTCGTGGCGCACGAGGCGGTGCCGGTGATCGGCTCGGCGCTCGGCCCGCGCTTCGGGGCGGTGGTGGCGACCCGGCACTGCCATGCAGAGGAAAAGATGCGGATGCTGCGCGAGGCGGGTTACGCCACCGTCGACATCGCCTATTCGGACAGCAGCGCCGACCTGCCGCTGCTGAAGGCGGCGCGCGCGCCGGTGGTGGTGAACCCCAAGCGCGACAGCGTCGAGATGTTCCGCCGGGTGCTGCCGCCGGGCACGCCGATCCTCAACTGGGGCTGCCGCCACCGCGGCGGAGAGCCTCCGCCCCGGGGCTGACCGCCACATCCCGGAGATCCTTCGGCGCTGCGAAGTATGTGAAAGGCTTTTCGGGAGAGGCGCAACAGCGTCTTCCGGGGGGCGGGCCGGGGGATACGTGCCAAGTCGCTCCCCGATACTCGCTTGGTTGTCACGCATTCCCCGGCCCGCTCGAGACGACGCGCCCATCGGGCGGGAAAGCAGCGGTGCGGGTCGGTTCCGCTCTATCGGATCTTTTTTTGCCGACCAGTTCCGATCCATCGGGGGGGGTGTCGCAACAAAGCGAGTATCGAGGAGCGACTTGCGGCGCCAACCCCCGCCCGATGGCCGCATGTGTCCCGTAGAGCGGAGCTTGCTCCGCTGCTCTTTGGTTCCGGGTGCCGGCTACGGAGCCTGCGCAGCCGAGCAAGCTCGGCTCTACGGTTCAAGGGGATCGGGGCGCGGTCGCGGGTTGCGTATCGGGTCAGGCGTCGCCGAGCCGCTTGATGAAGCGCAGGGTGCCGTCGCTGTAGCCGCAGGCCTTGTAGAAGGCGTGGGCGTCGGTGCGCTGCGAGCCGCTGGTGATCTCCAGCCGGGCGGCGCCGGCGAAGCGGGCGCGGCGCTCGGCCTCGCGCAGCAACTGCCGGCCCAGGCCGCGGCCCTGGGCGTCGTTGCGCACCACCAGGGCGGTGATGCGGCAGGTCAGGGTGTCCAGCGGCAGGTAGTACATGAAGTCCAGCGCCAGCAGGCCGCAGACTTCGCCGCCGCAGCGCGCGACCACCAGCGCCTGGCGGTCGTTGTCGACGATGCTGCGGATGCGCCCGGCGGCGTCGCGGGCGTCGCAGGGGTAGCCCAGCTCGGTCAGCAGGGCGGCGACGTCGTCGGCATCGACCGGCGAGGCGCTGCGCAGATCGGCGTCCGGCAGGGCCTGCAGGTCGGGCCGCACGGTTACCGCGTCCCGTACAGGACGATCGTCTTGCCGCGGGCGTGCAGCTTGCCGTCGACCTGCAGCTTCTTCAGCACCCGTCCTGCCATCTCCCGCGAGCAGCCGACCAGACGGGCCAGCTCCTGGCGCGAGATCCGCAGCTGGGTGCCCTGCGGGTGGCTCATCGCCTCCGGCTCGCGGGTCAGGTCGTGGAGGGTGCGGATGATGCGGTCGGTGACGTCGAGGAAGGCCAGGCGCCCGGCCTTGCGGCTGGTGTCGATCAGCCGCCGCGACAGTTGCGCGCCGATCGAATAGAGGATCTGGGTGGCGTCGTTGGCCAGGCTGCCGTCGAACAGCTGCTGCAGGCGCTCGTAGCTGATCTCGGCCAGCTCGCACTGGACCCGGGTGCGCAGGATGACCTCGCGGCTGTCCGATTCGATGAACAGCCCCATCTCCCCGACGAACTCGCCGCTGCCGAAGTAGCCCAGCACCAGCTCGCGGCCATCGTCCTCCTCGGCGATGATGCTGACCGAGCCGCTGACCACGTAGTAGAGAGTGCCGGCGGGATCGCCCGGACGGAAGATGTCGGTGCGCGGCGGATAGCGCCGCCGGTGGCAGTGGGCGAGGAACCTTTCGATGGTCGCCGGAGAGGGCATGAGGGGATGTGAGGGGCGGTGATAGGAGTTGATCAGGGCCACAGGAGTCGGGTTCATTACCTGAACAAATCGGGGGAAGAAGGCGAGAGTAGGCGGTTGCGGGCCGGGGGGCAAACCCTCTTGTCGCGGGGGGGGCGCGCTTTGCCCCATAATTCACGTTTTCACGTCCAACCCGGGGGTCGACCGCTGTGGTCAAACCACTGCCTCGCCTGAAGCTGCAGGGCTTCAACAACCTCACCAAGGCCCTGTCGTTCAACATCTACGATGTCTGCTACGCCGCCTCGGAGGACGAGCGCGGGCGCTACATCGAGTACATCGACGAGGCCTACAACGCCGACCGCCTGACCCAGATCCTGAGCGACGTGGCCGAGATCATCGGCGCCAACATCCTCAACATCGCCCGTCAGGACTACGATCCGCAGGGCGCCTCGGTGACGATCCTGATCTCCGAGGAGCCGGTGATCGACCGCAAGGACGCGAAGGGCGTCATCTCCGACGCGGTGGTGGCGCACCTGGACAAGTCCCACATCACCGTTCACACCTACCCGGAGACCCACCCGGACAACGGCATCGCCACCTTCCGGGCCGACATCGACGTGGCCACCTGCGGGGTGATCTCGCCGCTGAAGGCGCTGAACTACCTGATCGAGAGCCTGGAATCGGACATCGTGGTGATGGACTACCGGGTGCGCGGCTTCACCCGCGACGTGAAGGGCAAGAAGCACTACATCGACCACAAGATCAACTCGATCCAGGACTATCTGGCCAAGAACATCAAGGCCCGCTACGAGATGCTCGACGTCAACGTCTACCAGGAGAACATCTTCCACACCAAGATGCACCTGAAGGACTTCGATCTCGACCAGTACCTGTTCGAGGAGAAGGCGCGCAACCTCTCGTTCAAGGAGCGGATGAAGATCGAGGCGCGGCTCAAGCGGGAGATCGAGGAGCTGTACCACGGGAGGAACCTCGTCGATTGACGAGGTTCCGGGAATGGGGAATCGGGAATAGGGAATCGGCAAAGCGAACTGTCCGACAGGCGAACGGCCCGGCGATGCAGGCGCTCCCGGTCGAGGCCGCCGGGAGCCGGATGTCCGGTCCTCGTCCTTGGCTCTTGCTGTTCCGATTCCCCATTCCCGATTCCCCATTCCCGCCGGATCTAGTGCGGGCCCGGGGCCCGTACTAGATCCGGTACGCCACCGCCTTCATCATCCGCGACGCCAGCGCCATCACCGCCGGGATCGGCTGCGGCAGTACGCGGGCGCCGGCGGTCTCGGCGTTGTCGGCGTGGCGCGCCTCGTCGGCCTTCATCACGCCGAGGATCTCGCGGCTGCGCAGGTCGGCGGGGGGGAGGGTCCGCAGGTGCTCCTCCAGGTGGGCTTCGACCTGGCGCTCGGTCTCGACCACGAAGCCGAGGTTCCAGCCGTCGCCGCGCAGACCGGCGGCCACGCCGATCGCGTAGCTGCCGGCGTACCAGAGCGGGTTGAGCAGGCTGGGGCGGTCGTCCAGCTCGCGCAGGCGCTCGGCGCACCAGGCCAGGTGATCGGTCTCCTCCTGTGCCGCCTCCATCAGGTGGGCGCGGGTGGCCGGGTCGCGCGCCACGGCGGCCTGGCCCACGTAAAGCGCCTGGGCGCAGATCTCGCCGACGTGGTTGATGCGCATCAGTCCGGCGGCGTGGCGCCGTTCCTCGGGGGCAAGGTCCATCTCGGCGGTGTCCGCGGCCGGATTGGGGCGCGAGGCGGCCGGGGTGCCGAATACCGTCTCCAGCGCGTGCTGGGCCTGACCGAGGAACTGGTCGAGAGGCGAGTGCGAGCGGGCGGGGGCCATGGGAACTCCTGGAATGGCGGGTCGCCGTGGACCCGGATCGCGGCCGGGCGGCTCGGCAGGACAGGCTCCATCTTCGCCGTATCGGCCGGGGCGGCCAAGCCGCCGCGCCCGGCCGGCAGGGTCGCTTGCGGCGCCCGGGCGCGACCGGTATCATTCCGCCTCTTGCGTTCCGCAATTCACATCGCGAGGCGACGTTCCGCCGGCCCCACCGCGGAACCAGCCCGACCAGCGACCGACAGAGATCGATCCAGTCATGAAGACTTTCAGCGCCAAGTCCGAGACCGTCCAGCGTGACTGGTACGTCGTCGACGCCACCGGCAAGACCCTCGGCCGTCTCAGCAGCGAGATCGCCCGCCGCCTGCGCGGCAAGCACAAGCCCGTCTTCACCCCGCACGTCGACACCGGCGACTACATCATCGTGGTCAACGCCGAGAAGGTCGCCGTGACCGGCAAGAAGCTGAGCGACAAGCTCTACCACCGCTTCACCGGCTATATCGGCAACCTCAAGACCGAGACCCTGGCCCAGGCGCTGGATCGCCACCCGGAGCGCGTGATCGAGATCGCCGTCAAGGGCATGCTGCCGAAGAATCCGCTCGGCCGCGCCATGTACCGCAAGCTCAAGGTCTACAAGGGCTCCGAGCATCCGCACACCGCCCAGCAGCCGCAGCCGCTGGAGATCTGAGGCAGATATGGCTATCACCCAAAACTACGGCACCGGCCGCCGCAAGTCTTCCGTCGCGCGCGTGTTCCTGCGCAAGGGCAGCGGCAACATCACCGTCAACGACCGCCCGCTGGACCAGTTCTTCGGCCGCGAGACCGCGCGCATGATCGTGCGCCAGCCGCTCGAGCTGACCCAGAACACCGACAAGTTCGACATCACCGTGACCACCCTCGGCGGCGGCACCACCGGCCAGGCCGGCGCCATCCGCCTGGGCATCGCCCGCGCGCTGGTGGAGTACGACGAGTCGCTGAAGCCGGAGCTGCGCAAGGCCGGGTTCATGACCCGCGACGCGCGCGAGGTCGAGCGCAAGAAGGTCGGCCTGCACAAGGCCCGCCGCGCCACCCAGTTCTCCAAGCGTTGATGCGGCGCGGGCCCTCCGGGGCCCGCTCCCGCCGTTCGGCGACTTTTCAGCGCCGACGGCGTTACAATCCCCTGCATAGCCCCGTCGCCAAGTGGTAAGGCACCTGACTCTGACTCAGGCATTCGGTGGTTCGAATCCATCCGGGGCTGCCAACCAAGTCGATGGCCGCCGATGCGGCCTCCGGCCGAAAAGCCCGCCGCCAGGCGGGCTTTTTTCGTTGCCGGCCCGCCCGGCCGCAGGCGCCGGGCCGGTCCGGCGAAGCAGGATCGCCCGATGACCTCGCCGTTCCCTCCGCTCTACGTCGCCGCCGACGCCCTGGTACCGGCCGTGCTCGAACGCGGTTATGCCGTGGTCCCGCCGGCCGGGGTGGCCGCCCTGGCGGGGTGCGACCTGGCCGCCCTCGATGCGATGCGACCGGCCTGGGATCGGTTGCCGCCCGATGTCTGGCTGCTGGACGGCGGCCGTTACCGGCGGCGCCGGCATGCCTGCTTCCTGGTCGAGGACGGCGAGGTGGCGCAGGTGCCGCACCGCGCGCACTGGCAACCGCGCGAGTACAACGCGCTCCACGGCGGCATGCGCCGCTGGTTCGAGCCGGTCGAGCCGGAGACGCTGGCCGCGCCGGCGTGGGCCGGGCTGCTGGCCGGCCTGGGCCGGCTGTGTTCGGCGCTCCGCCCGGCGCGGCCCTGGCACGTGGAGGCGCACCAGTTCCGCATTGACACCAGCGACGGCATCGGCCGGCCGACGCCCGAAGGCGCGCACCGCGACGGCGTCGACTACGTCGCCGTGCTGGTGGTCGGTCGGCACGGCATCAAGGGCGGGGAGACCCGGGTGTTCGAGGCCGAAGGCCCGAACGGCCAGCGTTTCACCCTGGCCGAGCCGTGGTCGCTGCTGTTCCTCGACGATGCGCGGGTGATCCACGAGTCCACGCCGATCCAGCCGCTCGACGGCACCGGTCATCGCGACACCCTGGTGCTGACCTTCCGGGCCGGGGGCTTCCAGGGCGAAGACTAGCGCGAACGGCCCGGCCGATCGTCGGCGGATCCGTCCGGGAGACATGCCATTGGGCGGCGCGAAGGCAGTGTTGCCGTCCCGGCTGGGCTAGGATGCGATGCGCAGGGCGGCGGCGGCCGCCTGTGGGGAGCAGGCGCATGGATCAGGATTTGACCGGGCTGCTGCACGACTGGCGTGCCGGCGACGAGGTGTCGCGCGATCGCCTGCTGGCGCAGGTCTACGACACGCTGCGGGGCATGGCCGCGGCACGGTTGCGCCGCGGCCGCGGCGACCAGACGCTGCAGCCGACCGCGGTGGTCAACGAAGCGCTGCTGCGCCTGTTGGGCACGGACACCGACTGGGAGGATCGCGCGCATTTCTTCGCCCTGGCGGCATTGAAGATGCGCGCGGTGCTGGTGGACCACGCCCGCGCCCGCGCCGCGGAGAAGCGCGGCGGCGATGTCGCGATGCTCACGCTCTCGCATGCGGACCGGGAGGCGGGCGATCGCGCCGAATACGACGTGCTGGCGCTGCACCAGGCGCTGGAGCGGCTGGCCGTCCGCGACGAGCGCGCCGCGCGTGGACTGGAGATGGCCTACTTCGGCGGCATGGAGCGTCGCGAGATCGCCTGCGTGCTGGGGATTTCCGTGCCGACCGTGGAGCGCGACCTGCGCTTCGCGCGGGCCTGGTTGAACCGGCAGCTGGCCTAGCCGGCGGCTGCGACCGAGGGAGCCCTGATCGTGGAAGCTGCGCGCTGGCAGGATCTGCGGCAACTGTTCGACGCGGTCTGCGACCTGCCGTCGGCGCAGTGGCCGCAGCGCCTGCGCGACCTGAGCGACGATCCGGCGCTGATCGCAGAGGCCCTGGCGCTGCTGAGCGCACAGACCGCCAGCTTCGACCGCGCGCTGCAGCCGCTCGGCGCGCTGATGGCCACCCTGTCGACCAGCGAACTGCAGGCCGGCGACCGCCTCGGTGCCTGGCAACTGGTCGAGCGCCTGGCCAGCGGCGGCATGGGCGCGGTGTTCGTCGCCGAACGCGTCGACGAGCAGTTCCGCCAGCGGGTGGCCATCAAGCTGCTGCGCGGCAGTCTGAACGATACCGCCACCGGGCAGCGCCTGGCGGCGGAGCGGCAGATCCTGGCCGAACTGCAGCACCCGAACATCGCCCGTCTCTACGATGGCGGCAGCACGCCGGCAGGCCAGCCGTATCTGGTGATGGAGTACATCGCCGGCCTGCCTCTGGATCGCCATTGCGCCGAGCGCGCGCTGGGCATTCCAGAACGCCTGCGGTTGCTGCTGCGCATCTGCGCGGCCGTGCAGGCGGCGCACCAGCGCCTGATCGTGCATTGCGACCTGAAGCCCAGCAACGTGCTGGTGCGCGAGAGCGGCGAACCGGTGCTGCTCGATTTCGGCATCGCCCGGGTGATGGTCGAAGGGCAGCGCGACGACGCCAGCGGTTTCTGCACCCCGGCCTATGCCAGTCCCGAACTGCTGGCCGGCGCCCAGGTCGGCGTCGCCAGCGACGTGTTCAGTCTCGGCGTACTGCTGACCGAATTGCTCGCTGACCGCACGATCGGCCGCAGTGCGGCCGATCGCGCACGGCCGGTGCCGCTGCCGACGGCGCTGGCGGATCGGGCGCTGCGACGCCGTCTGGCCGGGGATCTGGATGCGATCGTCGGCCGCGCATGCGCGCTGGATCCGGTGCTGCGCTACCCCTCGGTGCAAGCGATGGCGCTCGACATCGAGCGCCACCTGGCCCGGCGCCCCGTGACCGCCCGCCCTGGGACGGCGCACTACCGGCTCGGGCGCTTCCTGCAACGGCATTGGCGGGAAAGCTCGGTCGTGCTGCTGCTGTTGCTGTCGAGCGCGGCCTTCGTCTGGCGGCTGATCGAGGAGCGCGCACGCGTCGAGCGAGAGTCCGTGGTCGCCAACCAGGTCAGCGACTTCCTGGTGGCGGCGTTCGACGCCGCCGATCCGCACATGCGCGGCGCCAGAGGCACCGAGGTCGTGAGTGCCCGCCAGGTGCTCGATGCCAGTGCCGCACGCATCGACGACGCACTCGATGCGACACCGGCGGTGCGCGCCCGCCTGCGCGCCGTGCTGGGGCGCGCCTATCGCAATCTCGGCCAGCCGCAGCGTGCCGAGGCCCTGCTGACCCAGGCTGCCGAGGAGTTTCTCGATCCGGAGGTGGCCCAGCCCGGCCTGGCCGCGGAGGCGCTCGGCGAGCTGTCGTTGTCCTTGAGCCAGCGCCAGTACGGCGAGCCTGCGGTGGCCGCCGCGCGGCGCTCGCTGGCGCTGCGGCAATCCTCCGGCCGGGGCCAGGAGAGCGCCGAGGCCTACGACGTGCTCGGTCTGGCGTTGACCGCCAAGGGCGATTTCGTCGATGCCGAACGCGCTTTCATGGCCTCTCTGGCGCTGCGCGACGAACATGCCACGCCGGCCTCGCCGGGGGAACGGGCCCGCACGCTGTACAACCTCGCCCAGCTGTACCGCCGGCGCGGCGAACTGGCGCGCGCCGAGCGCAGCTATCGGGAGGCGCTGGCGATCCGGCGCGGACTCGGCGAGCGTTCGGTCGATACCCAGATGACCCTGCACGGGTTGGCGATGAGCCTGTTCGCACAGGGCAACATCGCCGCGGCCAGGCCGGTGCAGGACGAGAACCTGCAATTGGCCCGGGCGCTGTACGGCGAGGACAGCGACCGGGTCGCCAACGCTCACGTCGACCTGGCCGGCCTGCTGCACGACATCGGGCACTATGGCCAGGCGCGCACGCACTACCGTCGGGCGCTGGCGATCATGGCGCGGGTGGCGGGCGACGACAGCCTGGACTACGCGCGCATCCTCAACAACCTCGCCAACCTGGAGGAGGCCCGGGGGGCGGTGGCGGAGGCCGAGCGCCTGTGGCGTCGCGCGCTGGCGATCCGGCGGATGCACCTGGGCGAGGACGAGCGCCGGGTGCTGCGGATCGAGACCGTGCTCGGCCGGCTGCTGGCCCGCAACGATCGCGCACAGGAAGCGCAGCCCCTGGTGGAGCGCGCCCTGGCGGTATGGGCGGCGCGTTATCCGGACGATCACGCCGGTGTGTTGCTGGCGCGCCTCGGCCACGCCGAATGGCTGCTCAGCAAGGGCGACCTGGACCGGGCCGAGGCCGCGCTGGCCGAGATCGACCTGGGCCGCGGCGAGTACAACGCCCTGATGCGCATGCGTCCCGCCGCGTTGGCGGCCGAGCTGGCACAGCGGCGCCAGGACTGGGCCGCGGCGAGCCAGGCATGGGAACGGGTATTGGCATCGCCTGCCGCGGCCTGGGCCGACCCAGTGCTGATCGGTCGATGGCGGGTTCCCTACGCGGAGGTGTTATTGATCCAGGGGCGGGCCCAGGCGGCAGACGAGCAACTGCGGCTGGCCGGGCTGCCGCTGCGCCGTGAACTGGTGGCGGAAGAGGCGTTGCTCCGGCGGCTCGTCGTGGCCGAGGCGGCGCTGCAGCCGACAAGTTCGCGGCACTGAACCGCAGGATGGCGGTAATCCGCTCGCCTGCTTTCCGGTGACGCGGCCCGGCGCTCGACAAAAAAAGGAGCGGAGACAGGCGTCTCCGCTCCCGTGTTGCCGACAGCGTCGGTGCCGGGTCACGGCATCACAGGTCCAGGCCGAAGCCGATGCCGGCCGAACGTTCCGAACCGCTGAAGGCACCACCCAGGGAGAACGAACCGCGCTGGCCGACACGCTTGCCGTAGCCGACCGACAGCGCCTGCTCGCCGCCCTGGAAGCCGGCGCCGACCGCGATGCGCCCGCGCGGGCTCTGCGAGCCGGCGGCGTTGATCGCCATGTTGAGCATTGCCGCGCCCATCGCCCCCTGCCGGTCGATCCGCTGGTCCTGGCGATGCAGGCGGCGGTCGACGTCGTCGAAGCGGTCTTCCAGGGCGTCGAGCCTCCCGCTGATTGACGAAGGGTCGGATCCGACCAGACCGGCGATCTGCGCGTCGGTGTAGGCGTTGGCCGCGCCCAGGGTGCTGGCATCGCCGGTATCCGCATAGGCCTGCGCCGCGCCGAGGGTGGCGGCATCGGCGGCTTCCATGTCCCCGCGGATCGCCGCCTCGCGGTTGTCGGTGTACGCGTTGGCCGCCGTGCCGCCGGTGGCCACAGCGGTGTCGGTGTAGGCATTGGCGGTGGCCAGTGTCGCCTGCAGTTGCGAGACGTTGACGGCGTCGGTGGCGCCGGTGCCGGCCGCCACGTTGACCAGCCGGCGCTCGCTGCCGGCGCTGCCGATCGATACGGTGTCGGCCTGGGTGGCCACCGAGAGTGCTCCCAAAGCCACTGCATTGGAGGCTTCGGTCGTTGTCATGCTGCCTGAGCCGAGTGCGACGCTCCCTACGCCATAGGCTTCGCTGCCACCGCCCAGTGTCGAGGAGAAGTCGCCGAAGGACCGGCTTTCCAGCCCCAGGGCCACGCTGCCCGTTCCGGTGGCGGCGCTTGCCGCTCCCAGCGCGGTGCTGTCGTCGCCGGCGGTGCTTTCCGCGCCCACGGCGGTGCCGCCGAGTCCATTGGCGAAGCTTCCCGATCCGATCGCAGTCGCATACTCGCCGATGGCGGAACTGCTGCGCCCCAGCGCTGTGCTGCTATGGCCGGCGGCCGTGCTCAGCGCGCCCACTGAAGTGCTGTACACGCCCGACGCGTTGCTGGCGCCGCCCAGGGCGGTCCCGTGCTCGCCTGAGGCGTCGCTGGAATGGCCCAGGGCGGTGCTGCCCTCGCCGGTGGCGTCGCTGCCGGTGCCGACCGCGGTGGTCGCCGTGGAGGTGGCGCTGCTGTTGCTGCCGAGGGCCATCGCGCCAGTCGTCACCGCAAGGCTCTGGGTGCCGAGGGCGATGCTGCCGTCCCCCTGCGCCTCGCTCTGGTAGCCGATCGCGGTGGCGTAGTCGCCGATGGCCCGGGTTTCGCTGCCGTAGGCCGCGCTGTACTCGCCGGAAGCGTGTGCCCAGAATCCGTTCGCGGTGGCGGCGGCGCCCCCGGCCGAGCTGAGGTAGCCGGTAGCCGTGGCGGCGCCGCCGCTGGCCGAACTGCCGGCGCCGGTCGCAGTCGCGAAGGTGTTCGATGCGGTGCTGCCGGCGCCCGTGGCCGTGCTCGAGATGCCGCTGGCGAAGGCCTCGGCGCCGGTGGCGGTCGCCAGGTTCGCCTGGGCGCGTGCACGCACGCCGAGCGCGGTGGAACGGTCGCCCGACGCACGGGTGCGTTCGCCGGTGTCCACCTGGCCGTTGTTGTTGAGATCAAGCCAGCCTCCGAGGGCGGTTGCATTCGCGCCCGTCGCCTGGCTGTAGCTGCCCACGGCCGTGCTGCCCAGGCCGGACGCAGCGCTGTACGCACCCTGCGCCGTGGACCAGGCTGCCGTGGCCTGGCTGGTAGTGCCGAATGTGCTGCTGAAGTCGCCGGACGCGAGACTGTTGGCCCCGGTTGCTGTGCTTCGTTGACCGCTCGCGGTACTGCGGGCCCCGGTCGCCGTGGCGTACTCGCCGGTAGCCTCGCTGCCGTGGCCAATCGCGGAGCTGTAGATCTGGCTCGCCTCCGCGCCCAGTCCGATCGCGACGGTGAAGCTGCCGCTGGCGGTCGCGAGCGGTCCCACGGCGGTGGCCTGCATGCCCGCGGTGGCGTCCCGGCCGCACGCGAGGCTCTGCGCGTCCAATGCCGTCGCACCTCCACCGTCTTCGCCGGCGGCCTCGAAATCGCAGACATCGCCGGCCGAGGCGGCGCCGCTGGCGGCGAGGCACAGGGCGATGGCGGCGGCCAGCGCGCGGCGCTGGCCGCGGGAAGGGATCATGCGGATGGATTTCATGTGAATTGTCCTTGAAAGATTGGGTCGCGCGACCACGCAGGGCATGCCCTCGACCGGGTGCGGTCGGCCGGGTCTGCCCCGGCGTCCGGGGCGACGGCCACGTCGCGCTTGATGAACCAACCGGCGAAGGGCCCGCGGACCCATCACCGGAATGAAAAAAATTCGCCGCGGACGCGTGCGGGCATCGCGGTGTCGTGTGGGGAGGCAGGTTCTGTCCGGCGAGCGCTGCCGCTTCGGCACCGAGGGCAGCCGAGCAAGCTCGGCTCTACGAGGGGAGGGAACCGGCGTTCGTTCCGGTTACCTCCACCGCCCGTTTGTCCCGCGCCCGTGTTTCGTCCGGCCTTGCCGGTCAAAACCCGATGCCCACGCCCAGCGTGGTGGAGCGCTCGGAGCCGCTGAAGGCGCCACCGACGGTCAGCGCAACGCGCTTGCCGATGCGCTGCTGCAGGCCGATCGAGAACGCCTGCTTGCCGTCGTGTTCACCGATCGCGAAGCCGAGGCGGCTCTGGCCGTCCTCGACCGCGGCGGCGCTGGCCGCCATCCCGATCATCGCCGCGTTCAACGCGCCGACCCGGCCGATGCGGTCGTCCTGTTGCTCGAAGCGCCGGTCGACGCCGGCGCGGAACGCGTCGAAGCCTTCGCCGAAGCCGGTCAACTGCTCGATCGCGTGATCGGTATAGGTGTTGGCCGCCGTGAGCGTGGCGGCATCGCCGGCTTCCAGGTCGCCGCGGATCGCCGCCTCACGATCGTCGGTGTAGGCATTCGCGGCAGTGCCGCCGGTGGCGACCGCCGTATCGGTATAGGCGTTGGCGGTAGCCAGCGTGGCCTGCAGCTGGGAGAGATTGACCGCGTCGCTGGCGCCGGTGCCGGCGGCGACGTTCACCACGCGCCGCTCGTTGCCTGCGCTGCCCACCGATATGGTGCCCGCCTGGTTGGCCACGGATCCCGCGCCGAGGGCGACCGAGCCGGCGGCGTTGGCCTGGCTGTCGTAGCCGATCGCGGTGCTCGATCCACCGCCGGCGCTTGCCGCCGAACCGAGCGCGGTGTCGCCGAACAATGCGGCGCCGCTGTCGGCGCCGAGCGCAGCGGAGGCCATGCCAAGGGCATCGCTGCCGTCGCCCAGCGCCGTGCTGTTCTGACCGGCGGCGACGCTGTTGCTGCCGACCGCGGTGCCGTACTGCCCGCTCGCCTGGCTGAGGACGCCGATGGCGATCCCCTGCTCGGCCGTGGCCTGGCTGCCGGCGCCCAGCGCGACGCTCCGCAGCCCCGAGGCAACGCTGCTGACGCCGGTTGCCGTACTGCCTTCGCCTGAAGCCGTGCTGGAAGCCCCGGTGGCGGTGCTGCCGGCGCCGGTGGCGTGACTGGCTCTTCCGGTCGCCGTGGCAGAAGCGGCGGTGGCTTCGGCGGCAACACCGGTGGCGGTGCTGGAACTGCCGCCCGCGATGCTGGCGGAACCGGTGGCGGTGCTGAAGGCCCCGGTTGCCTGGGCAATGTTGCCGGTGGCGGTGCTGGATGCGCCCGTGGCGAAGCTATGGGCGCCCGTGGCGGTCGCGCCCTCGAAGGTGGCCCTGCTTCGGGCGCCAGTCGCAGTCGACATGTTGCCGGTGGCGAGACTGGCGTCGCCCGTGGCCGTGCTCTCGTCGCCAGAAGCGGTCGCGGTGTTGCCATAGGCGGTGGAGCTTTCGCCGCTGGCCACCGCCCCGGTACCGCAGGCGATGGCATCGATACCGGCAGCGGCAGCGCCGCCATCGTCCTCGCCGGCGCCGGACAGATCGCAGGTCTCGCCGGCGAGGGTCGTGCCGGCGAAGGCGAGGCCAAGGGCGAGGGCCAGTGCGGTGGGCGCGACGCGGCGGCGGCTGGGAAGGGCGTGCAGGTTCATGGCGTGCTCCGGAAGGAATGTGAGTGGAGTCGCGCGACGTCGGGGTTCGCCCCCGGCAACCCCGCCCGCCGTGCTACCGGTGCCGGGACGACGGTTTGCCGCGCTTGCAGTACCCACCGCGAAACGCGGGTGGATCCCATCACCGGATCGAGGCCCGGTGCCCTTTGGATCCTCGACCGCCGCCCCGGGGCGCCCCGGCGGTCCCGGTTACAATCGCAACCATCGCGCTGCGGCGCCGAAAACACGGAGTCCCGATGAAGCTTGGATCCCTGAAGGAAGGCGGCCGCGACGGCACCCTGGTCGTCGTGTCCCGCAATCTCGCCCGCGCGGTGCGCGCCGAAGGCATCGCGCCGACTCTGCAGCGCGCGCTGGAGGACTGGTCCAATACAGCCCCGCAGCTCAACGCGCTGGCGCAGGCGCTGGAAGCGGGCGAGGCGGAGGGCGCGTTTGAGCTCGACGTCGTGCAGCTGGCCGCACCGCTGCCGCGCGCCTACGAGTTCGTCGACGGCAGCGCCTACCTGCCGCACGTCGAGCGGGTGCGCCGCGCGCGCGGCGCCGAGGTGCCGGAGAGCTTCTACACCGACCCGCTGATGTACCAGGCCACCAGCGCGGGCTTCCTCGGCCCCCGCGACCCGGTCCGGGTGGTCAGCGAGGAACACGGCATCGACCTGGAAGCCGAGATCGTCGTGATCACCGACGACGTGCCGATGGCGGTGACGCCTGCGCAGGCGGCCGGCCACATCCAGCTGGTCGGCCTGGTCAACGATGTTTCGCTGCGCAACCTGATCCCGGGCGAGCTGGCCAAGGGCTTCGGCTTCCTGCAGTCCAAGCCGCGCTCGGCGCTGAGCCCGGTGTTCGTCACCCCGGACGAGCTCGGCGACGCCTGGCGCGACAACAAGCTGCACCTGCCCCTGCTCACCCACGTCAACGGCGAATGGTTCGGCGCCCCCGAGGCCGGCGTGGACATGCAGTTCGACTTCGCCCAGCTGGTGGCGCACGCAGCCCGCACGCGCCCGCTGTCGGCAGGCGCCATCGTCGGCTCCGGCACCATCGCCAATCAGGACACCGGCAAGGGCGCGTCCTGCTTCGCCGAGAAGCGTACCGTCGAGGCGCTGGAACACGGTGCGCCGCGTACGCCGTTCATGCGGTTCGGCGATACGGTGCGCATCGAGATGCTGGACGGCGAGGGGCGCTCGATCTTCGGGGCCATCGAGCAACGGATCGAGCAGCAGCCGCTGCCCTGAGCGGCCGCAGCCGAACGGCCGTGGCGGCGCGACGGATGGTCGGCCGGCCGCGGCGGCGACGCGTTAAGGTTCGGGATTGGCCGGCTGCAGGGGAGCCAGTATGGAAGGGGGGGAGATGACGGAGCGGCTCACGCTGTACTCGTATTGGCGTTCCAGCGCCGCGTACCGGGTGCGGATCGGCCTGAACCTCAAGGGCCTGCCCTACGAGACCGTCCCCGTGCACCTGGTGCGCAACGGCGGCGAGCAGCACCTGCCGGACTACGCCAGGGCCAACCCGCAGAAGCTGGTACCGATCCTGGAGCACGGGCAGCGCCAGCTGCGCCAGTCGCTGGCCATTCTCGAATACCTCGACGAGGTCTGGCCGACGCCGCCGCTGCTGCCGGCCACGGCGCGCGAGCGCCAGCGGGTGCGCGCGCTGGCGCAGCTGGTGGCCTGCGACATCC
Organism: Luteimonas salinisoli; assembly: GCF_013425525.1. Classification (GTDB taxonomy): domain Bacteria; phylum Pseudomonadota; class Gammaproteobacteria; order Xanthomonadales; family Xanthomonadaceae; genus Luteimonas; species Luteimonas salinisoli. The sequence continues at coordinate 59,477 of NZ_JACCKA010000024.1, read as the reverse complement.
ATCCGCTCAACAACCTGCGGGTGATGCGCTTCTTCGAGCACGAATGGAACGTTCCGCAATCCGAGCGCGACGTCTGGATGAAGCACTGGATGATCGAGGGTCTGGAGGCGTTCGAGACGCTGCTGGCCGATCACCCGTCCACCGCGGAATTCTGCGACGGGCACGCGCCGACCCTGGCCGACTGCTGCCTGGTGCCGCAGGTGTACAACGCGCGCCGCTTCGGCGTGGACATGGCGCCTTTCCCGACGATCCGCCGCATCGAGGCGGCCTGCCTGGCGCTGCCGGCCTTCGACGCGGCGCGCCCGGAACGGCAGCCGGACGCGCCTGCCGCCCAGCCCGCGTCCGCAGCCCGGGCCTAGGCGGGCCCGCTAGCCGTGCTCGCTTTCGTTGGGCGAGAACACCTCTGCATAGGGGTCATGCTCGCCGCTGCCACCCTCCGACAGCCGGAACTTCAGCGCCAGCCCATCGCGCGAGTCGGCGGCCTTGAGCGCCTCCTCCATCTCGATCTTGCCTTCCTTGTAGAGGCGGAACAGGCACTGGTCGAAGCTCTCCATGCCTTCTTCCAGCGTTTCCTCCATCGCCTGCTTGATCTCGTGCACGCGGCCGCGGCGCAGGAGGTCGCGGATCATCGGGGTGTTGATCAGCACCTCGGCGGCCGGCAGGCGGCGGCCGTCGACGCCCGTCACCAGGCGCTGGCTGACCACCGCCTTCAGATTGAGCGCGAGGTTCATCAGCACGTTCTTGTGCGCGGACTCGTTGAAGAAATTGAGGATCCGCTCGATGGTCTGGTCGGCGTTGTTGGAGTGCAGCGTGGCCAGGCACAGGTGGCCGGTCTCGGCGAACGCGATCGCCGCCTCCATGGTGGTGGCGTCGAGGATCTCGCCGATCAGGATGACGTCCGGCGCCTCGCGCATGGCGTTCTTGAGCGCGTTGTGGAAGGTATGGGTGTCGAGCCCGACCTCGCGCTGGTTGACGATCGACTTCTTGTGCCGATGCAGGTACTCGATCGGGTCCTCGATGGTGAGGATGTGGCCCGAGGTGTGGGTGTTGCGGTAGTCGATCATCGACGCCAGCGTGGTCGACTTGCCCGAGCCGGTGGAGCCGACGATCAGCACCAGCCCGCGCGGGGCCATGATGATCTGCTTGAGCGCCTGCGGCAGCTGCAGTTCCTCGATGCTCGGGATCACGCTGCGGATGGCGCGGATCACCATGCCGATCTCGCCGCGCTGCTTGAACACGTTGACGCGGAAACGGCCGGAGTCCTGCAGCGACAGCGCCATGTTGAGCTCGAGCTCGCGCTCGAACACAGGCACCTGGCCCTCATCCATCAGCGAGTAGGCGATCTTCTTCACCATGCCGGTCGGCAGGCCGGTGTTGCCCAGGGCGTAGAGCTTGCCCTCGACCTTGATGTAGACCGGCGCCCCGGTGGTCAGGAACATGTCCGAGGCGTTTTTTTCCGTCATCAGCTTCAGGAAATAGCCGATGTCCATGAACGAACCCCCTTCTACCCGCCCCCGGTCGTTGCGGTCCGGGCGCCTGCTGCCGACAATGGCCGCCTGTTCCCCACAGGTGCGGCCGCCAATGTCAGCTAGCATTGCACAATTCAGGGCGATCCTGCAGGCATCCGCGCTCGGGATCGTGCTGGCGCTCACAGCTTGCGCGAGCCTGCCGCCGCCGACCGCGGAACTGGCCGACGCGCAGCGCGCAGTGGTACGCGCCGCCGACGCCGATGCCGACCAGTACGCGCCGGACGAACTGGCGCAGGCGCGCGGGCAGCTGGCCCAGGCGCAATCGGCGATGGCCGCCGGGCGCGAGCAGGACGCCCGCAGCGCAGCGCTGGCCGCCGCCGCGCTCGGCGACCTGGCCCACGCCCGTAGCCGCGAGGCGGTGGCCAACGCCCAGGTGGCCCAGCGACGCGCCCAGATCTCGCGACTGCGCGAACAGCTTGGCATGGCGGAGAACCGGGAATGAAGAACGTTGCGATCTGGCTGCTGCTCGCCGCCACCCTGTGCCTGCCGCTGGCCCAGGCCGCCGACGATCCCGAGACGCAGGCCCTGGCCGCGCGCCTGCAGGCGCTCGACGCCGACCCGGCGCTGCACGAACTGGCGGCCTACGAGCGGCTGCAGGCGCGGCAGGCGCTGGCCGCCGCTGCGGCCGCGCGCGGCAACCGCGCCGATGCCCTGCAGGTCGCGCGCTGGCGCGTCGAGATCGCCGAGATCGCCGCCCGCACCGGCACCCTGCGACGCGAGGTCGAGGAGCTGGACCGCCAGCGCAGCGACCTGCTGGTCGAAGCGAGCAGGCAGGAGGCGGCGCGCGCGCGCCGAGAAGCGGAGCGCCTGCGCGTGCAGGCGCAGATCCAGGCCGAGGAGGCCGCGCGCCTGCGGCTTGCGGCGGAGGCGGAATCCAGCGCCCGGCAGGAGACCGAGATCGTGCTCGACGGGGTCGCCAGCGATCAGGCGGCACGGCTGCGTGCAGCGCGTGCGCGTGAGGCTGAACTGGCGCGCCGCGAGGCCGAGCTGATGCGCGAGGTCGAGGACGAGCAGTAATCGGCCGAGCGCCAGGATCGCGGAGAATTCTGTTTGTATTCAATGAGTTGAACGAAGCCGTGGCGCCCGTCACAGCGATTTGCGCCTCGCGACAGGCGTTCTTCATCCCTGTTCATCTTGTCCCGCGCCGCGCCGCCGTGCGGCCCCCGCGAGGTCCCTTGCCGGTCCGTATCGGGAGGAGTAGGGTCGACCCTACAGGTAGCGTGCAGCCCTCCTGCCGCTCCTGCAGACAGGCCGAATGACGATGACCCACGTGCACCATCCCAGGGAGCATGCCGCCGGAAGCAAGGGCCGCGCGGACGCTCTGCCGGGGTCGTCCGCGCTGTCACGTTTCCCAATACCGGCCGCTCTCCCCAGACGCCCCGTGCCCGCTCCGGCCGGGGCGTTCGCACGTTCACGATCCAAGGAGGTTTCCATGTTCGAAGGGCAACCGCAGGCGGACCTCGACGCGGTCTTCCAGAGCCACCCGGAATTCCGCAGGCTCTACCATCATCACCAGGAGCTCGACAAGAAGGTCATGGATGCCGAACTCGGGGTGCTGCCGATCGACGACACCACCCTGTCGCAGATGAAGCGCGAGAAGCTCGCAGCCAAGGACCGCCTGGTCCGGATGTACGACACCTTGCACCACTGACGCAGTCACCGCTTCCTTTCGCGGGCGGCGCCGGCCTCCTCGTCGGCCGGCGCCGCCTGCGGGGATGCTGGCGCGCGACGGATGCGATAATCGCCCGTCGCCCCAACAGCCGCCGCCAGCATGCCGACCCGCAGCTCCGTCCACGACTCCGTCCTCGACCTCATCGCCGAGACCCCGATCGTCCGCGCCCGACGCCTGGACGCCGGACCCTGCGAGCTGTACTTCAAGCTCGAGAGCCAGAACCCCGGCGGCTCGATCAAGGACCGCATCGGCCTGTCGATGATCGAGGCGGCCGAGCGACGCGGAGAGCTCCAGCCCAGGGCAACTCTGGTCGAGGGCACGGCCGGCAACACCGGGATCGGGCTGGCGCTGGTGGCGCAGCAGAAGGGCTACCGGCTGGTCCTGGTGGTCCCGGACAAGATGAGCCGGGAGAAGATCTTCAACCTCAAGGCGATGGGCGCCGAAGTCATCCTGACCCGTTCCGACGTGGCCAAGGGCCATCCCGAGTACTACCAGGACCTGGCCGAACGAATCGCCCGCGAGACGCCCGGCGCGTACTTCGTCAACCAGTTCGGTAATCCCGACAACCCCGCCGCGCACGAGCACGGCACCGCGCCGGAGATCCTGCGGCAGATGGCCGAGGCGGGCGGGCTGGACGCGGTGGTCTTCGGCTGCGGCAGTTCAGGCACCATGACCGGGCTGTCGCGGCATTTCGCCGAGCATGCGCCGGAGGTGGAGCTGATCCTGGCCGACCCGGTGGGCTCCATCCTCGCCGAGTACATCAACGAGGGCACGCTCAGCGACAAGTCGGCCAGCTGGATGGTCGAGGGGATCGGCGAGGATTTCCTGCCGTCGATCTCGGATTTCTCGCGGGTCCGCAAGGCCTACGCGATCACCGACCAGGAGAGCTTCCTGGCCGCGCGCGAGCTGCTGCGCAGCGAGGGCATCCTCGGCGGCTCCTCCACCGGCACCCTGCTGGCGGCGGCGCTGAAGTACTGCCGCGAGCAGACCGAGCCGAAGAAGGTGCTGGTGTTCGTCTGCGACACCGGCAACAAGTACCTGAGCAAGCTGTACAACGACTACTGGATGCTCGACAACGGCTTCATCGAGCGCGAGCAGCACGGCGACCTGCGCGACCTGATCCTGCGCCCGTTCTCGCAGCGCGACACCGTGGTGCTGGCGCCCGGCGACCTGCTGATGACCGCCTACCAGCGGATGAAGCTGTACGAGATCTCGCAGCTGCCGGTGATGGAGGACGAGAAGATCGTCGGCATCCTGGACGAGTCCGACGTGCTGTTGCACGTCTACGGCGACGAGGCGCGGTTCCGCGACCCGGTGTCCACGGCGATGGTCAGCAAGCTCGACATCATGGACGTGAAGTCGCCGATCGAGGCCCTGCTGCCGGTGTTCGACCGTGGCCAGGTGGCGATCGTGGTCGACGGCGAGCGGTTCCTCGGCCTGATCACACGCATCGACCTGCTGAACTGGCTGCGCCGGCGGGTGCAGTAGCGGGCGCTGCAGGCAGCCCGCCCGGCGGTCTGCACCGGCACTCCCCCGAGGCACCCGGCTTCCCGTAGGAGCGCCCCATGGGCGCGAAGGCCGGCGTGGTCGCCCGGCCGGTGAACGCCGCCAACCGGCCGGAGAGTAGAGTGCCGGGAGGCGAAACCATGCCGACGCCCCGCCTTGTCCCCGGTGGGGCGGATACCTGCTGCCCCTGGACGGCTGCTACGAACTACGGACCCGGGCGAGGGAGAACGCCGCGCCGGCCCGCGGCGCGACAACCCGGGGCCGGCATGGGTTAACCCTGCCGATGATAGAATCCGCGCCCTGTTTTCATAGGATTTCCCTGAATGACGGACGACCGCCGCGCGGCCGACGCCGGCCCCCGACCCCGGGGCCTCGGCACCCTGGCCATCCACGCCGGCCAGTCGCCAGACCCCAGCACCGGCGCGGTCATGCCGCCGATCTACGCGACCTCCACCTACGCCCAGCGCAGCCCGGGCGAGCACCAGGGGTTCGAGTACTCGCGCAGCCATAACCCGACCCGCTTCGCCTACGAGCGCTGCGTGGCGGGCCTGGAGGGGGGCAGCCGCGGCTTCGCCTTTGCCTCGGGCATGGCCGCCACCTCGACGGTGCTGGAACTGCTGGACGCCGGCAGCCACGTGGTCGCCATGGACGACGTCTATGGCGGCACCTACCGGCTGTTCGAGCGGGTCCGACGGCGCTCGGCCGGGCTCGACTTCAGCTGGGTGGACCTGAGCGACATCGCGGCGTTCGAGGCCGCGATCCGCCCGGAAACCCGCATGGTCTGGATCGAGACCCCCACCAACCCGTTGCTCAAGCTGGTCGACATCGCGCCGATCGCGCAGATCGCCCGCAAACGCGGCTTGATCGTGGTGGTCGACAACACCTTCTGCTCGCCGATCCTGCAGCGCCCGCTGTCCCTGGGTGCCCACATCGTCATGCACTCGGCCACCAAGTACCTCAACGGTCATTCGGACATGGTTGGCGGTATGGCGGTGGTGGGCGACGACGCCGAATTGGCCGAGCAGTTGGCCTTCCTGCAGAACTCGATCGGCGCCGTGCAGGGGCCCTTCGACAGCTTCCTGGCCCTGCGCGGGCTGAAGACCCTGCACCTGCGGATGAAGGCGCACTGCGAGAATGCGCAGGCGCTGGCGGAGTGGCTGGAAGGCCATCCGGCGATCGAGAAGGTGGTGTACCCCGGGCTCGCCTCGCATCCGCAGCACGAACTGGCGATGCGGCAGATGGATGGCTTCGGTGGGATGGTGTCGATCTGGCTCAAAGGGGGCTACGAAGCGGCCCGGCGGTTCTGCGAGCGCACCGAACTGTTCACCCTGGCCGAGTCGCTGGGCGGGGTGGAGAGCCTGGTCAACCATCCGGCGGTGATGACGCATGCCTCGGTGCCGCAAGAGCGCCGGGCGCAGCTGGGGATCGATGCGAACCTGGTGCGGTTGAGCGTGGGGGTAGAGGATCCGGAAGATCTGCAGAGTGATCTGGAGCGGGCATTGCGTGACTAGTCACGTCGAGCCTACGCAGATGTTTCCCCGTGCCTGCTCGGTGGAGCGCTGGGGCCTCTTCGCGCACTTGATTGCGAGCATCCGCAGGCCGGAGTTTTGGGCCTATTCGACGTGGCTCGACATCGTTACCAAGTATCGCCGGACCCGATTGGGGGTGGCGTGGCTGCTGTTGCCCACATTGGTGTTCATCACCGTGTTGGGCAATGTCTATTCGCACCTCATGGGTCACCCGGTGACGGAGTACCTGCCATATCTGGCGGTGGGATACGCCTGCTGGCGCTTCATGCTCCAGTGCATCAACGAGTCGAGCACCGTATTTCGGGGCCACAAGGCCTTCATTATGGATGGGAGGGTGCGTTTCACGGATTATGTGTTGAGGGCCATTGCCAAGCCGCTCTTCTACTTCACGTTCGCTCTGGTGATCGTTATCGGGGTGCTGGTGTGGTCGCCGGCAGTGAGCTGGATAGGCATCTTCTCGATGCTGGTTTCGTTGCCCGTCCTCATCCTGAACATGATGTGGATCAGCTTCTGCGTAGGCCTCGTTGGAGCCAGGTTCCCCGATACGAGCGAGTTCATCGGCACCGTACTCGTCGTGGGCTTCCTGCTCACTCCGATTCTCTGGCACGTCGACAGGTTTCCCGCCGACACTACACGCGGCTTCTTTGCACGGCTCAATCCGGCTTTTCACCTGATCGAGGTCGTGCGGGCGCCGGCGCTGGGTCAAATGCCCGAGAGTGGTTCCTTGTGGGCGGTGGCGGCGATGACCATCTTTGGATGGCTGCTGATGGCGGTCCTCTACCGCCGCTATGCACGATTCGTGCCCCTGTGGATCTAGGGAGAAGTCAGCGGTGACAGCCTATATCAGCGTCAGAAACCTCACTCTCGATGTGCCCTACTATGTGCAGACGGCCCAGGCTGCCCAGACGGCCAGATCCTGGGGCACAACTCTAGTAGGGGCCCTGTTCTCGCCACCTAAGCGTCGGTTCGCTCGAATTCTGGACGGAGTTTCGTTCGACATCTCGGCCGGAAGCCGTGTGGCCCTCCTGGGCAGGAATGGGGCGGGGAAAACCACGCTATTGCGTGTTCTTTCCGGCGCCTTTCAGCCCACCCGGGGTGAGGTGGAGGTTGCAGGGGCACGGCAAGCACTGCTGAATCTAGGGCTGGGGTTCAACCCGGAAGCCACGCTGACGGAGAACGTCTTCCTCCGGGCGACGGCCATGGGCATGTCGCCCGCGGAAATTCGGGGTATGGTGGAATCCATCTTCGAGTTCTCCGAGCTGGGAGGAGTCGCCGAACGCAGGCTCAGCACGCTGTCCTCCGGCCAGCGAATGCGCCTCGGATTCGCTATCTCCACTTCGGTGCAGCACGACATCATGCTGATGGACGAGTGGTTCGGCGCAGGCGACGCGAGTTTCGTCAACAAGGCTCGCGCGCGGCTCACCGACAGGGTGGCGTCGAGCCAGATCGTGGTTCTTGCCAGCCACAATTTCAACATGCTGCGCAAGATCTGCGACGAGGGAATCGTGATCGAGCGCGGCAAAGTCGCGTATATCGGGGAGGTCAACGACGCGATCAGCGCCTACAAGGATATCTATCGTGCAGTCCCGATGTCGGAGAAACGAAGTGCAGCCTAATCGACGGCCCATGGCGGCGAAAGGTAACGTACGAAAGTCGAAGATTCTCGTCGCGATCGGTACGCGACCGGAAGCCATCAAGATGGCTCCGGTCGTTCAGGCATTGCGCTCCCAGGATTGGGTGGAGGTAGTGGTGCTCGCCACGGCGCAGCACAGACAGATGCTCGACCAGGTCTTGAACGTTTTCGGCATCGTGCCGGATGTCGACCTCGATATCATGCGTCAGAACCAGTCGTTGTCCGATTTGACCGCACGCCTGATCCAGAAGCTGGATCACGTGCTGGAGGATATCGCTCCTGACGCAGTGCTGGTCCAAGGAGATACCACCACTGTGCTCGCCGTTGCCCTATCGTCCTTCTATCGACGCATTTCGATCGGTCATGTCGAGGCGGGCCTGCGCACCGGCGATATGAGGAACCCGTTCCCGGAGGAAATGAATCGAAGCCTAGCAGGCCGGCTTTGCCGGTGGCACTTCGCTCCTACTGATTTGGCGGCCCGCAATCTCTACGGGGAAGGTTTCTCCGATCATGCGGTGCACGTCACGGGCAATACCGTGATCGACGCGCTGCAACAAGTTGCGTCGCGTGAACTGGAGATCGGCGTAGAGCTCGAAGAAGGCAAGCGCCTGGTGCTGGTCACGGCGCATCGCAGGGAGAACTTCGGCGATCCGTTCCTCGAGATATGCGCGGCCATACGGGAACTCGCAGACGTGCGCGAGGATATTCAGATTCTCTATCCCGTGCATCCGAACCCCAATATCTCGACGGTAGCTCGGAGCCTGCTGGCGTCTCACCCTCGAATCGTACTGTGCGAGCCGCTAGACTATCTCCCTTTCGTTGCTGCGATGAAGCGGGCGGAGATAGTTCTTACCGATTCGGGAGGGGTTCAGGAGGAGGCCCCGGCGCTGGCGAAGCCGGTGCTGGTGCTTCGAGACGAGACAGAGCGTCCGGAAGCGGTGGAGCAGGGCGTGGTCAGACTGGTAGGGCCGCATCGGGAAGCGATTGTCCGGGAAGCATGCCTGCTGCTCGATGACCGTGCCGCTTATTCGCGTATGGCCAAGGGTGTGTCGCCCTACGGCGACGGAAACGCGGCCTCGCGAATCGCGGAAATCCTGAGGCGGGACCTTTCAGGCGCTGGATGACGTTTCAGCAACCCAGGGATTCGGCTGGCACCTTGCGATGCAGCGACCCTTCCTCTTTTCCACCAAGAATGTCAGAACCCGAGATTCCGGAGCAGACAATTGAACGATCAAACTAGACCCGCCGAGGGCTCGCGCGCTCCGGAATCCGATACGACGATGGCGGGCATCGGCACCCTTTCGGTAATCGGCCTGGGATACATCGGCCTGCCGACTGCGGCCATGTTCGCTTCGGCGGGCGTGGACGTGATTGGCGTGGATGTCAATCTGCGCGTGGTCGAGGCGGTCAACGGAGGTCGCGCGCACATCGAGGAAGGCAACCTCGACGAGCTGGTTGAGCGGTGCGTGAGGGCAGGGAAGCTCAGGGCAACAAGCGAACCAGAGCCGGCCGAAGTATTCATCATCGCTGTCCCGACGCCCGTCGACAACGGGGACTCTCCGTCCCCGGATCTGTCGTACGTGCGTGCTGCGGCGATCTCGCTCGCGCCATCGCTCAAGCGCGGGGATCTGATCATTCTCGAGTCCACCTCCCCCGTGGGAACCACCGAAATGGTGGCCGGCATCCTGCGCGAAGCCCGTCCCGATCTGACGTTCCCCGATCAGGCCGGGGAGGACGCCGACATTTGCCTCGCATATTGCCCGGAGCGGATCATACCCGGGCAGATGCTGAAGGAGCTTGTCGAGAACGACAGAGTCGTCGGTGGCATGTCGCCACGTTGTGCGGAGCGCGCCGCCGCGGTGTACAAGACATTCGTGCGCGGTGTGTGTCATATTTCGACCGATCGGACGGCCGAGATGGTCAAACTTACCGAAAACGCCTTTCGCGACGTGAATATCGCATTTGCCAACGAGCTCTCCATGATATGCCGCGATCTCGGGGTCGACGTCTGGAAGGTCATAGAATTCGCCAACAGGCACCCGCGCGTCTCGATCCTCAACCCGGGTGCCGGCGTCGGCGGACACTGCATCGCAGTCGACCCATGGTTCATCGTGGCCTCCGCTCCGGACCGGTCGCGGCTGATCCACGCCGCGCGCAAGGTCAATGACGCGAAGCCACTGTTCGTGATCGAGGAGATCGAGAGGGCTATTGCCGAGAATCCGGGTGAGCGGGTGGCCTGTCTCGGATTGACCTACAAGGCGGACGTGGACGATTTCCGGGAAAGCCCGGCGCTCGAAATCGCGAGCGTATTGTCGCGAAAGTACGGCGAGACGATCGTATGTGTCGATCCCTACGCCGAGGCGTTGGGAGAGCGAGAATGCGCAAATCGCGGCTTGCGGTTCATCGATCTGGACGCAGCCATGCGCGATTGCGGAATCCTCGTCATGCTCGTTCCCCATCAAGCGTTCCGCGCCCATCCGAAGCCGGAGTCTGCGGTAATCGTGGACCCGGTCGGCTTCTGGCACTGATCAGCGATGAGTGGCGTGAGAACCGGAGTACATGCTCACGACGCCGGGCCGTCCGGGGGCGATGCCGTGGACGCCGCCGCGAATGCCCTCATGCAGTCTATGGACGAGCACGGCTGGGCGAGAATCCGTTGGACTCGAGATGAGCTGCTGGAATGCGACCGGGTCCTGATCATCGGGCACGAAACGGCGGCGCTCGCCGCCCTGCTCGTGCGCGAGGGCCTGGCGGTGTCCGCGCTGGAAACCGACCGCCAGTCCATCCACCTGTTCCATGCCGTTCTGGATCGGGAGGAGCTGGCCTCGGATAGCTGCGCAGTCGAGCCATTCAGTGACGGGGCGCTGCATTCTGCTCTTGCCGAACACCGGCCGGACGCGGTCGCGATTGTCGAAGAGCATGGCGGTGACATGCGCTCCCTGTTGGCGTCCATCTTCGACGAACCTGCGCGGATCGAGCGCCTGGTGGTGGTGATTCCGTTCGGCTTGACCGATTCCCGGAGCGGATCTTCTCTTTATCCTCGCGGAATCGTCGCGAAGGTGCCGCCGACATGGTCGGTTTCGATGGATGTGAACGATGGCCACTTGCGGGTCGTCGCTACGAAAGGCATGGCCCTGGGGCGACCGGATACCTTCGATCTGTTGGAGGTCACGGAGTCGGGCGCGACCGAGGAGCACGAGCGCCGGCGCTTGGTCGAGCGCGAGTTGCAGGACACGCGCGAGGCGCTGCAAGACGCCGAAAAGCTCGCCGAGGAGCTTCGCACGAGCACCTCGTTCCGGCTAGGCCAGGCCCTGGTGACGGCGCTGCGTTCGCCACGAGAGTTCCTCGCGCTGCCCATTTCGATCCTGCGCATTGTCCGGGGTCGCCAGCAGCGGAACCTCGAGCAGGCGTCGAAGCCCAAGGCTCGTGCGGGTCTGTCGGAATGGGAGAAGGAGCGACTGCGCAGCCGTGCACGCCATGCCATCGACGGTGGCGCCGATGCGGTCATCGCTGCAGTGGACGAATCGCTCCCCGAGGCCCCGGATTCGTTGAAAGCGTTCGCGTACCTGGTAGCTGCGCAGGCGTGCAATGCGGCGGGTCGGCACGACCTGGAATTCGAAATCGCGAATCGCGCCCTCGAACTCAACCGGTCCATCGGCATGCTGCGTGGCTTCCTCCATGTCGCGTTGAGGTGCAGGCAGATGGAAGCGGCATCGGAGGTGCTGAGGGAGATTCACGCCGCTGAGCGCGCGGGTAACCAGATCGCGAAGCGATTCCTGGCCAACTTTCGCGAGGCGTCCTCCTACAAGATTGCTGCGCTGGAGGCGATTCCGCCGCGTCTCGAATACGCTTCGACGCTCGCCGATGGCCGATTCGCCTATATCCTGCACAACAGCCTGCCCTATTCTTCAGGCGGCTACGCGACACGCTCGCACGGGGTAGCAACGGGGTTGCGCGGCGTCGGAGTGGAGGTGATCTGCCTCACGCGTCCGGGGTTTCCTTTGGATATGAAGAGGGAACTGGCGCCGGTCGATGTCGCTGCCGTGGACGTTATCGATGGCGTGCCGTATCAGAGAATCAACGAGCCGCTACGCGCAAACATCTCGGAGTACAGGTACGTGCTCGCGGCGGCGAATAGGCTGGAGGCCGAGCTGGCCCGGCTCGGCGTGAGCTACGTGCAGGCAGCATCCAACTATGTGACCGGGCTTCCAGCGCTGATCGCAGCCAGGCGGCTCGGCGTCCCCTTCTTCTACGAGGTGCGGGGGCTCTGGGAAATAACCCGAATGTCCAGGGACGAGGAGTTCGCCAAGAGTATTTCGTTCGACGTCCAGAGACACCTTGAGGGGACGCTGGCCAGGGAGGCGGACCACGTGTTCACGCTCACCGAGCCCATGCGCGAGGAGCTGATCGATCGCGGCGTGGACCCGGAGCGCATCAGCCTGCTTCCCAACTCGGTCGATGCGAAGCGCTTCGTGCCTGTGCCTCGCGACGATGCTCTCGCTCGGCAACTCGGATTGCCGGAGGGCGTGCCCGTCATCGGCTATGTCGGAACCTTCGTCATCTACGAAGGACTGGAACACTTGGCGGAAGCTTGCGTTGAACTGCATCGCCAAGGGCGGAACTTTCGCCTCCTGCTCGTCGGCAACGAGAACGCATCTGGTCAGGGGCGCGGACCAATCACCGAAGAGATCCTCAGAATCTGCATGGAGGGGGGTATCGAGGACAAGCTGATCCTTCCGGGGAGGATCCCGCACGAACAGGTGGAATCCTACTATTCATTGATCGACATCTGCCCGTTCCCGAGGAAGCCCTGGCCGGTATGCGAAATGGTGTCGCCCATGAAGCCCCTCGAGGCCTTGGCGATGGAGAAGGCCGTGGTCGTTTCGAGCGTCCGGGCTCTGGCCGAAATGGTCGAAGACGACGTTACGGGCGTCGTCTTTGAAAAGGGAAACACGGCGAGCCTGGCAACCGCCATCGACGGCCTGATGGCGGATCCCGAAAGACGGCGCCGGCTCGGCAGGAACGGGCGCGAGTTCGTGGTGCGCGAGCGCAGCTGGACCCAGGTGGCGGAGCGGATCCTGGCGGTCAAGCACGGTTTCGACAGCCTGCGCGAGCACGAGGCCGGCGGAATGGGTGGCCGGGGTGAAGGTACGGAATCGCCGATGCCCGCCGCGACGGAATGATAGGTCCTCGTCCCGATCCGACAGCCGAGGTGGTAAAGGCGCTTGTCGAAGCCCAGGATCTTTGTGGCCAGCTGATCGATGAACGACATGCCGCCCGTGCCGAGGCGCAACGCGCAGCGCTGCGTGTTCGGGTCCTGGAGAATTCGCTCGCCTTCAAGCTGGGCTCCGCCGTGCTGGATGCGGTGCGCTCGGCGCGCGGCTTTCTCAGATTACCCGGAGCGCTGATTGCCGTGGTGCGCTACTGGCGTGCTCGACAGGGGCTTCCCGAAGAGGGCTGCTTTGAAGCTCCCGTAGAACGACCCGATATGCCTGGATCGGATCTGGTCAGGGCATGGCACATGGAGCGGCGGCCCAGCGCGCCAACGGTGCTCGCGGAGCTGAAGGTTGCAACCGTGGTCGACGGGTTCACGCGCTCCTGCCTCGCACCGGATTGCCGGCTGCTCGACCTCCCCGCATCGGACTACGAGCGGATGATCGACGGCTTTCAGCCGCATCTCCTGTTCGTGGAGTCGGCATGGCGCGGCAAGGACGGCGCCTGGATGCACAAGATCAATCCGCTGTCGCAAGAACTCGTGCGTCTCGTCGACGCTTGCCGCCGTCGCGGGATCCCGACGGTCTTCTGGAGCAAGGAGGATCCCTCTCATTTCGACGGGTTCATCGACGCGGCAGGGCTGTTCGACCACGTGCTCACGACCGATCTCGACTGCGTCGAACGCTATCGCGCCGCACTAGGCCACGAGCGCGTAGGGGTATTGGGCTTCGCGTGCCAGCCCAGGATCCATAATCCAGTGGAGGAGGTTGGGCGCCGGATCGCGGCCGGTTTCGCGGGCTCGTGGTATGCGCAGTATCCGGAGCGTTCCCGGGATTTCGAAGAGCTGGTGGCATCGGTCTTGGACGTCATGCCGGTCGAGATCTACGACCGCAATCACGGCCGCAACGATCCCGCCTTCGAGTTTCCGCACAGGTTTCGAAAGATGATCAGAGGGAGTTTGCCGTACGAGCGAATCGACGAAGCGTACAAGGCGTGCGCCTTCTCGATCACGGTAAACACCATCAAGACTTCTCCTTCCATGTTCGCGCGGCGGGTGCTCGAACTTCTGGCCAGCAACACCATCGCGGTGAGTAACCATTCTGTGGCGCTGGAGAGTACCTTCGGCGACATCGTCGTGATGGCGGCAAGGGACGACGTGCAAGAGAGATTGCGATGGCTTCGGGATTCCGGCGAGGCTCGGAATCGCTTGAGACTTCGCGGTCTCCGCGAGGTAATGATGCATCACACCGCCTCCAGAAGGCTGGCGGAAGTCGCCAGGGTTGCCGTAGGACACATCCCGTCCACGGTGACCAGGGTGCATGTGGTGGCGCAGGCGCGTTCGGCTGCGGAAATGGAGCGCGTCATCGACGCTTTCCGGGCGCAGAGATGGCCGCAGAAGAGCCTGCTTCTGGTCGTTCCCGAGCCATTTGGGAAAGGCGACTCCATCGCCGAGGACGTGCGGCTCGCTTGCGGTGAAGCCGCGCACGTTCGCGTAGGTGCATGGATTGCCGAAGGCGACTGGGTCGCACCCTGGCACGAGCGGGACTACTACGGCCCTTGCTACCTGCTGGACCTGATGCTGGCCACCCAGTATGCGGAAGCCCCAGCGATCGGGAAATCGGCCTGCTTCGTGCTGCACGAAGGCCGGCCCAGGCTGGAGGGTGGGGGAGCGCCGTATCGTGAAGGGAGCCCGTTGCGACTTCGCAGTTCCATCCTGCAATCCACCCAGTTGCACGACAGGGAACTGATCGATCTCGTCAATGACACGGAAGCCGACGTGGCCAATGACATGCGGGGGCTTTCGGTCGATGAGTTCGGCTACTGCCGATTCGGTGCGGGATCGCGCGTTTCGTCCGTCGACGTGGATTGAAAGAATGCAGCCGCCTAAGGGAAAGAAGGCCGTGTCGCAAAAGCTACTGAAGAGCGATTTCTACGTTTTTGGTGCGGGTTATGCCGAGCAGGTGGCGGGGGGCTTTCGGCCGCGAAAGGACACCAGGCCGGTCAGGCTCAGCCTGCCGCTGGACTGGAACATGGATCCTCTCAAGGATCGCAATTGGTGCTTTCAGCTGCACGCGTGGCGAATGCTGCAACCCGTCTGGTCTGAGTTCTATGGCCGGGATTGGGCGCGATTGAAAGCCGAGGTCCTGCCGTGGGTGCGAGACTGGTACGCCTACCACGTGCGGCGTAGGAAGAAGTCCGCGTTCATGTGGTACGACATGGCTGCGGGTTTGCGTGCCCAGCACCTCGCGCTCCTGTTGCACCTGCAGGACGAGGGACGCATCGTTCTGGACGAAGAAGAGCAGGGTGAGGTCGACGAGTTGGCGAGATTGCACATCGCCAAGCTCCGGGACCCGTCGTTCATCAGCGGCGGCAACCACGGCATATTCCAGCTGGTAGGACTCAGACTCTTGGGGATCGTTCGCAGGGGACGACCCGAGGTCGAGGGCGAAGAGGCCTACTCGAGTGAACTGATGGGGCGGCTCCTCGACTCGCAGTTCGGGCATCATGGGGTACACGTGGAAAACTCGCCCGCTTACCACAACTTCGCAGTAACTCACTTCGGTCGAATTCGCCCGGAGCTCTTCCCGTCCATTTCGAAGCTGTTCAAGGAAAAGTTGGGGAAGGCGAGGGACATCGCCCCTTGGTTCACCCTTCCGGACGGGACTATCGCCGCGATTGGGGACAGCGAAGGTCTCGGGCAGAAATTCTCCCCCGATATCCGCCACGATGCGGAGTCACGGAGCAAGTGGGGGGACCGCGTGCTCATGCGTGATCTGACCCCGGGAGGCTACGCGGCAATCCGGACCGGACTGGATACTCCCCCCTATCGCGCGGAAATGCTGATCATCAAGGGCCAGGCCTTCACGACTTCCCACGCGCACGCGGACCATCTGGGCTTCGAGCTATATGCCCATGGGCAGCCGATGTTCGTAGACTCGGGGAAGTTCACCTATAACAGGGACAGCTGGCGCAACTATTTCGTAAGCGATCGCGCCCACAATGTCGTTGGCTTGCTCGGGCGCAGTTTCGGCCCCTACGACACCGCGCCCGGGCAGGGTGGCCTGGTTCGCGCGGAGCGCCTGCGCGACGAGTACGTGGTGGAGGGGCACGTCTCGAGAGGGGACGAGTTCATCCACCATCGAAAGTTCTTGTACAGGCCCGGCGAGCGGCTGACCCTGTGGGAGGAGATCGAGGCGCCCGCGGGAGCTGCTCCCGTCGCCTACTTCCACTTGGCCGAACACGCCGATGCGTTGGTGACCGACGCGGGAGTGGATGTCGTCGTCCGCGGACGGGCCGTCGCAACATTGACGTTTACCGCGTCTGATCTCGTGCCCAGACTTGCAAGAGGGCAGAAGGGAGCGAGCGTTCAAGGGTGGAGGAGCCCTTCCTACGGCAAGCGACAGCAGGCCACTACGATCGAGCTCGTCGGACGTTCGGATCTGCGCTGCTGGCAGGTGGATATCCACCTGCATGAGCCTAGACAGCCAAGCGACCTGTTGCAGACGCCATTGCCGCTGAGCATCCAGGTCCCGCTCCTCTACTCGTGCAGGACGGACCGGGTCATGCCAGGATCGGAGCTCGGGACGGAGCGTCGCATTGTCCTCGAGTACTACAACGGGAACCCGCGAGGGGTGGATACGCTCATGCACCAGGAGCTCTCACGCGGCGGATTTGCCAGGATCAGCAGCCGGCCCGAACAGGAAGGGGTTCGTGCCTACTATCGGCACGAGAACGGAATCAAGGCGAATGTACTCATCAGGCCCGCCGAGACTTTCGCCGTGCGGTCGCAAGGAGCCGTCGGCACCATCTACATGGCGTTTACGACGCCGCACGTCCGGCACCCCGGAGCTTCGGCTCCCGGTCGTGCCGGCGTATGAGCCGCGAGGGGCACACTCCGCTTTCGTACCGGCCAGATATCGACGGCCTGCGCGCTGTTGCCGTTCTTAGCGTCGTTGCCTATCACATCGACGAGGCGTACGTACCCGGCGGATACACAGGCGTTGACATTTTCTTCGTCATATCGGGGTACCTGATCACTTCTATCATACGCCGCGACCTTCTGAGCGGGACGTTCTCGCTGTCCGACTTCTACCGACGACGACTGCTCCGCATCGGCCCTGCCTACTTCGCCGTCACCGTTGCGACGATGTTGGCTGGTTCAGCGATTCTCCTGCCAGCAGACATGCGAAGTCTGGCGGTGTCCGCGCTCTGGAGTGCTTTCTCCCTTCCCAATGTCTATTTCTGGCTCCACCTCGATGCCAGTTACTTCGCGGCATCCAGCAATCAGGTCCCGTTACTCCACCTATGGTCTCTGGGGGTAGAGGAGCAGTTCTATCTCGTCTGGCCCATCACGCTGCTCCTGCTTGGCAGATGGATCGGCTGGCAGAAGGCGATGCTTCTAGCGGTTGGGGCGGCTGCGGTAGCTTCGTTCATTCTGGCGCAGTATGCCGCGGTCTCGCATCCTTCGTTCGCGTACTACATGCTTCCGACCCGCGCCGGGGAGCTGCTCGCGGGCGCTCTGCTTGCCCTTCGGAGTGTCGAGGCCAGTAATGCAACCAGGTCGCGCCTCGCAAACGAGAGCGTGGGGCTGGCCGGAGTGATCTTGATCGGAGCGGGCTTGTTCGGCCTGGACGGTGAGTCGATTTTCCCCGGGCTCAACGCCTTGTACCCATGCGCTGGCGCGGTCCTGCTGTTGCATTCCGGCGCGTCCCGCTCTTCGATCTTCAATACAGCGCTGCGGGCTCCGCCGCTGGTGTACGTGGGATTGATCTCGTACTCGCTCTATCTGTGGCACTGGCCGATTCTTGCGCTGATGCGCTACTCAACAACCACGTTGAGCCCATCGGCGAAGCTTGCGGGTGCAGCAGCGATGCTGGCTCTCGCCACGCTCAGTTACAGATGGATCGAGCAGCCGTTCCGGAGGAAGCGATCCACCATCGCCACGGGTGGTCGCGCGCTCGCGTTCTACGCAGTATGTACGATTGCGATCTGCGCCGTCGGTGCGGGAATGTTCGGGTTGTCGCATGCGCGCGAGGAGCGGATGGTCATGCGGCACGAAACCGAGCTTCGCGACCTTGGCCAACGCATGCAAGCGGCGCTTGAGTACGAATACAACTGCCAGAGAGCCAGCTACGATCCCGCGCTGGCGGTCGGCGACAGGTGTGTAATCGGCGCGTCCCGGGCCTCGGGCGACTCCAGGGTGCCGGCGGTGCTGATCGGTGACTCCAACGCTGCGCACTACATCGGTGTCCTGGGAGCGATCGCGGAATCGCATCGCTTCTCTTTCAGGAACCTGAGCGTTTCGTCCTGTCCACCCATCTTCGGTGGAGGAGACAAGTATGGAAAA
This sequence comes from Luteimonas salinisoli, assembly GCF_013425525.1. Lineage (GTDB taxonomy): Bacteria > Pseudomonadota > Gammaproteobacteria > Xanthomonadales > Xanthomonadaceae > Luteimonas > Luteimonas salinisoli. The sequence continues at coordinate 41,047 of NZ_JACCKA010000024.1, read as the reverse complement.
CCAACCGACCGGGAGGGATGCTCGTTCTTTCGCAACGAAATGCGCGAGCAGACGCAGCGCTACCAGTATGTGTTTCTCGGAGCACAGTGGAGCTTTCACTCCCGGGTACCAGGCTTCAAGCGGGATCTCGAGCGGACGATCAGGGAATTGACGAAAGCCGGCTCCCACGTCGTTATTCTCGGCCAAGTCCCCAGGTTTCCCGCCTTCAATCAGAACTGCGAGTTCAAGCGAGTCGGAAATCCCGACCTCAACTGCGAGGCTTCGGTTGGCGGCAGGGTGCCCCATATCAATAGATATCTGGCTTCCCTGGCCGGCAAGTACTCCCGCGTCGATTATCTGGATCTGACGCACGTTATCTGTCCAGCCGGAAAATGCTCTCCTTACCTTCACGGTCGGCCGGTCTATTACAACGCCGGCCATCTGAGCATGGCGGGCTCCTGGGAGCTCGGGAGAGAGCTGGTTGACGGCGGGCTGCCAACCGAGGATGTGTTCCAGGCTATGTCCAGGCCTGCGCCATCTCGTTGATGATTTCCTGGTGCGCGAGCATGGATCTGCACGACCGATGCTGAGCCCGGGCCGGAAGCGGAGTGCGGCACTCCGCGACACCGCGAGCCGTCGGCGCAGTAAGAGGACGAAACGATTCAGCCTTCGGGCATTGTAGATGGGGTGTCGATCCGCGGGAAGAATATTTCCACGAAGGTGTCCTCCTGCCGATAGCTTCGACTCGGCTCGCCGCGAATCGTGAGGTCGAATCGCAGATTCGTGCACCCGCCGTCATCGAGCGGTAGTCGAGTACGCACGCGGCGCGGGTGTGCCCGATCAGACAGAGGGGAGCTCCAGATCAGGTTCTCGTTGGCGCGCAACTCCAGCGAGAGTTCTCCATTCCGCATTAGGGTTCCGCCGGGCGCGTGGTATTGGAACTCGAACTCGACGGGGGGGTTCAGGCCGCATACCGAGGTCCGGGCGGAAGCGCCGTTCGGCTGGGGCCGCGGCGAGGGAAGCATCAGCTTCAGCGAGAGTTCGTCGAACTTCGCCAAGATCGGCTCTCCGTCACGGCCCTTCATCACTGTGGACCTGCGGTCCTGCAGGGTCGCCAGGAACTCCCGGGTGCCAGCGTCGGCACCTGGGCCAGAGAGCGTCCAATCGTGAAGGATCAACCCGCGTGCGGGAGTGAAGATCCACGTGGCGAGCAGCCAGAATGCCGCAAGCAACGCGACTAGAACGCCTGCGGAGGTGGCCAGAAGCCACGCCGGGCCGGGCGCCCGGTCCCTGGCCAGGCTCTCGGCCGCCATCTGGCTCGGGATGGCGATTGCTCCCGCCAGCCACAGAAGCGAGAGATAGCGAGGCTGGTTCTCGCCGATCAGAAGCATCGCCGCGGAGATGGCTGCGGTCAGCAGCAGCAGAAACGATTCTACGATGGGGACGTCGATCCGACGCTGAGCGAGTCGGATGATCGCAAGCAGCAACATCGCTACGAAAGACATCGCGAAGAAGATATTGTAGGCACCGAGGATCCGCCGCGCCGGGGCGTCCACCCCGCGCAAGTAGAATCCGAGCTGTGACCCGAGAGAGTACTGGCGCTGCATCCGCTTCAAGCTCGCTTGCAACCGATCAGTGGGCTCCACGATGAAGTCCGTAAGGGCCAGCGAACGACGAAAGCTTGCGAAGGCTTCCGGATCCTCGCGGAATTCGGTCATGAACGCCAGTTCGAAGGCGCGCATGAAGGCGTATGTGCCATCGGACAGGGAAGTTGTGTGTGGCGTCGTGTAGCGGATCCGGGCATGTCGCTCGGTTTCGTGGGACGTCAGCATGCCGGCTTTGCGGAGCGCGCTTTCCGTGGCTGCAGAAGACGCGATGACGAGTACGAGCCCGACCAATGACAGGATCGCCCGGCGTCTCGAGCTCGGAATTTTGCGAGCTCCCCGGATGAGCGCCACCGCCAGCGCCGCAAGAGTGATCAGGGTGAGACAGATCAGATACAGTGTCCCGAGCCCACGGATCGCTTCGAGCAGCGCGACCAGGACCCCCGCGGCGATCCAACATGCGACGGATACACTCTTTCGCGTAGTGGCAGAATCGTGGAACTGTGCGATCAAGCCGAGCCAAACCGCGGCGCTCACCAGCAGCATTCCCACCAGATCGTGGTTGGGCACGACGGCCGACATGAGTGGGATCGGGACTACGAGCCACAGCAGGCTGAAGCCCTGGGCGGCCTGGTGGCTTCTGACGCGTCTGAGGATGTCGTAGCCGATGATCTGGATCAACGTCAAGACGAGGACGTTCGAATAGGGGACCACCGCGGGGCGGGGGCCGAACAGCTCGATCAACGGGCGAGTGATGAAGTTGGCTCGGCGCAGGTAGCCATTTGTGATCTGCCCACCATCGCTCTTGGCCAACTCGAGTCCATATCGCCAGTAGCGTTCGAAATCGCTGTACCATTCCGGTTCGATGGCGCTGACATAGGCAAGGCGGATCATCAATCCGGTGGCGATGGTGACTGCCAGGAAGGGCGCCACGGGAAAAGCGGTCGCGCGCGTGGCTGTCCGGTGGACGATCTGCCAGAGGATCAGGGTCGCGAAAGCCAGTGCGGACAGTTCGAGAGCGTGATCCTGCCAAGGAAGCGAAAGCACGCGCTGGCCGCTTACCACCAACCCGATCAAGAGGCCCACGCCGAGCACGCCCACGATCGGGCTTCGTCCCAGGGTGAGGACGACGGTTTCGCTCGCGCTTCGCAGTCGTTGCGAGTTCACTTTATGCTCCTGGCGGTGCGCATTCGCTGTTGAAGTCTGCCGTTCAACAAAGGCCGGCCCGAGCTTCGGGAGATCCGGAGGCCGCCAATCGTCGTTGTGGATTACGAACGCGTCGTAGTTTTCATGGGGACATGCCTTCCGGGGGCGTTTGGGAGCAAAGCGCAAGCGCTCTCGTCTCGAGGAGCGGCGCGATCGCTGGCCACTAGTGAACCAAGCGCGGGAACCAGATCTCTACATGGGAAGCGCGAGCCCAGGACAGGGCGTTGCGATCGACGTTCGACACGAGCTCTATGGACAGCGTGCGGCACTGATTCTGGTCGTCCATGACGTCGGGAATTGAAACGAGCGCCATGGTATCGCCTCGATCCTCGTAGGGAACCGGAAATTGCCCGAGTTGTCTGCCGTCGACCGCTACGCGCACCGAGAACGCATTCGTGACGCTCCTTCGTTGATAAGGTGCAAACATGAAGAACTGCAGCGCCTTCCGCTGACTGGTCACGCATACCTCCCTGGCTGCGGAAAGCTTGTCGCCAGCCGAGATGTGCCCGTCCGGGAATCTGAGCGTCATGTAGAGCGCATCTGCGCGGTGGAGGATGCGGCCCCCATCCTGTGGAGCATCGCGAAGCACGAAGTCCCTCGTGTCCCGGACGTAGTATTTCGGCTCGAACGCCCGCGTGGGCTCGTTCTCCAATATCGACGTCCAGTCACCCCGGGCGGCGCCGGACTGTTTCAGACTGAGTGCCCATCCATCGAGGATCAGGCCGTCGTCCTCCCCGTAGCTCGCGCGCAGGCAGAGCCAGATGGTCAGAAGAGCGGCGATTCCGAAAAGAATCCCCACCGATGTCGCCAAGATCGCGCGCCTTGCCGGATGCACGGCTTCGTCGTGCCGGCCGTTGCGCCCGCCAAGGGAGAGCGCGCAGCCGACTAGGAGCGGATAAACGAACCATGCAGGAGCGATGTTGTAGGGCTTGTTCTCAAAAAGCGACAGCAAGGCCAGGCTCACCGCGACCAAAAGCAGGATCCCCGCCAGCACAGGGAATGCGATCCGGAATGGGCGACTGGCGAGTACGGCAAGTGCGAACAGCGTCGCGACAAGCAGCATGAAGCCGAATGCCCCGATATGCAGGATCAATGTCTTTCGGACTTCCGGGTCCATCTCGGCCGGCCTTCGAAGGATGGTGTCCCAGTCCGGTGGGTAGCTCAGGGAAAACAGCCTCTCGGCGTGCTCTCGCATGCCGTCCAGCTTGCCAGCGGGCTGGAGCGCCCACGTGGAAATGATCACCGACCGCGAGAAGTCTCTGGCCGGGTCCGCGCCGTGCGTGGTTTGCGCATGAAACCTGTCGTTGAACCTCGCGTACCATGCGCTCCTTGCCGTTCCCATCGCGCTGCCATGCGCAGCGAGCTTCATCGCACGGGGAACTGCATTGCGCTCGGTCTTGACGGGGTGCACTTCGATGGCCCGTCCGACTGTTGCGAGGGCGGGCTGCAGTAGAAGTGCAGCCGTTGCCACGATAGCCATCGACGCCGCGGGCATAGCCAGGCATCTGCGGCCTTTCCGCCAAGATGCGCCCAGCTGGATCGCGGCAGCCAAAGCCATTGCGGCGCACAGTATGGTCCCGATGGAGCGCTGCAGTTCCAAGGCATAGGCCGAGACCGAGCACAGCAGGATCAGCGCGCATAGACACGCCACCCTCGCCAGCCTGCCCCCCTGTAGGGATCGTGCTCTTACCACGGCCCAGATCGAAACAGCGACGAACGGAAGGGCCCAGATGTCGTGGCTCGGAATCAGAGCGGCGTATGCGGGAAGCGGAGAAGCTGCGAGTATGATCGAAGACGCTTGCGCGGCTTGATGGCTCGTCGACAGGCGCATCATGTCGTAGGCGGCGAGCTGCACAATCAAGAGCAGAGCCGCATTGGTCCACTTGAGTGCCGTGGTCGCTTCCGGTCCGAATACGAGCGCGACCGGGTAGGGAACAAAGAGTGCCCGTTGGTGGTAGATGCTGGTCACGGAGAACGCGTCGCTGCCGGCCATCTCCACGGCACGCTGCCAGTATCTGAGGTAGTCGGTGCTCCAAGCGGGTTCTACGTGGCCGATCAGCGCGGCTCTCAGCGCCAGGGTCGCGACGACCAAGCCAAGGAGGAACAGAACTGGCGGCAGGGGACGAGCGCGGCGCGCGAGCCACCAGGCTGCAGCGAAGGTCGCCATTGCTGGCGCTACCGCCAGCACGCTACGCAACACGAGGTGGGCGCCGCTCTCCTTCGAGAGGGCGTCCCACAGGTCCATCCACGTATGTCCTATGCCCAGAACCACGCCCAACCCGAGCAGCGCAAGGACGAAGGCGATGCAAGCATGCATCAGTCCGTTGCGGATCTCATCGAAGCGCAGTGGCAGGTAGTGCTTCATCCCCATAGAAGTATCCAGCTCGCGGCACGTCCCTCGACTACCGGTTGTCCGATCCCCAGCTCATCTGGAGAAGCGATCGACCGCCCCTCCCCCCTTCGGACTGGGCCGCCGCGATGTTCCATGGCGGCGCGGTACGAACGAGCCGCCGCGGTTCTTTGGCGGGCGAGCGCAGGCGAAGGCGCCTATTCCTCATCCAGCAGTGCCTCATCTGCGATGCGCAAGACCTCTTCGAATGCCTCGCCCATGCCCAGCCAGAACGGCATGCGCACCAGGCGCTCGCTGGCGTCGGAAGTGACATCCAGACGGCCCGAGGTACGGCCATAGCGCACGCCGGCGGGCGAATCGTGGAGCGGCACGTAGTGGAAAACGCTCCCTATGCCGCGGCCGTTGAGGCTCCCGAGGAATCGCGCGCGCTTTTCGCCAGTAGGCAAGAGAACGTAGTACATATGAGCGTTGTGGTCGCAATGAGGCGGAACTACCGGTCGCCGCAGCCGACCCTCTTCCTCGTGTCGCTTGGCCCAGGCGTGGTAGGCGCTCCACAGCTCCATTCGCTGCCGGGAAATTTCATCCACCTCGTCGAGCTGGGAGTACAGCAAGGCGGCGATCAGATCGCTTGGCAAATACGAGGATCCGACGTCGACCCAAGTGTATTTGTCGACGTGCCCGCGAAAGAACCTACTTCTATTAGTGCCCTTCTCGCGGATTATTTCCGCGCGCTCTACCAGCTCGGGATCGTTCAGCAGTAGCGCACCGCCTTCGCCCGAAACGACGTTCTTCGTCTCGTGGAAGCTGAGTGCACCTAGGCTGCCGATGGAGCCAAGCGGAAGGCCACGATAGCGTGCCCTGATCCCCTGTGCGGCGTCTTCGACGACGGACAAACCATGGCGCTCGGCGATCGACATGATGGGATCCATCTCGCAGCCCACTCCGGCGTAGTGCACGGCACAGATTGCGCGTGTCCGCGGCGTAATCGCGGCCTCGATGAGCGATTCGTCAAGATTCAGCGTGTCGGCTCTGATGTCGACAAAGACCGGAACTGCGCCGCGGAGAACGAAGGCGTTTGCCGTGGAGACGAAGGTATAGGACGGCATGATGACTTCGTCGCCGGGTTCCAAGTTCAGCAGGAGAGCGGCCATTTCCAGCGCGCCGGTGCACGAATGCGTCAGTAGCGCCTTGCGACAGCCGATGTCCTCCTCGAGCCACTGCTGGCACATCGCCGTGTACGGGCCATCTCCGGACAGGCTGCGGCTCTCCAGCGACCGGCGGAGGTGCTCCAGCGCCCGGTCCCCGACGTACGGCTTGTTGAAAGGCGTACGTCTGTTCGTTGCAGGTTTCACTTTCGAAGGGTCCCTAGCATCTGGTCCAGGCCGCCCAAGATACCAACTAGTACACGGATGAAGAAGATGACCAGTGCGAGGAGAGCCGCCTCTGAGGTCGAAACCCCGGCCTGAGCGAGCACGAGCACCAGTGTCGCTTCCCTGATGCCGAGCCCGGACGGGGATATGGGAAGCGCGGTTGCGAGATATGCGAGCGGCAGGGCCACGAGGAGCTCCGGACCGTGGAGTGCCGTGCCCAGAGCCTGGCCAACCAGATAGGTACCGAGAATATCGGAAAGCTGAAAGCCACCGCTGAGACCGAGAGCTTTCGCTAGTCCAGCGGGACGGAGGCCGCCCACGGCATCAAGCAAGCCCCCGAGCCGGGCAAGACGGGGGTGGAGAGCCACGCCCAGAGTGTTCCGCCGCACGAGCGCGGGAACGGCCAGGATCGCTGCGAGCCCCGCCGCCGCAAGAAGCGGCGCCACGGTCGCCGCCTGCGGCGGCAGGAATTCGGCGGACGAGCTCGAAAGGCCGATGACCAGCAGGCACAGCAGCGTCACTACGCCCAGATACCGCTCGAGAAGAACGGATCCCGTGAGCTTTCCCAGCGGCGCACCGGTCTGGTGGCGGCAGATCACCACACGGCTGACATCTCCTCCGATCACCCCGGGCATCGCCAAGCCATAGAAAGCGCCGGCCAGATAGCACCGGAACGCGTCCAGGATCCGGTAGCCTATTCCCGCGGACCGCAGCAGGATCACCCAGCGCAAGGACGCCGAGAACAGACCGAGCAAGGCAAGGAAGAAGGCCGCTGCGAAGAAGCGCAGGTCGATGCCAGACAGGGCCCGCCTCGCTTCCTGCAGGTCCACGAGCGAAAATACATAGAAAAAGGCCGCCACAGCGACGGCCAGTTGCAATGCCCGAAAAGACCGACGCTTGCGCGTGGAGTGCGTGCTCATCCGGGAGGCTTGAAGTACTTGCCGAAAGCCGGATCTGCGTAGCGTTGGCGAATGTGGGTGTCCCGGTAGACGCAGATCGTATGTTCGAAGAGTGGAGAGGCGTGGTCGACAGTGAAGAACCGCGACAGGTCGCTGGAAATGAACCGTGTGACCTCCCCCACGTCTCCATAGAAAAGATCCGGCAGCCTATAGCCGACGTATCCGGTAACAAAGTTGACCGCGATCCCTTTGCGGGCGCTCATGAACCCATGCGTCAGCATGCGTTTGACGAACTCCCAGAACTCGGCGGAATCACTGCCGGCGAGATGGTAGAAGGTGCCGCCGAACACCAGGTAGTCGTACTTCTCCGGGAAAGGTGCGGCGGAAAGATCGCGAAGTTGGAAATCCTTGTCCGGATAGACGCTCTTGCAGTGCTCCACGAAAGCCGGGGTGATCTCCGTGCCAGAGTAGTCGATCTTTCTTTCCGGATAGTGCTTTCCCAGAAATTCGTAGAAGTGCCCAACCCCGCAACCCACGTCGTGCACGGAAAATGCGTGGTCTTGGCCGAACATCGAGGCCAGTTTTTCGTACCTGAGGTTCTTGTAGACCTGATTTCCGGAAGCCACGGCGTCCACCCCGGGGCCATGCTGCTCATAAAGGCTGCCGTAATAGGCCGCCTGTCTTGCGGCAATGTCCTGTTCCCCATGACTCATACCAGACCTCCCAAGTTGGAGCCGTCCCGCCTTCATTCGAAACGGCTTCCCGCGGCGACGCGGAAAGCGCTGCAAAACTCCGCTCCATCCAGTGTGGGAGCGGTATGAAAGGCCTCCGGCCAGAATCGATCGGACGCCGGCTGCACCTCTGTCAGAATAATTGCGCCCTCGCCACAAGTCACCAGAGGACCCCGATCCGTGATCTTCACGACGCGCCCGATCTCGCACGGCATGGCGGTAGCTGGTGGGCCCGCAATCGCACGTCGGACCATGAATCGCTTCTCGCGAAAATGGAAGTACGGCCCGTTGTAGCGATACGACTCCTGCGTGCAGGCTAGAACGAACCGACGGATTTCTTCCGCAGGCTTGTCCCACGACAACCGAAGAAAGTCCAGGTCCTCCCACTTCCATCTCGAAAAGTACGGCGCGCCTGCAGGGGGGGGCTGCTTCTCGGTAGCGGCGCGTCGGGGCTTGGCTTCGTCTATGAGCGCCAAAGCGTGCGCCATCAGCGGTCCGGCCGAGATGGCGGCCCGTCTCGCCAGGACCTGAGGCGGGTCGGAATCGTCCACGCAGAATCGCACTTGGCCGACAATCGCGCCGGTATCGAAGGATTCGTCGACGTAATGGATGCTGCTCCCGGATTCGTCGACACCGTGCAGCACCTGCCAGCGGTGCACGTCGGTGCCCCGGAATTCTGGAAGTAGAGACGGATGGGTGTTGATGACTCCGAGAGGCGGGCACGAGATCACGCGGGGCTTGAGCATTTGCGGCCATCCGCCGCCCAGCACGATCAGCTCGGGCGAGTACGAACGCAACAGGGCAAACCCCTCTCCAGCATTGAGGTTGGCAACATGATGCACCGGAACGGCATGCTTTCGGGCGAGTTCGTCGATTGAACCGGTCGAATCGCACTTTCCGGTAGCACTGGTCGTGGCGGCGTCGGCTGCGTCCGAAGGGGCGGCATGCCGGAGATACTCCACCCTTCCCCGGTAAGGCGGGAGTATTACGCAATCGGGAGCGTAGCGGGTTTCGGTGAGCAGGTGCTCCAAGATGAGATAGCCGCTACGGTTGGCCTGGCGTGAGAGATAGACGAAGCGCATCGTCACTTGCCCGAAACGCCAGGTGCTGCGCTGGACGCAATGCGCCGGACGATCCTGTGATTCAGTCGTTCGGTATTGCGGCTGATGCGCAGGATGTACTCGCCCAGAACGCCGAAGGCGAAGAAGTTGAATCCGGATAGCCCAAGCAAGGTCAACAGCAGCGTCGTCCAACCTGGCACACCGATGCCGTGGGCGAAATAGCGCACGGCGAAATAGACGCTGAACAGGATGCTGAACAGAACTCCGAATGCCCCGATCGCAGCAAGCATATGAAGGGGGAGAATCGAATAGCCGATGAAGTTCGCGAGCGTCTGCTTGATGATCCGCCTGAGATCGTAGCCGCTCCTTCCGTGTTGGCGCGCGTCGTGACGAACGACGAGATTGACGATCCGCGGCGTGATCGAAATGAGCATCGGCCCGAGTGCGGGATACGGCACGCGCTGGCCTAGGAGGGCTTCTGCAACGTTGCGCCGCATCGCCCGGAAGCCGGTGAAGCGCAACTCCGGATCCTTGTGCAGAAACCATGTGTTGACGCGGTTGACCAGGGCGCTTCCGGTGCGCCGGACAAGGTTGTGCCGCTTGATTTCAGGTGCGCCGATGACGACGTCGCATTCGTGGTCTGCGCGCAGCGCCCCGATCATCGACGGAATCTCCTCCGGCGGATGCTGGAGATCGTCGTCGAGCGTGACGATGATTTCACCGGTGGATTGCTCGATTCCGGCGAGGGTCGCATTGCCCTGGCCGGAGTTGCGCATCAACTGCACGGCCTTCAGTCTCGGGTCAAGCTCAGCCAGCGTTTCCAGGACTTTCCATGAGCCGTCGCGGCCGCCGTCCTCCACGAACACCAGTTCGAACGGCTCGCCGAGAGCTTCCATGGTGGTCGTCAGGCGTCGATGGAGTTCAGGTAGGGTCGCTTGTGAGTTGTAGACCGGGACCACGATCGAGAAGCCGGTGTTCGCTGGCATGGCGTTCTCCGGGAGCAATGCGTTCATCCTGGCTCCACCGCAAGATCGAGTGCCTTCCGGATCCGGCCTACGGTAGGCGCGTATAGAGCGGGTTCCGGGCAGTCGAATAGCGCATAGCCGAGGAGTTGTCCGCCGTGGGTGAATGGTTCGACCTTTCCGCCCACGGGAATGGCTTGATGGAACTCGAATAGCTCGGGAACCTTCTGGCGTACGGCATCGAAATCGGCAATCCTTTTGAGGGTCCCGGACGAATCGCTTCCGAATATCCAGGATGCCACACCTTTGGGGTGAGCCGATGTCCGCAGGTCTGGGCGTTCTCCGAGTGCCAGGCGAATGGCGGCGACCTCCGCGTCGACCCCGGTCGCCCGGGCAATGACGGCGGCGATACCGTTCCCCCCGTTTCTGGCGCTCATTTCCAGGACGTAGACGGTCTCCGCCGTGACCATGACATCGAAGTTCAGCACGCCTTCGCTGTATCCGAGAGCACGACAACACTCGTCCAGGGCCGCCTGTACCCGAGCCTGATCCGCTGCGTCGATATCGGCAGGCAAGCTGTGCCCCGTCACCACGAACCGGGACAGGTGCTTGTGCGTGATCGCAACGAAGGCGATCTTCCCGTCCAACAGAAGGGCATCGCCGCCCACCTCGGTTCCCTGGATGAACTCCTCCACGCATACCGTGCCGGAGGGCGAGAAACGCTTGGCTTCATCGAACGCTGCGCGGGCGCTCGTCTCATTCGCCTCGGGCACGGAAATCACGCCGCGCGAACCGGACGTATCCACCGGCTTGAAGATCAGTGGGCAGCGCATACGGCCGATCGGCTCGCGCAGCATGTCGAAGGACTCGCCAGCGGCGAACAGCGGGTGAGGCAAGCCCTTCTCTTCGAGGAATCGCCGGAACCGGTTCTTTAGCGACATGGTTCGTGCGATCTCCGGCGCGACTCCCGGAAGTCCGAGCTCGGAGCAGGCAAGCGCGAGGGCCTGGATCGCGACGTCGGACGAGAAGGTGCAGATGCCGTCGACATCCAAGTCCCGGGCCGCTCGGGCGACGCCTTGGGCATCGGCCGTACTGCAATTTACGCTGCGGTGAGAGTATCGATGGCCGACATTGTCCGGCCGATAATCGAGGGTGATTACTTCGTGCCCGAGATCCACCGCCTTCCTGATGCCGCTCAGCTGGAACGGGCCGGCGCCGAGTATCAAGAGCCTGCTCATCACCGGAGCCTCACTATGGCGATTTCCTCCATACAGGTGCCTAGTTTCTCGATCATGCGAAGCGCCCCTCCGTCATCGGCACCATGATGCCGCCCCCTTTCGTCTCGTGGCTCGGCGCGTGCCCATCCCGGGTCAAAGCGCCGCTTCCAGCTCCGGCAGTACCTTGAACAGGTCCCCCACCAGACCGATGTCGGCGATCTCGAAGATCGCCGAGTCCGGGTCCTTGTTGATGGCGACGATGGTGCCGGCGTCCTTGATGCCGGTCAGGTGCTGGATGGCGCCGGAGATGCCGATGGCGATGTAGAGCTCGGGGGCGATGATCTTGCCGGTCTGGCCGACCTGCAGTTCGTTGGGCACGTAGCCGGCGTCGACCGCGGCGCGCGACGCGCCGACCGCCGCGCCGAGCTTGTCGGCGAAGTCGAAGATGATCCTGAAGTTCTCCTCCGAGCCGACGCCGCGCCCGCCGGAGACCACCCGCTTCGCGCTCTGCAGGTCCGGGCGATCGGAGCTGCCGGCTGCCAGTTCCACGAAGCGGGTGTGCGCAGGCAGATCGGCTTCCACCGATATCTCTTCAACGACCGCGTCGCCGTCGCGGGCCGCTTCGCGCCAGGATGCCGTGCGTACGGTCGCCACCACCGGGCGGTCGGCCGGGGCCTTCACCGTGATGATCGCGTTGCCGGCATAGATGGGCCGGGTGAACTCATGACTCGACTCGACCGTCATCACGTCCGAGACCTGGGCGGTGCCGAGCAGGGCCGCCACCACCGGCATCAGATCCTTGCCGAAGGTGGTGGAGGGACCGAACACGTGGCTGTAACCCTCGGCCAGCTTCACCACCTGTGGGCCAAGCACCTGGGCGAGCGGATGGGCGTTGGCTTCGTTGGCGACAGTGAGCACCTTGCGCACGCCGGCGAGCTTGGCCGCCTCGGCGGCCACGGAAGCGGGGTCGGCGGCCAGCACGACGATGTCGATGGTGTCGGGCGACAGCGCCTGCGCGGCCGACACGCATTTGGCGGTCGAGCCGTTGAGCCGGCCGTCGAGGTGTTCGGCGACGATGAGGACGTTGGACATGGGAGTTCTCCTTGCGGTTCGGGTCGGTCGCGACAGCGCGGTGCTTCGCGCCCTCACCCTGGCTCTCTCCCGCAGCCGGGAGAGGAGCTGGAAGCGGGTTACAGCAGGCCCTTTTCCTTCAGCATCGCGACCAGCTCGGCCGCGTCTTTCACCATCACGCCCTTGCTGCGCTTCGGCGGCGCGGCGTGGCCGGTGGTCTCCAGGAAATCGCCGGACTCGACGCCGAGGTCGGCGAACGGGATCGTCTCCAGCGGCTTGCTCTTGGCCTTCATGATGTCCGGCAGCTTGATGAAGCGCGGCTCGTTCAGGCGCAGGTCGGTGGTGACCACTGCGGGCAGGTCGACCTCCAGCGTCTCCAGCCCGGCGTCGACTTCGCGGGTCACTGTGGCCTTGCCACCTTCGATCGCCAGTTTGCTGGCGAAGGTGGCCTGCGGGCGGCCCCACAGGGTGGCCAGCATCTGGCCGGTCTGGTTGGCGTCGTCGTCGATCGCCTGTTTGCCGAGGATCACCAGGTCGGGCTGCTCCTTCTCGATCAGCTTGAGGAAGGTGCGCGCGGCGGTGAGCGGCTGCACCGGCTGGTCGGCGACCACGTGCAGGGCGCGGTTGGCGCCCATCGCCAAGCCGTTGCGCAGGTGCGCCTGGGCGTTGGCCGGGGCGATGGTAGCGACGACAACCTCGGTCGCCACGCCCTGGTCGCGCAGCCGCAGCGCCTCCTCGAGGGCGATGTCGTCGAATGGGTTCGGCGACAGCTTGACGCCGTCGGTGACCACGCCGGAGCCGTCCGGCTTGACCTGGATGCGGACGTTGTAGTCCACCACGCGCTTGTAGCCGACGAGGATCTTCATCGTTGCGGGGGTTCCTTGTGGATGCGGCGGGCAGCTGCCAGCCTGGATGCAGAACCCGTGGATTTTACCGGTTCGGCCCGGTCGGGCGCGAATCCGCCTTCACGCACCGGTTTGGAGGCGTTCGGCCAGTGCGGTAGCCAGGCGGCCGGCCGCCCCCGGCGCCTGCGGCAGGAACAGCGAGGGCTCGGTGAGTTCGAGTTCCAGCAGCCGGAAGCTGCCGTCGGCGGCAGCGAGCAGGTCGACGCGGGTATAGGGCAGGGGCGTTTCCAGCCCGAACCTGCGCCGGATCGCCTCCATCGCCTGATCCGCGAGCCTGCGCTGCGCGGGCGTGGCTTCGGCCGGGGTGATGGCTTCCGGCGCCAGCGGCACGCCGTCGGCATCCGAGCCCAGTCCCAGCAGCGGTCCCTTGCGTGCGGCGTGGCTGAACGTGCCGCCGATGTACACCAGCGCGGTCTCGCCCTGGCGGTCGACCTCCGCCAGGTAGGGCTGCAGCAGCACGCTGCGCCCGGCGTCCAGCAGGCGGGCGATATGGCTGGCCGCGGCCACCTCCTGGTGCGCCGCGTGGCGCTGGGCATCGCGGGCGCCGGCCCCGACCGCCGGTTTGACCACGAAGCCGTCGTCGTGGCGGCCTGCGGCCAGGAACGCCTGCAGCGCCGGCATCGGTTCGGCATCCGGCTCGACGAAGGTGCAGGGAATGACCGGCACCCCGTCAGCCGCCAGGTCGGCGAGGTAGTGCTTGTCGGTGTTCCAGGCCACGATCGGTGCCGGATTGAGCAGGCGGGTGCACGCGGCCACCCGATCGCACCAGTCGAGGAAGTGGGCGCGTCGCAGGGCGTAGTCCCAGGTCGAGCGCAGCAGCACCAGGTCGAAGCGGGCCCAGCCGACGCTGGGGTCGTCCCAGGCCAGCACCTGCGCGTCCAGTCCGGCGTGCGCGCAGGCCTCCAGCAGCAGCGGCATGTCGGGGTCGTGGCCGGTCACGGCGACGGCGGAGGCGAGGGCGATCCGGGGCATCCGCCAAGTCTACCGGCGGCGCGGCCTGTCCGAAGGTACGGGTCGGCCCGGGCGGGGCCAGGCGGTAGACTGTGTGCTTTCCGCCCGAGGAGCCGTCCGATGGCCGAGGCCGTAGCCCCATCGACCGGGGATGCCCGAAACAAGCTCTATCCCGACGCCGCCACTGCACTCAACGGCCTGGTCGCCGACGGCCAGACCCTGGCCGTGGGCGGGTTCGGCCTGTGCGGCATTCCCGAGGCGCTGATCGCCGCGCTCCGCGATTCCGGCGCGAAGGACCTGACGGTGATCTCCAACAACGCCGGCGTCGACGGCTTCGGCCTCGGCCTGCTGCTGGAGACCCGGCAGATCCGCAAGATGGTGTCCTCCTACGTCGGCGAGAACAAGGAGTTCGAGCGCCAGTTCCTGGCCGGCGAACTCGAGCTCGAGTTCAACCCGCAGGGCACCCTGGCCGAGCGGCTGCGCGCCGGCGGCGCGGGCATTCCCGCCTTCTTCACCCGCACCGGTTACGGCACCGTGGTGGCCGAGGGCAAGGAAACCAGGCAGTTCGGCGAGCATCACTACGTGATGGAAACCGCGCTCACTGCGGACGTTGCGCTGGTCAAGGCGTGGAAGGCGGACCGGTCCGGCAACCTGGTGTTCCGCAAGACCGCCCGCAACTTCAACCCCGCCTGCGCGACCGCCGGCCGGGTCTGCGTGGCCGAGGTGGAGGAGGTCGTCGAGACCGGCGCGCTGGACCCGGACCACGTGCACCTGCCCGGCATCTACGTCGACCGTATCGTCCACAATCCGACCCCGGAAAAGCGCATCGAGCAGCGCATCGTCCGCGCAGCCTGACTGGAGACCGAGATGCCCTGGAACCGCGACCAGATGGCGCAGCGCGCCGCCCGCGAACTCACCGACGGTGCCTATGTCAACCTCGGTATCGGCCTGCCCACGCTGGTGGCCAACCACATCCCCGAGGGCGTGGACGTGTGGCTGCAGTCCGAGAACGGCCTGCTCGGGATCGGCCCGTTCCCGACCGAGGAAGAGGTCGACGCCGACCTGATCAACGCCGGCAAGCAGACCGTCACCGCACGCAGCGGGGCGAGCTACTTCGGCAGCCATGACTCGTTCGCCATGATCCGTGGCGGCCACATCGACCTGGCCATCCTCGGCGCGATGCAGGTCACCGGCACGGGTGACCTGGCCAACTGGATGGTGCCCGGCAAGATGGTCAAGGGCATGGGCGGGGCAATGGACCTGGTCGCCGGGGTCAAGCGCGTGGTGGTGCTGATGGAGCACGTGGCGAAGGACGGCAGCCACAAGATCCTGTCCGAGTGCAGCCTGCCGCTGACCGGTGTCGGCGTGGTCGACCGCATCATCACCGACCTTGGCGTGCTGGACGTGACCCCGGACGGACTGAAGCTGGTCGAGCTGGCACCCGGAGTCGCCGAGGACGACCTGCGCGCCAAGACAGGGGTCTCCATCGCGCCACGCTAGTGGCCTGCCACGAGCTTCGACGATCCCGCTTCGCCCGCGGCGGCCCAGCATCGGCGTCCACCATCGACCATGAACTGTAACGGGTGGAGGCTAGGCTAGCCTCCTGACGCGAGAGCCGGGATGAGAAGGATGAAGGTCAGCATCTTCGGGACGGGTTATGTCGGCCTGGCGACCGGTACTTGCCTGTCCGAGATCGGGCACGATGTCACCTGCCTCGATGTCGACGAAACCCGAATCGAGAGCTTGAAGCAGGGTCGCCTGCCGATCTACGAGCCTGGACTGGCGCCGATGGTGGCCAGGAACAGCGGCGATGGTCGTCTTCACTTCACCACCGACGCTGCGTCCGCGCTCGAGGGTGCGGAGATCGTGTTCATTGCGGTCGGCACCCCCCCGGACGAGGACGGCAGTGCCGACCTTCAGTACGTGCTGACGGTGGCGGCGACGATCGGCGCGAACCTTCGGTCGTCGACAATCGTGGTCAACAAATCGACCGTCCCGGTCGGCACCGCGCGATTGGTCGAGGAGGCCATTGCCGGCGAGCTGACACGGCGCGGGGTCGAGATCGATTTCGAGGTCGTATCCAATCCCGAGTTTTTGAAGGAGGGCGATGCGGTCAACGACTGCATGCGTCCCGACCGCATCGTCATCGGCGCCGCTACCCAAGCCGCCGTGGACAAGCTCAAACGGCTATATGCGCCGTTCGTCCGCAATCACGACCGCTTCGTGGTGATGGACGTGCGTTCGGCCGAGCTGACCAAATACGCAGCCAACGCGATGCTGGCGACCAAGATCAGCTTCATGAACGAGATCGCGAACATCGCCGAGCGTGTTGGCGCCGATGTCGAGAAGGTCCGGCAGGGAATCGGCTCGGACCCGAGGATCGGCTGGCAGTTCATCTATCCGGGCGTGGGTTACGGGGGATCCTGCTTTCCCAAGGACATCCAGGCGCTCGCACGCACCGCGCGGCAGCACGACTACGAGGCACGGCTCATCGAGGCAGTGGAAGACGTCAATCAGCGCCAGAAGGGTCACCTGTTCGAGTTGATCCTGCGACACTATGGCGACCGGATCTCAGGCCGTACCTTCGCGTTGTGGGGCTTGGCGTTTAAACCCAACACGGACGACATGCGCGCCGCATCCAGCCGCCGCCTCATTGACCAGCTGTGGCAGGCAGGAGCGCGGGTCCGGGCCTACGATCCCGAGGCGATGAGCGAGGCACGCCGGATCTACGGCGAGCGTGCCGGCCTGGTGCTCTGCGATTCGATGGAGGAGGCGCTCGGTGGCGCCGACGCCCTGGCCGTGGTGACCGAGTGGCGGCAGTTTCGCAGTCCCGACTTGACTGCACTGCGCGCGCTCGGCGATGCGGTCGTTTTCGACGGGCGAAACGTCTACGATCCCGCCGAGCTGGAGCAAGCCGGTATCGCCTATTACGGAATCGGCAGGGGCCGCTCGCTACGGGCTCCTGTCCCGATCGTCGCGTGAGCTGGTGTAGGGGCGAGGGAACAGGCGCGGTCAGCGCAGCGTCGCCGCCACCAGCGCGCTGGCGCCGAACCGGATCTGCCGGTCGGCCGCGATCCGACGTGCCTCGGCGTCGAGCAGGACGTTGATCGCGCGAACCGCGATACCCTCGCCGGCGCCATGCTCGGCCTGCATGGACAATACGCCTTTGCGCCCGAATCCAAGCCGATAGGGCAGGGCGCGCAGCAGGTACTGGGGCAGTACCAAAGGGGCGAAGTAGTAGCCCAGGTAGTCGATGTCGAACAGGCCCTCCAGCAGCCCGTGCAGGCTCCGGCGGGTGTAGCGACGAAAGTGCCCGGCGTGCTCGTCCGCTCGCGACCATAGCCACTGGTGGCACGGAATCGCCAGGTAGAGGCGCCCGCCGGGCATCAGCAGCGGCGCGATATCGTGCAAGAACGCACGATCGTGCTCGATGTGCTCGATCACGTCGAACATGCCGATCGCGCCGAAGCTGCCGGGAACGAATCCGGCATCCTCCACCTTGGCGCAGGCCACGTGCTCGAGCTTCCGGTGCAGTCGCGCGTTGCGCGCGCCGATCGGACCGGGCTCGAGCAGCAGTACCTCATGGCCCTCGGCCGTCAGACCCTGGGCGACGTAGCCATTGCCACCGCCGATGTCGAGGAACGGACCGCCGGGAAAGGGGTGGTTGCGAACCACGCTGGCGATGCAGCGGTTGCGGTGCCGGAACCAGAACGAGCGGTCCTCGATGCCGAAACAGTCCTCGTGACCGTGCGTCGCGTACGAGACCTCGGAAGACCCCGCTGCCGTGTAGATACCTTCCGCATCCGGGTGCAGCCGCATGCTGATGTCCGCGATTCGCATCATCCAGGTCCTCCGGCTTCAGGCTTGTATAGCACCGAATTCCCGGCAGGGCGATCAGAGGGACACTGGACTTCACCCCTACAGGTTCTGGTAATTCGGCCCCGCCCCGCCCTCCGGCGTCACCCAGGTGATGATCTCGTACGGATCCTTGATGTCGCAGGTCTTGCAGTGCACGCAGTTGGCGGCGTTGATCTGCAGGCGCTTGCCGTGTTCGGCGGCGGCGTCCTCGACGATCTCGTAGACTGCCGCCGGGCAGAAGCGGGTGCAGGGGTTGCCGTACTCCTCCGCGCAACGGGTCACGCAGACCTCGGTGTCGTGCACGATCAGGTGCACCGGCTGGTCCTCGTCGTGCTCGGTGGCGGCGAAATACACCCCGGCCAGGCGGTCGCGCGGCGGCAGGTCGCGCTGCACGTAGTCGCGTTCCGGCTGCTCGCGCTCGCCCAGCTCGTCGAGCGAACACCAGTCCGCGCTCACTTTCAGCGTCCACGGCGACAGCCCGGCCGTGGCGGTCTCCCAGGCGCCGTTGACGAGGCCGAACCACAGACCCCGCTTGAAGCCGGGCTTGATGTTGCGGACCTTGTGCAGTTCCTTCATCGCATGCGAGGCACGCAGCCTGGCGTCGAACCCGGCCGGCTCCAGCCCGCCGCCCGCCAGGTGCTCGGCGGCGAGCATGCCGCTGCGGATCGCCTGGTGGGTGCCCTTGATCTTGGGCACGTTGAGCAGGCCGGCGGTATCGCCGATCAGCAGCGCGCCGGGCATCTCGACCTTGGGCAGCGACTGCCAGCCGCCGGTGACGATGGCGCGCGCGCCTGCCGAGAGGATGTTGCCGCCTTCCAGCAGCGGCTTGACCGTCGGATGGTGCTTCCATTGCTGGAACGCCTCGTACGGCGCGTAGTTCGGATCGGCGTAGTCCAGGCCGCTGACGTAGCCGATCGCCACCTGGTCGTTCTCCAGGTGGTAGATGAAGCTGCCGCCGTAGGTACGGCTGTCGGCCGGCCAGCCCAGCGTGTGCACGATCTTCCCCGGCGTGCCGCGCCCGGCCGGCAGTTGCCACAGTTCCTTGATGCCGATCGAGTAGGCCTGCGGGTCGCTGCCGGCATCCAGCGAGAAGCGCTTCACCAGGCGCTTGGTGAGGTGCCCGCGGGCGCCTTCCGCCAGTACCGTCACCTTCGCGCGGATGTCGATGCCCTGGGCGTAGCCGGGCTTCTGCGAGCCGTCCTTGGCGATGCCCATGTCGCCGATGCGCACGCCGGTCACGGCGCCGTCGTCGTCGTGCAGGGTCTCGGCGGCGGCGAACCCCGGAAAGATCTCCACGCCCAGGGCCTCGGCCTGCGGCGCGAGCCAGGCGCACATCGCGCCCAGCGAGACGATGAAATTGCCGTGGTTGCGCATGCCGGGCGGCACGATCGGCGCCTTGCGCCCACCGTCCTTCGACAGCAGCCAGAACTCGTCCTCCGCGGCCGGCACGCAGACCGGGGGCGGGCTGTCGCGCCAGCCGGGAAGCAGGGCGTCGAGCGGGCCGGGCTCGATCACCGCGCCGGAGAGGATGTGCGCGCCGATGGTGCTGGACTTCTCGATCACGCAGACCGAGATCTCCGGGTTCAGCTGCTTGAGGCGGATCGCGAACGCCAGCCCCGCGGGCCCTGCGCCCACGGTGACCACGTCGTATTCCATCACGTCGCGCGCTTCGGTTTCGGCTGGCTGGTTCATGCTGGCTTCCCGGATGGCATCGGACGATTGTCGCGGGTTTGCCGAGGATGCGGCAAATCGCCGGCGGATGGACGCATGGAGCAAGACCTTCGCGAGGGCGCGCCGTCGCCCTCGGGCCGGGATGCGTCTTCGCCGGCGGTTCGACGAGAATGGACCGGCGAGGTTGCCGCAGCGGCCGACGTTGGCGGCGGGCGGGGCCGACTCCAGCGCCACGCCCGGCCCGCACGAAACGGCGCCTGGACCGAATCCGGAGACGATGCATGGCCCTGAGTGCGATCCCGCTACCCGACGGCGACCTGGCCTTCGATCCCACCTGGCTCGATGCGGGACCGGCCGACGCGCTGTTCGCGGCGCTGTCCGCCGGCATCGCATGGCAGGTGCACCGTATCCGCATGTTCGGGCGCGAAGTGGACAGCCCGCGGCGCAGCTGCTGGATCGGCGATCCGGGCGCCAGCTATCGGTACTCGGGCACCCGCTTCGAACCGCACCCCTGGCCGACGGTGCTGCTGACGCTGCGCGTGCGCCTGCGGGCGGAGCTCGGCGTCGACTTCAACAGCGTGCTCGCCAATCTCTACCGCGACGGCGGCGACCGCATGGGCTGGCATTCGGACGACGAGCCGGAACTCGGCCCGCGGCCCTGCATCGCCTCGGTCAGCCTGGGCGCGACGCGGCGGTTCCTCCTCAAGCGGCGCGATGGCGGCGGGCGCCTGACACTGGAACTGCCGCACGGCAGCCTGCTGCTGATGCGCGGCGACACCCAGCGCCGCTACCGGCACGCGCTGGCGCGGACCACGCGGCCGGTGGGGCCGCGGATCAACCTGACGTTCCGGCGGATCGCGATCGGTGGGTGAGGCTGCAAGACCGCGAGTGTCGCTGCAGTCTCCGGCCGGCCTGGCGGTGACTCCGGGGGTTGCCGACTGCGCCGGCTTTCGCGGCCATGGGCCGCTCCTACGGGCGCGGCGCGAGTGTGGCCGCTCCCCGTTCTCGGGCTTCGCGCGCTGGGCGCATGCCTACACCCGCTCGAGCCAGCCGTGACGGTCGGGGGTGGTGCCGTCGAACAGGCCGAAGAACAGTGCCTGCAGCCGCTGCGTGACCGGGCCGGGGCGGCCGGCACCCACCTGGCGGCCGTCGACCGAGCGGATCGGGGTGATCTCGGCGGCGGTGCCGCACATGAACAGCTCGTCGCACAGGTACAGGTACTCGCGCGGCAGGTCGCGCTCGATCACCGCGATGCCGTCTTCGCGCGCCAGCGCGATCAGGCTGTGCCGGGTGATGCCGTCGAGCAGCGCGGCGCTGGTGGGCGGCGTGTGCAGCGCGCCGTCGAACACCAGGAACAGGTTCTCCCCGGCGCCCTCGCTGAGCAGCCCGGTCGAGGCCAGGGCGATGCCCTCGCCGAAGCCCAGCCGTCGCGCCTCCCGTGCGACCAGCTGGCCGGACAGGTAGTTGCCGCCGGCCTTGGCGCCGGCGGGGATGGTATTGGGGGCGAAGCGCTGCCAGCTCGACACGCAGGCGTCGATGCCGGTTTCGAGCACGCCCTCGCCGAGATAGGTGCCCCAGTTCCAGGCCGCCACCGCGACGTCCACCGGGGTCTCCGCCGACAGGCCGAAGCCGCCGAGGCCGCGGAACGCGACCGGCCGCAGGTAGGCGGCGCCGAGCCGGTTGCGCAACAGCACCTCGCGGCAGGCGGCGTTGAGCTCCTCCAGCGTATGGGGGATGTCGATCTCGTGGATCTTCGCCGAAGCGAACAGCCGGCGGTTGTGGTCGGTGAGGCGAAAGATCGCCGGGCCGTCCGGGGTACGGTAGCTGCGGATCCCCTCGAACACCGACGAGCCGTAGTGCAGCGCGTGGGCCATTACGTGGGTGGTGGCCTCGGCCCAGGGTTTGATCGCGCCGTTGTGCCAGATCCATTCGGGGTACTGCATCGGGCCGCCTCGCATGGGGACGGCGCATTCTGCCAGACCGGCGGCCGGTTTCGGGTAGGCCGCGACGGGGCAGGAAGCCGCGACGCTGCAGCGACCCGGGCGGGAAGGGCGCGCCGCCCGTAGGGGCGGCGCGTCTTCGTTCCCGATCGTCAGCGGAAGCCGGCGACGGTGCCGCGGCGTCCGTTGAGCAGGCGGGCGTTGTCGTGCCTGGCCGCAGTGCCCATCACCGCGCCGCCGTAGGTGCGGCCGGGATTGGACCAGTAGTTGATCCGATTGCAGCCGGACGGGCAGTTGTAGGCCATGACGGTGCGCCAGGCGGACCCCGGATGCAGGTAGCCGTGGCCGTACGGATAGGTGGTGTTGTTGGCCGGCGCCTCCGGATTGTGGTGCGCGCCGAAGTTGTGGCCGATCTCGTGCCCGAAGCTGTAGTAGCCGGTCGCGCAGCTGTAGTGCACCACGCTGAAGGCGCTGGTCGCGCTCGAATTGAGATAGCCGATGCCGCACGAGGAGCTGTTGTTGATCACCAGCACGTTGACGTCGGCGGCGATGCTGTTGCGGGTCGCGTGCCAGCCGTCCAGGTGGCCGTCGCTGGTGGAGGCGAAACGGAACAGGTCGTTGCTGTAGCCGGCGCTGTTGTAGGCCACGGTGTACACGCCGGCCAGCTGCAGGGTGACCTCGACGCCGCTGTTGGCGAAGCCCTGGTTGCTCTCGGCCACCGCCAGGTTGGCGAAGCCGGTCACGTCGCCGATGGCGCTGGCCGCGGAGTTGGCCACCAGCACGCCGACGCGGACCACGGTATTGGCCTTGTCCGCCAGCATCCCGGGATCCAGCTCGATCGCCGAGGACGGCCGGGCGCGGTAGCCGGCAGGGTGATCCGGCGGCATCAGCGCTTCGTCGATGCGGGCGACGACGTGTCCGCCGCCTGCGAGCGGGCTGATCCGGTACAGGCGCCCGCCCGCGCGCACCGTGCCGGTGAGGCGCTCGCCGTTGCGCACGATCAGCACCGAGGCCTCGGGGGCGTCGGCCACCTCGGCGTCGCCGAACAGCCGCAGCCGCGCGCGGGTCTCGTCGGCATCGAGCAGGCCCGACCAGACGATGGTGCCGTCGGGGTTGCGGTAGGCGACCTGTCGTTCGCTGCGCACGCGCAGGCCAGGCTCCAGCTCGAGCACCAGCACCTCGGTGGACTCGGCGACCTGGGCGGCATCGGCCGCCACCAGGCGGCTGGCGACCACGGCGTGATCGCCCTGGATCGCGCTCAGCACGCGGTCCGGGCCAGCCTTGGCGGCGGCGCTCTCGAGCAGCGGGGAGAACAGGGGGGCGGGCTCGGCGGCGCTGGCGGCGGTGCCGAGGCAGGCGGCTAGCGCAAGCGCGAGGACTGCTGGAAGCTGGCGTTTGGTCATCACGACTCTCTCCGGTTGGGGACCGGTGCGCACCGCGCGCGCCGGCGGGCGGGATCGCGACGGTCGCGGGGGAATGCGATCCCTGCCAGCGACGCTACGCCCGCGCCGCCCCGGTCACCACGGCGTTCGTGCGCTTCTGTGAAGTCGCGCCTGAACCGCTGTGACGGGCGCCGTTCGGAAGTTCAACGACGTGACGGGCCTTTCACGCAGGGCGACGGCGAGGGCGACGGAACGCCGCACCGCGACCCTCAGAGGCTGACCCACCAGCAGTCCAGGTGCCGGCGCAGCCCGAAGATGGTGCGCACCGGCGCCGCGCCGCCGCCCGCGGTCTGCTCGACCCGCAGCGCCACCGGCCGGCGATCGCCCGCGACGCGCACGCTGCTGTCGGCGCTCACGCTGGCGCTGATGCCGGCCCGCTCCACCACCACCACCGGCGTGGCCGGGCGCAGCGCCACGATGTCGACCAGCGGCTGCTGCACGATCCGGTCGAGCCGGTCCATGGTGCCGTAGCCGGCGCGGTGCGACATGCCCGTCCAGTGGTAGACGCCGGCCAGGCGGTTGACGTCGCGGCTGTCGATCGCGACGGTCATCTCGTGGATCAGGTCGTGCAGGTTGCGCGCGCACCCGCCGCGGTAGGCGCGCGCCGCGCCGCCGCCGGCGCCGTCGCGCGGCAGGCGTTCGACCGCGTCGAGGTCGCTGCATCTCCGGTCGGTGTAGATGGTTCCGCCGTCGGGTGTGGTGCAGCGGTTGATCTGCGCCGCAGCCGGCTCCGGAGCGAGCATGAGCAGCGCCGATGCCACGGCGGGAAGGAGGGCACCGGTGATCGGGCTGCGGGACATCGTGCCAGCCTAGCGCCGGGGGCGGGCACCGGGAAGTGGATCCATGCCGCGTGTTCAGGCTGGCGCGCGCACGGCCCCCAGGCGCTCGAGGAGGGTCTGCGTGGGGCGGGCGAGGTTGAGGGTGTAGACGTGCAGCGCCGGCGCGCCGCCTGCGAGCAGCCGCTCGCACAGGCCGGCCACCACGTCGGCGCCGAAGGAGCGCACCGACTCGGCATCGTCGCCGTAGGCCTGCATGCGCTTGCCGATCCAGCGCGGGATCTCCGCGCCGCAGGCCTCCGAGAAGCGCCGCAGCTGGGTGAAGTTGGCGATGGGCATGATCCCCGGCACGATCGGCACCTCGATGCCGGCCCTGCGCGCCGCGTCGACGAAGTAGAAGTAGGCGTCGGCGTTGTAGAAGTACTGGGTGATCGCGGCATCGGCCCCGGCGTCCACCTTGGCCTTGAAGTGGCGCAGGTCGGCCAGCGCGTCGTCGGCCTGGGGGTGGGTCTCGGGGTAGCAGCCCACCTCGATCGTGAACGCGTCGCCGAACTCGGTGCGGATGAAGGCCACCAGGTCCGAGGCGTAGCGCAGGTCGCCGGGGTGGCCCATGCCGGAGGGCAGGTCCCCGCGCAGGGCGACGATGCGGCGGCAGCCGAGCTCGCGGTAGTGCTGCAGCAAGGTGCGGATCTCCTCGCGCGTCCCGCCGACGCAGGACAGGTGCGGCGCCGCGTCGAAGCCATGTTTCTCGCGCAGCCCGCGGATGGTTTCCGGCGTATAGCTCAGGGTGGAGCCGCCCGCGCCGAAGGTGCAGGACACGTACTCCGGGCCGTATGCCTTGAGCTTGCGGGCGCTGCGGTCCAACTGCGCGCGCTGGTCGTCGGTCTTGGGCGGGTAGAACTCGAAGGAGATCGGGGTCATCGCGGCGGGCGGGGCGGGTTCGCGTGAATGGTATCTCTTTATCGCGATGAAAGTGAAATCTTGGCCGGGTTGCACTCTGCTGCTCGGTGGATCGGGACGGGCGGGGCGCCGGGCACTGCCGGGTCGCTCCGCGCTTGCCGGCCGGCGCTGCATGCGGTCCGCCCGGGAACGTCCGGAGGCGGGTCCTGTCGCGCTGCAGCGAGTGCCGCCGGGGTCGCGTTCCGCTTAACCTGCACGGATGCCAGATAGTCCCGCCACCCAGGAGCCCGGCCGGTCGCGTGCCCGCAACCTGCTCGCGCAGGAGGTGGCCGAGACCCGGCAGCGCGCCAGGCTCGGGGGGTGGTTCTACGGCGTCGCCGCGGCGCTCGCGTTCGGGGTCACCGGCTTCGCGCCGCCGTACCGGCTGTCGGGGCTGCTGGTGGTCGGGACGCTGGTGATGCTGGCGGTGGTGCGCGTGGCGCTGCCGGTGGCGGCGGCGCCGGACGAGCGGGAGGCGCGCCGCTACCTGCGCAGGCTCTGGGCCGTGATCCTCGCGACGGCGGCGGCCTGGGGAGCCTTCAGCGCGTGGAGCCAGGCGGCGCTGCCGCAACCCGCGCCGCTGATCGCGCTGCTGTTCTCGGGGGCCTTCGGCATGGCCATCGCGCACACCCTGTGCATGCGCCGGCTGCCGTCCGCGTTCGCCATCGCCGCCGTCATGGCGCCCACGCTGGCGGTGCTCTGGCGCGAGGTGGCGTTCGGGGTCGGCGCGACCTGGCTGGTCTACATGGCCTACATGCTGCTGGTCATGGGGCGCAGCCACCGCGAATACTGGACGCGCCTGGAGCTGGAGGAGGAGCTGCGCCAGCAGCGCGACGCGTTCGCCACCCAGAGCCGTGTGGACGGCCTGACGGGCTTGCCGAACCGGCGCGAATTCTCCGAATCGCTCGAGCAGGCGATGGAGGTGGCCGGCGGCGGCCGGCCGCTGTCGCTGCTGATCCTCGACATCGACCATTTCAAGCGCATCAACGACACCTATGGGCACCTCGCCGGCGACGCTTGCCTGCTGCGGTTCGCGTCGCGGCTGCGTGAGGCGTTCCCCGGCGAAGGCGAGCTGTGCGCCCGGCTGGGCGGCGAGGAATTCGGCGTGGTGCTTGCCGTCGACCGGGCCGCTGCGCGGGTCCGCGCCGACGCCTTTCGCGAGGCCCTGGCGCGCGTGCCGCTGGAGTTCGACGGCATCCGGCAGGTGGTGACGGCGAGCATCGGCTGCTGCGGCTTCGATGCCGGCCGCCACTCCGGCGCCGACGCCCTGTACCGGGAAGCCGATGCGGCGCTCTACCGTGCCAAGGTCGGCGGCCGCAACCGCACCGAGTGCGCCCCCGGCGATTGAAGCCCGCCGAGTGAAGTCCGCACGTTGAACCCGCATGCGCGAGGCATGCCGGTCGGTCGGCGGCCGAGCCGGCGCATCCGCCTGGCGGTGCCGGCCGGATCGCATCCGGGCGGCTCCAGACGCGCAACGGGCGCCATGCGGCGCCCGTTGCGGTGACGGCGATGTGCCCGGGCGGGATCAGTACCGGTAGTGCTCCGGCTTGAACGGTCCGTCCACCGGGACGCCGAGGTACTCGGCCTGCTCCTTGCTCAGCTTCGTCAGCTTCACGCCGATCTTCTCCAGATGCAGGCGCGCGACCTCCTCGTCCAGGCGCTTGGGCAGGATGTAGACCTTGGGGTCGTACAGCTCCTTGTTGGCCCACAGGTCGATCTGCGCCAGGGTCTGGTTGGAGAACGAGTTCGACATCACGAAGCTCGGGTGGCCGGTGGCGCAACCCAGGTTCACCAGGCGGCCCTCGGCGAGCAGGAAGATCGCGTTTCCGTTCGCGAACACGAACTTGTCGACCTGCGGCTTGATGTTGATCTTCTCCACGCCTTCCAGCGCCTTCAGCGCATCGACCTGGATCTCGTTGTCGAAGTGGCCGATGTTGCAGACGATGGCCTGGTCCTTCATCGCCTGCATGTGCTGCACGGTGATGATGTCCTTGTTGCCGGTGGTGGTGACGTAGATGTCGGCGCGGCCCAGCGTATCCTCGATCGTGGTGACCTCGAAGCCCTCCATCGACGCCTGCAGCGCGCAGATCGGGTCGATCTCGGTGACGATGACGCGAGCGCCGTAGGCGCGCAGCGATGCCGCGCAACCCTTGCCGACGTCGCCGTAGCCGCAGACCACGGCCACCTTGCCGGCCAGCATCACGTCCAGGGCGCGCTTGAGGCCGTCGGCCAGCGACTCGCGGCAGCCGTACAGGTTGTCGAACTTGCTCTTGGTGACCGAGTCGTTGACGTTGATCGCCGGGATCAGCAGCTTGCCCTGTTCGGCCAGCTGGTACAGGCGGTGGACGCCGGTGGTGGTCTCCTCGGAGACGCCCTTCCAGTCCTTGACCACGGTGGTCCAGAAGCCCGGGCGCTCCTGGTGCACGCGCTTGAGCAGGTTCTTGATCACCTGCTCCTCGTGGCTGGAGGAGGGCGACTCGACCCAGTCGCTGCCGTTCTCGAGCTCGAAGCCCTTGTGGATCAGCAGGGTCACGTCGCCGCCGTCGTCCACGACCAGTTGCGGGCCGAGGAAGCCGCCCTTGCCGTCGGGGAAGCTGAGCGCGTCGAGGGTGCAGTCCCAGTATTCCTCCAGGGTCTCGCCCTTCCAGGCGAACACCGGGGTGCCGGTGGCGGCGATCGCCGCGGCGGCGTGGTCCTGGGTGGAGAAGATGTTGCAGGAGGCCCAGCGCACGTCGGCGCCGATGTCCTTCAGGGTTTCGATCAGCACCGCGGTCTGGATGGTCATGTGCAGCGAGCCGGTCACGCGCACGCCCTTGAGCGGGGCCTCGGCGGCGTGCTTGCGGCGGATCGACATCAGGCCCGGCATCTCGTGCTCGGCGATGTCGATCTCCTTGCGGCCCCAGTCGGCCAGGGAGATATCGGCGATGCGGTAGTCGCCGCTGGACGAGGTGTCCGCGGCTGGCTTGACGACAGCGTTCATGGGTTCTGCTCCGGTTCGTGGCACCCGCGCCGAAGGCGGGGCCGTGTGAAGGCAACCGGGCGCCGTTGATGCGTGGAACCCGCCGAGCCTGGCCGTGCGTCGCCTACGCATGAATGCGCAGGCGGCCGGTCGCAGCGCCCCTCGGCGGACCCGGCGATTATATCGCCTCTTGCGGATGGAAGGATGACCGGCGGGCTGGCGCCGCCGGCGCGGCCGGGACGGGCCTGGGCCGTCGCGCCAGTCCGGGTCCGGCAGCGCGCCGATCGCCGAGGCGCAGGCGCCTCAGCCGGCCCGACCGAGCGCTTTCAGCGCTTTGCGCAGCCATGGCAGCGCGCCCTCGCAGGTCTGCCAGGCGCCCAGGAACCGCTCACGGTGATGCCAGGCCTGGTCGGCACCCCCGTAGGTGTACCAGCGCGGATCCAGAGCCGGCTTGCGAGGGCGCGCGGCGGCCAGCATCGGCGCGATGCGCGGCAGTAGCGCGTGCGCCTGCCGGAGCACCTGCAGCGCCTCGCCCTCGCGGCCGAGCGCATACAGCGCCAGCACGCGGGCAAAGCAAAGCGACGTATCCTCCGGATAGCGCACGACGATTTCGAGGGCGCGTTCCGGTTCGCGCCGCTCGAGCCTCGCGGCGGCCACCGCGGTCCGATAGTCGTGTTTGTCGCCGGGATTCAGCGCCAGCGCCCATTCCATTCGTGCCAGGGTCGCGTCGCCGGGCTGTTCGTCGTCGGTGGCGATGTACTGGGCCAGCAGGCGCAGCGCGGGGCGGTTCGCCATATGGCCCCATTCGAGAGTTTTCCCGGTATGCGGGTCCAGGGTCAGATGCAGCAGGGTCTCGGCGCGACCGAGCAAGGCGTCGCGCAGAGGCTCGATGCCCGGCACGTAGACCGCGGTCAGCGCGAGCACCAGATCGTCGAGCACGTCGAAGCTCTGCCACAGCAGCGGCCGCTCGCGCAGGCATCTCAGCCAGGTGTCGGCAACGTCCCATGCGGGATGTTCCTCGATCACCAGCGAGGTCAGGGCGGGCCCGACCTGTGGGAACACTTCGCGCCAGGCATCGAGGGCGGCGGCAAGTTCGCGATCTGGAACCATCATTCCCAGATCCTCGCCGCTGCCGCCGGCGAACCCGTGCGCCGCCATCGGCGCCGGAGCCGCCCGCGCCAGGCCGCGCAGCGCGTCGAGCTCCTCGCCGAGGCCGGTCTGCATGTCGACAAGCGCCTCGGCCCCGTTCTCGACCAGCTCTTCCAGGAGGCCGATCAGACCGGCGTGACCGACCGGATCGATGCGGCGCAGTCGCGCGATCCAGAAGCGGGCGCGC
The DNA here is from genome assembly GCF_013425525.1 of Luteimonas salinisoli. Taxonomy (GTDB): domain Bacteria; phylum Pseudomonadota; class Gammaproteobacteria; order Xanthomonadales; family Xanthomonadaceae; genus Luteimonas; species Luteimonas salinisoli. The sequence continues at coordinate 11,820 of NZ_JACCKA010000024.1, read as the reverse complement.
TCCCGCGCTCGCTCGGATTCGCCCTGATTGAGCAGCAGGATCACCTCGAGGTGCGACAGCGATGCGGCATCGGCGTTCTCGCGCTGCGCCTCGCGGAAATGCCGCCACGCGGTCCCGTAGTCGCCTTCGTCGGCCGCCATGGTCGCCAGACGCTGATGCATGCTGGACCGGATGATCCGGTCGCCGTGCTCCAGCGCGCGCTCGATTAGCGTCCGCTTCTTGCGCGGCCGCGCCAGTACCGAATACGCATCCAGCAGGCTGTCGAGCAGCGGCTCCAGCCGGCCGGAGATTTCCGCGGTGCCCGCGAACCACGGTTCGAGCAGGGCGATGGCGCGATCGGCCTCGTCTCCCTCGAGCATCGCTCTTGCGGCGTAGTCCACAGCCAACGGATCGATGGCGCTCCCGACCAGTTCCGCCCATCGCCTGCGCGGCAAGTTGTCGAGCACGTAGGGCAGCAGGTTCATGCCCTCGATCGGGTTCGCCGGGGCACCGCTCTCCAAAGGCAGACAGCACTGCTTGAATTTTCGTCCGGAGCCGCAGTCGCAGGGATCGTTGCGGCCGGGCCTGGGCGACTTCAGCACCGCGAAACGGCGCTCGGGGCGTGGCGTGTGGTCGGCGACGCAGCGGGCCAGCATGCGTGCCATCGCCTGGACGTCTTCGCGCGCATCCGGATGCTCAGGCAGCAGCGGCAACAGCAATGGGGCCGACTGCGCCGCCAGCCGACTCAGGTCCGCGGTCGAGGCCCGACGGACGATGGCTCCGACGATGGCTCCGACGAACAGGTCCAGCGCGTCGCCGGACGCGTCGGAGAGATCATCTGGATCGTGCGGGTGGCTCATCTGGGTGGCGCATGGACTAGCGAGTTGGTCGCCCGTCGTGGCGGGTGCTTCGAGGCACCGCTTGGTTCGGGATCAGGACGGGCCGCTTGCGCGGCCCGTTTACGGCGATGCGATCCAGCCAGGCCTACTTGATCCCGGCGGCCTTGCGCAGTTCCTCGGCGCGGTCCGTCTTCTCCCAGGAGAACGCGGTCGCGGTCTGCCGCTTGCCGGCGCCGTCGACGTAATCGACCTCCTTCGGCTTGCGGCCGAAGTGGCCGTAGGCGGCGGTGGCCTGGTAGACCGGGTGGATGAGGTCGAGCATCTTGACGATGCCGTACGGGCGCAGGTCGAAATGCGCGCGGATCAGTTTCTCGATCTTCTCGTCGCTGATGTGTCCGGTGCCGAAGGTGGTGACCGAGATCGAGGTCGGCTCGGCCACGCCGATCGCGTAGCTGACCTGCACCTCGCACTTGTCCGCCAGGCCCGCCGCGACCACGTTCTTGGCGACGTAGCGTGCCGCATACGTGGCCGAGCGGTCGACCTTGGACGGGTCCTTGCCGGAAAAGGCGCCGCCGCCATGGCGGGCCATGCCGCCGTAGGTGTCGACGATGATCTTGCGCCCGGTCAGGCCGCAGTCGCCCACCGGCCCGCCGATCTCGAACATGCCGGTGGGGTTGATGTGCAGCTTCTTCTTCGCCAGCGAGTCCAGCCACTTCTTCGGCAGCACCGGCTTGAGCACGTGCTCGCGCACCGCCTCGATCAGGTCCTTCTGGCGTACGCCCGGATCGTGCTGGGTCGACAGCACCACCGCGTCCAGGCCGAGGATGCGGTTGTCGCTGTCGTAGCGCAGCGTCACCTGGCTCTTGGCGTCGGGGCGCAGCCACGGCAGCGGCGAGTTCTTCTTCTTGCGCACCTTCGCCTGCTGCTCGACCAGGCGGTGGGCGTAGTAGATCGGCGCCGGCATGTACTCGGGCGCCTCGTTGCAGGCGTAGCCGAACATCAGGCCCTGGTCGCCGGCGCCCTGTTCCTCGGGCTTCTTGCGGTCCACGCCCTGGGCGATATGGGTGGACTGCTTGCCGATCAGGTTGAGCACGCCGCAGGTCTCGCCGTCGAAACCGACCTGCGAGCTGTCGTAGCCGATGCCGGTGATGACCTTGCGCACCAGCGACTCCAGGTCGACCCAGGCGGTGGTGGTGACCTCGCCGGCGACGATCGCCACGCCGGTCTTGACCATGGTCTCGCAGGCCACGCGGGCGCGCTTGTCCTGCGCCAGCATCGCGTCCAGCACGGCGTCGGAGATCTGGTCGGCGACCTTGTCCGGGTGGCCTTCCGAGACCGACTCGGAAGTGAAGAGATAGCTCGACATCGACTTGTATCCCTGTATTCGGATGAAAGGATGGCCGGCATGATACAGCGGCGGCGGCGGCCGCGCGAGCGCGGCGCGCTTGGCGGCAGGGGTCCGCCAGTAGCTCCGAAAGAGGGCGCACCCCGACCCGCGAGGCCGGTCCAGGACGGGGCCCAGCCCGGCTCGCGGCCCCGAGGGGCGGGAATGCGGGCGCTGTCACGCCCGCGCAGCATTCCCGCAACCGGCCGGTCTCGGGGCGGGCGCAGGCTGGCGGCCGTCAGGGCCACCGCCACGCGACATGCTCGAACTCGAACAGCGCCTGCAGCAACGCTTTCCGCACTGGTTTCGCGGGCGCCGCGCGCGTCTCGTGCGGCCGCTGCTGCGCACGCTCGGGCGCTGGTCGCGGCTGCACGAGATCGATGCCTTCCTGGCCGCCCACGGGCATCTGCGCGGCTTCGACTTCGTCGCCTGCGCGCTGCGTTTCCTGCAGGCGCGCTACGACGTGGCCGACGAAGCGCTCGCGCGGATCCCGGCGGCGGGAGGTCTGCTGGTGGTCGCCAACCATCCTTCCGGCGCGCTGGACGCGCTCGCCCTGCTCGACTGCGTAGGGCGGGTGCGGCGCGACGTGCGCATCGTCGCCAACGACCTGCTGTCGGCGATCGCGCCGCTCGAGGATCTGCTGCTGCCGGTGCGAATCCTCGGCGGTCGCGCCGATGCCGCCGGCCTGCGCGCGGTCGGCCGCGCGCTGGCCGCGGGCGGTTGCGTGATCGTGTTCCCCGCTGGCGAGGTCTCGCGGCTGGGATGGCGCGGCGTCCGCGACGGGCGCTGGCGCAAGGGGGTGGTGCGGTATGCGCGGGCCGCGGCGGCGCCGGTGCTGCCGGTGCGGATCGTGGCGCGCAACTCGGCGCTGTTCTACGGCACATCGGTCCTGTACAAGCCGGCGGGCACCGCATTGCTGGCGCGGGAGATGTTCGCGCGGCGATCGCGGCCGATGCAATTGTCCATCGGCGAGCCGCTGCGGGTCGGCGACGGCGATGCGGCCTCGGCGCTGCGCCGGATCCGTGCCACGCTGTATGCGCTCGGTCGCGGAAGCCGCGCACCGGCCCCGGCGCAGGCGCTCGCCCCGGCGCTCGATCCGCGGCGGCTGCGGCGGGAGCTCGCGGCGACCGAACTGCTGGGCGCGACCGCCGACGGCATGGAGATCCGGCTGCTGCGGGGAAGCGCGCAATCGTCGCTGCTGCTGGAGCTCGGCCGCCTGCGCGAGCTGACCTTCCGCGAGGTCGGCGAAGGGACCGGCCGCAGTCGGGACCTCGACCGCTTCGACGCCCACTACGAGCACATTCTGGTCTGGGACGCATCGCGCTCGCGGATCGCCGGCGCCTACCGCGTCGCCCGGGTCGCCCCGCTGCTGGCCCGGCACGGGCTCGGCGGCCTCTACAGCGCCTCGCTGTTCCGCTATGCCGACGACGCGGTGCCGAGGCTGGCCGAGGGCATGGAGCTGGGGCGCAGCTTCGTGGTGCGGGACTATTGGGGCGGCCGCAGCCTCGACTACCTGTGGCAGGGAATCGGCGCTTATCTGCGGCGTTGGCCGCGGGTACGCTATCTGTACGGTGCGGTGTCGATCAGCGCGGCACTGCCGCTGGCCGCGCGCGAGCAGCTGGTCGCCTACTACCAGCGCTACTACGGCAGCGACGAGCCGCTGGCGGCGTCGCCGCGGCCGTTCCGCTATTTCGCCGCGCCGCCGTGCTTCGGCGAGCTGGACGCGGACACCGCCTTTCGCGTGCTCCGGCAGAACCTGGCCGCGACCGGCAGCGCCGTGCCGACGCTCTACAAGCAGTACACCGAATTGTGCGAACCGGGTGGTGCGCGGTTCCTGGCGTTCGGCGTCGATCCGGATTTCAGCGATTCGATCGATGGCCTGATCGAGGTCGACATGCAGCGGCTGCGGCCGAGGAAGCGGCAGCGATACCTGGGGGAGGGCGAGGCCGTGCGCGCCGACGGGGCGGAGGCCGCGGCATGAGCGCGACGGCACCGATGCGGCGGGCTGTCTTCGTGTCCGACTTCCATCTGGGCTCCAAACACTGCCATGCCGCCGAGCTGGCGGAGTTTCTGGGCGAACTGCGCTGCCGGCGGCTGTACCTGGTCGGCGACATCGTCGACCTGTGGTGGATGGCGCAGCGGCGCGCGCGCTGGGGCGCGGCGCAGCAGCGGGTGGTCGAGGCGTTGCACGCCCAGCACCGCGCCGGGGCGGAGCTGATCTACGTGCCCGGCAACCACGACCGCGCCGTGCGCCGCTTCTGCGGGGTGATGCTGCCGGCGATGCAGCTGCGTCGGCGCACCATCCACGCCACCGCCGACGGCCGCCGGCTGCTGGTCACCCACGGCGACGACTACGACGCGATCACCCACTTCGGCGGGCTGCAGGAAAAGTTCGGCGATTGGCTGTACTACCGCATCCTCACCGGCAACCAGGCCCTCGACTACGTCAGGCGACGGCTGGGGCGGCGCTACTGGTCGCTGTCGGAATTCCTCAAGCGCCGCAGCGGCGCCGCCGAGCGCTACATCGAACGCTTCGTGCAGGCGGGACTGGACGACGTGCGCCGGCGCGGGCTGGACGGGATCGTCTGCGGACACATCCATCGCGCCGCCCTGCTGCAGCGCGACGGTCTGGTCTATGCCAACGACGGCGACTGGGTGGAGAGCCGGACCGCGCTGGTGGAAGAGACCGACGGTTGCCTGCGCCTGCTCTCGCACCACGGCGAAGTGCTGGCCGAGGTGCCGCCGCGCCTGCGGCTGGTGGCCGGGGATTCCCCGCTGCCGCGCGCTGCGTAAGCGCCGTTCCGGCCCCCTGCTAGCATCGCGGCATGGATTCCTTCACCCAGATTCTGCTCGGTGCCTCCGTCGCTGCCGCGGTGGTGCCGAAGCGGCACCGTCGTGCCGCACTGCTCGCGGGCGCCGCGCTCGGCACGCTGCCGGACCTCGATTCCTTCCCGATCATGCTGCTGACCGACGATCCCGTCGCGCTGATGACGCTGCATCGGGGCTTCAGCCATTCGCTGCTGGTGCTGCCGTTCGTGGCCTGGGCGATCTGGGCGGTATTCCGGCGTCGCGGCGGCCGCGTCGCCGAGGCGCCCGCGCGCTGGTTCTGGGCGATGCAGCTGGCCCTGGTCACCCATCCGCTGCTCGATGCCTTCACCGTCTACGGCACCCAGCTGCTGTGGCCGCTGCCGCTGCCGCCGGTGATGTGGTCGAGCGTGTTCATCATCGATCCGATGTACACGCTGTGGCTGTTCCTCGGCGTAGTGGTGGCCGCCTTCGCCGGCACGCGGCCGATCGCGAGGCGCGCGCTCGTGCTCGGGCTGGCGCTGAGTTCGGTCTACCTCGGCTGGTCTCTGCTGGCCAAGGAGATGGTGGACCGCGAGGCCGGCCGCGCTCTGGCCGGCCTGGGATTGGCCGATGCGCCGCGCTTCTCCGTGCCGATGCCGTTCAACACCTTGCTCTGGCGGGTGGTGGCGATGACGCCAGACGGTTTCGTCGAGGGCGAGCGCTCGCTGGTTGCGGACCGCGGCCCGATGCGCTTTCGTCGCTTTCCGTCCGAGACCGCAGCCCTGGCCGACGCCGCCGCGCTGCCGGCGGTGCGGCGCCTGGCCTGGTTCAACCACGGGTTCATGAAGGCCCAGGTCCGCGACGGCCGGCTGGTAGTTAGCGATCTGCGCATGGGCGCCGAACCCGACTACAGCTTCAACTTCGCCGTGGCCGAACGCGACGGCGCCGGCTGGCGCCCGATCCCCCCGGAGCAGTTGTCGTGGCCGTGGCAGGCGCGCCGACGCCTGGGCGAGATGTGGACGCGGATCTGGAACGAGCCGCGCCAGGCGGACCCTCCGGCAGGGTGAGACGAGTGCCGAGGCCGCGAACGGAGCGGCCGCCTTCGTGGGCGCCGCCCATGGCCGCGAAGGCCCCGGCAGGCTCCGGCCGGGGCGGCGGTGATTCCGGGCGTAGCCGCCCGCGCCGGCTTTCGCGCGCATGGCGCGCTCCTACAGGGATCGCGCTGCCGGCGACCGCACCGCAGGAGCGGCCGATGGCGACGGCCGCGGCAGGCTCCGGCCGGGATGGCGGTGATTCCGGGTGCGTCGCCGGGCTCCGGCCTTCGCGCAACGGGGCGCTCGCGGCAGCGACATCAGCGGCCGCGGCTGCACTCGGGAAGCCTGCGTTCAGGCGGCCGCCGACAACGGCGCCTCGCCCGCGATCAGCGCATCGAAGTAGTCCCGGGTCAGCGCGATCTGCGCCTCGGCGGCGTCCGCGCGGTTGACCACGGCGCGGAAGGCCGACCGCTGTTCGCTCGAGTGCTCCGGCCGGTCCTTCGCATACCAGCCCAGATGCTTGCGGGCGATGCGCACGCCGGCCGGTTCGCCGTAGAAGACATGCAGGGCCTGCAGGTGGCCGAGCAGCACGTCGCGCACCTCGACCAGCGACGGCGCCGCCAGCAATTTCCCCGTCGCGAGGTAGTGGGCGATCTCGCGGAAGATCCATGGCCGGCCCTGCGCCGCGCGGCCGATCATCACCGCGTCGGCGCCGGTCCGGCGCAGCACCTCGGCGGCCTTCTGCGGCGAGTCGATGTCGCCGTTGGCGATCACCGGGATCGACAGCTGCGCCTTGATCGCGGCGATGGTGTCGTACTCGGCCTCGCCGCGGTACTGCTGATCGCGGGTGCGGCCGTGCACCGCCAGCGCGGCGATGCCCGAAGCCTCGGCGATGCGCGCGATCTCCGGCGCGTTGCGCCGCTGCGCGCACCAGCCGGTGCGGATCTTCAGCGTCACCGGCACGTCCACCGCGGCGACCACCGCCTCGAGGATGCGCGCGACCAGCGCCTCGTCCTGCATCAGCGCCGAGCCGGCCCAGGCGTTGCACACCTTCTTCGCCGGGCAGCCCATGTTGATGTCGACGATCTGCGCGCCCTGGCCGACGTTGTGTCGCGCGGCCTCGGCCATGATCTGCGGGACCGTGCCGGCGATCTGCACGCCGACCGGATCCGGCTCGCCGGCGTGGTCCATGCGGTGGCGCGACTTGCGGGTGTTCCACAGGCGCGGGTCCGAGGTGGTCATCTCGGAGACCGCCAGCCCGGCACCGAGGCGCTTGCACAACTGCCGGAACGGCTTGTCGGTGACCCCCGCCATCGGCGCGAGGATCACGGGCGGGACGATGCGATGGGGCCCGATCTGCATGGCGCCATTGTCGCCCATCCCCGCCCTGGGCGGACGACCTGGCCGGGCGCGGGCCGGCGCCCGCGGTCAGGCTGTCAGCCGCGGCATCGCCGCCGCCGCGCCTTCACGCTCGGTCGATGCCGCCGCGTAGCGGGTGGCGAAATCGACATGGGCGGCGAAGGGCGCCGTCGGGCGCAGCGCCAGGGATGCCGCCAGCGCGCCGTTGAAGGCGTCGCCGGCGCCGGTGGTATCGACGACCGTCGCAGGCGCCGCCGCGACCCTGTAGCAGGACCCCGCGTCGCCGCGCCGGCGATCGTCGGCATGCGAGACGAAGCAGCCGGCGCCGCCCAGGGTCAGGACCACGGTGCCGTGCGGAAGGAGTTCGCGGCACAGTGCGTGCAGCTGAGCATCGGGCAGGGCGCCCGCCCCGGCGCCGCTCGGGGAACGGCCGCCGCGCCTTTCCAGCAGCCCGGCGAACTCGGTTTCGTTCGGAGTGACGATATCGCTGGTCGCGAGCAGTTCCGCGCCCACCTCGGCGTTGGCCGGGGCCGGGTTGAGCATGGCCAGTGCGCCGCCGGCGCGCGCGCGCTGCAGCGCGGCGAGGATCGCCGGCGCCGGGGATTCCAGCTGCACCAGCACCACCGCGGCATCCGCGAACGCGTCCGCTTGTGCCGCGACGAAGTCCGCGGTGAGGTCGGCGTTGGCGCCGGCGCCGATGACGATGCTGTTGTTGCCGGCCTCGTCCAGGTAGATGCCGGCGGTGCCGGTGGGCGCCGCGCTCGGCGCCTCGCGCAGATCGATGCCGTCCCCGCGCGCCAGGTCGCGCGCGAGCTCGCCGCCGGCGTCGCCGCCGAGCGCGCAGACGAACGTGGTGTCGGCGCCGGCGCGACGCGCGGCCACCGCCTGGTTGAAGCCCTTGCCGCCGGGACCGGTGGCGTAACGGCCGCCCAGGGTTTCGCCGGGATGCGGCAGGCGCGCGGCGGTCCAGACATGGTCGACGTTGAACGAACCCGCGACGAGAACGCGTGGCATCGCGGCGCCCTCAGGTGAACAGGGTGAGGACGCCGGCGATGGTCGCCGTCATCATGGTCGCGATCGAGCCGCCGAGCACGGCGCGCAGTCCGAAGCGGGCCAGATCGGCGCGCCGCTCCGGGGCGATCCCGCCGATGCCGCCGATCTGGATCGCGATCGAGCTGAAGTTGGCGAAACCGCACAGCGCGTAGGTGGCGATCAGGGTGCCCTGCGGCGTCAGCGACACGCCCTCGACGTTGCCCCGCAGGATCTCGCCGAGCTGCACGTAGGCGACGAACTCGTTGAGCACCACCTTGGTGCCGATCAGGCTGCCGACGGTGGCGGCATCCTGCCACGGCACCCCGATCAGCCACGCCAGCGGCGAGAGCGCCCAGCCCAGCAGCGCGGACAGGTCGGTGGGCCGGCCGAGCGCATCCTGCAGGCCGGTCGCCTCGCCGAGCCACACCAGCGGCCAGTTGAGCAGCGCGATCAGGGCGATGAAGGCCAGCAGCATCGCGCCCACGTTGAGCGCCAGCCTGAGCCCGTCGGCGGCGCCGGCCGCGGCGGCGTCGATCACGTTGGCGGTGGTCTTCTCCACCTCGACGCGCACGCTGCCCAGGGTGAGCGGCTCGCGCGTCTCCGGCACCAGGATCTTGGCGATCACGATCGTCGCGGGCGCCGCCATGATGCTGGCGGTGATCAGGTGCTTGGCGTAGACCGCCTGCTGCACCGGGTCGCCGCCGCCGAGCAGCAGGACGTAGGCGCCGAGCACGCCGCCGGCGATGGTCGCCATGCCGCCGACCATCAGGGTCATCAGTTCCGAGGGCGTCATCCCGGCGATGTAGGGGCGCACCACCAGCGGCGCCTCGGTTTGGCCGATGAAGGCGTTCGCGCAGACCGAGAGCGTCTCGGCGCCGGAAACGCGCATCAGCCTGGTGATCACCCAGGCCATCCCCTGCACCACCTTCTGCATCACCCCGAGGTGGTAGAGCACGCTCATGAAGCTGGCGAAGAAAATGATCGTCGGCAGCACCTGGAAGGCGAACACGAAGCCGAACTTGTCCGGGTCGGTGAAGTCGCCGAAGATGAACCGCGCGCCCTCGGTGGTGAACCCCAGCAGGGTGACGAAGCCGGTGGAGAGCGCATCGAAGATCTGCGCGCCCCAGGGCGTGAGCAGCACCAGGCAGGCGATCACGATCTGCAGCCCCAGGCCGATCGCGACCAGCCGCCAGTCGACCCGGCGACGGTTGTTCGAGAACAACCAGGTGATGCCCAGCAGCACAGCAAGCCCCAACAGGCCGAAACCGACCCGCGTCAAACCTTCCATCCGTTGCCCCTGGGCATGATCTTTCCGGTCGGCGCAGGGTAAGGGGAGGGGGGGCGGGGGGCAACCGGCAGGCTCCCCCGGGGCCGGAGAACCCCAATCACGAATCCCGCGCCACCACCCGGTTGCGCCCTTCGCGCTTGGCCTGCTGCAGGCGGCGGTCTGCGGTGCCGAGCAGTGCGGAAAGGTCGGCACCGTCCTGCGGCCACGCCGCCACGCCGGCGCTGAAGGTCAGGCGCTGCGGATCGCCGCCGCGGCTGGCCTGGAACGGCCGCCCGGACAGCAGCCGGCGGCGGCGGTCCAGGCGCTCCCAGGCGCTGCCGACCGGGCAGCGCAGCAGCAATACGAACTCCTGGCCGCCGATGCGGGCGATGTGCTCGTTCTCCTCCAGCATCGCCGACAGCTCCGCGGCGACGTGGCGGATCGCGCGGTCGCCGCCGCGGTGGCCGGCCTCGTCGTTGATGCGCCGGAACCCGTCCAGGTCCAGCATCGCCAGGGTCAGCGAGGCGCCTGAGGCGCGCGCCGCCTCGAAAGTGTGCGGCATGCTGTGCAGCAGCCAGGCGCGATTGGGCAGTCCGGTCAGGCCGTCGCGGCCGGACAGCTCGACCAGGCGCTGCATGCGGTACACGATCGTCGCGGTCACCAGGGTCACGATCAGCAGCAGCACCAGGCGCTCGGCCTGGGCGCCGATCGAGGCGCTGCCGTAGTCGATCGACACCAGTTGCCGCGGCGGCGCCAGCAGGAAGATCGCGCTCACCAGCGCCAGGTACTGCAGCATCGCCAGCGCGCCGATGTACAGGGTCAGGCGGCCGTCGTTGCGCAGCGCGGTGAGGACGATGGCGATCACGTAGAAGCACCACACCACGGCGCTGTTCATCCCCGCCACCGGGTCGTACCAGCCCAGCAGCGCAAGCACGCAGCTGGTCACGGTGACGTCGTAGATGCTGGTCGCGTGCGACAGCCAGCGATGGCGACGCAGCTGCCGCGCCAGCGCCAGCCAGACCTGGGCCATCAGGTTGATGAAGACCGCCGCACCCAGGCCGATCAGCACCTCGGTGGTGCTGGCGCCGCCGGCGGCCGCCAGCAGCGGCAACAGCAGCACGATCGCGCACAGCAGCGCCCGCACCCTCGCCACCAGCAACTCGCCGCCGGCGCCCAGTTCCAGCATCAGTTCGTCGGGCCTCGCCAGCAGGCTGGCGACGATCCCCGATCCCCCCGTATCGCCCTCGCGCATGGTGTGCTGCCCTCCGCCACGCAGCATAGCGCGGGCCGCGTTCAGCCGATTCCGCGCACCGCCACCCACCCGGCGAGCAGCAGGAACAACAGCGCCGCGGCCAGCCGTGCGGCGCGCAGCGGCAGGCGATCGGCGAAGCGGGCGCCCAGCAGCACCACCGGCAGATTGGCCAGCAGCATCCCCAGCGTGGTCCCGACGATCACCGGCCCCAGCGCATCGTACTTGGCCGCCAGCAGCACGGTCGCCACCTGGGTCTTGTCGCCGATCTCGGCCAGGAAGAATGCGACCGCGGTCGCCGCGAAGGCGCCGCCGCGCGCCTGCGGCCGCTCGTCCTCGCCGAGCCGGTCGGGGCGCAGCGTCCAGAGCGCCACCGCCACGAAGCTGGCGGCCACCAGCACCCGCAACAGCCCTTGCGGCAGCCAGTCCGACAATGCCGCGCCGAACCACGCCGCCAGGGCGTGATTGAGCAGCGTCGCCAGCAGGATGCCGGCCATGATCGCCCACGGCCTGCGGTAGCGCGCCGCCAGCAGCAAGGCCAGCAGCTGGGTCTTGTCGCCGATCTCGGCGACCGCGACCGCAAGTGTGGAGACGAGCAGGGCGTCCAAGGCGGGGATCCGCGGCCGGGCGCCGGGGGACGGCAGGCGAACGTCGGCGCAGCCCGGCCGGGTATGCGCGACGTCTGCCTCCGGTCTTGCCCGACTCGAGGTCCCGCGCGCCATGGCGACTGCCAAGCATGTTGACGCGCGGCCCCGCCACCGGCGGGTGGGCTACTCCCCGAAAGGAAGTGGGCCGATTGTACGGCAACGGCGCAGGGGCCGCGGCGCGGTCCATGCCGGGCGCCGGCGCGAAAGCGTGCGGACGGCGCGGCGAGCCCGGCGCGGCCCGGG
>NZ_JACCKA010000005.1 GCF_013425525.1 Luteimonas salinisoli | reverse complement strand
CGGCGGCACCGGCGTCGGCCGCGGGTCGCGCCCGCCGCAGGCCGCCAGCAGCGCGGCCAGCGACAGCAGCCAGAGCGGGCGCAGCAGGGGGAGGCGGGCGACGGACATCGACGGCGGGCTCGGGGCAACGGCCGGCCAGCATAGCGGCCGTCACCTTGATCCCGGGCTGAACGACGCTCCCCTGCCATCGCCGCCGGTCGGTTCTGTAGAGCGGAGCTTGCTCCGCTGCTCCCGGCTCCGGAGCCCGCGTAGCGGAGCCGAGCAAGCTCGGCTCTACAGGGGCTCCGGAAGCCGCACAGCCGAGCAAGCTCGGCTCTACAGGGGCTCGGCGCCCGTCGTTCCCGCCGCTCGCCGCCGGCCTACTCCGCCGATTCTTCCGCCGCCGCGCCGAAGCGCTCGCCGAAGAAATCGCCCTCGTTCCAGCGCGGGCGCGCGTCGTCGTTGCCGACCACGGTCGCCACGCCCGCGCTCAGCCGCGCCAGTCGCGCCGCGTCGTCGTACTGGATCGGCTGGCTGGCGTCGTCGCAGGGCTGGTGATAGCAGTTGCGCAGGAAATAGGTGAGGGCGAGCTTCGGGTCGCGTTCGCCGTCGGCCGAGATGGTGCCGCCGTCGAGGTAGAGCGCGGGGATTCCGGCACGCACGAACGCGTAGTGATCGCTGCGTACGAACACCACTTCCTCCGGGAAGGGATCCGGCGACAGCTCCACGTCCAGCTCCGCTGCCGCGGTCTCCACCGCGGCGCCGAGGGTCGAATGCTCGCTGCCGATCGCCACCACGTCGGTGCTCGGCGCCATCAGCACCGGCATGTCGAGGTTGATGTTGGCCACCAGCCCCTCGCCCGGCACGGTGGGGCGGGCGACGAACCACTGCGCCCCCAGCAGCCCCTGCTCCTCGCCGGTGAGGGCGACGAACAGCTGGCTGCGCCGCGGCGCGGCCTCCGCGGCCGCCAGGATGCGCGCGGTCTCGAGCATGATCGAGACGCCCAGGGCGTTGTCGAGCGCGCCGTTGTTGATGGTGTCGCCGTCGGCGTCGGCCGGCCCGATGCCGACGTGGTCCAGGTGCGCGGTGTGCACCACGTGTTCGGCGGCGAGCCCGGGATCGCCGCCCGGGAGCCGCGCCACCACGTTGCGCGACTCGATCGCCTCGTGGCGGGTGCGGCCGGCGAGGTGCAGGGCGCCGGGCAGCGCGAAGCCGCGCAGGGTGCCGGCGCGGGCCGCGTCGAACAGCTCGGCGGCGGTGCGCTCCTGGTCGGCGAAGATGAAGTCGGCGGCGGCCACCCCCACCGCGGCGATCGCCTGCAGCTGCGGGAACCCGTCGATCGCGGCGCCGTCGTCGCGGCGCAGGCGCATCGCCGGCTTGTCCCAGCCGGCGCGCAGCCTCGCCCACGGCAGCCGCGCCTCGGACTGCGGGGTGGAGACGAACACCACCCCGGCCGCCCCCCGCGCCGCCAGCGCCTGCAGCTTCTCGCGCTGGGCCGAGTGGTAGGCGCGCAGATGCGGTGCGAAGGTCTCCGGTGCGCCGGGCAGCACCACGGCGATGCGGCCGCGCAGCTCCAGGCCGTCGAAGTCGTCGTGACCGATCTCGGGCGCGTGGATGGCGTGGCCGACGAACACCGCCGGCGCCGCCAACGCATGCGCCGGCGCGTTGAAATTCGCCCACGGCAGGAAGTGCTCGCCGAAACGCAGCTCGATGGTGCGGCCGCCGCGCTCCACAGCCAGCCGCGCGCCTTCCTCCTCCACCGTCGCCTTGAGCAGCGGCACGCGCTGGAAATAGCCGCCGTTCTCGCCGGCCGGTGCCAGCCCGGCGTCGGCGAACCGCGCCGCCACGTAGGATGCGGCCAGCTCGTAGCCTCGGGTGCCGGTCTCGCGGCCTTCCATGGCGTCGTCGGCCAGGCGCCGCAGGTCGGCCTCGATGCGCTGCGCGGCGGGATCGGACGACTGCGGCACGGCGTCGGCCAGCGGCGCGCCGGTCCCCGGCAGGCCGGGGGCGGAGGCCGGGCGGGTGCAGCGCCACAACGCGAATGCGATCGCGGCCAGCGCGACCAGGACGAGGACGATGCGCAGCGCTCGGGACATGGTCAGTCGTTTCCGGGTGCGAGCCACAGCGCCGCGATCGCGCGCGCGGTTCGGTAGGGCTCGGGATGGTTGCGGTTGCTCAGCACGATCACGGTCAGGCGCTGGCGCGGGAACCGCAGGATGACGTTGCGAAAGCCGATGGTCTCGCCGGAATGCCACAGCATGTCGCCGGCCAGGCGCCAGCCGTAGCCGTAGGCGTCGACGTCCGGCTCGCCGGTGGCGGTGGCGGTCTGCGGGGCGAACGCCAGCGCGCGGGACGCCTCGGACAGCAGGCGGTCGTCGTACAGCGCCGCGTCCCATTTCGCCAGGTCGTCGATCGAGCTGTAGATCCCGCCGTCGCCGAGCACGGCGCTGGTCGGGCTCTGGTCGGTGCGTCGCCAGGCGCCGTCGACCTGGCTGTGGCCGTACGCGCGCCGCGCGACCGCGGAGACGCCGTCCTCGAACGCCACCGTGCCGTCCATCGCCAGCGGCGCGAAGACGCGCGCGCGCAGGAAGCCGGCGAAATCGAGCCCGGAGGCCTTGCCGACGATCAGCGCGAGCAGGGCGTAGGCGCTGTTGCTGTAGCGGTAGTCGGTGCCCGGAGCGAAGTACAGCCGGTCGTGCTGTTCCAGCAGCCTCAGCACGTCGGCGTCGCGCAACTGGGCGGCGGGGCCCTCCGGCATCACTTCCTCGTAGTCGACCAGCCCCGAGGTATGGCTGAGCAGGTGGTGCAGGGTGACCGGATCGGCGGCCTCGGGCAGGGTCGGCAGCCACCGGCGCACCGGGTCGTCCAGGCGCAGGCGGCCGTCCTCGGCCAGCAGCAGGATCGCCGCGGCGGTGAACTGCTTGGTGAGCGAGGCGAGGCGGAAGTTGCTGGCGGCGGCGACCGGCGCGGCGGTCTCGAGGTCGGCGAGGCCGTAGCCGCGGCGCAGCACCGCTTCGCCGTCGTGCAGCACCAGAACCGCGGCCCCGGGCACGGCGCCGTCGTAGTCGCGCATCAACCGGTCCACGTCTTCCTGCATCGGGCCTCCCCGCGCTGCACCGGCGCCGAGCAGCAGGATGCATGCAACGATGGCGGCGATGGTGCGCATCCGTCGATTCTAGTGCACCGCGAAGGCCGGCATCCGGGGTCGCCGGCGTCCCGTGCCGCGGCCGGGTCCTTCGCGGGGGAGAGCCCGCCGGCGCGACTGCGTTATGGTGGCCGGATGTTCGAGCTCCGCCACGTCAGCCGGCGCTATGGCAGCAGCGTCGCGCTCGAGGACGTCGACCTGCGCATCGAGGCCGGCCGCAGCACCGCCCTGATCGGGCCGAGCGGGGCGGGCAAGTCCACCGTGCTGCGCATGCTGATCGGCCTGGAATGGCCGGACGCGGGCACCGTGCTGTTCCGCGGCGAGCCGCTGCAGCGCGCGCGGCTGCTCGAACAGCGGCGGCGGATCGGCTACGTGATCCAGGAGGGCGGACTGTTCCCGCACCTCACCGCCGCCGGCAACGTCGCGCTGCTGGCGCGCACGCTGGGCTGGAGCCGCGCGCGCATCGATGCGCGCGTGCAGGAGCTGGCGGCGCTGTGCCGGCTGCCCGGGGACGCGCTGCGGCGCTATCCGGCCGAACTGTCCGGCGGCCAGCGCCAGCGCGTCGGCCTGATCCGCGCGCTCATGCTCGATCCGGAGGTACTGCTGCTGGACGAGCCGCTCGGCGCGCTCGACCCGATCATCCGTCACGAGCTGCAGGCGCAGATGCGCGAGCTGTTCGCCACCCTGGGCAAGACCGTGGTGCTGGTGACCCACGACGTCGCCGAGGCGGCCTACCTGGCCGATCCCCTGGTGCTGCTGCGCGGCGGCCGCGTGGTGCAGCAGGGCCCGGCGCGCGAACTGCTGCAGGCGCCGGTCGAGCCGTTCGTCCGGGCGTTCATGACCGCGCAGCGCAGCCTCGAGTCGCCGGCGTGATCCGGCGCCTGCTCGCGCTGCTGCTGCTGTGCGCCGGCGCGACCGCATGGGCGCAGCAGCCCGACGGCGCGGCCGGCGCGAGCGCCACCATCGGCTCGAAGAACTTCACCGAGTCGGTGGTGCTGGGCGAGATCGGCGCCGGGCTGGGCCGCCAGAGCGGCACCGCGGTGCGCCACCGCCGCCAGCTCGGCGGCACCCGCATCGTCTGGCGCGCGCTGCTCGGCGGCGAGATCGACGCCTATCCCGAGTACACCGGCACCCTGGCGCAGGAGCTGCTGCGCATGCCCGAAGCCGACATCGACGCGCTGCGCGCCGAGCTGGCGCGGCGCGGCATCCGCATGACCGCGCCGCTCGGATTCGACAACAGCTACGCCCTGGGCATGCGCGCCGCGCACGCCGACGCGCTGGGCGTGCGCAGCATCGGCGACCTGCGCGGCCACCCTGGGCTGCGCTTCGGCTTCGGCAACGAGTTCATGCAGCGCGCCGACGGCTGGCCCGGGCTGCGTGCGGCCTACGGGCTGCCGCAGGACGCCAACGGGCTCGACCACGACCTGGCCTACCGCGGCCTGGCCGGCGGCGCGATCGACGTCACCGATCTGTACCGCACCGATGCCGAGATCCCGTACTACGACATCGCCGTGCTCGAGGACGACCGCGGCTACTTCCCCGGCTACGAAGCGGTGTTCCTCTACCGCGAGGACCTCGCGCAGCGCGCACCCGGATGGGTCGAGGCGCTGGAGGGCCTGGCCGGGCGCATCGATGCGGAGACGATGCAGCGCCTCAACGCGCGGGTGAAGCTGGACCGCGAAGCCGAATCCGCGGTCGCCGCGGACTGGCTCGGCATCGATGCGCCGCAGGCGTCCGGCCGCTGGCCGCGGCTGTGGCAGCGCACCCGCGAACACCTCGCCCTGGTCGGTATCTCGCTGGGACTCGCGCTGCTGGTGGCGCTGCCGCTCGGCGTGTTCGCCGCGCGTCGGCCGCGCGTCGGCCAGGTGGTGCTCACGCTGACCGGCCTGCTGCAGACGCTGCCGTCGCTGGCGGTGTTCGTCTTCATGATTCCGCTGTTCGGCATCGGCGCGTGGCCTGCGATCGCCGCATTGTTCCTGTACAGTCTGTTGCCGATCGTCCGCAACACCCACGCCGGCCTGACCGGCATCCCGCGCGAGCTGCGCGAAACCGCCGCCGCGATCGGCCTGCGGCCGACGACGCGGCTGTGGCGGATCGAATTGCCGCTGGCGCTGCGCACCATCCTGGCGGGGATCAAGACCGCGGCCGTGATCAACGTCGGCACCGCCACGCTCGGGGCGTTGATCGGCGCCGGGGGCTATGGCCAGTCGATCCTCGCCGGCATCCGGCTCGACGACATCGGCCTGATCCTGGAGGGCGCGGTGCCGGCGGCGCTGCTGGCGCTCGCCGCGCAGGGGGCGTTCGAACTGGTCGAGCGCGCGCTGACGCCGCGCGGCCTGCGCCTGGCTGCGCGCCGCTAGCCCCATCCACCGCACATTCAAGACGAGGAACCCGAATGACGAAGATCCCACGCCATCGCATCCGCCTGCCGCAGCTGGACTTCAGTCGCGAGCGCGAGAGCGACGTCTATTTCGTCCTCGACCACGAGGACGGCCGCGCCGAGCACATCCGCTTCCACGACTACGACCGGATCTACAGCCTGCCCGGCCTGTACGAGCAGATCTTCTACGAGCGGCTGAAGTGCGATTCGCCGCGGTTCCTGGCCTTGCGCATGAACGAGGTGCTGGCGGCGGCCGGCGACGACCTCAACCGCCAGCGGGTGCTCGATTTCGGCGCCGGCAACGGCATGATGGGCGAGGAGCTGGCGCACTATGGCGTCTCGCGCCTGGTCGGCGCCGACATTTCCGAGGCGGCGAAGGACGCGCTGTGGCGCGACCGTCCCGGCATCTACGACGCCTATTACGTCGGCGATCTCAGCCGTCACGACGATGCGCTGATGGAGCAGTTCGGCGGCTGGGACTTCAACTGCCTGACCACGATCGCCGCGCTCGGCTACGACGACATCCCGGTGGCGGCGTTCCACCGCGCCTTCAACCTGATCGCCGACGGCGGCTGGATCGCCTTCAACATCAAGGAGACCTTTCTCGGCCAGTCGGACGAGAGCGGCCTTGCGGTGTTCATCAAGCGCCTGGTGGCCGCCGAGTTCCTGCAGCTCTACCATCTCGAGCGCTACCGCCATCGCATCTCGATCGAGGGCAACCCGCTGCACTATTGCGCGGTGATCGGCCGCAAGCTGGCGGCGATGCCGGACGACCTCTGAGGCGCGCGGCCGGGTTGGCGGCAGCTGCAGCGACTGCCGATCGGCCTGGCGGCCATCCCGGGCACCGGCCGCCGCGCCGGTGATCGCGTGCATGGCACGTTTCCAAAGGGGACGCTGCTCTCGTAGGAGCGGCCCATGGCCGCGAAGGCCGCGGGAGGCTGCGGTCGGGTGGGCGGTGATTCCGGGCGTCGGCCAACCGCGCCGGCTTTCGCGTGCATGGCACGCTCCTACGGGGAAGGATCGTCGCGGTCGCGGTCGCGGCGTGCGCGCGGGAACTCGAGCACCGCGCCGCGCGGTTCGGGCTCGCGGCGCCAGAGCACGGGCACCTCGCGCGGCGACGGCGGTTCGAACACGTCGTCGCGCCCGGCGGTCTCCGCCTGCGCCTCCTCTTCCTCGAGCTCCCAGCTGTAGCGTCGGCGCGGCGCCTGCGGATCGCTGCGCCGGAACAGCCACGCGGCGACGATGCCGCCGACCGCGCCGCCCAGGTGCGACTGCCAGGACACGCCGGGCTCCTGCGGCAGGATCGTCAGCAGCATGCCGCCGTAGAAGAAGAACGCGATCATCCCGGCGGCGATCGACGGCCGGTCGCGGCGCAGCAGCCCGAGCACGAACACCAGGAACATCAGTCCATGGGTCACGCCGCTGGCGCCGAGGTGGCGCGAGCCCGGATCGCCCAGCCACCATGCCGCCAGGCCCGCACCCAGCCACATCAACGGCAGCGCGCGCAGGCTGGCCCGCGGGTAGACGGCGAAGGCCAGCGTGCCCAGCACCAGCAGTGCCGACGCGTTGGCGATCAGGTGCTTGGGCGAGCCGTGCAGCAGCGGCGCGGTCAGCACCCCGATCAGGCCCTGCGGCGAATGCGGGGCGATCGCGAAGGCGCGCCAGTCGAGCATGCCCTGCACCCCGAACATCACCGCCAGCAGCGCCACGAAGGCGAGACTGAGCTTGATCGCGGTGGCGAGCCGGCGCCGGTCGGCGGCGTTTTGCGCCTTCGGATCGGCAGGCGCGTCGGGCATGTCGAGGTGCATGGGCCAGAGGATGGCGACAGATCGCCGCGATGCAAGGGTGGAGCTGCCGGGATGCTGTATCCGGCACCCGGCACGGCGACGTGTCGCTCCTGTCCGTCATCCCGGCGCAAGCCGGCATCCATTTCGACGCGCCGGAGAACCGTTGGATGCCGGCTTTCGCCGGGATGACTGTGTTGAGGCCCTTCTGTTATGTCGCGAGAACCGAAAGCCCCGGCACCCGGCACCCGGAACCCGATTCCCGATTCCCGATTCCCGAACGCCGGACCATCCTGCATCTACAGCGTAGAATTCCGCGATGACTTCCCAGCCCTTGCCCACCGTCCGCCTGAAGAACGCCTGGCGCTCCACCCACCCATGGATCTTCCAGCGGCTGGTCGAGAAACCGGTGCAGCGTCCCAAGCCGGGCAGCCTCGTCGACGTGGCCGGCGTCGACGGCGAATGGATCGGCCGCGGCTTCTACAACGGCCACTCGCGCATCGCGGTGCGGATCCTGGAGCGCGATCCGGACGTGGCGATCGACGCCGGCTGGTTCGCGGCGAAGATCGCCGAGGCGGTGCGCCTGCGGCGGGAGATCCTGCGCCTGGACGACGTGTCCGACGCCTGGCGCGTGGTGCACAGCGAAGGCGACGGGCTCAGTGGGCTGGTGGTCGACCGCTATGCCGACCTGCTGGTGGTCGAATACTTCAGCGCCGGCATGTACCGCCACCGCGAATGGATCAACGAAGCGCTGCGCGCGCAGTTCCCCGGCTGCCGCTTCTACGGCTTCGCCGACGAGCACGTGCAGAAGCAGGAGAGCTTCGACTGCCGTCCGTTCAGCAGCGCCGGCACCGGCACCGTCGAGCCGGCGGTCATCGCCGAGCACGGCGTGCGCTTCCGCGCCGATCCCGCCGGCGCGCACAAGACCGGCTTCTTCGCCGACCAGCGCGACAACCGCCACTGGTTCGCCGGCCAGGTCGCCGGCCGCCGCGTGCTCGACCTGTGCTGCAACACCGGCGGCTTCGGCATCTATGCCGCGGTGCACGGCGCCAGCGAAGTGACCGGCGTCGACATCGACCAGGACGTCCTCGACATCGCCCGCGGCAATGCGAAGCTCAACGACGTGCGCCCGCGCTGGGTGCAGGCCGACGTCTTCCCCTGGCTGCGCGACGCCGCCGCCAGCGGCGAGCGCTACGACGCAGTGGTGCTGGACCCGGCCAAGATGACTCGCGACCGCGACCAGGTGATCCCGGCGCTGAAGAAATACCTCGACATGAACAAGCTGGCGCTGGGCGTGGTGGCGCCCGGCGGGCTGTTCGCCACGTTCTCTTGCACCGGCCTGATCAGCGAGGAGCAGTTCCTCGACATGCTGCGCCGCGCCGCCTTCTATGCCGGCCGCACCTTGCAGGTGCTCAAGGTGTCCGGCGCCGGCGCCGATCATCCGTTCCTGGCCGACGTGCAGGAATCGCGGTACCTGAAGGCGGTCTTCTGCCGCGTGCTGGATTGAACCGGCGCCGCCGCGCGCCGCGCCGGTGGGCGCGGCGCGCGCTGCCGGCGGTGCTGCTGCTGACAGCGCTCGCGCTCGGCGCCAGCTTCCTCCTGCCGATGCGAGATCCGCCGCAGCCCGATCC
The DNA here is from genome assembly GCF_013425525.1 of Luteimonas salinisoli. Classification (GTDB taxonomy): domain Bacteria; phylum Pseudomonadota; class Gammaproteobacteria; order Xanthomonadales; family Xanthomonadaceae; genus Luteimonas; species Luteimonas salinisoli. Next base: position 30,699 of record NZ_JACCKA010000005.1, on the reverse strand, counting down.
CGGTCCGCCCGCCACCGCGTTCGACTGGCAGGCGCGGATCGTGCCACTGGCCGGCGACGGGCATCGCGGCCTGCGCGACGGCGACCCGGCGCAGGCGCGCTTCGACGAACCCTGGGGCCTGGTGCGCGGACCCGACGGCAGCCTGTTCGTCGCCGACGCCGGCGAGGCCAACCGCATCCGCCGGATCGCGCCCGACGGCAGCCTGCATCCGTTCGCCGGTGGCGAGGAGGGTTTCGCCGACGGTCGCGGCGCGGCGGCGGCCTTCCACACGCCGTCGGCGCTGGCGGTGGACGCGGCCGGCAATCTCTACGTGGCCGATACCGGCAACCACGCGATCCGCCGGATCTCCGCGGACGGCCTGGTGAGCACGCTGGCCGGCGAAGGCACGCCCGGATTCCGCGACGGCGCGGCGGCGCAGGCGCGCTTCCATGCGCCGATGGGCGTGGCGCTCGACGCGACCGGCCGGGTCTACGTCGCCGATACCTGGAACGACCGCATCCGCGTGATCGAGCCCGACGGGCAGGTGCGCACCGTCGCCGGCGGGGACCGGCCCGGGTTCCGCAACGGCTGGGGCGGGCAGGCGCGTTTCGACACGCCGGCGGCACTCGCGGTGGCCGGCGACGGCACCGTCTGGGTCGCCGATACCGGCAACCGCGCCCTGCGGCGCATCGACCCGGATGGCGCCGTCGACACCTGGCGGCCTTCGCCATGGGAATGGCGGGAAGAAGAGCGCGACGGCTTCGGCCGTCCGCTGGCGCTGGCGGCGACCCATGACGGGCATCTCTACGTCGCCGAACTCTCGCCGGGCCGCGTGCTGCAGCTGACCGGCGACGGCCGTGCCCGCGTGCTGGCCGGCGGCGAGCCTGCGCCATGGTTCGCGCGGCCGTCGGCGCTGTGGCTGGAGCCCGACGGCAGCCTCCTGCTGGCCGATGCCGCAGGTCATCGCCTGCACCGGCTGGCGCCGCGGGCCGGCGACGCCGCCGACGGCCCGGTCGGGCCGGCGCCCGGGCGCGCACTGCCCGACACCGGCCAGCGCTGGCCGCTGGCACCGCAGGACGGCTGGCACGAGGTGGTCGGCACCCTCGGCGAGGTGCGCGGCAACTTTCGCGGCGAGAGCCGCAACCATCTGCACAACGGTCTGGACATCCGCGGCGACGTCGGCGCCCGGGTGCTCGCCATCGCCGACGGCAAGGTCGCCACGCCGCTGGCGGCGTGGAGTTTCGGCGGCCAGGCCGAAGGCATGGCGGTCGGCGAGCTGGCCTATGTGCACATGCGCGTCGGACGCACGCCGCAGGGGCGCAATCTCGATCCGGACAGGTTCCAGATCCTCGCCGACGAGGACGGCCGTCCGGAGCGGGTGCGCGTCCCGCGCGGCACCCGCTTCGCCGCCGGCGATGTCCTGGGCACGGTCAACGCGCAGGCGCACGTGCATCTGATCGTCGGTCCCTACGGCTACCAGCACAACGCGATCCGGCTGGGCCTGCGCAATTTCGTCGACAGCGTGCCGCCGCGGATCGACGGCGTGTTCCTGCTCGACGAGCGCGACCAGCCGCTCGACCGCCGCGAGAACGGCCGCGTGCTGGTGCCGCAGGACGGCGGCGGGGTGCAGGTCGTGGTCGATGCCTGGGATCAGGTGAACGACAATCTCGCCCGCCGTCGCCTCGGCCTGCACCGCGTCGGCTACCAGGTGCTGGCGGCCGACGGCAGCATGCTGCCGGGCCTGGCGGCGCCGGCGATGAACCTCGATTTCTCGCGCATGCCCGCGCATCCGGATGCGGTGAAGGTCGCCTACGCCGCCAACAGCGGCATCACCGTGCACGGCGCCGCCCGCACGCGGTTCCTGTACGTGGCCAGCAATCGCGTGCGCGCCGACGAACTGGCGGTATCGCATTGGCAGCCCTCCGACCTGCCGCCGGGCGACTACATCATCCGCGCCTTCGGCGAGGACCACAGCGGTAATCAGGCCATCGGCAGCCGCGACCTGCCGGTGACGGTGCTGGCCTCGATGCCGTAGCGCGCCGGGCGCGCCGATCCCATACCGAACCGGGCGCCGCCGCCGTTGTCGGCTCGCCGGCTTGACGAATTAGGACGATTGTCCTAATCATTGTCCGCAACGCTCGCCACCGGCAAACGACTGCATGGGCAACAAGACCACGCGCGACCTGATCGTCGAGGCGGCCGACGGCCTGTTCTACCGCCAGGGCTACCAGCACACCTCGTTCGCGGACATCGCCAGCGCCGTGTGCATTTCGCGCGGCAACTTCTACCATCACTTCAGATCGAAGGACGACATCCTGGCCGCCGTGATCGACCTGCGGCTGGAAGACGCACGCGCGCTGCTGGGCCGGTGGGAGGCCGAAAGCGCGCATCCCGCGGACCGCATCCGCAGCTTCATCGGCATCCTGATCGTCAACCGGGCCAAGATCATGCGGCATGGCTGCCCGATCGGTACGCTGTGCACCGAGCTGGCCAGGTTGGGCCATCCGTCGCAGGCGGACGCGAACGCGCTGTTCGCCCTGTTTCATGCCTGGCTGCGCCGGCAGTTCGAGCGATTGGCCCGCGGGAAGGATGCCGACGCGCTGGCGTTGCACCTGCTCGCCCGCAGCCAGGGCGTGGCCATGGTCGCCAGCGCCATCGGCGACGAAGCATTCGTCGCCAGCGAAGTCAGGGACATGTGTCGCTGGCTCGATGCGTGCGTGCAGGAAGCCGGGTCGGACGGGGGCGCCGGCCGGCGACCGGGGCAGTCCCGCCCGCAAGCGGCAAGGCCGGAAGCCGTGCGATCAGGGCCCGCCCGAGGCAGGAAACCGTTGCGGAAGGACGGAACTCCGCCGTCCTCGGGCAACGCCAGACGATAGACGATAGACGATAGACGGGAGACCGGGACGGATGTTCATCGTGTTGCTGAAGTTCTCAACCCACAAGGCGCGGACCAGCCAGTTCCTGCAGGGCCACAATGCATGGCTCGGGCGCGGCTTCGATGATGGCGTATTCCTGCTCGCCGGCAGCCTCCAGCCGGGGACGGGAGGCGCGATCCTGGCCCACGACACGACCCTGTCCGATCTCCGGAAGCGGGTGGACGAAGATCCGTTCGTGGTGGAGGACGTCGTGCGCGCGGAGATCTTCGAGCTTTCCGTCTCGAAAGCCGATGAACGCCTGGCATTCCTCGGCTGAGCGTGCCGACCATCGCAATCTCCAAGCGGGAAACCACATGAGCGCGACGATCGCGGGAACGGATGGGAAAGAGCGCTGCCGCTGGTGCGCCGCCGCAGCGGAATTCCTGGACTACCACGACAGGGAGTGGGGCTTTCCGGTGGACGACGATCGCCGCCTGTTCGAAAAGCTGAGCCTGGAAGGATTCCAGTCGGGATTGAGCTGGCGCACCATCCTGGTCAAGCGCGACAACTTCCGCGCCGCTTTCGACGGCTTCGACTTCGGCAGGGTCGCACGCTATACCGACCGCGACGTCGACCGCTTGCTCGAGGACCAAGGCATCGTGCGCCATCGCGGCAAGATCGAGGCCGTCATCAACAACGCTCGGCAAGCCGAACGGCTGGTCCAGCGCGAGGGCTCGCTGGCCGCCTTCATCTGGCGCTACGAACCCGCCCCCGATGCGCGCCGGGAGCCCCAGAGCGCATCCACGTCCAGCGAATCGATCGCCCTGTCGAAGGAGTTGAAAAGGCAGGGTTGGAAGTTCGTCGGGCCGACCACGGTGTACGCCTTCATGCAGGCGATGGGGCTGGTCAACGACCACGTCGACGGCTGCGTCATCAGAACCAAGGTCGAACGGGCGCGCAGGCGCTTCCAGCGGCCGCAGTGATGGATCCGGTTGCCTATCCGCCAGGTCCGCCCTGCTCACCGCGACCGGCCCGGGCGCCCCGTGGGGGCGGACGGGTGCCGCGACGTGCCGCCCGCCACCTGCGCTACCGTGCCGAGGCCCCGATCCGCTCCAGGCCCTGCGTGTCGGCGCGGTCCGGCGCGGGCGCGCGCACGGGGCGGTTGACCAGGACGATCCCGGAGAACACCAGCACCAGCGCCGGCAGGAACAGCCAGCCCAGGCGCTCGCCGAACAGCAGCGCGCCCAGGCCCAGGCCGGTCAGCGCGATCACATAGCCGATCTGGCTGAAGGCGACGCTGTCGGCCACCCGCTGCAGGTAGGCGGCGCTGACGTTGGCGGCCACGGTGATCAGCACCATCAGCCCCAGCAGCGGCCACACGCTGCCCAGCCGGACGAGATCGGCCCCGTCGTGCAGGGCGGCGAACAGCGGCAGCAGCATCAGCGCCTGCACGCCCAGGGTTCCGGCCGAGACCACCGGCGCGGGCACGCCGTGCGGCCAGTGCCGTGCGCGATAGACGTTGCCCGCCGCCAGCAGCACCGGCACGGCCACGGCGATGGCGAGCGCCACGGCCTGCTCGGCGTCCACCGCCTGCGCCCGCGGCACCAGCACCAGCGCCACGCCCGCCAGGCCGAGCAGGGTGCCGGCCAGTGCGGAAGCGGTGGGCAGGCGGCGGTCGACCGCGGCGTTCAACAGCGAGGTGAACAGCGGCGACAGGGTCACCAGCAGGGTGAAGATGCCGGCCGGGATCCGCGCCAGGACCCAGTTGCCGAGCAGCGTGGAACCGATCACCGCGATCGTCGCGGCGATTGCGAAGAAACGCAGCGTGCGCCGGTCGGTGGGCGGGCGCAGCCCGCGCGCATGCAGTGCGGTCTGCAGCAGAAGCGTGGCGCCGGCGACCTGGACGAAGGAGACGGCGATCGGCGAAAAGCCCTGCACCAGCAGCTGCTTGCCGACGATGTAGCCGCCGCCGATCAGCACGCCGGTGGCGAGGGTGAGGATCATGCGTTGGGTGGCGATGTTCATCGCAGGCGCTCCGGGATGGGATGTCCTGCAGGCTAGAGTCCGCAGGCGCGCGGATAATCGGCCCCGGAGTGGCTAGACTGTTTACCCATGTCAACAATCCCGCAGGCGCGACTGCCCACCCCCGACCTGCCCGGCCTGCTCGCCTTCGTCCGCGTGGCCGAGCTGGGCAGCTTCGTGCGCGCGGCCGATGCGCTGGGCTTGTCGAAGGCCGCGGTCAGCAAGCAGGTCTCGGCCCTGGAGCGCCGGCTCGGCACCCGCCTGCTGCATCGGACCACGCGCCGGCTCAGCCTGACCGAGGCGGGGCAGCTGTACCTGCGGCACGCGCAGACCGCGTTCGCCGAAGCGCGCGCGGCCGAGGACGCGGTGGCCGGCAGCGAGCGCGAGCCGCAGGGGCGGTTGCGGGTGACGGTACCGATGACCTTCGGCCTGCTGCACGTCGCCCCGCACGCGGCCGCGTTCCTGGCGCGCCATCGGCAGGTGACCCTCGACCTGCAGTTCGACGACCGCCAGATCGACCCGGTGCAGGCGGGTTTCGACCTGGCGATCCGCCTCGGCCGGCTGGAGGATTCGAGCCTGGTCGCGCGGCGCATCGCGCGCAGCCAGGTGGTGCTGTGCGCGGCGCCGGCCTACCTCGACCGTGCCGGGCGGCCGCTGCGGCCGGACGAGCTGGGTGGGCACGACTGCCTGCACTTCAGCCTCGCCGTGAGCGGCCGCACCTGGGAGTTCATGCGCGCCGGTGACGTGGTGCGCGTCGCCCTGGGCGCCCGCCTGGACGCCAACTCCAGCCTCGCGCTGAAGGCCGCCGCGATCGCCGGCGCGGGCATCGCCCGCATCCCTGCCTTCGCCGTCGCCGATGCATTGGCCAGCGGGGAGCTGGAGACGGTGCTGCCGGACTGGGACATGCCCGGCCTCGACGTGCACGCGGTGATGCCGGCGCGCCGCTACGTACCGGCCAAGGCACGCGCCTTCGTCGAGTTCCTGGTCGAGGCCTGGCGGGCTACGCCGGATTGGCGGCGGCCGTCGGCCGGCGGACCACGCCGCCGCTGATGCGCATGCCGCCGGCAGGTCGCCGCGCGCAGATGACGTGACGGTCACCGCGCCCCGCTCGGGATTCCGCGCATCGACGTCCTCTTCATCCACGACCTGTCGCCGGACAACGAACAGGACCTGGGCATGCGTGGGGACAGCGCTTCGCCGAAGCCGCGAAAAGCGCGATGCCGGCGCTGACGAAGATGCGCGAGGAGGGCCTGATCCAGGCGTGGGGCTTCACCGCAATTGCTGGACGACGGACTGCTCACGGCCTCGCGCGCATCGCGCGCTCCTACGGCGCGGTGGTCGTACACACCGTAAGAGCGCCCGCGGGCGCGATACCGAGGGTGCCGGAAGCGGCGTGCCGCGCTACAGTGGCGGCATCCGGCTGCCGCGGCTTCTGTTTCGTTCCGTCGTATACGAAAATCCCGCTCCGGAAAAGCCCAGACAAGGAGTTCACGGAATGACGACAGGGAAGACGTGGCCGCTGGCGGCGGCCGTACTCGCCATGGCGCTGGTGCCGGGCTGCGAAGACACGCGAGAACCGGAGCCGCAGGAAGTGGCCGCGGTCAGCGACTTCGAGATCGGCCGTCGTCCCGCACTCGGCGGTGCCGACGTGGCCCGCGCCATCCTGGCCACCGGCGGCATGGCGGACCCCGATGCGATGCCGGTCTACTCGGACATCGAGTTCTTCCCGGTCGTCCACGCCGACGCGCTGGAGGCGATGTCCGGCCCCCGGCAGCTGCGCCGCCACGACATCGAGCCGGATTTCTCGGCCATCGATTTCGACAGGCAGTTCGCTTTCCTGGTGGCCCATCCCAACGCGAGCGGCTCCTATCGGGCGATGTCCAGCGGACAGTACGCCACCTACTTCAGTTCGGTGCGGGTGTCCTACCCCGACGACCGCGTGCGGGTGCACCTGTCCGGCAGCCGGCTGGGCGGCCTGGATCCGATCACCGCGCTGACCGCCCGCTGGGAAGGCAAGATCTATCCGATCGACCGCCGTGGCCGGGATCTGCTCGAGGTCCGGCTGGACGATAACCTCTACACCTATGCGCTCGCCGCACCGGAGGACGACGCGCCTCCTGCAGGCGGCGCCGCTTCCGGCCCGGCCGCCGCCGATCCTAACTGACGGTTCGGCGTCGATCGCGGCGGATGCCGCGCCGCCGGCCGCGGTCAGTGTGGCGATGCCCGGCGCGCGCACCGCCGAGCAGGCGCGGCAGAACGCGCGCTCGATGCGGGCGCGGATTCCCGGCGACTTCCGGGCTGAACCGAAGGCCGAGCAGCTGATCGAGGCGGATGCGCCGGTCCCCGCCTAGCGCTCGCGTGCCGGCAGGAAGCGCGGCGGCGGACCCTCCTCAGGCGCGGGTCGGCTTGGGCGCCAGCGGGTAGCCGCTGAACGGCTTGACCTCGTCCATCAGGAAGTGCGAGACGATCTTCTCCACGCCGTAGTCGCCGCCCAGCAGGATCCGCGCGATGTCCTTCCATTCGTGCACGTCGTTGACGATCACCCGCAGCATGTAGTCGTAGGCGCCGCTCACCCGCGAGGCCTCCACCACCTCGGGCATGGCGAGGATGCGCCGGTCGAACGCGCTGAAGCCGTCGAGCGCGTGGTCCTTGAAGGACACCTGGGCCAGCACGATGGTGGCCGAGCGGATCCGGTCCACCGCCACGTGCGCGCGATAGCCGTTGATCAGGCCCCCCGCCTCCAGGGCGCGCACCCGGCTCAGGCAGGCGCTGGGCGACAGCGCCACCTTGTCGGCGAGCGCCTGGTTGGTGATGCGCGCGTCCTGCTGCAACACGTTGAGGATCTTCAGGTCGGTGCGGTCGAGACTGCGGGGCGGCATCGGGATCCGGGGCGGGACGCGGTCCCGAGAGTCTAGGCCCTGGCGGCCGGCGCGGCTCCCGCAGCGGCGCCGCAGATCCTGTGGAATTGCGCCCTGCGCACCGGACATCCTGCGTTATTCGCCCTGCAAGGGCGCAGGATCGCGCCGCCCGTCCGACGAAAAATCGCCTCCCGTCAACGACTTGCCGCAGGGTGGGCGGGCAGGTGCGGCGGTGGACAGGGTGGCGCCGGTCATCTCTGATGAAAACGCCACGTGCCTGCATCGGCGATCCGGCGCAGACCCTTCCAGCTCCGCAGCGCCGCCTGCCGCAACAAGGGGGAACCGAACCATGAAGACACCTGCCGTCCATCCGCTCAGCCTGGCCGTGTGCTGCTGGCTGGGCCTGCTGGCCGCCGCGCCGGCCATGGCGCAGTCCACGCCGGCCCCGGCCCCGGCCGCGGAGGCCGGCGACGCGGTGACCCTCGACCGCATCGTCGTCACCGCCGGCAAGCGCGAGGAATCGGTGCGCGAAGTCTCCGGCGCGGTCTCCGCGGTGACCGGCCAGCAGCTGCGCGACAGCGGCGCCCAGGGCCTGGCCGACTACGTGCAGCGCACCCCGGGCGTGGTGTTCAACAGCTACCAGCCGGGCGTCTCGCACGTGGTGGTGCGCGGCATCGCCACCAGTGCCGGCAACGTGCAGGGCCAGACCACCACCGGCTACTTTCTCAACGACGTGCCGCTGACCGAGCCGGGCTGGACCATCGCCGTGCCCGACATCGACACCTTCGACCTCAACCGCGTCGAGGTGCTGCGCGGGCCGCAGGGCACGCTGTTCGGCTCGGCCTCGATGGGCGGCGCGGTCAACTACATCGCCAACACCGCCGACGCCGGTGGTTTCGACGCGGCGCTGGAAAGCACCGTCAGCAAGACCCGCAACGCCGACGTCGGCGTCAGCGGCAAGGCGATGGTCAACCTGCCGCTGGCCGAGGACGTGTTCGCCGTGCGCGCAGTGGTGAACTACCGCGAGGACCCCGGCTACATCGACAACGTCGGCACCGGGGTCGATGGCGCCAACGACGCCAGCATCGGCGGCGGCCGGCTCTCGGCGGTGCTCACGCCGGGCGAGGCCACCACGCTGTCCTGGCTCAGCCTGTTCCAGCAGATCGACTCGGACGACAACGCCTACCGGATGCCCGAGCTCGGCGACCTGGTCCGCGACACCGCGATTCCGGAATACACCGACACGGACATCACCGTGCACAGCCTGCGCCTGGACCACGACTTCGGCTGGGCCGGATTCACCGCGCTGGCCGCCTGGCAGGACAAATCGCAGGACTGGCGCTTCGACTTCACCCCGTACCGGCCGTTCTATAACGCCGACCTCGATCTCGACCTGACCGAGCCGCTCTACATCAATTCCGGCGGCGACAGCGAGGGGCGCAGTATCGAGCTGCGCCTGGCCTCGCCCTCCGGCCAGCGTTTCGAATGGCTGGTCGGGGCGATGCTGTTCGACACCGAGAAGGCCCTGTACGAACAGCTCGGCGCGGCCGGCGCGGCCGGCGCGTTCGACCGCTCGCCGCTGTACGGGCCGGGCAGCGGCGCGGTGATCGCACCGGACGGCGAGGTCTTCAACGCCTTCTACACCGATCTCGACGGCCGCGAGCGGGCGGTGTTCGGCGAGGCCTCTGTGCACTTCAATTCCAGCTGGAAACTCACCCTGGGCGGCCGTGCGTTCCGCACCGAGGTCGAGGAGACCTCCACCGAGGTCGGCTTCGGGACCTATCCCGGAGCACCGCGCGTGTCGACCTCGCGCACCGAGGAGAGCGGCTTCAACCCCAAGGCGGCGCTCACCTGGACCCCGCGCGAGGACCTGATGGTCTATGGGCTGGTTTCCGAGGGCTTCCGCTTCGGCACGCCCAATACCCCGGGCCTGAGCGAATACCCGATCCCCGATGGCTCCGGCAGCGACGAGCTCACCAACTACGAGCTCGGCGTGCGCACCGCCTGGCTCGACAACCGCCTGCTGCTCGACGCCACCGCCTTCTACGTGGACTGGAGCGACATCCAGCTGCGGCTGCAGACTCCCGACAACTTCAACTACGCCGCCAACGGCGGCGAGGCCAGCAGTCGCGGCATCGAGGTCGCGGCGGCGTGGCGGCCCAACGCGGCGTTCGACCTGCACAGCGCGGTGACCTGGCAGCAGGCGCGGCTGGAGGAGGACCTGTTCATCCTCTGGTACGGCACCGCCCCGGAGGGATCGCGACTGCCGGGCTCGGCCGACTGGTCGGTGAGCAATACCGCGACCTGGCGCTTCGATGGCGGCTGGTACCCGACCCTGATGCTCGCCCACCAGTACCTGTCCGAGGGCATCAGCGATCTCAACTCCGCGGTGCCCGGCGTGGCGCCGAACGAGCAGGGCGACTACCACCTGGTCGACCTGCGCCTGCGCCTGAGTTTCGGCAACACCGACGTCACCCTGTTCGGCAGCAACCTGTTCGACGAGCGCGGCGTGACCCGCACCGTGCCCGAGGCCAATGGTCTGGGCCAGGGCATCGTCCGCCCGCGCACGTTCGGCGTCACCGCGCACTGGCGGTTCTGAGCATGGCGGCATCTCCCGCCGCGGCGCCGGAGCCGTCGCACGGCATGCCGTTCGCGCAGGCGATGGCGCTGGGCCGGCTGGATGCCCATGCGCAGGCCGCGCAGGTCCGTGCCGGGGACCTGTCGCCGGCGGAACTGGTGGAAGCGGCGATCCTGCGCGCGCAGCGGCTCGACCCGGCGCTGGGGGCGCTCAGCCACCGCGCTTTCGACGCCGCGCGTGCCGCCGCCGCGTCGCTGGCGGCCGGCGCACCGTTCGCCGGGGTGCCGTGGCTGGCCAAGGACTCGCTGGACATGTCCGGCATGCCGACCCGCGGCGGCTCGCGCAGCACCGGCGACGCGCCCGCGGCCCGCGCGCCGGAGTTCGCGCGCCGGCTCGGCGCGCAGGGGCTGGTGGCGATCGGCAAGAGCGCGATGCCGGAGTTCGGCCTGCTGCCCTCGACCGAACCGCTGGCCGGCCCGGTCACCCGCAATCCCTGGTCGGCGGCGCACTCGCCGGGCGGTTCCAGCGGCGGCGCCGCGGCCGCGGTGGCGGCCGGCATCGTGCCGCTGGCGCACGGCAGCGACGGTGCCGGTTCGATCCGGATGCCCGCCGCGTGCTGCGGCGTGGTCGGCCTCAAGCCCGGGCGCGGCGGCGCGGTCCGCGCGCGCGCGCCGCACCTGCTCGAGGACCTGCTGGTCGGCGACGGCCTGCTGGCGCGCAGCGTGCGCGACGTCGCCTGGGCGTACTCGGTCTGTCGGCCGGTGCCGTCGGCTCCGGTGGCGGAAGCATCGCCGCGGCGGCTGCGCATCGCCGTGGCGGCAACGAGCCTGCGCGGAGCCGCGCCGCACCCGGAGGTGGCGGAGGCGCTGTCCGCCGCCGCCGCGCTGTGCGCACGGCTCGGCCATACGGTGGAGGCGGTGCGCCTGCCGGTGCAGACCGAAGCGGTCGCCGAGGCGCTGCGCACGCTGTGGTCGCAGCTGGCCGCCGACAGCGTCGAACGTACCGTCGCGCGCATCGGTGCGGCGGAGGCGGCGCGCACCCTGGAGCCGTGGACGCAGGAGCTGGCGTACTGGCACCACGCGCATTGCGGCACCGACGCCATCGAGCGCGCGTTCGCCGCGCTGGGCGCGCTGCCGGTGACGTTCGCCGGCTTCCACCGCCACTGGGACGTGCTGCTGACCCCGGTGGTGCGGACCCCGCCGCCGCTGCTCGGCACGCTGGCGCCCGACCGGCCGTTCGAGGCGCTGCTGGAGGCGGTGTTCGACTGGATGGCGTACACCCCGCTGCAGAACCTGGCCGGTACCCCGGCGATCTCGCTGCCGCTGGCCACCAGCGCCGAGGGTCTGCCGCTGGGCGTGCAGTTCGCCGCCGACCGCGGAAACGAGGAGTCCCTGCTGGCGCTGGCCTACGAACTCGAGGCGGCCGCGCCGTGGCACGATCGCTGGCCGCTGGCGGTGCAGGAAGCGGCCTGATGGGCCACGTCCGCGACCAGCGCTACGCCGCGCGCTCGCAGCGCGACCTGGCCGACCTGCTGGCGGCCCAGCCGCTGGCCTGGCTGATTTCGCCCGGCGGCGACGATGCGGCGTTCACGCCGCTGCCGCTGCGTGCCGAACGCGGTCGAGACGGCTCGCTGGTGGCGCTGCGCGGCCACCTGGCGCGGCGCAATCCGCACGTGGCGCGGCTGCGCCGGGATCCGCATGCGCATGCGCTGGTGCTCGGCCCGCACGCCTACGTCTCGCCGCGCTGGCTCGACGACCGCACCCAGGCGCCGACCTGGAACTACGCCGCGGCCGCGTTCGCGCTACGCATCGCTCTGAGCGAGGCGCCGGACGACATCGACGCCGAACTGCAGGCGCTGGTGGCGCAGATGGAAGCCGGCCACGCCGGCGCCTGGCGCCTGGGGGAGATGGGCGCGCGCTATGCCCGGCTCGCCACCGGCGTGACCGCGCTGCGCGGCGAGATCGTCGAGGTGCGCGCCAGCTTCAAGCTCGGCCAGGACGAGGCCGCGCACGATTTCGGGCAGATCCTGCAGGGTCTGGCCGCCACCGGCGAGGATGCGCTGGTGCGCTGGATGCGCGCGTTCGACACCCGCGGCAGCGGTGGGGACGAGCCCGCGTGAGCGCGGACGAGGATGGACTCGATCGCGACGTGCGCCGCTTCACCGATGCGGTGATGCGCGAGTCGGCGCGGCTGCGTGGCGCCGGCCCGGTGGATCGCGCCGCCGCGCGCGCGATCGCCGAGCGGGTGCGCGCACCCTGGCGCGCCGGCGGCCCGACGATCGCCGTCACCCGCGAAGTCGAACTCGCCTCCGCGGTCGGTGCGCTCCGCCTGCGCTTGTACCTGCCCGCGGCGCCGGCGGGGCCGCTGCCGGTGCTGCTCTACCTCCACGGCGGCGGCTGGTGCATGTTCAGCATCGACACCCACGACCGGCTGATGCGCGAATACGCCGCGGCCGCCGGCGTCGCGGTGCTCGGGGTCGACTACGCGCTGGCCCCGGAGCACCGGTTCCCGGTGGCGCTGGACCAGATCGGCGAGGCGCTCGCGTGGTTGCGCGCCGCCGCCGCCGGGCTCGGCGTCGACCGCGCACGCATCGCCCTGGGCGGCGATTCGGTGGGCGCCAACATGGCGTTGGCCACCGCGCTGCGGCAGCGCGATGCCGGCACTGCCGACGACCTGCGTGCGCTGCTGCTCAACTACGGCGGCTACGACCCGCTGATGCCGGAGGGCGACCGCGCAGAGCGCGGTGCGGAAGGCGCGATGCTGACCGCCGCGGAGATGGACGGCTACTGGCGCGACTACCTCGGCCCGCACGACTTGGCGCGGGTGGATCCGCTGGCCGCGCCGCTGCGCGCCGCGCTGCACGGGCTGCCGCCGGCCCTGCTGGTGGCGGCCGAACGCGACCTGCTGTACGGCCAGAGCGTGGAGCTGGCCCGGCGCCTGCAGGCCGCGGGTGGCGAGGCCACGTTGCACGGCTATCCTGGCGCGGCGCACAGCTTCCTCGAGGCGATGTCGGCCGCGCCGCTGGCGCGGCGCGCGATCGCCGAGAGCGCCGACTGGCTGCGCAGGCGGTTTTTCACGGGGGAGGATGAGGATGGCTCCAGCGATGCAGCGCGCGCAGGCGTGCCGCCTGGCGATGCGCGCTGAGCCCGCCCGGCGGGCGGCCGGTCCGCTGCTCCGCGGAACGCGGGGGTGGCTGCTGGCGCGGTGGATGCTGCCGCTGCTGCTCGCCTGCGGCGCGGCGGGCGCCGCGGATTTCGACGCCGCCGACCTGGTCGACCTGCGCCAGGTGACCGACCCGCGTTTCGGCCCGGCAGGCGAACGCCTGGCCTGGGTGGTGATCACGCCGCAACCCGAGGGCCGGCCGCCGCGTCGGCGGATCTGGCGCAGCACCCTCGAGGATGGCGCGGCCCCGCGCGAACTGCCGGCGCCCGACGACGCCAGCGACCATGGCCCGTCCTGGTCGCCGCGCGGGGATGCGCTGGCGTTCCTCTCCGACCGGGCCCATACCGCGACGGCGCAGGCCGGGGACGATGCGCCACCGGCGGCGCAGGTCTGGCGCGTGGACGCGGACGGCGAGGCCGCGACCCGCCTGACCGCGGCGCCCGGCGGAGTGACCGGATTCGCCTGGTCGCCCGATGGCCGCAGGCTGGCGTACCTGGCGACCGAGCCGGAAACCGCCGCCGAGCGGCGGCGACGCGAAAGCGGGGACGATCCGGTGGAAGTGCACCGCGCCGGGCGCTACGCGCGCCTGTGGCTGCAGGAGCTCGCCGGCGGCCCGCCGCGCGCGCTGACCGCTCCCGGCCTGCAGGTGCACGAGGTCGCCTGGTCGCCGGACGGGCGCCGCCTGGCGCTGCGCGTCTCGGACGAGACCGGCCTCAACGACTACTGGTATCGCTCGCGCATCGTCCTGGTCGATGCCGGCGACGGCCGCCACCTGCGCACCCTGCACGGACGTGCGTCCGCGGCGCCGCCGCAGTGGTCGCCGGACGGCCGGCGGCTGCTCTACGGGGTGCTCGGCCGGTACGGCATGACCGCGCAGCCGGTGGTCCACGATCTCGACAGCGATCGCCGCGTCGAACTCGCCGCCGATTGGCCCGGCACCCTGTGGGGTGCGCGCTGGGACGGCGACGCCGCCCTGGTGGCCCAGGGCCTGCGCGGGGTCCGCGCGCGCTTCCTGCGTGTGGATGCCGCCAGCGGCGAGTGGGACGAGATCGCCGACGTGCAGGCGTCCGCGCCGGAGTTCGACCTCGCCCGCGACGGCCGCATCGCCTTCGTCGGCATGGGCGATGCGCGCCCCGGCGATGTCTGGCTGCTGGACGGCGCCACCCGCCGCGCGCTGAGCGACCACAACCCGCAGGTCGCCGGCTGGGCGCGCGGGCGGTTGCGCGAACTCTCCTGGCGCAGCTCCCGCGACGGCCGCGAGATCCACGGCGTGCTGGTCCTGCCGCCGGCCTGGCGCCCCGGCGACGGGCCGCTGCCGACGCTGGTGCAGATCCACGGCGGTCCCGCGTGGGCGTGGTGGTCCGGCTGGCTCGGCTCCTGGCACGAGTGGGCGCAGCTGCTGGCTGCGCACGGCTATGCGGTGCTGCTGCCCAACCCGCGCGGCTCGGAGGGGCAGGGGCCGGAGTTCGCGCGGCTGGCGCGCGCCGACTGGGGCGGCGGCGACTTCCAGGACGTGCTCGACGGACTCGACCTGGTCATCGGCGAGGGCATCGCCGACCCGGAGCGGGTGGCGATCGGCGGCTGGAGCTACGGCGGTTATCTCTCCGCCTGGGCGGTGGCGCACAGCGACCGCTTCCGCACCGCGATCGTCGGCGCCGGCGTGACCGACATCGGCGCGATGGCGCTGAGCACCGACACCCCGGACTACCTGCCCGGCTACTTCGGCGACCCGCTGGCGGAACGCACCGTCTACGACGCCCATTCGCCGATCCGCCACGCCGGTCGCGTCCGCGTGCCGATGTTGATCCTGCACGGCGAGGAGGACGCGCGGGTGCCGCTGTCGCAGGGCGAGATGCTGTACGGCGCGCTGCGCTTCAACGGCACCCCGGTGGAAATGGTGCGCTACCCGCGCGAACCGCACTGGTTCCGCGAGCGAGAGTACCAGCGCGACGTGCTCGAGCGCGTGTTGGGCTGGCTCGACCGTCGCCTCGGAGACGCCGCCGGCGCCCCTGCGCACTGAACCCCGCCGCGGATCAGTGCGGGTGCGTGCCGTCGTCCGCGGCCGGCGCGTCCGCCACCGGCAGCAGCGCCAGCAGGTCGGTCACGCCCATGTCCACGCCGGCCTGCGACAGCAGCGTGGTGACCTGGCCGCGATGGTGGGTCTGGTGGTTGAACAGATGCATCAGCAGGCCGAACGTCTCGCGCTCGAAGGTCTTGCCGGCGGTGTTGCGGTAGCGCAGGGGGGTCGCCAGCGCGGTCTCGTCGAGCGCGCCGGTCCAGGCCTCGACCAGCGCGTCCATGCGCTCGCGCGCGGCGGCCAGCGCATCGAGGCGGTCGAACAGCGTCGCGTCCAGCGTCGGTGGTACCGGCATCGACTGCAGCTGCGCCAGCAGCGGGTGCGCCCCGGGCGCGGCGCCGAAACGCCGCAGCCAGATCAGGTCGGCGACCAGCAGGTGGTTGAGGGTACCGAGGATCGAGCCGAAGAACGCGCCGCGGTCGCGCGCCAGCTCCGCCGCCGGCAGCGCGGCCGCGGCGCGGTACAGCCGTTCGTTCATCCAGCGGTTGTAGCGCGCCATCAGCGCGACATGATCGGGTCGGGACACCGTGCGCTCCGTGGTCGGCGGCAACGTCGCGGGGCCGCCGATGACAACCAGCCCGCGCGCTTCGAAAGCCTGCCCGATGCACCGGACCGATTGCAATCGCCCGCGCGCACGTCGCATCGGCTTCCGAAGACGAGGCGCTAGCCGGCGATCCCGGTCGCAGACCCGCGCTGCCGATCGCGCGCGCGCTTCCGCGCATAGAGCGCCGCACCGTAGTGCGGCGGGTGCAGCGGCTGGCGCAGTTCGAATGCCGGACTGGCCGCGCCCAGGGCAGCGGCGAACGGCTGCAGCAGCAGGTCGCCGGCGCTGAAGGCGCCGCCCGAATACGACAGCGGAACGGTCTCGTGCGGCTCGAACGCCAGCGCCGCACGGAGCGAGCTCGCGATCAGCGCCAGCTCGTGCGCTGCCTGCCGGTAGATGCCGAGCGCGGCCGGGTCGCCGGCCTGCGCCGCCCGCGCCACCAGCGGCGACAGCTGGGCGAGCTCGCCGCGGGCGTAGCTCTGCGTGCCATACACGTGCGCGCAGATATCCAGGTCGTGCCCGAGCCGCAGCGCATCCTTGAGAATCACGTGCAGCGGCCCCTTCGCCAGCCGCCCGTCGCTCATGCGCGAGAATGCGTTCAAGCCCTGCATGGCGATCCAGTAGGCGGATCCTTCGTCGGAGAACGCCTCGCCCCAGCCGCCCGCGCGGGCCGAGCGTCCGCGGCGCTGCCCGTAACCGATCGACCCGGTGCCGGCGACGATGTTGATGCCGTCCGTACAGCCGAGCGAGCCGGCCCACCCGCAGACCATGTCGTTATCGCAGGCATAGCGGTCGTGGCCGAGGATCGCGGCTGGAATCGCGTCCAGCAGCGGGGTGATGCGGCTGTCCTCGCCGTGGGCGGGGAGGCCGAAGAAGGCATGCGCGATGTCGCTGCGCTGCGCGCCTGCCAGCGCGAGCACCCGCTCCACGCCGAGGGCCAGGACGTCGCGCACGCCATCGAGGCCGGCATGCGGGTGGTAGGTGGTGCCCAGCCGCGCTTCGGCCAGCAGCCCTGCCTCCTCGTCGATCAGGGCGAACCGGGTCTTGGTTCCGCCGCCGTCGACGCCGAGGAAGCACGCGCCGGTCATGCGGTCGGCGCGTACAGCCGGACGCCCTGTACCACCCGGTTGACCAGGCCCTGGGTGTTCGGGTTGTCGGGCGACAGGCCGAGCGCGCGCGAGGCCTCGAAGGCGTAGAGTTGCGCGACCACCACGAACGGCCACAGCAGGTCGACGTCGGCCGCGCCGGCCATGCCGGGCACGGCGATGGTGTCCGGATCGACGGCCTGCCGGGGCTGCGCGGTGACTTCGATGACCCGGGCCGCGCGGCCGTCGCGCCGCAGCTCGTCGATGAGGTCGTGGTCGTAGCGTCGGGTGAGCGGATCGTTGGACACGAACACCATCACCAGGGTCCGCGCGGTGATGAAGGTCTTGGGGCCGTGGCGGAACCCGAGCGGGGAGTCGAAGCAGGTGGCCACGGTGCCGTTGGTGAGCTCGCCGAGCTTCAACGCCGCCTCGCGGGCGAGTCCCTGCAGCACGCCGCTGCCCAGATAGGCCACGCGGTCGTAGCCGCACGCGGCCAGTTCCCCGAGCGGGGCGTGGGCGTCGGATATCGCGCGTCGTGTCGCCTCGGCGATCGCCCCGATCCTGCCGTCCATCGTCCCCGCTTCGCCCAGCGCCGCCAGCGTGGCGTACATCATGCAGCTGAAGCTGGACGTCATGGCGAAGCTGGCATCGTGGGTTTCCTCGGGCAGCTGCAGCGTGATCGCCGTGGCGACGGGGGCGCTGCACAGCGCGCCAGCCGGGTTGCAGGTCACCACCAGGTGCCGCACGTCGGCGACCAGCGACTCGGCCAGTTCCATCGCCGCGATGCTTTCCGGGCTGTTGCCGGAGCGGCCGAAGGACACCAGCAGCAGCGGCTGGTCGGCATCCAGGTACAGCCGCGGTGCGCTGACGATGTCGGTCGTCGGCACCGCGTCCACGCGCGCGGCGAGGCTACGGTCCAGGAGGGGCGCCAGGCACTGGCCGATGTAGGCCGAGGTCCCCGCGCCGGTGAGGATCACGCGCGCACGCGGATTGCCGGTGACCGGCGCGACGAACGCCTGCAGCCGCGCATGGATCGCCGATACCAGGGCGTGCGTGCGCTCCAGCATGCGCGGCTGTTGTGCGATCTCGCGCGCGGTGCAGACGGCGCCGGTCGCGATGAGGTCCGTTTCGGAAATACCGAGCGATTCAGTGGGTGGCATGGGGGTCACAGGCATCGTTGTAGTCGTCCAGGACCACGTCGATATGCGCCATCGCCAGCGAAAGCGGCTCGTGGGTCGCGGTTTCGTGGCGCAGCGCACGCAGGGCGTGGGGCAGGTATTGGCCGATCAGCGACATCGGCGGCGGGTCGGTGCGCAGGTTGTCGAACAGTCGCTGTCGCGCCTGTTCGATCGCGGGGTCCGGCCAGTAGTAGCGCATGCGGTCGCTGAGGCTGTAGTCCAGGTCGACCGCCAGCGCGCGGTCCTGGCCGTGGTAGTAGCGCTGCCAGTGCCCGGGCTCGGCGCGCATCCGTTCGCGTACCACCTCGCGCAGCCGCGCCTGCCGGGGCGGGTCGATCCATTCGCGCTCGATCGCGTCCAGTGCCCATAGCGCCTCGCGCAGCGCGTACGTCAGGCCCGGACCGACCTTGAGGATGGCGAAGTGGTCGCGCACCAGCGCGGCGAGCGCCTGCCGGGTCTGGTAGTCGGTCGAATGCGCCTCGAACACCATGCCCGGCACCTGCTCGATGGCGCGGCTGAGCCGACCCGCCGCCTCGGGCCGGTAGTCGATCACGTCGTGGTGGTCGAACTCGACGCCAGGCTGCACCACCGACGCGATCACCCTCGGCCACGCACCCTCGAGCCCGGCGGCACTGAATGCGTCGCGATGCGCCTGGATCGTCGCCAGCGCCGCTTCAGGCGTCGTCGGCGCCAGGCCTTCGATCGCCTCGGTGGCGCCGCCCGGCACCGGCACCTCGGTGCCGATGACGTAGACCGGCGCCTCGCCGCCGGCCCGCGCATGGGCGGTTTCCGCCGCCCGGCACAGGCGCACGGCGCGACGCACGATCTCGGCCTCGGGCAGGGGCACGGGATCGCCGCTGCAGGCCATCGAACAGTCCAGGTGGAGCTTGCGGAATCCCGCCGCGACATAGGCCGCGACCATCGTCTCGGCCTTGTCCATCGCTGCATCGGCCGGCATCGCGGTCCACGGATTGGGGCCGAGATGGTCGCCGCCCAGCACCAGGCGCGCGCGGTCGAAGCCGACCCGGTCGGCGATGGCGTGCACGAACTCGACGAAGCTGGCCGGGGTCATGCCGGTGTAGCCGCCGTCCTGGTTGACCTGGTTGCAGGTCGCCTCGAACAGCAGGAACGGCAGGCCCGTCCGCAGCGCATGGCGCAGGGCGGCTTCGATGACGATGGGGTGCGCCGAGCAGATCGAGGTCACGCCGGTGGCGTGGCCCTGGGTATGGCGCGCGACGAGGTCGAGCAGGAGGTGCATCGGGAGGCGGGTCCGGTCAGGAGGGGACGGTCGCGCTGTCGCGCTCGGGTTCGCTCACCAGCAGCAGCGAGGCGATCAGGGCCAGCACCAGGCCGACCATCTTCAGCGGGCCGGGCACCATGCTGGCGAAGAGCAGCGCCAGTACGGCGGTGACCAGCGGCGCGCCGGCGTTGGTCAGCGGCGCCACGACGATCGCCTTGCCATGGCGGAACGCGTACACCAGGGTCAGGGCGCCGACGGCGTTGAGGATCTGGATCGCCGCGGTCATCCACGGGCCGTCCAGGCCCAGGTTGATCGGCTGTGTCCAGTCGGTCATCGCCAGCGCCACCGGTGCCAGCAGCACCGCGCCCAGCATCATGTAGAAGAAGATGCTCTCGGCGCGCACGGTGTGGTTGGCCAGGCGTATGAAGTACGCCTGCACGCCCCAGGCCGCCATGATCAGCAGCGACTGCAGGAACCAGCCCAGCCCCCCGCTGGTGCCGCGGCCGAACGACAGGTCCAGCAGCGGCAGCGCCACCAGCGCCAGCGCGATGCCCAGCGCCCCGCGCGGGCCGGTGCGCTCGCGCAGCAGCAGGAAGGCCAGCGCGATGGTGACCACCGGCGACAGCGAGATGATCGGGAAGACGAAGTAGGCCGGACCGATCGTCAGGGTGTGGAACAGCAGCATCTGCCCGCCGGCGCCGAGCAGGCCGATGGTCATGCCGAAGGCGAGCGCCCGCGGCGAGCGGTCCAGCGCCCAGCCGCCGCGCCAGAGGATGTACAGCGCCGGCGGGATCATCGTCAGTGCCCAGACGCAGTAGACCAGCGTCTCGGGGAAGCCGCGCTCGGCGGACAGGCCCGACAGCGCGCCCCAGACCCCCCACAGCAGCACCGTGGTCAGGGCGTAGACCAGCCACGGGCGCCGGTTCGATGCGGCGATCGCCGTCATGCGGCGGCGTCCACGGGCGTCGCCTGCAGCAGCAGGAAGTCCGAGAACGCGACGTCGAGGGTGCTGTCGTCCGCGTCCACGGTGCCCAGCTCGGTGTCGTTGAACAGGTCGCGCACGCGATGCCGGCCGCGGCCCAGCCCGCGCAGTTCCACCCGGCCCTTCCACGTGTTGGCATAGAACGCGTAGTACATGCTCCCGTCGCGGGCGATCGCATGCGCTTCGGGCGTGTCGAAGCCGATGTCGTACAGCGATCCCAGGTAGTCGCCCTTCGGCAGCATGTGCTGCCTGTACAGGCCGACCCACTTGCGCCACAGCGCTTCCTTCTCCGGCGTCAGCACGTAGCCGCCGGGCGGCAGGGGCGCGGTGGGCGTCTGGGTATCCCTGGGCCATGTGAATTTCGACGAGATCACCGCGCCGATGCCGACGCTGGATGCGAAATCGGCGCCGCCATCGGACAGCTCGACGTGGTCGCCGGCGTAGCTGCTGCGCTCGCCGATCAGCGCCTTCATGCTCTTGCCCTTGCTACGCACCTGCCAGGACGACAGCGGGTCCGACGACGGGAACTGGTCGGTGGCCGGCAGGTTGTGGAAGGCGAACGCGGTGCCGCACGGGCACAGTTCCACCACCGCCTCGGGATTGGCCTCGCGCGCGGCCTTGTGGATCGCGCTCCAGAAGTCGGCGAGCTTTTCGAACGATTCGTTGGGATGGGCGTGATCGTGCGCCGGGTTGTGGCACGGCGCGACGGCGTTGAGGTGCTGGCCGTCGAGCTTGAGGCCCTCGAAGCCCCAGTCGCCGATGGCCTTCTTCACCAGCGCGACGTAGAAATCGATCGTCGGCTGGTAGGCCGGGCACTGGGTCAGCGCGTTCCACCAGGTCACGGTCTGGAACGCGCCGTACTCGTCCAGCAGCAGCATGTCCACGTGTTCGTGCAGCACATCGCTGCCGGGGTCGGCCGCCAGCGGCGCCAGCCACAGCCGGGGGCGCATGCCCTGCGCGCGCACCGCGCGGGTGAAGGCGCGCATGTCCTCGTCGCCGCGCGGGAACTTGTGCCGGTCGATGTGCCAGTCGCCCTCGTTGGTCTGCCAGCCGTCGTCGAGCACGGCCCATTCGAAGCCCAGTTCGCGGGCCTTCGGCAGGGTGGCCAGGATCTGCTCGACGTTGAAGTCGCGCTCGTAGCCCCAGGCGCACCAGATCGGCGCGAAGGCCGACTCCGGCGCCAGCGGCGCGACGATGCCCTCGGCCCGCATGAACTCCCGGTACAGGGTCAGCGGCGCGAAGTAGTCGCCGTCGTGGACGCTCAGCAGCACGCGGTCGGTCACCAGGGTCTGGCCCGGCGACAGCACGACGGGCACCCGCGACTCGATCGCGATGCTGGCGCCACCGTCGGTCCTGCGCACCGGCATGTCCAGCAGCCGGACCACCGGTTCGACGTGGCCGACGGCCAGTCCCGCGTCCCGTCGCCAGATGTTGGCCACGGGCGTGCCGCCGCCGTAATCGGAGGAATCCATGCCCAGGCTGTTGCGCTGCGCGAACCCGCCGTCGAGCGGCTGTACCCAGTCGCGGCGATCGGTGTGGGTCGCGCCGGAGTAGCTCCAGAAGCCGCCGGGGGTGTCGGCCAGTTCATGGGCGGCGCTGCGCCAGCCGGCCACCTCCACCGCGGTCGCGCCCTGGTTGCGGTAACGCACCTGCAGGATCGCCATCCCCGGGTGGCGGTCGAACAGCGACACCGCGACCTGCTTCTCGATCCCGCGCGCCGAGCGGCCGCTCACCAGCAGCTGCCGGCCCGGCCCGTGGCGGAGGTCGTCGAGCGGGAGCTGCTGCGTCGCGGTGAACGCGAACGCTTCGGCGCCGCCGTCCGCCAGCAGCAGGCGCTCGCTGTCCTGGTAGGGGGTCAGCCGCTTGCCGCCCGAGGCGATGCGGGTGTGCAGGTGCCGGTCGAAGGCGATCGAGAGAACGCCGTCCTCCAGTCGCGCGTCGGCGAGCGTGCCGCCTCGACCGGTGGCTGCCAGCGCCGGCGGCAATGCGGCCCAGGAAGCGCCGCCGACCAGGCTGCCGGCCATCAGTTTCAGGAGCGTGCGGCGTTCAATCGGCGGCATGGTCGCGATCCGGTCGAGGTCGTCCGATTCTGCGCGAGACGCGCCTATTGATGCAAGCGTTTTGTTGCGATATGGTTTCAGTTAGTTTCGTTATCAATCCGGAGCGGTGCGATGCACAAGGGTTTGCAGTGGATGGCGCTCGCCGGATGGCTGGCGCTGGGTTGCGCCGCGTGTGCGACGACGGCGTCGCCCGGTGTTGGACGGACGGGCGACCTGGCCGCCACTGCCGACATCTATGCGATGTCCGATTTCTCCCGGGTGCGGAAGTACGACGCCCACGTCCACGCCAACACCATGGACACCGCGTTCCTCGAGCAGGCGCGCGCCGATGGCTTCGAGCTGATGTCGATCAACGTCGACTACCCGGACTTCCCCGCCCTCGAGACGCAGCATGCGGCCGCCCTGGCGCTGGCGGCAGCGGAGCCGGCGCGCTTCCACTGGGCGACCACCTTCCCGATGGACGGGTTCGGCGCACCGGACTGGGCCGACACCGTCGCGGCCGCGCTGGCCCGAGATGTCGCGCAGGGCGCGCGGGCGGTGAAGATCTGGAAGAACGTCGGCATGGTCGAGAGGGACGCCGACGGCCGCCTGATCATGCTCGACCATCCCGGCCTGTCTCCGGTGGCCGAGCGGATCCGTGCGCTGGGCGTGGCGCTGATCGGGCACCAGGGCGAGCCGCACAATTGCTGGCTGCCCCTGGAGGAGATGACCACCGACAACGATCGCGAGTACTTCCGCAACCATCCCGAGTACCACATGTACCTGCACCCGGAGGAGCCGGGCTACGAGGACCAGATCGCCGCCCGCGACCAGTTCCTGGCCGCACACCCGCGGCTGCGCTTCGTCGGCGCGCACGTGGGCAGCCTCGAGTACGACGTCGATCGTCTGGGGGCGTTCCTCGACCGGTTTCCCCACGCCACCGTCGACCTGGCGGCGCGCATGAGCCAGGTGCAGTACCAGTCCGTGCGCGACCGCGACAAGGTGCGGGACTTCTTCATCCGCTACCAGGATCGGGTGCTCTACGGCACCGACCTCACACTCGGGCCCGATGCGGACCCGGACGAGTTCAGGCGCCAGGCGCACGCAGTCTGGCGCGCCGACTGGCGCTACCTGGCCACCGCGGAAAGCCAGCGGGTGGAGACGATCGACGCCGACGTGCCCGGCCTGGCGCTGCCGCGCGCCGTGGTGGACAAGCTCTATTACGCCAACGCCGCCAGGATGTTCGCACCGGCGCCGATCCCGCCCGCGAGCGGGGCGGGAAACTGAGCGGTGTCAGGTGAGCAACAGTTCGAAGCCGAGTTCCCGGCTGGCTTCGACGATCTCCTCCGGCGCGCCGGTGTCGGTGATCAGCGTGTCCATCGCGCTTACGGGGATGATCCGATGCAGGCAGACCCTGCCGAACTTGGAGCTGTCGGTGATCGCGACGACGACGCGTGCGGCCTCGACCATCTTCCGGTTGAGCAGCGCTTCGGGCTCGTAGTGGGTGGTGATGCCGCGCTCCAGATCGAAGCCGTCCACGCCCAGAAACAGGCGGTCCACGTGCAGCGCGCCCAGCGCTTCGACGGTCAGGCCGCCGTAGAAGGCCATGTTCTTGCGGCGCAGCTCGCCGCCGAGCATGACGATGTTGACGTTGGACTTGGCGGTGAGCGCGCCGAGCACGCCGAAGTCGTTGGTCACCACGGTGACGTCGATGTCCGGCAGCGCCTCGGCCAGCTGGATCGAGGTGGTGCCCGAATCGATGGCGATGGTGTCGCCGGGCCTGACCAGGGTGGCCGCGCGACGGCCGATACGACGCTTCTGCTCGAGGTTGACGGTGCGCTTGGCCTCGTAGGGCGGCTCGACCGCCGCCCCGCTGACCACGCCGCTGTCGATCGCGCCGCCGTACGCCCGGGTCATTACCCCGCGTTCGGCCAGATAGCGCAGATCCTTGCGCACGGTCTGCATGCTGACGCCGAAGCGCCGGGCCAGGGCGTCGACCTGGACGCTGCCCTGCTGGCGCACGAGTTCGCTGATCTGGAGACGGCGTTGGCTGGTGTCGCGGGTCGCTGCCATGGGATGTCCTCGGGACCGCCGGAAGTATGCCAAATTTCGTTGTGTTTCGCTATTGATGCAAAACGAAACCTGTAATACGCTCGATTTCGTTGCTTGTCGCAGGTTGCCCGTCGCGCCACCCAGGAGAACCCAGTGAACGCCGCACCCCATCCGCTGTACCGTGGAATCGCGCTCGCCCTGCTGGTCAGCGGAACTGCGTTCGCGCAGCAACCCGCCGGCACCCCGCCCCAGGACCCCACGGCCGAGGATGCGGCGGAGACGCGCGAGGTGACCGAGACGCTGGACGCGGTGGTGGTGACCGGCGTGCGCGCCAGCCAGGCCCGGGCGATCGAACTCAAGCGCGACGCCGGCACCGTGCAGGACTCGATCAGCGCGCTGGAGCTGGGCAAGTTCCCGGACGACAACGTCGCCGATTCGCTGAGCCACATCACCGGCGTGGCGATCACCCGCACCGCCGGCGGCGAGGGGCAGACGGTCAGCGTGCGCGGGCTGGGCCCGGAATACACCCTGACCACCTTCAACGGCCGCATCCTCGCCACCGACGGCGCGGGCCGGGACTTCGCCTTCGACGTGCTGCCGGCGGACGTGATCAGCGGCGCCGACGTGATCAAGGGCGCGCAGGCCATGAACACGGAAGGGGCGGTGGGCGGCCTCGTCAACCTGCGCTCGGCGAGCCCCTTCGACCGCACCGGGCAACACGGCATCGTCCGCCTCGAAGGCGACCGCAACCTGATGTCCGAACTCGACGGCGGCAAGTTTTCCGCCGCCTACAGCAACACCTTCGCCAACAACACCGTGGGCGTGCTGCTGGGCGCGGTATACAGCAGGCGCAAGGACCGCACCGACATCGCCGGCAACGACGGCGGCTGGACCCGCAATCCCGATCCCACCGACGAGAGCTGGCTGTGGGGCAACGCCTGGGGCGGCAACATCGACCCGAACGGCAACGGCGAGCTGGACGAGGACGAGTACGGCCTGATCGCACCGGGCCAGTTCCGCGTCGGCTCGATCGTCGAGGAGAAGAAGCGCCACGCGCTGTCCGGCAAGCTCGAGTGGCGGCCCAACGACGACGTCCGGATCGTATTCGACGGACTCAGCACCCGACTGGACGCGCCCAAGGTCGGTTACCAGCAGTCGTACTACACCCTGTTCGCACCCGGCCGCTGGTCGGATTTCGTCATCCGGGACGGCATCGTCACCGGCTTCACGATGAACAACCCGGACCCGGAACAGCGTCTCAACCCCGAGTTGCTCAACGTCACCGAGCACCGTGTCGTGGACACCGACCTGTACGGCGTCAACGGCCAGTGGCGCGCTACCGACAACCTGACCCTGACCGGCGACGTCTACCGCTCGACCTCCAAGCGCTACTCGGGCGGACAGGACACCTACGTCGTACTGCGGATGAACCAGCCCAACAGCGCGCGCATCGCGCTGAGCGGGGCCGCGGTGCCGAACGTGTGGGTCGACTTCGACGACGGGCGCTCGCTGGAGAACGGCTTCGATCCCTCGCAGTTCGGCGCCTCGGACTTCAATACCCACTACATGGAACTGCTGGGCGACAACGTGGTCGACGAAATCACCGGCGCCACCTTCGACGGCGACCTGTTCGTCGGCCGCTCCTTCCTGGACCGGCTGCGCTTCGGCGTCGGCAGGACCGAACGCGAGAAGTCGCGCGAGCTGGTCAACAACACCCTGAACGCCGGTGCCGACTACTATTCCGGCGCCAACGCGATCAACATCGGCGATCTCGGCGGAAACGTCATCAGCGAGTCGATCGCGCCGCCGAACTTCATGACCAGGGTGAACGCGGTGTTCCCGCGCTCGTTCCTCGGCTTCGACGTTCCCAACTACCTCCAGCAGCTCGCCGCCTACGACGGCAACCCGCGCGCAGACGGAACGCCCTACGACTTCTCCAATGCCGCGCCGGCGTGGAACCCGCTGGAGAGCTACCGCGTCACCGAGAAGAGCGACAGTCTGTGGCTGCAGGCGGAGATGTCCGGCGAGCGCTGGACCGCCGACGCCGGCGTGCGCATGGTCAAGACCGACACCACAGCGCAGGCGTGGGACGCGCAGATCCTCCGGATCGTCGAGAACGGCGCCTTCAACTACACCGCGGCCTATGACGAGCCGAGCGAGATCCGCCAGGACGGCGACTACACCTACTACCTGCCGTCGGGCAATTTCACCTGGCGCTTCACCGACGACCTGCAGCTGCGCCTCGGCGCCGCCAAGACGATGGCACGCCCGCCGGTGAACATGCTCGCGCCGACCAATACCACCGCCAGCGTCTCCTGGGGCGAGTTCACCCAGATCTACGGCGGCAACGTCGATCTCAAGCCCTACTCCGCCAGGCAGGCCGACGCGTCCCTGGAGTGGTACTTCGCCGAGAACTCGATCGCCAACCTCGCCGTGTTCTACAAGCGCATCGAGAACCAGATCACCACCAGCTGGGAGCCGGGCCAGGACATCGGCATCGGCCCGATCGTCGATACCGACGGCAATCCGGTCACCAACGGTCCGACCCTGTTCAACGTCATGCGCCCGATCAACGGGGATTACGCCAAGGTGCGCGGCATCGAGGCGGGCCTGCAGCACTTCTGGGACAACGGTTTCGGCGTGCGCGCCCAGTACACCCGCAACTGGTCGAAGAGCTGGGTCGACGACGAGGAGCGGCCGCTCGAAGGCATCGCGCCATCGGTGTACTCGCTGGGGGTGATGTACGAAAAGGGACCCTGGTCGCTCGGCGCGACTGCCGACCGCACCGACGGTTTCGTCACCGCGATCAACGTGCTGGGCATCGGCTACAACGAACAGGCCGATCCCCTGACCTGGCTGACCGCGCACGTCTCCTACGCGTTCAACGACCGCTTCAGCGCCTCGCTGGAAGGGCGCAACCTGCTCGACGACGAGCAGACCTACAGCATCAACGGCAATCCGCTGCTGTCGCAGGGCTATTACCGGTACGGCCGCTCGGTCACCCTCGGCCTGAGCTACCGGTTCTAGCCGCAGGTCGCCTGCGCGACGCGTACCCGATGCGGCCGCCAGCGCCTCGGCCGGCGCTCCCGCGGCCATCGCGGCCATGGGCCGCTCCTACACCCGATCGCCGAGCGCCCCGTAGGAGCGAGCCATGCACGCGAAAGCCCGCGAGGTCGGCCACACCCGGAATCGCCGCCGATCCGCCCGAGCCACCCGCGGCCTTCGCGGCCATTGGCCGCCTGCACCCGGTCGCCGAGTGCCCCGTCGGCGCGTGCCATGCGCGCTGTGCCGGGGCCGGTTGATGCGCCGGCATTCGCTGCACGCCCGACCGGGGCGTCCCCGCCGGTCTCACCTGCCGCGATCCGCGCCGCTACACTGGCGGCATGCCCGAAACCAGCTACATCCTCATCGGCCTGCTGCTGGCGACGCTCGCCCTGCAGCTCGCGCTGTTCTTCCGCCGCGCCGACCACGGCCCGCTCGAGCGCGCGCTGCGCGAGGAGCAGCGCGACGGCCGTGCCGAGCTGCGCCAGCAGCTCGACAGCCTGTCGGCCACGCAGGCCCAGCGCATCGACGCCTTCGGTGCGCAGTTGCAGGGCGTGGCCACCCGCACCGACCAACGCCTGGACGAACTCAGCAACCGCACCGACCAGCGCCTCGACCTGCTGCGCGAGGCGCTGATCGAGGACGCGCGCAAGGCGCGACAGGAGGCCGCCGACCTGCAGCAGCGCTTCGGCGACGGCCTCGGCCAGCGCCTGACCGAGCTCACCCAGCGCAACGAGCAGCGCATCGGCGAGATGCGCACAACGCTCGAACAGCAGCTCAAGGCGCTGCAGGCCGACAACGCCGCCAAGCTGGAACAGATGCGCGCCACCGTCGACGAGAAGCTGCAGACCACCCTGGAAACGCGCCTGGGCGCGTCTTTCAAGCTGGTCTCCGAGCGCCTGGAGCAGGTGCAGCGCGGACTGGGCGAGATGCAGCAGCTGGCCACCGGCGTCGGCGATCTCAAACGCGTACTCAGCAGCGTCAAGGACCGCGGCGGCTGGGGCGAAGTGCAGCTGGACAACATTCTCGAGCAGACCCTGACCCAGGAGCAGTACGCCCGCGGCGTGCGGGTGCGGCCGGGCGGCGCCGAGACAGTGGACTTCGCGATCCGCCTGCCGGGACGCGGCGACGACGACCAGCCGGTGTGGCTGCCGATCGATTCCAAGTTCCCGCGCGAGGACTACGAGCGCCTGCTCGACGCCCAGGAGAAGGGCGATGCCGAGGCGGTGCGGGTCAACGCGGTGCAGCTGGAACGCGCGATCCGGGTGCAGGCCAAGTCGATCTGCGAGAAGTACGTGGTGCCGCCGCACACCACCGATTTCGCGGTGATGTTCCTGCCCACAGAGGGACTGTACGCGGAAACCATCCGCCGTCCGGGCCTGGTCGACCTGCTGCAGCGCGAGCACCGCGTGGTGCTGGCCGGCCCGACCACCTTCACCGCGCTGCTCAACAGCCTGCAGATGGGCTTCCGCACCCTGGCGATCGAAAAGCGCTCGAGCGAAGTCTGGCAGGTGCTGGGCGCTGTGAAGACCGAGTTCGGCAAGTTCGCCACGGTGCTGGAGAAGGCGCACGGCCAACTCGACACCGTGCAGCGAAGCCTGAAGAACGCCGGGGTACGCACGCGCCAGATCGAGCGCAAGCTCAAGACCGTCGAATCGCTGCCCGGCGGCGAGGCGCAAGTCCTGCTCGGCACCGGCGAGGACGCCGCCACGGAACAGGACGGCGCCGACAGCGAGGAGTGAACATGCCGGAGCCGCCTTCGTGGGGGCGACGGCCGTGCCTGTAGGAGCGTGCCATGCACGCGAAAGCCGGCGCGGTTGGACCCGCCGGGAATCGCCGCCGACCCCGCCCGAGCCACCCGCGGCTTTCGCGGCCTTGGGCCGCTCCTGCGAAAGGCGGACGCCCTTCCGGGTGTGTCTGTAGGAGCGTGCCATGCACGCGAAAGCCGGAGCGGTTGGACCCGCCGGGAATCTCCGCCGACCCGGCCGGAGCCACCCGCGGCCTTCGCGGCCGCGGGTCGCGCCTACGGCGTGCCGGGGATCACCGGCATCGCATCGACCGGCACGGTGGGGTTGGCCTCGTCGTCGAGCAGGTAGTCCGGCAGCAGCTCGTCGTCGTCGCCTTCGCGGTCGCCGAAGATCTGGTACTGGCGCCGCTGCATCCACGCGTCGCGCACCAGTGCGTACTCGTCGGTCGCGCCCTCGCGCATGCGGTCGACCGCCATCAGCTGGGTGCGCACGTCGACCAGCTGCAAGCCCTGCAGGAAGAACCGGACCTGGTTGTCGTTGAGCTGGCGAGTCGGCGACAGCGGCGCATCGCCCGCGAGGCCGAACACGTCGCGCACCGTGCGGGGGCCGAACAGCGGCAGCTCCAGGTAGCGCGAGCGCTCCCAGCCCCAGACCCCGAGGGTCTGGCCGAGATCCTCGCTGCGGTTGGGGATGTCGGCATCGCTGGCCGGGTCGAAGATGCCGCCGATGCCCAGGGTGCTGTTGACCACGAAGCGGCCCAGCGATTGCCCGGCCTGCTTCGGCTTGCCCTGCAGCAATGCGTTGAGTGCGCTGACCGGCTGGCCGAGGTTGCTGAAGAAGTTGCTCACCCCCAGGCGTACCGGGCGCGGCACCACTTTCACGTAGGCGGTCGCCAGCGGCTTGGCGACGGTGCGGTCGATCGCGTTGTTGAAGCCATGCATGCGACGGTTGAACGGTTCCCACGGGTCGTAGCTGGTCGGCATCTGCGCAGGATCGGGCAGGGTCGGATCGGCGATCGGGTCGTAGACCTGCTCGCCGTAGATCGCCGCGTGGTCGAGTTCGGCCTGGGTGGGAGGCAGCGGGGCGGCAGTGGCCTGCGCACCGGAAGCGGCCGGTCCGGTGGCCATGGCGCCGGCAGGCGCAGGCGCTGTCGCCTCGTTCGGTGCCGCGCCGGCGGCGGGCGCGGGGCCGTCGACCGTGGCGTCGGCAGGTGCCGTCGCGTTGGTCGACGGCGCCACAGCGACCTCCGGGCCGGCCG
>NZ_JACCKA010000023.1 GCF_013425525.1 Luteimonas salinisoli | reverse complement strand
CGACTCCCTCAACGATCTCACCCCAGTCGAGTACCGGATCATCCATCACCCGGAAACCTCTAGTTATGCGTGGACCTGATCAGGGGGAGTCGACAGAAGATGAGCTCGCGGCGATCAGGCTCTATGCCAAACGCCAGCGCGCACTCGGGTCGGACCGCTTCCAATCGCAGCTCGAACGCCTACTGCAGCGGCGTGCGCGGATCGGCAAGCCTGGCCGGCCAAAACTAGTACTCTGACCCCTGTTTTAAAAATTAGTACTCTGACCCCGTTTTCGACCCCGTTTTACTGACTTGGAGCGGCATTCTGAAGTGGCAACGGTTATAAGGTCCTAGGGGACATCCTGAAGAAGCGCACTCAGAGGCAACAGACTACGGAGGCAGTCATGCGAGAAGTTCGCGATCGAGTTCGGCGAGAGGCTGTGTCGCCTTGAAAGGTGCGGCCACAAACTCAGATAGCTATCAGCATGCGATTGCTATGCTTCAGAATGGCAGCGTGGATATAGCTATTAAGAAGCTGGAGTCGTTATCGAAATGTGGGGATGGGCATGCTGATGGCGTTTTGGGGGCGCTCTATGAGTTTGGGGTAGCAAGCGTCCAACCAGATATTCCTGCAGCACTGTCGCTCTATGAGCGAAGTATCAGAAAATCAGATTCTCTTGAGTCGTGGATGGGAATCGGTCGAATAACCATGCATGGACCGCCCGAGGTACGTGATTACGCACGGGCGTTCGAATGCTTCTCGCTTGCAGCAGATAGTTGTAACTATGCCCCAGCTTGGGTTGCGCTCGGCGAAATTCATCTTCGTGGGCTAGGGCGGGAGAAAAATCTCGATGCGGCGGAACAGTGCTTTCGGAACGCAGTCAATACTGGAAATACTCTTGGCTATCCAGGTCTGGCAAGAGTAGCGTTCGAGAGACGGCGAATAATTGAGTCGTTGAAATATCGAATGGTTGGTGCGCTGAAAGCGATTCGAGAGCCCGAAGATAGTGATGCGTTGAAGCAATGGTAAAAGGGAAGAACAGGGGTCAGAGTGGAGTGGCCCCGGTTCTTCGGACGGCGGACCCCGGCTTGGCCTGACGACCGCTCCAGCCTGTCGCCGGTGGGGCCGCCGCGTTCCCCGTGCGCATGCTGCTTCTGCCGAAGAACTGGCGCGGATGCCATGCCCAGAATGGAGCGTCGCGACCTGGCTGGCGTAACGCAGCATGTGATCCAGCGCGGCAACCGACGGCCGGGTCGTGGCCTGCCGCGGTCTCGGGGTGTTTTCCTACGATTGGTTCCGCTCCCAGCCGACAGGCACGCGCCTGTCGATGGGCGAGGATGAGGCATCGCATCTTCCAGGAACCGGTCGTGCGCCTGCCGCTCTTCGCGCTGCTTGTTTTGCTTGTCCTGGCGCCTATGTCGGCGGCGCAGGCGGCCGGGCCGCCGCGGCTGATGCTGGCGACCCGCTACACGCCCGGCGTCGAGGTGGCCGATTACTGGGTGAGCGAAAAGCTGGACGGCGTGCGCGGGCGCTGGGACGGGCGGGCGTTGTGGACGCGCGGCGGGTATCGGGTGCGGGCGCCTGACTGGTTCACCGCCGGCTGGCCGGCGGAGCCGATGGATGGCGAGCTGTGGATGGGGCGCGGCCGCTTCGAGGAGGTGAGCGCACTGGTGCGCGCCGGCAGCGCCGACGCTGACGCCTGGCGAGACGTGCGGTTCATGGTCTTCGATCTGCCGGCGGCGGGCGGTCCCTTCACCGGCCGGGTGGCGCGGATGCGGGCGCTGCTGGAGGGGTCCGGGATCGCCTGGTTGCAAGCGGTTCCGCAGCAGCGGCCCGCCGACGCCGCTGCGCTCGAGGCGCGGCTGCGCGCGGTGGTCGCGGCCGGGGGCGAGGGGCTGATGCTGCACCATGGCGAGGCCCGCTATCGCGTGGGGCGCAGCGATCGCCTGCTCAAGCTGAAGCCGTTCGAGGACGCGGAAGCGCGCGTGGTGGAGCACCTGCCCGGCCGGGGCAAGTACGCGGGCATGACCGGGTCGCTGCTGGTCGAGCGCGCCGACGGGGCGCGGTTCCGGATCGGCAGCGGGATGAGCGATGCGCAGCGCGCGACGCCGCCGCCGGTCGGCAGTCGGGTGACCTATCGCTACAGCGGCCTGACGGTGAACGGGCTGCCGCGGTTCGCCAGGTTGCTGCGGGTGCGGGAGGAGTCGCCGCCGCCCGATCCGGAATGAGGAGCGGTGGCGGGGGTCGTGGTGCCGGGGGCAGCGCCGGGGAGATGGTGATCGAAACGGTGCGGCGTCTACGCCCCGGTCTGGGTGGTGCGGGCTTTCGCGGCCATGGGCCGCCCCTACAGGAAAGCGGCGCTCCAGCCGACGAGAGGTGGGGAACCCCCTGCAGGAGCGCGCCATGTGTGCGAGGGCCGGTGGTTGGCAACGCTTCGGATCACCGCGCGGGTGGCGGTGGGCGCACGCACCACACAGGCCCCGGGGGTACACAGCCCCGGGGATCAGCCGCCGCTCGATTCCGGGCGCTTGATCGCGCGGTAGCGTTCCAGCGCCTGTTCGAGGTCGTCGTTGAGGTTGGCCTGTTCGCCGAGCTGCTGTTCCAGGATCGCCTGCTGGCGCAGCAGGTCGGTGTGCTGGCCGAGGATGCCGTCGACCAGCGGCTTGCGGACCGGCTGCTCCTGCAGTTCCAGCTCCGCGGCCTGGCGCAGCAGGGCGAGCAGGCTCTGGCGCAGGTTGCCCACGCCCATGCTCGAGGTCTTCACCGACTCCTCGACCAGGGTGATGCGCTCGCCGTAGGCGCGGCGCAGGTCGTCCTCGGTGGCGTAGGAGTCCACCATCGCCAGGTCGCGGCGACGGCGCGCGGTCTCGGCATCGGCCTCGGCGGCGGCCTGCTGCGCAGAGCGCCGGGCGGCGGCGCGCTCCTCCTCGCTCATCGCGCGGTCCACCTGGGCGCGGCGCAGGCCGGTGGTGGCGCTGATCTCGGTGCGGGCGCTGTCCACGGCGGACGCGGGCAGGGCGTCGCCGCAGACCTTGCGGCCGTCCTCCTCCCAACAGTACAGCCGCTTGGCCTGCTGGTTGCCGCGCTGCGCCTCGGCAGCGAAGGGCGTCAGCAGCAGGGCCAGGCAGGCGAATTGGATGAGGTTCTTCATCACGCTCCCGTCCCCCCGGTCGGTCGTATGAGTGGCGTCAATCGCAGCCGTAGCGCGCGCGGTACTCGCGCAGCCGGCCGTGCTCTTCGGACAGTGTCGCGCTTTCGGCGGCGAACGCAAGCAGATCGGCCAGCGTTGCGACGGCGATCACCGGGATCGCGTGCGCTTCGGCCACCGCCTGTGCCGCCGAGAGCCGCGGGCCGGCGCCCTCGTCCACCACCTCCTGGCGGTCGAGCGCGATCACGATGCCCGCGGGCCGCCCGCCGCCGCCCTCGATCAGCGCCAGCGCCTGGCGCACGGCGGTGCCGGCGGTGATCACGTCGTCCACCACCAGCACCCGGCGCCCGGCCAGCGGCGCGCCGATCAGCAGGCCGCCCTCGCCGTGGGCCTTGGCCTCCTTGCGGTCGAACGCCACCGGCAGGTCGCGGCCGCGGCGGGCGTATTCGCAGGCCAGCGCGGTCGCCAGCGGGATCCCCTTGTAGGCGGGGCCGAACAGCAGGTCGAACTCCGGCGCCGCGGCGTCCACGGCGTCCGCATAGCACGCCGCCAGCCCGGCCAGGGCGGCGCCGGAGTCGAACCGGCCCGCATTGAAGAAATAGGGGCTGACCCGCCCCGACTTCAGGGTGAACTCGCCGAAGCGCAGGGCCTCGGCGCGCAGGGCCAGCTGCAGGAAACGGGTGCGATGGTCGCTCATGAGCCGCATTCTCCCACGCCCAGGCGCCGGACCAGCAGGTGCTGCGGGCCGGCGCTGCCGCCCTGGTGCAGTTCGCCGGTGTCGGTGAAGCCGGCGCCGAGGTAGGCGCGCACCGCGGCGCGGTTGTCGACGTGCACATTGAGCAGCAGCAGCCGGCGCGCCGGGCGGCGCCGCTCCAGGTCGGCGCAGCAGGCGGCGACCGCGCGCGTGCCCAGGCCGCGGCCCTGCACCCGGCGGTCGAGCGCAAGGCTGCGCAGGCTGACCACCGCGCGGCCCGGCCACCGCCGCGCCGCCACGGTCAGGGCATAGTCGAGCCGGTAGAAGCCCACCAGCGCGTCGCCCAGCACGATCGCCATCGCGTCGCAGCGCGGCTCGACCAGGGCGCGACCGACGTTCAGCGCCATGTCCCCGACGTAGCGCTGCTGCCCGGCCGCCAGCCGCAGGCCTCGCGCGGCGTCGGCCTGGGCGGGCGCGAGCCGCATCACGCGCAGTTCGGGGAGCGGGGCCATGGCAGATCATACGGCCGCCGGCCGCGGGCACGAATCCGGTAGGCTTGGCGCCGGACCCAGCCACCGTCATCGCATGAGAATCATCAGCTTCAACGCCAACGGCCTGCGCTCGGCCGCCACAAAGGGCTTCTTCGACTGGTTCGCCGCCCAGGACGCCGACATCCTGTGCGTGCAGGAGACCAAGGCGCAGGAGCACCAGCTGTCCGGGGAGGCGTTCCGGCCACCCGGCTACAACGTGGTGTTCCGCGATGCCGTCACCAAGAAGGGCTACAGCGGCGTGGCGATCTACAGCCGCCGCCAGCCCGACGAGATCCGGCCGGCGCTCGGCTGGGCGCCGTTCGACGACGAGGGCCGCTATCTCGAGGCGCGCTTCGGCAACCTCAGCGTGGTGTCGTTCTACATTCCCTCCGGATCCTCCGGCGAGCTGCGCCAGGGCTTCAAGTTCGAGGTGATGGAGTGGTTGCGGCCGATCCTCGACGACTGGCTCGCCAGCGGCCGCGACTACGTGCTGTGCGGCGACTGGAACATCGTGCGTGCCCGCAACGACATCAAGAACTGGACCGGGAACCAGAAGAATTCCGGCTGCCTGCCGCCCGAGCGCGCCTGGCTCAACGGCATGATCGCCGACGCCTGCGGCGACGGCTCGCCGCAGCCGGCGCAGGGCTGGATCGACAGCTTCCGCGCGCTCAAGCCCGACGCCGTCGAATACACCTGGTGGAGCCAGCGCGGCGCGGCGCGCGCCAACAACGTCGGTTGGCGCATCGACTACCAGCTGGTCACGCCGTTGCTGCGCGAGCGCCTGGCCGGCTGTTCGGTCGCCCGCGAGCCGCGTTTCTCAGACCACGCCCCGTACGTCGTGGACTACCGCGAATGACCACAGCCGGCAGCAGCACCGCGGCGCCGGCCTACAAGGGGTGGCGAGGGATCCGCCGCGCCTTCGGCACGCCCTCGGCGCTGACCATGCTGCTGCTCGGATTCGGCTCGGGGCTGCCGTTCCTGCTGATCGCCTCGATGACACTGTCCACGCGCCTGCGCGACGTCGGCCTGGACCTGGGCAGCATCGGCCTGATCAGCCTGGCCAGCTTCTTCTACCTGCTCAAGTTCCTCTGGGCACCGCTGATCGACCGCTACGTGTTCCCGCTCACCGCGTTCCTGGGCCGGCGGCGCTCCTGGCTGCTGGCCTCGCAGCTGCTGGTGACGGTGAGCCTGGCAGCGCTGGCGCTCTCGCGCCCGGAGATGGGGGTGACCACGCTGGTGCTGTGGGTGCTGGTGGGCTCGTTCGCCGGCGCCACCCAGGACTCGGTGGTCGACGCCTACCGGATCGAAGTGGCGCCGGCCACCTCGCAGGCGGCGCTGGCGGCGACCTACACCCTGGGCTACCGCATCGGCATGATCGTTTCCGGCGCCGGCGCGCTGTACCTGGCCGAGTTCCGCGGCTGGCAGGTCGCCTACCTGGCGATGGCGGCGCTGATGGCGCTGCCGATCGTCACCACCCTGGTGTGCCGCGAGCCGGTGGCGCCGGAGGCCACGGTGGTGCGGCGGATCGATTTCTTCGGCGCGTTCTGGCAGCCGTTCACCAGCTTCTTCTCGCACAACGGCCTGCTGCTCGGGCTGGTGCTGCTGGCCTTCGTCGGGCTGTTCAAGTTTCCCGACCAGGTGATCGGGGTGATGGCCGGGCCCTTCTACCTCGACTCCGGCTACACCAAGGCCGACATCGCCACCGTGTCCAAGCTCTACGGGGTCTGGCTGGGGATCGGCGGCGCCTTCCTCGGCGGCGTGTGCGTGGCGGCGTTCGGTTTCCGGAAGATGCTGTTCCTGGCGGCTCTCGGGGTTGCCCTGTCCAACCTCGCGTTTTTGCTGATGGCGCAGTATCCGGCGCAGATCTGGGCATTCTATGCGGCGATCAGCGCCGACAACCTGTTCCAGGGGTTCGCCGGGGTGGTGCTGGTGGCGTTCATGTCGTCGCTGACCGACCGCAACTTCACCGCCACCCAGTACGCGCTGCTGGTGTCGCTGGCCAACCTGCCCGGCAAGTTCGTGGGCGGGGTCTCGGGCTTCATCGTCGAGGCGACCTCCTACAGCACCTTCTTCGTGCTCAGCGCGCTGACCGTGGTGCCGACCTTGCTGCTGCTCGCCTGGCTGTGGCAGCGTATCGTCGAGCCGGCCCGCGATGCCGGTGCGGCCGCCGGCGGCGGCGGGAGCAGCGCATGACCGATATCGTGCTCAGGGACGTCGACGACATCCTCGCCGACCGCATCCGCCGGGTCGGCGACCGCCGCGGCTGGGACATGCCCCAGACCCTGCTGCACCTGCTCGAGCAGGGCCTGCACGTGTACGAGGACGAGGGCGCGGTGCGCTTCGACAGCGACGAGTCCGACGTGCTGCAGCAGGCGCTCGAGGCGCTGCGCGAGGTGCCGGACGATCCCGGCTATTCCCTGATCGGGCGGATCCGTCCGCCGCCCGGACGCGAAGACGCCGGCGCCTGAGCCGCCGGGGCGGTCCGACCGCGGCTGTCGGGATCCTGGACGATTCGCCGAAGCCGCAAGGCTGCGTCGCCGCATTTCTTTCTGCGCCCGTGGCGCGCATGGTCTCTCGGAGCATGCTCCGCTCTACGCGGGGCTCCGGAGCCGATGGCAGCGCCGGCGCGGTTGCGCGCGTGCGCGGCACCGCCGCGCATCCCGCCTGCGCGGGGAGCACGGGGTCGGCCGCGCGGGATCGGTTACGCTGCCCGCAACCCGACCGGACTCCGAAGACAATGGCCGACACCGAGCTGCGCATCGCGCTGCTGATCGATGCCGACAACGCGCCTTCCGGCAAGATCGAACCGATCCTGACCGAGCTGGCCCGCCACGGCGTGGCCAACGTGCGCCGCGCCTACGGCAACTGGAAGAACCCGCACCTCAAGGGTTGGGAGGAGGCGCTGCACGCCTACGCGATCCGCCCGATCCAGCAGTTCGCCTACACCAGCGGCAAGAACGCCTCGGACATGGCGATGGTGATCGACGCCATGGACCTGCTGTACGCGCGCACCCTGGACGGGTTCGCCATCGTCTCCAGCGATGCCGATTTCACCCCGCTGGTCATGCGCCTGCGCAACGAGAACATGCGCGTGTTCGGCTTCGGCCAGGAGAAGACCCCGCTGCCGTTCGTCAAGGCGTGCTCGACGTTCCTCTACGTCGAGAAGCTCGGGGCATCCGACGAGGAGGACACGTCGCGGGTCGTCCGCCCGAAGCGCAGCGAGGACCTGTTGCGCGACGCCAACCTTGTGCACCTGCTGCGCAACGCCGTCAGTGCCACCGCCGACGACTCCGGCTGGTCGCACCTGGGGGTGGTCGGCAGCCATATCCGCAACCAGACCTCGTTCGACGAGCGCAACTACGGCTACCGCAACCTCAGCGCGCTGATCGAGGCGACCGGGCTGTTCGAGCTGCGCCGCGAGGGGCAGATGGTGGAGATCCGCGAGAAGCCCAAGGCCAAGCCGAAGTCGCGCAGCCGCGCCCGCAAGAAGGCCGTCGCCTGACCGCGCCGGCTTTCGCGGGCATGGCGCGCTGCCCCTAGGGCTGCCCGCAGCGTGCCCCTGTAGGAGCGGCCCACGGCCGCGAAGGCCGCGGGCGGTTCCGGCCGGGTTGGCGGCGATTCCGGGCATCGCACACGTCGCGCGCCTTCGCTTGGATGGCAAGCGCCTACGGCAGCCCGCGGGCGACGGGCTATCCGGTCAATAGAGATCCACCGGGTCGATGTCCAGCGACCAGCGGGTGCGGCGCGCCTCGGGCAGGGCGTGGATCATCGGCAGCGCGCGATCGAGCGCCAGGTGCAGGTCGCGGCGCTGCAGCGCCGACAGCGGCAGTTGCGCGCGGTACATCCCGGCACGGCGCGCCATCGGCGCCGGCAGGGGCCCGTGCAGGACCAGGCCCTGGCCCACGGCGCTGGAGGGCGGCGCGGCTTCGGCGAGGAGCGCGCGGGCGCGCTGCAGGAAGGCCATCGGCGGATCGGCATGCCGGGCCTCGGCGCGCAGCAGCGCCATGTGCGCGAACGGCGGGAAGCCGGCCTCCTCGCGCTGCGCGAGTTCGGCGGCGGCGAAGGCGTGGTAGCCGCCCTGGATCAGCGTCTGCAGCAGCGGGTGGTCGGGATGATGGGTCTGCAGCAGCACCTCGCCGGGGCGCTCGGCGCGCCCGGCGCGCCCGGCCACCTGGATCAGCAGCTGCGCCAGCTTCTCGGCGGCGCGGAAGTCGGCCGAGAACAGCCCCTCGTCGATGCCCACCACCGCCACCAGGGTCAGCCCCGCCAGGTCGTGCCCCTTGGCCAGCATCTGGGTGCCGACCAGCACCCCGGGGCGGTCGCCGAGGGTCTCGAAGTGCTTCTGCAGCGCGTCGCGGCGGCGGGTGCTGCCGCGGTCGATGCGCAGCACCGGCACGCGCTCGCCGAAGCGCTGCGCCAGCAGTTCCTCCAGCCGCTCGGTGCCCACGCCCTGCGGCTGCAGCGCCAGGCCGGCGCAGTCGGGACAGGCCGGCGGGGCGGCCTGACGATGGCCGCAGTGATGGCACTGCAGACGGCGGCCGCCGCCGTGCACGGTCATCGCCGCGTCGCAGCGGCGGCACTGCGCGCTCCAGCCGCAGTCGTGGCACAGCAGCACCGGCGCGTAGCCGCGGCGGTTGCGGAACACCAGCACCTGCCCGCCGCTCGCCAGCGCGGCGTCGATCGCCTCCAGCAGTTCGCGCGACAGGCCGTTGTCCAGCGGCCGCTTGCGCACGTCGAGCACCCGCACCGGCGGCGGCCGGGCGTTGCCGGCGCGGCGCGCGAGCCGCAGGTGCGCGTAACGGCCGCCGCCGGCGTTGTGCAGCGATTCCAGCGACGGCGTGGCGCTGCCCAGCACCACCGGGACCTGCAGGGCGCGGGCGCGGACCAGGGCGAAGTCGCGGGCGTGGTAGCGGATCCCGTCCTGCTGCTTGTAGCTGCCGTCGTGCTCCTCGTCGACCACGATCAGGCCGGCCTCCGGCAGCGGCGTGAACACCGCCGAGCGGGTGCCCACCACCACCCGCGCCTCGCCGCGCAGCGCCGCGGTCCAGACCCGCGCGCGCTCGCCGTCGTTGAGCCCGGAGTGCAGCGCATGCACCGGCACCCCGAGGCGGGCGCGGAAGCGCGCCAGGGTCTGCGGGGTCAGGCCGATCTCCGGCACCAGCACCAGCGCCTGCCGGCCGCGCGCCAGGCAGTCGGCGATCGCGTGCAGGTAGACCTCGGTCTTGCCGCTGCCGGTCACGCCGTCGAGCAGCAGCGGGGCGAAGCCGGAACCCGCGGCGATCGCGGCGATCGCCTGCGCCTGTTCCGGGTTCGGCTCGGGTCCGGCCTGCGGCGCCGGTGCCAGCTGCGAGGCCGGGACCGCGACGCGCTCGGCCAGGCCCCGGCCGGCCAGGGTGCGCGCGACGCCACGCCAGCCCTCGAGCAGGTCGTCCAGCGCCTCTTCGTCGCGGGCGGCGGCGTGCAGCAGGTCGGCCAGCCGCTTCGGCCGCCCGGCGCGCATCGCGCCGCGGGCGGTCTCGCCGGCCTCGGTCAGCCGCCAGGCCCAGGTGCGGGTCTCGGGCCGCGGCTCGCCGCGGCGCAGCGCCGCCGGCAGCGCGGTGGCGAACACCTCGCCCAGCGGCGCGTGGCAATAGCGCGCCAGCCAGTGCAGCGACTCGAACAGCTCTCCGCGCAGCAGCGGATCCGGGTCGAGGCGCTCGAGCACCTCGCGCAGTTCGGGCGCGTCGGTGTCGGCGGGGCCGGTGGCGGCCACCACGCCGATCAGTTCCCGCGGCCCGAACGGCACCCGCACCCGGCAGCCCACGGCCGCCTGGTCCGCGCGCCAGGCCGGCGGCGCACGGTAGTCGAACAGCCGCGGCAGCGGCAGCGGCAGGGCGACGCGAAGCACCGCTTCGGTGGCTGCGGGGACGGCAGGCATCGCGCCAGTCTATGGGTTTTCGCGGCCGGACCCGACCCCCGGGGGTCACCTGCGAGTTGCGGACCAATGCTGTGTCCGCCTGTGCGTTCTTGCGTGCAAGCCCCGGTGGCGAAAGAAGATTTGTCCTTATCCACACAACTTGTGGATAAGCCTGTGCATTGCCGCCTCCGCACCGGGGGTGCAGCCATCACGTATCGCGTGAAGGCGAACTTGGCGAAAAAAGCGCCAAATCAGGATACTCGTTCAAAATCAGCAAGTTGGCCGTGAAACAGTCCGGCAACAAATCGTTCGGATCGCGTGCACGCGATGTGGATGACGGTTGCGTGACCGCTGTGCACAACCATTTCGGGTCAGCGCTGCCCGATGCCGGTTCCGAACCCGCTGTCAAGGGCGCCGACGCCCACCTGCGTGGCTATCATGCGGGCGCCATGACGCCCATCCGATGCCACCCAGTTCCGTGACCGACAGCGCAGCGGGCTCCGCCGCGGTGAGCGCGTTCCTGCGCGGCGTCGAGCGGCGCGCCGCGGTGTTCGCGCAGCTACAGGCGGGCGATGCCGCAGCCGGCGATGCCGCACTGGCCGCGGCCATGGCGGCGTTCCGCGACGCCGCGGCCAGGACCCAGTTCGGCGACTGGCCCCGCCGCTTCTGGGCGCAGCTGCTGGCCGCGCGACCACTGCGCGGCGCGGCGGCGACGGAGCGGTGGCCGCCGCAGTTCGCGGCGCTGGCGCAGCTGGGCCATGGGCCGCGCGCGGCGCTGTTGCTGCGCCTGGTCGCCAACGTCTCCGAGGCCGACGCTGCGGCGGTGCTGGGCATCTCGCGCCCGACCTACCGGCTGGCGCTGCGCCGGGCGCTGCCGCGCGATGGCGAGGGGCGCGCCGATACCGCGTCCTG
>NZ_JACCKA010000022.1 GCF_013425525.1 Luteimonas salinisoli | reverse complement strand
TTGCTCCGCCCTTCGGTCCGGCCATCCATGGCCGGACTCAGGGCCGCTGCACATCCATGTGCAGCTCTCCGCAACACCCCCGGCGCGACTCCCGCCTGAACGTTGATCGGCTTCGGAGGGACTGGCTGCCGGGCATCCGAAAGCCAATGACCGGTGCGGCGCCCGGGCCGGGAATATGCGGACAGCAGACCATGGGTGAGCACAGGCCGCTTGCGCGGCGCTGCCGCGCGGCCTGTGCGAACGCCCGGCGCGCTGCGCCGGGCCGGACCGGGCCGCGCAGCGGCACGGGTCTGCGGCGGCGAGTCGGGCCATGGATGGCCCGACCGAGCCGGGGAGCATATCCCGGCCCGGGCGCCGCTGGCTCCGAAGCCCGCGAACCTGCTCGCTTGCATGGCCGTGAACCAAGATGCAACTGCACCGTACGACGCACCCGGAACACGTTCCGCGGATGCAGTTCGACCAGGCGCGCAGCCAGGCGACATACACTCCGCCGGACAAATCAGGCAATGCGAACGTGTCTCCATCGGGCACGGCGGGCGCAAGCGATCTTCCGCATACGTATGCGGCCACCCCGCGCTGGCCACCGTGCAAGAATCGGGCACGTCCGCGACTGCGCGCATCCAGTGCAGCCGGAACGCAACCGGGAGGACCGCACCGATGACCAGCCGACTTTTCCTCTGCCTCGCGGTGCTGCTGCCGTTGTCCGCGCTGGCCCAGCCTGCCACGGGCGAACGGCCCGTCGCACGCGTCTCCTCGCCGGACGGCAGTCTCGAGGTCGCGGTGACCACCGACCCGGAGGGACGCGCCAGCTACAGCGTCTCGCGCAGCGGCCGTGCGGTGATCGCGCCCTCTCGCCTCGGGATCATGCTCACCGACGCCCCCAAGCTGGAACGCAACCTGGACTTGGTGGAGCAGCGAACGCGCAGCCACGACGAAACCTGGGAACAACCCTGGGGCGAGCGGCGTTTCGTGCGCGACCGCCACAACGAGCTTCGCGTGACGTTCGCCGAGCGCGCGGGGGCCCGGCGGCGCTTCGACGTGCTGTTCCGCGCATTCGACGACGGCATCGGCTTCCGCTACGACTTTCCCGCCCAGGCGGAACTGCGGCAGCTCAACATCGCCGACGAGCTCACCGAGTTCGTCCTCGCCGATCCCGCCACCGCATGGTGGATCCCGGCGCAGGAGTGGAACCGCAAGGAATACGTCTACCAGCGCACGCCGCTGGCCGAGGTCGGCTTCGCGCAGACGCCCTTCACCTTGCGCACCGACGACGGCCTGCACCTGGCCCTGCACGAGGCGGCGCTGATCGACTATTCGGCGATGAACCTGATGCGCGTCGAGGGCCGGCGCCTGCGCGCGATGCTGTTCCCCGGCACCGGCACCGCCAAGGTGCAGCGCGCGGCGCCGTTCGCCACCCCTTGGCGGGTGCTGCTGGTCAGCGACGACGCCGCGGGCCTCGCCGAGTCGGACCTGGTGCTGAACCTCAACGCCCCCAACGCGCTCGGCGACGTCTCGTGGGTGAAGCCGATGAAGTATCTCGGCATCTGGTGGGAGATGCACCTGGACACCAAATCCTGGGGATCCGGCCCGAAACACGGCGCGACCACTGCGGAGGCGATCCGCTACATCGACTTCGCCGCCGAGCACGGCATCGGCGGGCTGCTGGTCGAGGGCTGGAACCTCGGCTGGGACGGCGACTGGTTCGCCAACGGCGAGGAATTCAGCTTCACCGAAGCCTACCCCGACTTCGACATCGAGCGCGTGGCGGCGCACGCGCAGGCGAAGGGCGTCCGCCTGATCGGCCACCACGAGACCTCGGGGCATGCCGCCCACTACGAGGATCAGCTGGAGGACGCACTGGACCTGTACGAGCGCCTGGGCGTCGCCGCGATCAAGACCGGCTACGTGGCCGATGGCGGCCAGGCCAAGGTGCGCGATGCCGATGGCGCGCTGCGCCTGGCCTGGCACGAAGGCCAGGCCATGTCCCGGCACCATGTCCACGTGATCACCGAGGCGGCGAAGCGGCGCATCAGCATCAACCCGCACGAGCCGATCAAGGACAGCGGCCTGCGCCGCACCTATCCCAACTGGGTCACCCGCGAAGGCGCGCGCGGCATGGAATACAACGCCTGGGGCGAGCCCGGCAACCCGCCCGGCCACGAGGCCACGCTGGTGTTCACGCGCATGCTGGATGGCCCGTTCGACTTCACGCCCGGCGTGTTCTCGATGCAGACCCGCTCCGGCGGCCGCATCGCCACCACCCTGGCCAAGCAGCTGGCGCTGTACGTGGTGATCTACAGCCCGCTGCAGATGGCGATCGATCTGCCCGAGAACTACGAAGCCGATCTGCCGGCATTCCGGTTCATCGAGGACGTCCCGGTGGACTGGGAGGACAGCCGCGTGCTCGCCGGCGAGATCGGCGAGTACGTGGCCATCGCCCGCCGCGAGCGCGGCGGCGACGACTGGTACCTGGGCGCCGTGACCGACGACGAGCCGCGCGAGGTCGAGGTCGCGCTGTCCTTCCTCGAGCCCGGCCGCGGCTACACGGCGCAGGTCTATCGCGACGGGCCGGATGCCGGCTGGCGCAGCGAGCAGTCCGACATCGTGATCGAGCAGCGCACGGTGACCGCAGCCGACACCCTGAGCCTTGCGCTGGCGTCCGGGGGAGGCCAGGCCATCCGCTTCGTCGCCGACTAGCTCGGACCCCGCGTCCCACGACGGCCGGCGCGAGGCGCCCGCCGGTTGCCGCCGCCGTGCCGCTGGCGCAGGATACCGGCATGGACAACGCCGACCGGGCGCCCGGCCTTCCC
Organism: Luteimonas salinisoli; assembly: GCF_013425525.1. Taxonomy (GTDB): domain Bacteria; phylum Pseudomonadota; class Gammaproteobacteria; order Xanthomonadales; family Xanthomonadaceae; genus Luteimonas; species Luteimonas salinisoli. Next base: position 12,742 of record NZ_JACCKA010000022.1, on the reverse strand, counting down.
GACTGTGTGGTCAATTGCATCCGCTACGACGGCGCGGGCAAGCGGCACGCCCTGGACCTGGACGCGATCAGCGACGCGCTCGCCCTGGACGACGGCGGATTCGTCTGGCTGGGGCTGTACGAGCCCGAGGACACCGTACTCGACAAGCTGCAGGAGGAGTTCGGCCTGCACGACCTGGCGATCGAGGACGCGCACTCGGCGCACCAGCGGCCGAAGATCGAGGCCTACGGCAACTCGCTGTTCATCGCCGTCAACACCGCACAGATGATCGACGGGCACATCGTCTACGGCGAAACCCACGCCTTCCTCGGCCCGCGCTTCCTGATCACGGTGCGCCACGGCGCCTCCCTGACCTACGCGCCGGCGCGAACGCGCGTCGAGCGCGAGCCCGAACTGCTGCGGCATGGGGCCTCGTACGGCCTGTACGCGGTGCTCGACTACATCGTCGACAACTACCTGCCGATCGCCGCGCAGTTCAAGGACACGCTGCTGCTGCTGGAAAAGGACATCTTCTCCGACACCTACCGGCGCCAGACGATCGTTCAGCTGTACGACCTCAAGCGCGAGCTGACCTACATGCGCATGTCGGTGGCGCCGCTGCAGGACGTGCTGTCGCAGCTTGTGCGCACCTCCAGCCCGCTGATCCCGGACGAGGAGGTGCGGCTGTACTTCCGCGACGTGCTGGACCATGCGGTGCGGGTGAACGACTCGATCGACGCCTTGCGCGACATGCTCGGCACCGCGCTCGGCGTCAACCAGTCGCTGGTCACCCTGGCGCAGGGCGAAACGGTGAAGAAGCTGGGCGCCTGGGCGGCGCTGCTGGCCGCGCCGACGCTGATCACCAGCTGGTACGGCATGAACTTCCACGGCATGCCCGAACTGGACGAGCGCTACGCCTATCCGGTCCTCGTCGGCCTCATCGCGCTGACCTGCGGCGTCCTGTACCGGATGTTCAAGCGCGCCGGCTGGCTCTGACCGCCCCACCGGAACCGCGCCGCGGGATGCCCCCGCGGCCCGAGACGCACGCGATCGCCGCCAACCGGCCGCAGACCCGATGGCTTCGGCCGCGGCGGCCGCCGGCACCATCGCACGGGACTCGGGCCGCGACTAGAGCCGTCCCGCGAACGCCTCCAGCGCCTCCGCCCCAACCACGTCGCCGGGCAGCAGCGGCAGTTGCTGCACTGGCAGTTCCGGTAGCGCCCGGTTCAGGTGCTGCAGATGCGCCTCCTCCTGGGCGTGCCGTCCGGCAAGGAACTCGCCGGCATCGGCGGGCGAGCGCTTGTTGACCACCAGACCGCCGACCTGCACGCCGGCGCGCTGCAGCTGCGCGTGCAGCTCGATCGTCTCGAGCACCGGCAGGCGCTCGGCCGCGAGGACGATGACGAACGCGGCGAGCGCACCATCGGCGAGCACCCCGCGCAGATGCTCGAAGCGGTGGCGGCGACGATGCAGCACCTGGCGGATGCGCTGATCGCGGTCCCGGGGGTTACCGGCACTCCCGCCGCCCAGCGCCCGTTCGGCGACGCCGTCGTCGGCGCCGAGGTTGCGCAGCGCGGCGCCGAACCGTTCGCTGCGTTCCTGCCGCCGCAGCAGCCCTTCGGTCCAGGCCGACATCATCTCCGGCAGCGCCATCAGCCGCGCGGTGTGGCCCGAGGGCGCGGTGTCGAAGACCAGCAGGTCGCCGTCGCGCAGGCCCTCCTCCACCAGCTCGGCGATGCGCTCGAGCAGCGCCGCCTCGTGCATGCCCGGGGCATCGCGCGACAGCGCCAGGTGCCTGTCGACCTCGCCCGCCAGGTGCGGCGGCATCAGCTGGCGCAGCGCGGCGCCGACCTCGTCCAGGTGCGCACGCACGGTGGCCTCGGGGTCGAGTTCCAGCGCATCGAGGTTCGCGGCCACGCGCACCCGCGCCGGGCCGATCCGCCGCTGCCAGAGGTGGCCGAGGTTGTGCGCCGGATCGGTGGAGACCAGCAGCACCCGGCGGCCCGCGCGCGCCTGGGCCAGCGCGACCGCCGAGGCCACCGTGGTCTTGCCCACGCCGCCCTTGCCGCCGAGGAACAGCACCCGCCGCGACGCCGCCAGGCTCAGCAACACGAGACGTGGTCCAGCGGCGAGCGTTCCATGCCCATGCGCCGGTGCCAGGCGTGGAAGCGCTCGTACATCGCCGGCATCAGCTCGAGGGTGTAGTACGTCGCCGGGTTGGGAACGCCGAGCGCCTCGGCGAACACCATCATCATGAACAGGTCGTCCTCGTCGCGCTGCGCGCGCGCGAACGCGCGCCGGTACGGGGCGACGTAGAACTCCCGCAGCCCCGCCCCGAGCCGGGCCAGGCGGGATTCCCCGCCACTCCCGCCGTCGTCGCGCGCCACGACCGGCCCTCAGGCGCCGGCCGCGTCGGTCTCGCCCGCCGCGTCGCGGCCCCTGGCCATGGCGATCGCCGCCTCCAGCGCCACCCACAGCGCAGCGACCAGGATCACGATGTCCATGCCCAGCAGCAGCCAGTTGCCGTCGTCGTAGAAGGTGCGCAGCTGCACCACCAGGGCATACACCGACATCACGAGCAGGAACGCCAGCGGCACCATGGTGAAGACGGGATTGCGGCCCTTCTTGATCAGGATCACCGAGATGATCGCCAGGGTCAGTGCGGCCAGCAGCTGGTTGGTGGTACCGAACAGCGGCCAGATCACCATGCCGCCGGCACCGTCGGCGCCCGCACCGAACGCCAGCGCCATGCACACCGCCAGCGCGAGCACCGTGCCGACCAGGGTGTTGACCTTGAAGCCGGCCAGTTCGCCCGCCTCCTGCACTACGAAGCGCTGCAGGCGCAGGCCGGTATCCATGGTGGTGGCGGCGAACAGGATCGCCATCGTCGCCAGCATGGTCGAGCCGAGGTTCTCGGGCAGCCCGAGTCCCCGCGAGATCAGCGCCTCGCCGCCGTTGACGAAGGCGGTGACGTTGCCGCCGCCGAACTTGCTGTAGACCTCCTGCCAGTCGACCAGGGTGGCGAAGCCGGCGGTGCAGCAGATGATCGCCGCCAGCGACAGCATGCCCTCGCCGACCGCGCCGAAGTAGCCGACGAAGCGCGCGTCGGTCTCCTTGTCGAGCTGCTTGGAGGTGGTGCCCGAGGCGACCATGCCGTGGAAGCCCGAGATCGCGCCGCAGGCGATGGTGACGAACAGCAGCGGCACCAGGCTCGGCGTACCCGCGGGCACCGCATCGTTGAACGCCGGCGCGACGATGGTGGGCGAGGCGATCAGCACCGCCGCGTACAGGATGCCCAGGCCGAGGAACAGCTGCAGGCCGTTGATGTAGTCGCGCGGCTGCAGCAGCACCCAGACCGGCAGCAGCGAGGCGACGCCCGCGTACAGGAACAGCAGCACGATCCAGAACGATCGGGCGCCCATGCCCAGTACCGTCTCCGGCAGGGCGATCGGGTACATGCTGCCGACCCAGATCAGCGCGTACAGCACCGCCACGCCGCCGATCGACGGCCACAGCAGGCCCGCCCTGTAGCGGTAGATCAGCTGGCCGATCACCAGCGCCACCAGGATCGCGCCCCAGACCGGGATGACCGCGGTCGGCGTGGACACCAGCAGGTTGGAGATCACCACCGCGAACGCGGCGTTGACCATCAGCAGCAGCAGGAAGATCACCACCAGGAACAGGTTGCGGCCGCGGCGGCCGATGTAGCTGCCGCTGAGCATGCCCATCGACTGGCCCTTGTTGCGCACGCTGGCCCAGAGCGCACCGAAGTCGTGCACGCCGGCGAAGAACACCGTCCCCAGGATCACCCAAAGGAAGGCCGGTCCCCATCCCCAGATCACCGCGATCGCCGGGCCGACGATCGGCGCCGCGCCGGCCACCGAGGTGAAGTGGTGGCCCCAGAGTACGAAACGGTTGGTCGGCACGTAGTCGACCCCGTCGCGCATCGTATGGGCGGGGGTGCGGAAGTCCGCCTCCAGCCGGTAGATCTTCTCGGCGATGAACTTCGAGTAGAACAGGTAGCCGAGCGCCATCGCGGCAAGGCCGACGAGCAGCAGTACGATCGCATTCACCCTGGCATCTCCCGTGGTCCCCGGACCGGCGCCGGCGTGCGGGCAGCATGAAAGCTGCGGCGGCGGAATGGAAGGTTCGGACCCGCCGCCGATCGGCGGATTAAGACTAAAGTCGCAGGAGAAATGCCCCTGCGGGGTCTGGTCGGCGTGCGCGCTGCGCCCGGCCGGCTCAAGTGCCCATAAAACGCAACAACAGGCCGGTGATGTAGGCGCAGTAGGTGCCGAGCGCGTAGCCGAGCACCGCCAGCAGCACGCCGACCGGCGCCAGCGCCGGATGGAACGCGGCGGCCACCACCGGCGCCGAGGCGGCTCCCCCGACGTTCGCCTGCGAGCCGACCGCGAGGAAGAACAGCGGTGCGCGGATCAGCTTGGCCACCACCAGCAGCAGGATCGCATGGACCGCGATCCAGATCAGCCCCAGCAGGAACAATCCGGGCCGCTCCAGCAGCGCGCCCAGATCCATCTGCATGCCGATGGTGGCGATCAGCACGTACAGCATCGCCGAACCGATCCGCGACGCGCCCACGCCCTCGAGGCGGCGCGCCGGGGTGAAGCTCAGGGCCAGTCCGATCGTGGTCGCGAACACCACCAGCCAGAAGAATCCCGAGGTGAGGCTGTAGTCCTCGAGGTTCCATTCCGCCGGCAGCGCGGCGATCCACGCCACCAGCGGCTCCGAAAGGAAATGCGACAGCCCGGTGGCGCCCAGCCCCACCGCGAGGATCACCATCAGGTCGCCGAGTCCGGGAATGCGCGAATGCTGCGCCTGGAACGCCTCGATGCGCTGCTTGAGGTCGTCGATGGCCGAGGTGTCGGCACGGGTCCAGCGGTCGAATGCCGGGGCGCGCGGCGCCAGGAACAGCAGCACCGCCAGCCACACGTTGGCCATCAGCACGTCGACCGCGACGAACTGCCCGAACAGGTTGTCGTCGACCTCGAACACCTCCTTCATCGCCGCCTGGTTGGCGCCGCCGCCGATCCAGCTGCCGGCCACCGTGGTCAGCCCGCGCCAGGTCTCGCCGGCGACCACGCCGGGCGCGATCAGGCCCATCGCCGCGAACGCCACCACCGCGCCCAGCATCACCCCCGCCGTGCCGGTGAGGAACATGATCACCGCCTTCGGCCCGAGCCGCAGCACCGCGCCCAGATCGATGGCGATGCACAGCAGCACCAGCGACGAGGGCAGCAGGTAGTCGCGCGCCACCGGATACAGGCCGGAGGCCTCGCCGTCGATCAGGCCGATGCTGTTGTAGACCGCCGGCAGCAGGTAGCACAGCAGCAATACCGGCACGTAGGTATAGAACTTCGCCCAGAATCCGGTGGTGCGCGAGGCGGTCCAGAACACCGCGCCGAGCGTTGCCGCCAGCAGGCCCATGACGACCGCGTCGTTGCTGATCAGGGCGGTGGAAGTCTCGTCCATCAGGCGCTCCAGGCAATGCCGCGTGAATGATGTCCGCCGGCCCCCGCCGTCCACGGACGGATCCCCGTCCTCCAGACAAGGCGCCGGAACGTCCCCGTAGAGCCGAGCTTGCTCGGCTGCGCAGCCTCCGAAGCCGAGAGCAGCGGAGCAAGCTCCGCTCTACGGGGTGGTCGGGAGACCGTGGCGACGGGGATGCCGGTCCTCAATCGCCGATGTGGCGCCTCAGCCACTCGTTGACGGTGCCGTGCCACAGCACGCTGTTGTTCGGCTTGAGCACCCAGTGGTTCTCGTCCGGGAAATACAGCAGCTTCGATTCGATGCCGCGGCGCTGCAGCGCGGTGAAGGCCATCAGGCCCTGGTCGACCGGCACCCGGTAGTCCTTCTCGCCCTGCACCACCAGCATCGGCACCCGCCAGCGGTCGACGTGGCGGACCGGGTTGAACTTCTCGTAGGCCTCCATGTTGTCGTACACGGGGCCGCCGTTCTCCCACTCGGTGAACCACAGTTCCTCGGTCACGTAGCCCATCGAGCGGGTGTCGAAGACGCCGTCGTGGTTGACCAGGCACTTCCAGGGTTCGTTCCAGGTGCCGGCGATCCAGTTGATCATGTAGCCGCCGTAGCTCGCGCCGAGCGCGCAGGCGCGGTCGCCGTCGAGGAAATCGAACCTGCGCTGCGCCTCGGCCCAGCCCTTCTGGAGGTCCTCGAGCGGCTTGCCGCCCCAGTCGCCGCTGATCGAGTCGGTGAACGCCTGGCCGTAGCCGGTAGAGCCGTGGAAGTCGATCATCACCACCGCATAGCCCTGCCCGGCATAGGTCTGCGGATTCCAACGGTAGCTCCAGCCGTCGCCGAAGCTGCCCTGCGGGCCGCCGTGGATCAGGAACGCGACGGGATAGGTCTCGCCCTCGCGATAGTTCCACGGCCTGACCACGTAGCCGTGGACCGTGTCGTTGCCGGCGCCGCGGAAGCTGAACTGCTCGTACTCGCCGAAGCGCACTTCGGGCAGGCGCTCGGCCGCGGTCGGTGTGATCTGGCGCAGGTGCTCGCCGTCGGGCGTCGCGGTGTAGAGCACGTCGCCGCTGTGCAGCGAGTTGCGGGTGAAGGCCAGGGTATCGCCGGCCAGCTGGTAGGACGACACGGTGCCGTCGCCGACCAGCCGGGCGACCTCGCCGCTGGCCAGGTCGATGCGGAACAGCGGGTACTGCCCGGTGTCCTGCGCCGCCGCGTACAGTGCGCCGTCTCCCCCCAGCGCCAGGCCGCTCGGCGAGCGGTCCCAGTCCGGAGCGATCTCGCGGACCTCGCCGCTGGCCAGGTCCATCGCCATCACCGCGAAGCGATCGGCCTCGAACCCGGGACGCGCCATCGCGCGGTAGAACAGCGTGGCGCCGTCGGCGCTGAACACCGGGCCGGCGTCCCAGGCGGGATTGTCTGCGGTGAGGTTCACCGGCTCGCCGCGGCCGTGGGCGTCGAGGCGATAGAGATCGAAATCGGTCGACCACGGCTCCTCGCGCCCGGCGACCTTGACGCTGGCGACCACGGACCCTCCGTCAGGCGCCCAGGCGTAGTCCTCGGCGCCGCCGAACGGCTTGGAGGGGATGTCGCCGTCGAGCGCCCGGCTCAGCGCCACCGCGACCGTCGCCGGCGCCGCGTCGGCACCCGGCAGGTCGGCGGCGTACAGGCGGCTGCGGCGTCCGTCCTTCCAGGTGTCCCAGTGGCGCACGAACAGGCTGTCGTACACCACGCCGCTGGTCTTGCCGTTTTCGCGGCGGTCGAGTTCGGCCTTGGTGCAGGAGAACACGTCGCCGTCGGCCGCGCCCGCACAGTCGGCGAACGACTCCGCGCTGAAGGCGATGCGGGTACCGTCCGGCGACAGGCGGTAGCCGCCGATGTCGAGCGCGAAGCCGGTCAGCTGGCGCGGCTCGCCGCCGCCCGCCGGGATGGCGTACAGCTGCTGGCTGCCGTGCTTCGCGCTGAGGAAGTACACCGTGGCGCCATCGGGCGAGAACGCCGGCGAGTTGACGTTCCAACCCTCCGGCGTGAGCCGCCGCGGCGGCGCCAGGTCGCGGGTGCGCAGGTCGCGCAGGTACAGCGCGCTGGCGGCCTTGTCCGCGGCGAAATCGACGGTGCGCTCGGCGAACACCACGCGGCCTCCGTCCGGCGACAGCACCGGTGACGAAACCCGCGCCAGGCTCGCCAGATCGCGGGCTTCGAGCCCGCGCTCGGCCAGCGCGTACGACGGCAGGGCGGCCAGCAGGCACAGCGGCAGCAGGGCGGTTCGCAGCTTCATCGCGGTCTCCGGAACAGGCAAGGCGCCGATGGTAGCCGATGCCGCGGGCCGGGGCCCGCAAGCCGGGAACGGCCGCCGCACGCGGCTCGACCGCGAGCTCCGCCCCGGTGGCACGGCCTCATCGCCGACGGCGGGCGCGCCGTCCCGCACAGCCGGGAGACGGCGCCACGGCGGCGGACCAGGGTCCGCCCCCGAGCGCTGCGCGGGCCGGGCCGCGCAATGCGGATCAGTCGCGCACCGGTCCGGCACCGCCGATGTGGGTCGACAGGAAGCCGAGCAGCCGCACATAGAACTCGCGGCGGTGCTCCTCGGTGTAGAAGCCGTGCCCCTCGTTGGCGAAGTAGAGCGTTTCCACCGGCGCGCCGGACCCGACCAGCGCGCGCTCCATCATCGTGCTGTGCTCGATCGGCGCCACCAGATCCTCGCCTCCGGCCGCCAGCAGCACCGGGACCTTGATCCGCTCGGCAAGGCGATTCGGCGACGCCGCGGCCAGCAGCGCGCTGTCGTTGCCCAGCCAGTCCTCGCTCCAGGTGCTGGCGGAGCGGCCGACGCGGTTGAGATCGCTGCGCACCTTGGGCAGGTCGTAGACCCCGACGTAGCCGATCGCGCAGCGATACAGGTCGGGCTCCTTCGCGGCGCCCATCAGCGCGGCATAGCCGCCGTAGCTCGCCCCGTAGATGCAGACGCGCTCCGGATCGGCGATGCCTTCGCCGATCGCCCAGCGGGTGGCGTCGGTCAGGTCGTCCTGCATCGTTCCGCCCCACTGCCGCGCTCCCGACTGCCTGAAGCTGCGCCCGTAGTTGCCGGAGCCGCGGTAGTTGACGCGCAGCACCGCATAGCCCGCCGAGGCGAGCAGCTGGGTGTCCTCGTCGAAGTCCCATTCGTCGAACACGCCGTACGGGCCGCCATGCGGCATCACCACCAGCGGCAGGCCGGTGCCCGCGCCGCCCGTCGGGATGGTCAGGAACCCGTGCAGTTCCGTCCCGTCGCGCGCCTTCAGCGCGATGCCGCGCATCGGCGCCATCTGCCGCGGATCGACCTGGGCGCGGCGCGCCAGGATGAAATCGGCCTTCTTCTCCGTCGAGTCGAACACGTAGAAGCTGCCCGGGTCGACGTCGCTCCTGGTGAGCACGAGCTTGTGGCGGCCGTCGGCCGTGGCGGATTGGATCTCGACCCGGGTATCCGGGAATGCCGCCTCCAGGCTGCGATACAGGCGCGCGTCCGCCGACTGCTCGTCGAAGAACGCCAGCCTCGGCCGGGCGCCTGAGTAGCGCACGCCAATGAGCGCGCCCCCGCCGTCCCGGTACACCGGCACGGGATCCACCGTGGCGTCGCGCAGGATCTCGCTGCGCTCGCCCGTGCCCACCTGCATCGCGACGATCGCATCCGGCCCCTTTGGCCGGCTCACCCTCAGGTAGGCGGTGGCATCGTCGTCCGAGAAACCCAGCGGCCTTTCTAGGCGGCCGCTGGTGCGCTCGTCGTTGACCAGCCACCACTCCGCATCGTCGTCGCTGCGGTAGTAGGTCCGGCTGATGTTGTCGGTGCCCGTGCCCACCGCGAAACGCACGCGGCCGCGGCTGTCGGTGACGAAGTCGGCGGAGAGCAGCGGCACCACGGCGACGCGGGTCCGGTGTCCGGTGTATACGTTCATGCGCTCGACCCGGGTGACCGCATCGCGGGTCAGCGGCCGCACCGCGATGAGCACCGACCTGTCGTCGTCCGCAAGCCGGTCGACCAGGTAGGCCGCCACCCGCTCCTCGCGCTTGGCGCTGGTGATCCGCGTGCCCGCCTGATGGGTCTGCACGCGCCAGCCCACCAGCAGTTCGCGCTGGCCGCCGTCGGCGTTGATGCCGTACAGCTCCCCGGTGGGCAGCGGATCGTCGCGGGTCCCGAAACTCTCGGCGACGGAGATGAGCACGCGCTCGGGATTGACCCACCAGAAATCGCCGACGTGGGTGCCGCGCCTGAAGCGGAAATTCGCCGTCATCTGCCCGTCGCTGCGGCGGATCACGACCAGGCCGGTCTGGTCGCCCAGCGGGACCGATGCGGCGTAGTACTCGCCGGTCGGCGAGAGCTTGATGTCGCGGAAGCGCTCCTCCGCCACATAGGGCTCGACATCCACCTGCGCTGCCGCCGCGACCGGCAGCAGCGCGCAAAACAGCAGGCCGAGCACGGCCATGCTCCGAAACGTCCTCATCGGATCCCCCTTCCTGATTGTCCCCATGCCGGCCCGCGTGGCGGCGGCGCGCCCACTATCCCAGATCGCGGCGGGGCGGCAAAGGCCCGGGCCCCCGTTCAGCCGTATCCGATCAGCACCGCCACCACCAGCGCGATCGCGGCGGCGACGGTGAGCTTGAGGATCAACGGAAACACGAAGCGGAACCAGCGGTCGTAGGGGATGCCGGCGATGCCGAGGATGCTCATCAGCACGATATTGGTCGGCACGATCATGTTGGAGAAGCCGTCGCCGAACTGGTAGGCGAGCACCGAGACCTGGCGACTGACGCCGATCAGGTCGCCGAGCGGCGCCATGATCGGCATCGTGACGAAGGCCTGGCCGCTGCCCGAGGGGATGAACAGGTTGAGCACCGTCTGCACCAGCAGCATGCCGACCACGGCGATCTCGGCGCCGACCAGGGTCAGCGGCGCGGCGAGGCCGTCGACGATGGTGTGGAGCACCCGGCCGTCCTCGAGCAGCAGGGCGATGGAGCGCGCGAAGCCGATCAGCAGCGCCGTGGTGGCGAGCTCGGCGGCACCTTCGGCGAAGCGCCGCGCGGTGCCGTCCACGCTCAGGCCGCCGACCAGGCCGACGAAGACGGCCAGCCCCAGGAACAGCGCGCCCAGCTCCACCAGGTACCAGCCGCGCGCGGTGATGCCCCAGACCATCAGCCCGAGGGCGACCAGGGTGGCCAGCAGCAGCACCGGCATGCGTCCGCGGAACGGGGGGTACTCCGTCGGCGGGGCATGCTTCACCTCGATGCCCTTCATCAGGCTCGCCTCCGGATCGGCGCGCACCCGGCGCGCGTAGCTCCAGACGTGGTGGACGCCGATGGCGACGAACGGCACGAACAGCGCCAGGCGGTACTCCCAGCCCGAGGTCGGCGGCAGCCCCGCCACGCCCTGCGCGATGATCACGGTGAACGGGTTCAGCGCGGCGACACCGTAGCCGATCCCGTAGCCGCAGATCATGATGCCCATCGCGGTCATCACGTCCATGCGCATGGCCAGGCACAGGGCGATCAGCATCGCCGCGAACGGGATGTATTCCTCGGCCACGCCGATCGTTCCGGAGCCGATCGCGAACACGCTCATGCCGATCACGATCAGCAGGTTCGGGCTGTGGCCGACGCGCCTGAGGATCCAGCCCAGCACCGCGTCGATCAGCCTGCTGGCGCGCAGCACCGCGATGGCGCCGCCGACGATCAGCACGAAGAAGATGATGTCCTGCGCCGCCGCCAGCGCCCGCGGCACCACGGTGAACAGCGCCAGCGGGGACAGCACGGTGCGCTCCTCGGCCTGCTGGTAGGTGCCCGGCACCACCAGGGCATGGCCCTTGCCGTCGTCGACGGTCTGGAACTCTCCCTGCGGAAGCACCCAGGTCGAGACCAGCGCGACCATCATCATCGCGAACAGCAGCACCAGGGTGTGGGGAACGCGCAGGAATCGTGGCATCGGCGAGGGTCCGCGGGGATTTCGCCGCAGTATAGGGGCCGGCCGCGCGTGCCCGGAACCGGCGCCAGGGCGCATGCCGAGCGGGCACGGGACGGCCCGCCCCGATGCCGGCGCGTGCCGGCACGCTGCCGGGCGGCGGCCCCGCGGCTTGCGCCGCCCGCGGGCCGGACGCTCCGGCCGGCCTCAGTATTCGGCGGGCTCCAGCAGGCGCGGGCCAGGGCCCTGGTCGCCGAGCACATCGTCGGGGTTGCGCAGCGGGCAGCTCCGCAGCGACAGGCAGCCGCAGCCGATGCAGCCGTCGAGCTGGTCGCGCAGCCGGACCAGCCTGGCGATGCGGTCGTCGAGGTCGGCGCGCCAGCGCCGCGACAGCCTGCTCCAGTCGGCGGCCGTGGGCGTCCGCCCGCCCGGCAGCGTGTCCAGCGCCTCGCGCACCTCCGCCAGCGGCACGCCGGCGCGCTGCGCCACCTTGATCACCGCCACCCGGCGCAGCACGTCGCGCGCGTAGCGGCGCTGGTTGCCGGCGGTGCGCAAGGCCTGGATCAGGCCCTTCTTCTCGTAGAAATGCAGTGCCGAGACCGCCACGCCGCTGCGCGCGGCCACCTCGCCCACCGCCAGTTCGCGGCGCATGCCGCGGGATTTCGGCTCACGGTTCATCTCAACCCTTGATCTAAATATTGGTTGAGGTTTTACCCTGCACGCCTCCCCGATGCAACCAAGGACGCGCCATGCAGCCTCTCCTGCGCCTGGAACTGATCCTCGGCAGCAACCGCAGCCCCAGGCTGTGCGATGCCGTCGCCGCCTGGGCGGCCGCGCACGTCGCGACGCAGGGCGGGTTCGAAGTGTCGGTGCTGGATCCTGCGCGGCTGCGCCTGCCCGATCGCCTGCCGACCACGCCGGATCCGGCCACCCGGGCGCTGCGCCGGCGGATCGGCGCCGCCGACGCGTACCTGGTGGTGGTGCCCGAGTACAACCATGGCTATCCGGCGCCGCTCAAGCAGCTCATCGACGCCGCCAGCGCGGACTGGCACGCGCGGCCGGTCGCCTTCGTCAGCTACGGCGGATTCTCCGGCGGGCTGCGCGCGGTGGAGCAGCTGCGCCAGGTATTCGCCGCATTGCACGTGGTGACGATGCACGACAGCGTGGCGATCGCGAACGCGGGCGCGCGTTTCGATGCCGACGGACGCCTGCGCGAGCCGGAAGCGCTCGAATCGAGGCTCCAGGCGATGCTGGCACAATTGCGCTGGTGGGCGCTGGCGCTGCGGGACGCGCGCCGGGCCCGGCCCTACGGCGGGAGCGGCGACGCCGGCCCGCAGGCCG
>NZ_JACCKA010000021.1 GCF_013425525.1 Luteimonas salinisoli | reverse complement strand
GCGTCCCAGCGCATTTTCGCGATCGCGGCGGTCGGCGTGGCGCTGTTCCAGTTCGGCGACGGTGCCGGCGCGCTGGCCGCGCTCGCGCTCCAGTTCGGCCAGCTGGCGGCGCTGGCGCTCGCGCGCCTGGTCGAGCGCTTCGCGGCGCTCGGCGATCTCGCGTTCCACCGCGTCGAGCTCGGACAATTCGGTGGCCAGGTCGCGGATGCGGCGCGCGCGCTGACGCTGCAGGTAGCGGTGGTAGGCGAGCGCCCGGTTGGCTTCGCCGACGCGATCCTGGGCGAGCAGGAGCTTGAGCGCTGCGTGATCGCCGATGGCATGGGCGGCGCGCAGGAGCTGCGCCAGTTCGCTGCGCTGCGCGGCCAGCCGCTGCTGCAGTTCGCCGCGGCGCGCGGCCAGTTCGGCCAGCGCCAGTTCCCCGTCCGCGAGTTCGGACTCGGTCCGGCGCAACGCGTCGCTGGCCGCGGCGACGCGCTCGTCGGCGGCGCGCAGGGCGCGCGCGGCCGAGCCGCGGCGGCCCTCCAGCCGGCGCCGTTCGGTGGCGACGTCCCGCAGCTCGCGGCGCACCTCCTGCAGGCGGCGTTCGGCATCGCGCTGCTGCTGCGCGGCAACCGGCGCCGCCAGCGCCAACGCCACGACCGCGGCGGCCAGGGCGATGCGCAGAGCCGCCATCGTCGGTGTCAGCCCGGCAGCAGCAGCGAGCGGCCGGTCATCTCCTGCGGCTGGCCGATGCCGAGCAGGTCGAGGAGGGTCGGCGCGACGTCGCGCAGCGAACCGCCGGCGCGCAGCCCGACATCGCGCCCGCCGACATAGATCAGGTCGACCGGCCCGACCGTATGCGAGGTGTGCGGCTGCCCGGTCTCCGGGTCGCGCATCATCTCGACGTTGCCGTGATCGGCGGTGACCAGCAGCTCGCCGCCGCGCGCCCGCGCCGCATCGACCACCGCGCCGAGCGCCACGTCGACCGCCTCGACCGCCTTCACCGCCGCCTGCAGGTCGCCGCTGTGGCCGACCATGTCCGGGTTGGCGTAGTTGCAGACCACCACGTCGAAACGCTCCGATTCGATCGCCTCCACCAGCCGCGCGGTCACCTCGGCGCAGCTCATCTCCGGCTGCAGGTCGTAGGTGGCGACCTTGGGGCTCGGCACCAGGATGCGTTCCTCGCCCGGGTACGGCGCCTCGCGGCCGCCGCTGAAGAAGAAGGTCACGTGCGCGTACTTCTCGGTCTCGGCGATGCGCAACTGGGTCAGCTCGTTGGCGGCCAGCACTTCGCCCAGGGTGTTGCGCAGGTTGTCCGGGGCGAACGCCACCGGCGCCGGGAGCGTGGCGTCGTACTCGGTCAGGCAGACGTAGCGCGACAGCTTCGGGCGCCGGGCCTGGAAGCCGTCGAAGCCCGGGGCGACGAAGGCGGCGCTGAGCTGCCGCGCGCGGTCGGCGCGGAAGTTCATGAACACGACGGCGTCGCCGTCGGCGATCGGCACGGCGCCGTCGAGCACGGTGGGCAGCACGAACTCGTCGTTCTCGCCGCGGCCGTAGGCGGCTTCGAGCCCCGACGTGGCATCGGCCGCGCGCTCGCCCTCGGCCTCGACGATCGCGTCCCAGCCCCTGCGCACCCGCTCCCAGCGCTTGTCGCGGTCCATCGCGTAGTAGCGTCCGCCGATGCTGGCGATGCTGGCATTGCCGTGGCGCGCGCATTCGGCCTGCAGCGCGTGCAGGCTCGGCCCGGTCGAGCGCGGCGGAGTGTCGCGCCCGTCGAGGAAGGCATGCACCGCCACCCGCGGCACGCCGCGGCGAGCGGCCAGCTCCAGCATCGCGAACAGCTGCCGCTCGTGGCTGTGCACGCCGCCGGGCGAGAGCAGGCCCATCAGCTGGAGGGTGCCGCCGGAAGCGATCGCCGCCTCGCACGCGGCGTTCAGTTCCGCGTTGTCGAAGAAGCTGCCGTCCTCGATCGCGGCATCGATGCGGGTCAGCTCCTGGTAGACGATGCGGCCGGCGCCGAGATTCATGTGGCCGACTTCGGAATTGCCCATCTGTCCGTCCGGGAGCCCGACATGACGCCCTTCGGTATGGATCAGGGTGTGCGGGTGCGCCGCGTGCAGTCGTCGCCAGTTCGGGATGTCGGCGACGGCGAGGGCATTGTCGCGCGGGTCCTCGCGATGACCCCAGCCGTCCAGGATCAGCAGGACGAGCGGCTTCGGGCGATTCTGGGCTGTTGGCACGACGTTCGACCCCGTGACTTCGGACAGGTGCGATTGTAGCCAAGCCCGGGCATGCTGACCGTAACGCACCGGCCCTCCGCACACGCAGCAAGGAGAGACGCATCATGTCCCGCCCCAGTTCCCGCTTCCGCTCCCGCCCGACCATCCCGGTGCTGGCGCTCGCCCTGGCGCTGGCGGCCGCCCCGGTCCTGGCCCAGGAAGACATCAGCAAGGTGAACGGCTCGGTGTCCGCCGAAGCCGGCCGCGAATACGGCGACCTGAGTACGGTCAACGGCAGTATCCGCATCGGCGATCGCGTCCGCGCCGAGGATGCGGAGACCGTGAACGGCGCCATCCGCGTCGGCGACGGCGCCGAGCTGCGCAACCTGGAAACCGTGAACGGCGGCATCACCCTCGGCAACGGGGTCGCCGCGCGCAGCATCACCACCGTCAATGGCGCCATCCGCGCCGGCCGCAACGCGCGCGTCGGCGGCGGGGTGGAGACGGTGAGCGGCAGCATCTTCGTCGATCGCGGCGGCAGCATCGAAGGCGGCGTCAGCACCGTCAGCGGCGGCATCGGCCTGGTCGACACCGATGTCGGCGGCGACATCGAGACCACCAACGGCGACGTCACCGTCGGCGTCGGCTCGCACGTGCGCGGCGGGCTGCGGGTGCGCAAGCCGAACTCCAACTGGTTCCTGGTCAACGTCAACAAGCGCACCCCTCGCATCGTCATCGGCCCCGACGCGGTGGTCGAGGGCGAGCTGGTTTTCGAGCGCGAGGTGGTGCTGTACGTGCACGAAAGCGCCCGCACCGGCCGCATCAGCGGCGCCGAGGCCATGCCCTATTCGAGCAGGCGCGCCCCCAACGACTGAGCGCAGACGCAGGCGCGGCGGGGGTATCGACGGCGACGCAAACGGCTAGAATCGGGGTTTCCCTCACGGAGAGCCCGCATGCAACGACCCCTGCTGATCAGCCTGGCCGCCGCCCTGGCGCTGGCCGCCTGCGGCGGCGACCGCCAGGACGATGCCTCCGGCGGCGCGCCGCAGGCCGGGGCCCCGCCCGCCGCCGAAACCCACGCCTTCTCCCCCGAGATCGCCGAGGGCGATTTCCGCGAACTGGTGCGCACGCTCGCCTCCGACGAGTTCGAGGGCCGCGCGCCGGGCTCGCCCGGCGGCGAGAAGACCGTGGAGTACATCCGCGCCCAGTACGAGCGCATCGGCCTGCAGCCGGGCGGCGAGGACGGCGGCTGGTACCAGACCGTGCCGATGGTGGAGACCACCGCCGACGAGTCGACGGTGCTGCGGCTGGACAGCAACGGCCAGGCGCGCGAGCTGCAGTTCGGCACCGACATGGTGATCGGCACGCGTACCGGCCAGGCCCAGGTGGACATCGCCGACAGCGAACTGGTCTTCGTCGGCTACGGCGTCGATGCGCCGGAGCAGGACTGGAACGATTACGCCGGCGTCGACGTCGAGGGCAAGACGGTCGTGATCCTGGTCAACGATCCGGGCTTCCACGCCGACGACGAGAAGCTGTTCGAAGGCAACCGGATGACCTACTACGGGCGCTGGACCTACAAGTACGAGGAGGCCGCGCGCAAGGGCGCCGCCGCCGCGCTGATCGTCCACGACACCGAGGGCGCCTCGTACGGCTGGGACGTGGTGCGCAATTCGTGGTCGGGCGCGCAGTTCGACCTGCGCGCCGCGGACGACCCGGAGCCGCGGCTGCCGGCGCAGGGCTGGATCAGCACCGAGGTCGCGCGGCAGCTGTTCGCCGACTCCGGACACGACCTGGAGGAGATGTACGCGGCCGCCAACCGCCGCGGCTTCGAAGCGGTGCCGCTGAAGGCCAGCATGTCGGTGGACCTGGCGAGCACGGTCACCGAGAAGTCCTCGCGCAACGTCATCGGCGTGCTGCCCGGCAGCAGCCGCCCCGACGAGGCGGTGATCTACATGGGCCACTGGGACCACCTGGGCGCCCATGAGCGCGAGGACGGCGGGCGCGACATCTACAACGGCGCGGTCGACAACGCCACCGGCATCGCCGGCATCATCGAGATCGCCGAGCGCTTCGCCACCGAGGAGCCGGCGCCGCAACGCTCGCTGGTGTTCCTGGCGGTCACGCTGGAGGAATCCGGCCTGCTCGGCTCGAAGTACTACGTCGCCCAGCCGACCTTCCCGATGGAAAAGATCGCCGCGGTGATCAACCTGGACGCGATGAGCGTGGCCGGGCCTTCGCGGGACTTCGTGGTCACCGGCAAGGGCAACTCCGAGCTCGAGGACATCCTCGAGACGTTCGCCGGCGAGCAGCAGCGCACCCTGGTGGAAGAAGGCAACCCCGCGGGCGGGTTCTACTTCCGCTCCGACCATTTCAACTTCGCCAAGGCGGGGGTGCCGGCGCTCTACGCCAAGGGCGGCAACGACCTGGTCGAGGGCGGCATCGCGGGCGGCAAGGCGGCGACCGAGGACTACGCCTCGCGCTACCACCAGCCCGGCGACGTCTACCGCGAGGAGTGGAACCTCGACGGGGTGATCCAGGACCTGGAGGCGCTGTACGGCGTCGGCCGCGTGGTCGCCGACGATCCCGAGCGCTGGCCGAACTGGTACGAGGGCAACCCGTTCAAGGCGGCCCGCGACGAGATGATGGCTGGCGCATCCGGCAGCTGATCGGCCGCACCACCATGAAAACGGCGCCCGTGGGGCGCCGTTTTCGTTTCCGGCACGGGAACCCCCGGCCGGGCGTTGCGATCACCGGGATCCGCGCGCGACGCGTCCACGCCCTTCGTCGCCGGCGTGCGGATCGCGCAACTCGCGGCCGTGACGCCCGCCGTCATCGGCGGAAAGTCACTCGTCTTGGTCGCGCTGCGGGTCCCGCGCGGGGGGGTCTGCCTGGCCGGCTGGTTCGTAGGGCGCAGCCTTGCCCGGTGCGGCGCGCTGGGGCGAATGCAGGCTCTGCTGGTGGTGGCCGCGGTCCGGATGGCTCGAACCGGATCGCGAACCGGACCCCGGCGAGCCGTGGCCGGTCTCCGGCGGCGCCCCCGCGCGCCGCTCGCGCCAGCGTTCCCAGGCCGACAGGCCCACCAGCACCAGCAGCGCCAGCACCGTGGCCAAGAGCGCCAGCAGATGATAGTTCAGCCCCGCGGCCACGCCGATCGTCGCCACCGTGAGCAACGATGCGGCGGTGGTGATGCCGGCGATGGTCTCGCCGCCACGCCGGCCCTCGCTGAAGATCGTGCCGGCGCCGATGAAGGAGACGCCGGCGATCACCGCCTCGACCAGGCGCAGCGGATCGATCCGCATCATCTGCGAGCTGTCGCCGGCAAGGCGCTCGGCCACCGAGAGCTGGCCGATGCCGATCAGCAACGCCGCCGCCCCGGCCACCAGCATGTGGGTGCGGAAGCCGGCGGGTCGCCGCTTCAGTTCGCGCTCGAAGCCGATCGCGCCGCCGAGCAGCATGGCGTAGGCCATGCTGAGGACGACCCCCAACTGCCCATCCAGCATTTCGTTCATGGCGCGGAGCTTCGCGCCGGCGCCGTCATGGCGCGGTGATCAGCCTTACCCGTGCGAAATTGCGTTTGCCGACGGCCAGCACCCCCTCGAAACCCGGTCCGAAGGCCCTGCCGGGATCCTCGACCACCGCTCCGTCCACCTTGACCGCGCGCTCCCTGAGCTTGCGGCTGGCCTCAGAATTGCTGGGAGTCAATCCGGCCGCGGTCAGCAGCGCGGCGATGCGCAGGCCTTCGGCCGGCACCGCGACGTCCTGCAGCGGCAGCAGCGAAGTGTCGCCCTCGCCGCGCACCGCCGCATGCCAGCCGGCGATCGCGGTGTCGGCGGCAGCGGCGTCGTGAAAGCGCGCCGCGAGCTCTCGCGCCAGGCGCAGCTTGACGTCGCGCGGGTTGAGTCCGGCCTCGACGCCGGTCCGCAGCCGGCGCGCCTCCTCGGCTCCGATCTCGAAGCTCAGCAGTTCGATCCACTTCCACATCAGCGCATCGCCGATCTTCATCGTCTTGTTGACGATGTCGATCGCGGGCTCGTCGATGCCGATGTAGTTGTCCAGCGATTTGGACATCTTCTGCACGCCGTCCAGGCCTTCGAGCAGCGGCATGGTCAGCACCACCTGCGGCTTCTGCCCGTAGTGCTCCTGCAGGCCACGGCCCATCAGCAGGTTGAACTTCTGGTCGGTGCCGCCGAGCTCGACATCGGCCTCGAGCGCCACCGAGTCGTAGCCCTGGACCAGGGGATACAGGAACTCGTGGATCGCGATCGGCTGCTGCGCCGTGTAGCGCTTGGCGAAGTCGTCGCGCTCGAGCATGCGCGCCACGGTGTGGCGGGCGGCCAGGCGGATCATGTCGGCGGCATCCATCTTCCCGAACCACTCGCTGTTGAAGCGCAGCTCGGTGCGCTCGCGATCGAGCACCTTGAACACCTGGTCGGCATAGGTCCTGGCATTGGCCGCGACGTCCTCGCGGGTCAGCGCCTTGCGGGTGGCGTTCTTGCCGCTCGGGTCGCCGATCATCCCGGTGAAGTCGCCGATCAGGAAGATCACCTGGTGGCCCAGGTCCTGGAACTGCCGCATCTTGTTGAGGAGCACGGTATGGCCGACGTGCAGGTCCGGCGCGGTCGGGTCGAACCCCGCCTTGATCCGCAGCGGCCGGCCCAGGGCCAGGCGGGCCTCGAGCTCCTCGCGCTTGAGGATTTCGTCGGCGCCGCGGGCGATCAGTTCCAGGGAATCCTGGGCGGGCGTGGCATCTGGCACGAGGACCTCGCAGCTCGGGTCACGGATGTCCGAAAACGTGACCGGGTTGTGAAAATGGACGTTAAGTGGCGTTAACAGCGGCCGATCACGTAAAAGACCTGTCGGCTCAAGCATTTGACGTACCCTGTTCGCGTCTTTATGTTACCTCGCTGACGCGCCCTTCACGCCACCGGGAACGCCCAATGCCGACACCTGCTCCGGACGCGGAACGCAATCGCAGCATCCGCCTCGCCAACCTGAGCGCCGTCGCACAGCGCGCCGCAGAGATCTCGCAGCAGGTTCCCGGTTTCCTCGAAAGCAAGGGCTTCAATGGCCGCTGGACGCGCCGCCACTGGGCGCACGCCAGCCTGTTCGCGACCCTGGGCGCGCTGGTGGTCGCACTGGTGCCGGGATTCTCGAGCGCGATGCAGCCCCCGTCCGGCCAGCCCGCGCTGACCACGATGGCCCTGGCGCTGCCGCCGCTGCCGACCCGCAAGGCCCGCCCTGCCGAGACCGCCAGCTGGCAACAGGTCACCGTGCAGGCCGGACAGACGCTGGGCGAGATCTTCGCCGATCTCGACATTCCCGCCGCCACCCTGCAGCGGATCCTCGAGCATCCCTCGACTGCGCAGGCGCTGGCGCGGATCCGCCCCGGCACCGAGTTCGGCTTCGACCTCGCCAGCGATGGACGGCTGCGCGGCTTCCGCTTCGACCGCGGCGAGACCGAGCGCGTACAGCTCAGCCTGGCCGGCAGCGGCATCCGCGAACAGGTCATCGAGCGTCCGGTCGAGATCCACACCACGGTCGTCACCGGCGAGATCCGCAGCTCGCTGTACGGGTCGGCGCGCCAGGCCGGACTCTCGCCCAAGGTCATCCATACCCTGACCGACGGCATCTTCCAGTACGACATCGACTTTTCCCGCGAGATCCAGCCGGGCGACCGCTACAGCGTGGTGATCGAGGAGCTGTGGCGCGAAGGCGAGAAGATCGGCAACGGCGAGGTACTGGCCGCGACCTTCAGCACCGGCGGCAAGACCTTTTCCGGGTTCCGCTTCGAGCGCGACGGCAAGGCCGAGTACTTCACCGCCGACGGCCGCCCGCTGAAGAAGAGCTTCCTGCGCATGCCGGTCGAGTTCGCGCGCCTGAGCTCGCGCTTCGGCGCCCGCCGGCACCCGGTGCTGGGCAGCATGCGCATGCACAAGGGCGTGGACTACGCTGCCGGCACCGGCACCCCGATCAAGGCCGCCGGCGACGCGCGGGTGCAGTTCCGCGGCACCCAGCGTGGTTACGGCAACGTGGTGATCCTCGATCACGGCCGCGGCTACACCACCCTGTACGCGCACATGTCGCGCTTCTCCAACGTCCGCCAGGGCCAGCGCGTGTCGCAGGGCGAGGTGATCGGCTACGTCGGCGCCACCGGCTTGGCCACCGGCCCGCATCTGCACTACGAATTCCGCGTCAACGGCGTGCACCGCAATCCGCTGTCGCAGACCATGCCGCCGCCCGAGCCGCTGAAGGGCGCGGCGCTGGCGCAGTTCAAGGCGCAGGCCGCGCCGGCGCTGGCGCGGATCCAGCAGGTCGAGACCCTGCGCTATGCGCAGCTGCCCGAGCCCGGCCGTGAAGTGGCCCGCGCGCGGCCGCCGGTCCGCGCCGGCGAGCGCGGCTGAGACCCCGGGAGCTGCCGCCCGGCTGGCCGCGGGCGCGGCGGGGGATCGGCCCGCCGGACCCGCCCGGACAGCGATCCCGCCGGCACTGCCCCAGGCGGCGATGAAGACCGCAG
Source organism: Luteimonas salinisoli (assembly GCF_013425525.1). Classification (GTDB taxonomy): domain Bacteria; phylum Pseudomonadota; class Gammaproteobacteria; order Xanthomonadales; family Xanthomonadaceae; genus Luteimonas; species Luteimonas salinisoli. The sequence goes on along the minus strand of NZ_JACCKA010000021.1, from coordinate 7,519 downwards.
GATGTCCGCAACCTCCCCTCCATCGCTGTACCTGGGCCTGATCTCGGGCACCAGCGCCGACGGCATCGACGCCGCCCTGGTCGGCTTCGACGGCGACCGGCCGCGGCTGCTGTTCGCCCGCACCTACCCCTGGGAACCGACGCTGCGTGCGCGCCTGGTCGAACTCGGGCAGGAGGACGCGCCGCTGCTGCTCGACGATCTGGGCGAGCTCGACGTGCGCATCGGTCATGCTTTCGCGGCCGCGGCGCTGCAGGCGCTGGCCGACAGCGGCACACCGGCGGCGGCCGTGGCGGCGATCGGCTCGCACGGCCAGACCCTGCGCCACCGCCCGCATGGGCGTGCCGGCGACGGGCGCTTTCCGTTCACCCTGCAGCTGGGCGATCCATCGGTGCTCGCCGAGCGCACCGGCGTGACGGTGGTGGCCGACTTCCGCCGCCGCGACGTCGCCGCCGGCGGCCATGGCGCGCCGCTGCTGCCGGCGCTGCACGCGGCGCTGCTGGCCGCGCCGGGCGAGGCGCGCGCGGTGCTCAACCTCGGTGGGATCGCCAACCTGACCCTGCTGCCGCCCGGCGGCGAAGTACGCGGTTTCGACTGCGGCCCGGCCAACGGCCTGATGGACGCCTGGTGCCGGCGCCATACCGGCGCCGCCTTCGACGCCGGCGGCGCCTTCGCGGCGGCGGGCCGCGTCGACCCGGTGCTGCTCGAACGCCTGCTCGACGATCCCTGGTTCGCGCTTCCGCCGCCGAAGTCGACCGGGCGCGACCAGTTCCACCTGGGCTGGCTGGACGCGCGGCTGCGCGGCGGCGAGGCGCCCGCGGACGTGCAGGCCACCCTGCTCGCGCTCAGCGTGCGCACCACCGTGGATGCGCTGCGCGCTGCGCAGCCGGCGACGTCCCGGGTGATCGCCTGCGGCGGCGGGGTCCTCAACCCGGGACTGATGGCGGCACTGGCCGGCGCGCTCGGCGACTGCGCGCTCGATTCCTGCGCCGCCCACGGCCTGGACCCGGACGCGGTCGAGGCGATGGGCTTCGCCTGGCTTGCGCGGCAGACCCTGCTGGGACGCCCCGGCAATCTGCCCGGCGTCACCGGCGCGGCGGGGCCCCGGGTCCTGGGCGGCATCTACCGCGCCTGAGCGCGCGGGTTTCCGTCGGCAACGCGGCGGCCTGGGCGTGACGCACAGCGGCGCCGCGTTTCGCTACGATGGGCCGCTCCGCGCGCCGCCGGCGCACGGGCCGTTCGCCGGCGGCGTTGCGTCCGGCCTCCCGGATCCCGCCGCATGCTCGAAGACATCGCCCTGCAGAACGTCCTGGTCGCACTCGCGGTCACCACCGGCGCGGGGCTGGCGACAGGGCTGGGCGGATTGCTGGTGTTCACCACCAAATCCCCCAACGCACGCATGCTGGCGTTCGGCCTGGCATTCGCCGGCGGCGCCATGGTCTACGTCTCGCTGTCGGAGATCCTCAACAAGTCCATCGCCTCGTTCACGGGCGTCTACGGCGAGGCGCAGGGATTTTCCTACGGCACTTTGGCGTTCCTGTCGGGTGTGATGCTGATCGTGCTGATCGACCGGATGATTCCCAACCCGCACGAGCGCCTGGAAGCCGACGACCCGTTCTTCCGCGAACACAACCGCGAGTACATCAAGCGCGTCGGACTGCTGACCGCACTGGCGATCACCGCGCACAACTTCCCGGAGGGACTGGCGACGTTCTTCGCCACGCTGGAGGACCCGCGGGTCGGCCTGCCGCTCGCCTTCGCCATCGCCATCCACAACATTCCCGAGGGCATCGCCATCGCCGTGCCCGTGTACTACGCCACGGGCAACAAGCGCTATGCCTTCGTCGCCTGCCTGCTCTCGGGGCTGGCCGAGCCGGTCGGCGCGATCATCGGCTACGCATTGCTGGCGCCGTACCTGTCGGAATCGATGTTCGGCGCGCTGTTCGGGGTGATCGCCGGGGTCATGGTGTTCCTCGCCCTGGACGAACTGCTGCCGGCGGCCAAACGCTACGCCAAGGGCCACGAGACCGTGTACGGCCTGGTCACGGGCATGGGCGCCCTGGCCATCAGCCTGATGCTGTTCAAGTGGTGAGGCTTGCGGTGCGGATCCAACCGCAGGCGGGGGAAGGCGCCCCCACCTGCGGCCATGCTGCTCAGTGCCAGCCGTCGAAGTAGCGGGCGTCGGCGGTCACTGTCCTGGTGGCGCCCGTGGCATGGTCCGTGATCGTCACCTCCATCCTGACCAGGCCGTCGCCCGAATAATCGGTTGCGATCCAGGTGCTGCAGACCTGGGTGTTCCCGCAGCCCGGCGGCGGTGCCCCGGTATCGCGATCCTTCCAGGCGAACGAATAGCTGCCGGCCGGCAGCTGGACGACTTCGAAGTACGCGATGGCCGGGTTGTCGCCCGACCAGGGGGTCCAGGTGGCGAAGCAGTAGTTCGGGGTGGCCTGATCGAACGCATAGGTGTCCACGAAGCATTCCAGGACGGCGTTCGTCAGGTTCGCTGCAACGGCCTGCTGCGGGACGGTTCCCGCGGACGCGGCCAGAGCAACTGCCATCAGGGCGGACATCGACTTCCTTTCCATGCTCATCTCCCTTGGTTACCGAGGTTGCGCCGGCACGCCTGCGCCGGCCAGGTAATTTGGCAACACCGGCGATCCCACGACCGTGACCCCGTAGGCAGTACGCGGGCGGTCCCTTGCCGCTCGTCGGGCAGGGCGGTCGGGACCGGAGTCCATGGGTGAAGGACCGTGGGAGACGCAGCCGGATCGCGGCTGCGGCCGCAAAAAAAAAGCCCGGCGTGCACGCCGGGCCTTCTTTTTGTCGGACGGATGTTGCGTTCAGGCCGCGAACAGCGCCTTCATCTTCTTCAGCGCGTTGGACTCGACCTGGCGGATGCGCTCGGCCGAGACGCCGTACTCGTCGGCGAGCTCCTGCAGGGTGATCCTGTTCTCGTCGTCGAGCCAGCGGCGCCGGATGATGTCGCGCGAGCGGGGGTCCAGTTCGGCCAGGCCCTCGCGCAGCAGCGCCAGCTGGTCGTCCTCGCTGTCCTCGCGCTCGTAGAGCTGCGCCGGGTCCTCGTCCTGCGACATCAGATAGCCGGACGGCGCCGGCGGGGCGTGGTCGTCGTCCTCGTCGGCGGAAGCATCGAAGCCGACGTCGCGCCCGGACAGCCGCGATTCCATCTCCATCACCTCGCGCTCGGAGACGTTCAGGTCGGCCGCCACCACGCGCACTTCCTCGGCGTTCAACCAGCCCAGGCGCTTCTTGCTCTTGCGCAGGTTGAAGAACAGCTTGCGCTGCGCCTTGGTGGTGGCCACCTTGACGATGCGCCAGTTGCGCAGGATGTACTCGTGCATCTCGGCGCGGATCCAGTGCACGGCGAACGACACCAGGCGCACGCCGACGCCGGGGTCGAAGCGCTTGACCGCCTTCATCAGGCCGATGTTGCCTTCCTGGATCAGGTCGCCGAGCGGCAGGCCGTAGCCGTTGTAGCCGCGCGCGACGTGGACCACGAAGCGCAGGTGCGAATGCACCAGTTCACGCGCCGCGTCGAGGTCTTCCTGGTCGCGGTAGCGGTGCGCCAGCGCCTGCTCGTCCTCGACCGAAAGCACCGGGATCTGGTGGACGGCGTTGATGTACGCGTCCAGCGAGCCCAGCGAGCTGGGGACCGGCAGGTTGTTGGCGACCAGTGCGGTGGAAGAGGTCATCTGGGTCATGGGGGCCATTCTATCAGTGTGCAGATCTGACCGGTGCAGCCGTAGGAAGTTCCCCAGCGTTCCCTCACTGGAACGGAGCAGCTGCAAGTGATTGATTTACGCGCCAGTTCGGCCTGCAGCGGCATCGACTCGTCGAGCGCGGCGCCGCCGGCGCGGTCAGGCAGCGCATCGTTGCCTGGAAACGGCCGCAGCCAGGGGACCTATCCTGCGACGACGGCGGTGAAGGCCGGGTGCCGGCCCGGGCTCGCGGCACCGGATCCGCGGCCTCAGAGCTCCAGTTCCGCGCGCGGCGGCAGCGACCAGTCGATCGGCGCGGCGCCAGTGCGCACCAGATAGTCGTTGGCGGCCGAAAAATGCCCGCAGCCGAGGAAGCCGCGATGTGCCGACAGGGGCGAGGGATGGGTGGTCCTGAGCACCCGATGGCGGCGCGCGTCGATGACCGCTCCCTTCTTCTGCGCGTAGCTGCCCCAGAGCATGAACACCAGGCCTTCGCGCTCGCGGCCCAACGTTTCCACCGCATGATCGGTGAACGCCTCCCAGCCGCGGCCCTGGTGCGCGCCCGCGCGCCCCTGCTCCACGGTGAGCACAGCATTGAGCAGCAGCACCCCGCGATGCGCCCATGGCAGCAGGCAGCCGTGGCCGGGCGGAGCGATGCCGAGGTCGCGCTCGATCTCCTTGAACATGTTCTGCAGCGACGGCGGCACCGGTACCCCGGGCCGCACCGAGAAACACAGCCCGTGCGCCTGGCCGGGTCCGTGGTAGGGATCCTGGCCGAGGATCACCACCCTGACCGCATCGAACGGCGTGGCGTCGAAGGCGGCGAAGATCTCCGGGCCGGGCGGGTAGATCCGAGCCCCCGCGGCCTTGCGCTGGCGCAGGAACGCGGACAGTTCCCGCATCTCCGGCCGCAGCAGATAGTCCCCGACACGGGCCTTCCAGGTCGGCTCGAGTTGGATGCGGTCGGCGTCAGGCATGACCGGACGCGCGGCCCATCCTCGCCAGCCGCAGCTGGAACAGCGCCTTGGTCACCAGCAGGCGCTCCTCGATCGGCTTGAGCACCAGGTCGTTGGCGCCGTCGCGCAGCAGGCCCATCTGGTTGACGCGGTTGTCGTCGCCGGTCATCACCAGCACCGGCAGGCGGCGCTTGCCGTAGCCGAACTCCTGGCGCACCGCCTGCAGCAGGTCGCGGCCGCTGAGCTCGCCCTTGAGGTACACGTCAGTCAGCAGCAGGTCGGCGCCGGGAGCCACGTCGCTGCCGCGCCATTCGCGCAGCCAGTCCAGCGCGTCCTCGGCGCTGATCACGTGGGTCACCTCCATGCCGTGCGACTGCAGCATGCGCCGGGTCGCCAGCGCCACCGTGCGGCTGTCCTCCACGTAGAGCACGTGCGCGCCGGGGATGGCCTCGGGCATCACGTAGCCGCGAATGAAGGTCGCCAACGCCTGGTGGCCATTGGCCTTGTCGAAGTAGTCGGTGACGTCCTCGGTGAAGCGGCGCGACTCCAGGTGTCCCTGGGCGTCGCCGGAGACCACGATCACCGGCACGTAGCGCTGGGCGGCGGCGCGGCGCACCACGCGCGCCAGCTGCAGGCCGTCGCCGTCGGGAAGCACCAGCGCGGTGGTCACCAGGTCCACCGGCGCCTCCTCCAGCGCCGCGCGCGCCTCGGCCAGACCGGCGCAGGCCACCACCTCCACCGCCGGCAGCTCCTTGCGCAGCACGTCGCCGATCAGCCGACGCACCAGCTTGGAGCCGTCGACCACCATGATCCGCGGCGACTCGCTCACCAGGTGCCGCAGGTCGTGTCCGTCGGTCTTCGAGGTCGTCATGGCGCTCCCTGTCAGGTCTCGGTGGGGCGGGTCTGGCGCAGGAAATGACCGGTCACCAGGCTGGCGCCCAGCCAGCCGAGCGCCGCGGCGCCGAGCACGACGGCGAGCAGCTGCGCCGGAGCGAACCCGGAGAGCGCGAAGCCACTGCCGTAGCTCGCCGCAAGGCCGGCCACCGCATCGTTCAGCGCCAGTCCGGCCACTCCCAGCAAGCCCAGCGCCAGCGCGCCGGCGGCGAGCCCGTACCACGTGCCCAGGTACAGGAACGGCCGGCGGATGAAGCCGTCGGTGGCCCCGAGCAGCTGCAGCACGCCGATCTCCTCCCGACGCGCCTGGATGTCCAGCCGGACGGTATTGCCGACCACCAGCAGCGCGCCCAGCCCGAGCAGTACCGCCAGCACCCAGACCACGCGGCCGCCGAAACGCAGCCAGCCGTCCAGGCGCTGCCGCCACTGCGCGTCGTGCTGCACCAGATCGGCCTCGGGCAGCCGCGCCAGCGACCCGGCGAGCAGGGTCTCGTCGCCGGCCGGCACCACCACCAGCACCGCCGGCAGCGGGTTCTCCCCGACCGCGTCGATGGCTTCGCCGAGGCCGCCGCGCTCGCGCAGCTCCTGCAGGCCCTGCTCCGGCGTGCGCAGGTCCACGGCGGCGATGTCGGCCCGCCCGCGCAGCTCTTCGGCCAGCGCCCGGGCGCGCTCCTGCGGCACGTCCAGGCCCAGGAACACCGAGATCTCGCGCGACTGCTGCACCCCGCCCGAGAGCCGGGCGACGTTGTCCAGCACCAGCCACAGGCCCAGCGGCAGCGCCAGCGCCACGGCCATCACGCCGATGGTGAGCGCGGTCGCCCACGGCCTGCGGAACACGCGGCCCAGGCTGGAGACGAAGCTGTAGAGGTGGTGGTCGGCCCAGGTTCCCAGTCGCGAATGGGTGTCGCGCCCTGGGAGGTTGCCGTGCGGCTCAGCCATCGGCCAGGTCCTCCGGGGCGATGTCGTCGACCAGGCGGCCCTGGTCGAGGACCAGCACGCGCTTGCGCATGCGCCGCACCAGGGCCAGGTCGTGGCTGGCCACCAGCACGCTGGTACCGCGGTCGGGCAGCTCCGCGAACAGGGCCATGATCTCCGCCGACAGGGTGGGATCGAGGTTGCCGGTGGGCTCGTCGGCCACCAGCAGCCGGGGCTCGGCGACGATGGCGCGGGCGATGCCGACGCGCTGCTGCTCGCCCGCCGACAACTGGCCGGGAAGCGCGCGCTCGCGCGGCCCGAGGCCGAGGCGCTCGAGAGCGCTGCGCACCCGCTTGGCGATCTCGGCGCGGCGCATCCCGCGCAGGATCAGCGGCAGGGCGATGTTCTCGTACACGCTGCGGTCGGTGAGCAGGCGGTGGTCCTGGAACACCACGCCGACGTCGCGACGGTGCATCGCTACGCGCCGGCCGCGCACCCGCAGCAGGTTGCGCTCGGCGAACAGCACCGCGCCGCGGCTGGGCCGCTCGGACAGGTGCACCAGCCTGAGCAGGGTGCTCTTGCCGGCGCCGGAATGGCCGGTGACGAACAGCATCTCTCCCGCGGCGACGTCGAAGCTGACCTCGGACAGCGCGACGTGCCCGCCCGGATACTGCTTGCTGACGCTGTCGAAGCGGAGGACGCTCATGCGGGGGACTGCGCGGGGGACCGGGCAAGCTTAGCGAACTTCGCCGCAGCGATCGTTGCGCGGGCGCCCCGACCACCCGCGAACGCATCCGGAGCGCGCGATCGCGGCCGGACGGTCAGTGGCGAGTGTTGGGCGCCCGGGTGACCAGTTTCCTCAGCCCGCGGCCGATCCGCGACAGCAGCGACGGCTCCTGGCCCTGCTGCGCCGGCGCCTGGCGTTGCGTCGGGGCGGACTCGACCGCCGGCTTGCGCGAAGCCGCCGGCGCCGCGTCGCCGCTGCGCGGCTTGGCGGCGGGCCGGGCGGTGCCCTGCGCGGGTCCGGTCTCGCCATCGACG
>NZ_JACCKA010000020.1 GCF_013425525.1 Luteimonas salinisoli | reverse complement strand
GCATCGACGCCGACGAAGCTGGCATCGATCTGCAGACCGTCTGCGCTCAGGGTGTGCTGCCACTCGGCGTAGCCGCGCAGGTCCAGGCCGCGCCAGACGTGCCCGGCGCGCATGCCGGCGATCGCCTGGGTGCGTGAGGAGGAGATCGCACCGGTGCGCAGGCCGAATCCGCCGGCGCCATGTTCGTGGAAGCCGTCGCTCACCACCCGCGCATGTTCGGCACCGGCGTAGGGCGTGAGGCTGGTGGCGCCACGGCCCAAGCGGTAGCCGGCCTCGAGGCTGGCCGAGGCGAATTCGCCGGCGTAGTCGGCCTGTACCGCGGACCGGCCGCTGCCCAACAGCAGCTGCCGGTCGATCCGGCGATCGTAGCGACCGAATCCGAGCTGCCCCAGGGCATAGCCGTTGCCGTGCAACCAGCCGCCGTAGAGCTGTCCGTGCGCCTGGCGATCGCGGCCGCGCTCGGGCCCGCCCGAGACCGCACTGTCGGCGCGGGTCTGGCCGAAGGCGAAGCCGGCCACGCCCGGGCCGCCCAGGCGATAGTCGTTGCCCAGCATCCAGCCGTCCAGCCGGTACTGGCCGCCGGCGAAGCTTCCCGCCCCCGCGCCGCCCAGCGCCTGCGTCCACGCGCCGCTGATCGCCGGTCGCACCACCAGCTCGCCGAAGCGCGAGGCCAGCGCCCGCCGGTTGAGGTCGATGCTGTCGAAGGTCATCGCCGAGGCCGCGGCGTGGGCCTTGCCGGACAGGCTGTCCAGCGTTGCCTCGAACGCCGAGACGGTCCGCACGCGCTGGATGTTCCCCGCGGCCCGGACGAACTCGTCCCTGATGACGATGTCGGACGAAGGACTCATCTTCAGCAATTGCGCATCGATACGTTCGAAGGCGTCTTCGATACGCACCGCAGATGCCATCGAAGCTCCGCTGATGCCGTCCAGCCCGGAAGCCGCGGCCGCCACGTCGACACGTTCGACATCCAGCCAGACCCGATCGCTCCCGTAACCGACCGTCGCGTCCAAGAGGGCGAAGGATGCTGAGTTGTAGCCGTGCCAGGCGAACTCGCCGGTGATCCCCTCCTCGGCAACGAGCACTTCGGTATTGGTGCGTGCGACATAGCCTTCGGCCACGTCATAGATGAACAGGCCACCGTCTAGCTGGGCGCTGCCGTCGATGCGCAAGGGATCGGTCCCCAGGATCGTCCAGAACGCGCCTTCGGCGCCCTGGACGAAGTTCCCCTCCAGGGTGGTGTGGGGGTAATCCAGATTGATGAAGACGCCGTAGTTGAAGAAGTCGCCCTTCAGCACCGTCTCCCGATCCACGAATTCCGGCGCGTTGATCTGCACCACGCCGTGGCTGGTCAGGTCGCCGTGAAGCGTGACCTCCCAGGGATAAAAATAGGACTCGGGATCGACGGTGACCGAGGAATGCATGCTGCCGTTGATCGACACCGCGGTCCCACCAGTGACGTGCAGGCCTCCGGCAAAGGTATTCTCGCCGGCAAGCCCCAGTTCGGGCCGAGCGCCGTGGCTTCCGTCGCTGTCGACGGTCAGTCCGCCTGCGCCGCTGATGCCGTTCCACCAGCGGCTCACCGTACCCGCAGGCAACTGGACGTGGACGTCGCCCCAGTCGAACTTCGCCGGCCCGCGAACCGCCTTGCCGACGTTCAGCAGCCCGTGCCCGAACACCGGGTCCACCCCGGGATCCCCGAGGTCGGTGGCCGTGCCCAGCAGAACCTGTCTGACCTGTGCTCCCGTGAGATACGGGAAGGCATCGAGCACGACCGATACTGCGCCAAGCACCTGCGGCGACGCCATCTGGGTGCTGGAGAGGGACCAGTAACTGATCCGGTCTTCCGTATCCTCCTTGCCGGTAACGATCACGTCGCCGGGAGCGACCATGCAATAGTTCATGGCGACGCCGCAGGCGTTGGAGTAGCTGGCCAGACGGTCCGGGTGGGCGGTCTCGACGGCGGCGACGGTGATCCAGTTGGGTTCCAGCGAGGCCGCCCCTGGCAGACTCGGGAGGGCGGCCATCTGGTTGGGGTCGGAGCTTCCGCCGTCTCCTGCCGCGAACACCACTAGGCCGTCATAGGCCGGGGACACTCCCCACGGAGTATCCACATAAGAGTGGAAAGCCCGCGCCAGGCGATCGGTAGTCGCCTGGTCCTGCCAGACGAAATTCCCGTCCCAGGAAAAGTTCAGTGCCCTGCTCAGTACTCCGTTACTTGCCTTCAGTCCAAGTTCGAGCATCGACAGGCCGGATTCGATGCTCGGTTGGCCGAATGGATTACCCTCCACGGGATCGTCGGGGATGATTCGGCGGATGGCGAGATTGCCCTCAGGGGCGACACCGCCTCCAAAACCGCCCTTGGCTCGCCCGACAACGAGCTGTGCTACCGCCGTCCCGTGTCCGATCACGTCGGATTGGGAAAGATCGTTCGTCTCATGATCCACGAGGTCGGTATAGGCGCCCCACCAGACGTTGTCGTGGAGCACCGGATGGAGGTTCTGTGCGCCACTGTCGAAAAAGCCGACCCATGCTTCTCCCCTGTAGCCGGAACCATGGGCGTCCTGTGCGTTGATCACCCATAGATGCGCATCGGCATTCGCCGGCGCGGATGCCAGGCGTGTCGCAACCGCCAGGCCCCCCAGGGGTGGTGGTGGCGGCGGAGGTGGCGGGGCTGGAGGATTGGAGGGCGGCGGCGGGGCTTCCGGGGGCGGGGCCTCCGGGGGCGGGGCCTCCGGCGGCGGGCTGGGAGGCGGCGTTGAAGGGGCAGGGCTCGGAGGGGCTTCCGGGCGGCTGCCCGAGCCACCGCCGCATCCACCGAGCAGCGAAATCGCCGCAAGCAGGGCCATCTGTAGTCCAACGCTCCGTGTCGTACGTTTCTTTGTGTTCATTCCCGTTGTCTCATCGAGTAGTTGTGTGTGACTACCGGCGGCTGCGGAAGCACAGTGCCGCCATTCCTGGGAGGCCTATTGCACAAAGCGCGGCGTCAGAACCCCAGCGCGTAGCGCAGCGACACCGCGCGCGTATCGCCGCGCGGGCCGAAGCGCTGGTCGTAGCCGAACGAGAGGCTGGCATCGCGC
>NZ_JACCKA010000019.1 GCF_013425525.1 Luteimonas salinisoli | reverse complement strand
GCGGCGTCGGCTTGAATGAGTTGTTAGGCCGCGAACCCACGCCAACAACACGTCCGTGGGCGACAACCCGTGAGCCCTCAAGTACCTCAACGCGAGCGTCAGGCTGGAGCGCTGAGTATGAAACGGCCGGTGCGTAGGCGAGCTTGGCTAATGCGGAAATGGGTGTGCCCACAGGCACGGTACCGCTGGGGCCTACGAACTCAACGCCGAGCATTGTCTCGTCAGTCGGAACCCTGAGGTGAGGCCTGTACCCATTGATCTGGAGCAGAAGGGTGCGGCCACCTCGGTCAGGTGGGAGAAACGTAACCTCAAGCTCTACGTGATCTGGCATAGCGGCCTAACGCCTGAATTAAGCCGCGCCGCGAAGCGGCGTCGGCTTGAATGAATTGTTAGGCGCGGGCTTCACTGATTGGCACCCAAACCCAATATTGGTGCATATGCAGCCCAAACGCCAAATAGAAAAATGGCGCCGCTGAGAACGACGCTGACGGCCAAAGCTGCCACCCCCCGACGGTCTCGCTGCGGCCAAAAGAACCATGCCAGCAGGAAAAGCAGTGGCAAAAACGCTAGAGCACGGTACCAACTGACGAGAAATGCCGACGGTCGCGGCAGATCCGCGCCGAATGACCGATACACGTCAACGAACTGCGGTACGGCCCAGAAGGCAAGAGCGAAAACAAGGATGGCCGGCACGAAGCTCAGCCGTAGAAGCATGTGTTGAGTAAAAGTCGCCATGAGCGCCTAACGCCTGAGTTAAGCCGCGCCGCGAAGCGGCGTCGGCTTGAATGAACTGTTAGGCAGCAGCGGCGACAAACGCCACCCCGCCGATGAGGCCAGCGACCGCACCAAACAACACGGCTGCAGCACGAGAACGCAGATAGCGGCCTGACATTGAGGCAACGGCAGCAACCAAAGTTGAGATTGCTGCGATGCGCAACAGTGCGAACGACAAGTAAGCGAAGTCTATGGCCCGGTAGTGCACGAGCATTGTTGCCACGAACAGACCAGTGAGCATGCCAAATGAAGCAAGGCCAGCCGCTACAGCTAAGGCCAAACGTTGAGGAGTGTTTTGCAGGGTTTGCGACATAGCTAGTTCTGCTGCCTAACTACTATTAGACCCCTTGATGGGGCGTAGCACTGACTTTGCGCCTGGGCAGCTGAGAGGTCAACCGGACTTTTCCTACAAGGATCAACACCTTGCGCCTATCGATCATGGTGGGCGCGCGGCGGACGATTGGCAGATAGCCGGCAAGGAGGCCGACCTATGCGATATGACCGCATGCATGCCGGACTATCCGGGGCCAGGGCAGTAGATGGCCGGCCACGCCTGTTGGAGGAAGTTCGCGCCCGATTGCGGCTGAAACACTACAGTTTGCGTACCGAGGAGGCGTACCTGTACTGGATTCGCCGGTATATCCGGGACAACGGCAGGCGCCATCCGGCCACGCTCGACGGGAAGGTGGTCGAGGCGTTCCTCACGCGATTGGCGGTGCGCGATCGCGTCTCTCCCAGCACGCAGAACCAGGCCCTGTCGGCGCTGCTGTTCCTGTACCGCGAGGTGCTGGCGCTGAAGCTGCCCTGGATGGAGGATGTCGTGCGCGCGAGGCGCCCGCCCAGGCTGCCGGTCGTGCTGGCGCGCGACGAAGTGGACCGTCTGCTGGACCAGCTGAGCGGGCGGGACTGGCTGATGGCCGGCTTGCTGTATGGCAGCGGGCTGCGGCTGATGGAATGCCTGCGTCTGCGGGTGAAGGACGTCGATTTCGCCCGCAACGAACTGACGATCCGCGACGGCAAGGGCGCGAAGGACAGGCGGACGGTACTGCCGGCGCGGCTGCGCGAGGCGCTTCGGCGGCAGGTGGATTCGGTGCGCCTGCTCCATGCGGGCGATCTGGAGCATGGATTCGGGGAGGTGGCGCTGCCGCATGCCCTTGCCCGGAAATACCCGAACGCCGGGCGATCGTTCGCTTGGCAATACGTATTCCCCGCTGCGCGCCGCAGCACCGACCCGCGGGACGGCAGGATCAAGCGGCATCACTTGGACGAGAACGTCCTGCAGCGTGCGGTGAAACGAGCCGCCAGGCTGGCGGGACTGGACAAGCCGGTCACTCCCCACACGCTCCGGCACAGCTTCGCCACCCATATGCTCGAGAACGGGGCCGACATCCGCACGATTCAGGAGCTGCTGGGCCACAAGGACGTCACCACGACCCAGATCTATACCCACGTACTCAATCGCGGAACCAGCGGCGTGCTCAGCCCGCTCGACCGCTGACCCGCTACGCCACCCGGCTGCGCCGCGCGCGCTCCAGGTGCACCAGCAGCAGCGAGATCGCGGCGGGGGTCATGCCGGGGATCCGCTGCGCCTGGCCGATGGTCTGCGGGCGCACGCGCTCGAGCTTCTGCCGCACCTCGGCGGAGAGCCCGCGCACCACGGCGTAGTCGAACTCGTCCGGGATCGCGGTGCCCTCGTGGCGTTGCTGCCGCTCGATCTCGGCGCGCTGGCGCTCCAGGTATCCGGAGTACTTGGCCTCGATCTCGACCTGCTCGGCCACCGCTGCATCCACCACCGCCGGGCCGAACGCCGCCAGCGCGGTCAGCCGCGCATAGTCGAGTTCCGGCCGGCGCAGCAGATCCAGCGCACTGCTCTCGCGGCGCAGTTCGATGTCCAGCGCCGCCACCGCCTCGCGGCCGGCGGCGTTGCCGGGCGAGGCCCGCAGCGCGCGCAGGCGCGCGGTCTCGCGCTCGACCGCCTCGCGCTTGGCGTCGAAGCGCGCCCAGCGCGTCTCGTCCACCAGCCCCAGCTCGCGGCCGATGCCGGTCAGGCGCAGGTCGGCGTTGTCCTCGCGCAGCTGCAGCCGGTATTCGGCGCGGCTGGTGAACATGCGGTAGGGCTCGGTGGTGCCATGGGTGATCAGGTCGTCGATCAGCACGCCGATGTAGGCCTGGTCGCGCCGCGGCGACCACGCCTCGCGCCCGTGCGCGGCCCGCGCGGCGTTGAGCCCGGCAACGAGCCCCTGCGCAGCGGCTTCCTCGTAACCGGTGGTGCCGTTGATCTGGCCGGCGAAGAACAGGCCGGCGACGGCCTTGGTCTCCAGCGAACTCTTCAGTCCGCGTGGGTCGAAGTAGTCGTACTCGATGGCGTAACCGGGGCGGGTGATGTGCGCGCGTTCGAAACCATGGATCGAGCGCACCAGCTCAAGCTGGACGTCGAACGGCAGCGAGGTGGAGATGCCGTTGGGATAGATCTCGGCCACCTCCAGCCCTTCCGGTTCGACGAAGATCTGGTGGCTGGCCTTGTCGGCGAAACGCACCACCTTGTCCTCGATCGACGGACAGTAGCGCGGGCCGGTGCCTTCGATCTGTCCGGAGTACATCGGCGAGCGGTGCAACGCGCCGCGGATGATCTCGTGGGTGCGCGCGGTGGTGTGGGTGATCCAGCAGCTCACCTGGCGCGGATGGTCCGCGGCGCTGCCCATGAACGAGAACACCGGCCGCGGATCGTCGCCCGGCTGCGCTTGCATCGCCGAATAGTCGAGCGTGCGCCCGTCGATGCGCGGCGGCGTGCCGGTCTTGAGCCGGTCCACCACGAACGGGCCCTCGCGCAGCTTCGCCGCCAGGGTTGCGGCGGGCGGATCGCCGGCGCGCCCGGCGGCGTACTGGGTCTCGCCGACGTGGATGCGACCGGCCAGGAAGGTACCGGCAGTCAGCACCACCGCCGGCGCATCGAAGCGCAGGCCGGTCTGGGTGACCACGCCGCGCACGCGGTCGCCGTCGATCACGATATCGTCGACGGCGGCCTGGAACAGGGTGAGCCCGGGCTGCGATTCCACCGCGCTGCGGATCGCGGCGCGATACAGGTTGCGGTCGGCCTGGCAGCGCGTCGCCCGCACCGCCGGGCCCTTGGAGGCATTGAGCCGGCGCCATTGGATGCCGGCGGCGTCGGCGGCGCGCGCCATCGCCCCGCCCAGCGCATCGATCTCGCGCACCAGGTGGCCCTTGCCGATGCCGCCGATGGCCGGGTTGCAGCTCATCGCCCCCACGGTCTCGATGCTGTGGGTGAGCAGCAGCGTGCGGGCGCCCGCCCGCGCCGACGCCAGCGCGGCCTCGGTGCCGGCATGGCCGCCACCGATGACGATGACGTCGTAGCGATGGAAGGCGTCGGTCATGGGCCTGGACGATGCGGGCAGGGGTGCGGCCCGGGCGGCTGGGCCCGGGCCTGCGGAGCGCAGAATATCGCGTGGCGGGGCGCCGCAGCGCGCGCCGGTTGGCACGCTTCCTGCGAACCTCTTCCGTGCACCCGGGAAGGCAAGCGCCAAAGGGGGGCGCGGCCGGAGATTGGAACAGGGCTGGCCGAGCGCGACCTGGGGAAGCGATGGGGCCGGATGTCGGGGGACATCCGGCCCCGTTTTTTTTGCCTGATCGCGAGAAACGGCGCGCTCAAGCGGATTTGGGCGCCGACGCCCGGCGGGAGCGGAACAGGGGGGATCCGGAAGTCCCCCGCCGGGAGTCGACAGAGAGAGAGCAAACCGGCCGTTCGTGTCGGAATCCGACGCTGGCGGTCAGTCGGCCGTTAGCTTGCTTGGTGTCGCGCCGCAGCGCAAGCGTTTTAGCGCTCGTGAACGTGATGTGCGTCGCTTTCTCGCGATTGCGTTCGCGCCGGCACCGGGCGCGGCGCGGGTGACGCCCTGCGCTGCACCTGCGGCGCGGATTGACGCACAGCGGCAGGTGCAGGCCGCACCGACTGGACCCGCTGGGGCTGCGGCCGGGACCGCTGCGAATCCACCCGCTGCGGGGCCGG
>NZ_JACCKA010000018.1 GCF_013425525.1 Luteimonas salinisoli | reverse complement strand
GGCCGCGCCCGCGCCGGCTGCGGCGACGGCGCCGGTCAACGGCGCGCGCTGGCTGGTGCGGGCGCTGGCGGCGGAGGGCGTGGACACCCTGTTCGGCTATCCGGGCGGGGCGATCATGCCGTTCTACGACGCCCTGCACGGCGCCGAACTGCGCCATGTACTGGTCCGCCACGAGCAGGGCGCGGCGTTCGCCGCCAACGGCTACGCGCGCGCCAGCGGCCGGGTCGGCGTGTGCGTGGCCACCTCCGGGCCCGGCGCCTCGAACCTGGTCACCGGGATCGCCGACGCGATGCTGGATTCGGTGCCGATGGTGATCATCACCGGCCAGGTGGCCACGCCGCTGATGGGCACCGACGCGTTCCAGGAGCTGGACGTGTTCGGCATGACCCTGCCGATCGTCAAGCACAGCTTCCTGCCGCGCAGCGTCGAAGCCCTGCCCGGGGTGTTCGCCGAAGCCTTCCGTATCGCCCGTTCCGGACGCCCGGGACCGGTGCTGATCGATCTGCCCAAGGACGTGCAGATCGGCGACGCCTCGCACCTGCCGGCCCACGTGCCGCTGCCGACGACCCCGGTGGACGCTGCCACGGATGCCTCGCTGCACGCCGCGGCGGCGCTGGTGGCACAGGCGCAGCGCCCGGTGGTCTATGGCGGTGGCGGCATCGCCCTGGCCGGCGCGGTGGAGGCGTTCCGTACGTTCGTCGACCGCACCCGGATTCCCGCGGTGCTGACCCTGAAGGCGCTGGGTGCGCTGCCGGCGGAGCACCGGTGCAACCTGGGCATGCTGGGCATGCACGGCAGCCGCGCCGCCAACCACGCGGTGCAGGAGAGCGACCTGCTGATCGTGGTGGGGGCGCGCTTCGACGACCGCGCCACCGGCAAGCTGGCGGAATTCGCGCCGGAAGCCCGGTTGCTGCACCTGGACGCCGACTGCTGCGAGATCGGCAAGCTGCGCGCCGTCGACGTGGCGGTGCACGGCGATATCGCGGCCGCGCTCGAGCGGCTCACGCCACCCTGCGCCGCGCAGGCGCGCGAGGGCCGGCACGCGGCCGCGCGCCGCGCCTGGGGCGACCTGTGCGAGCGCCGCAGCCGGCGCTTCGCGGCGCGCTACGACGCACCCGGCGAGGGGGTGTACGCACCGAAGCTGCTGCGGCGGCTGTCGGAACTGGCGCCCGAGGCGATCGTCAGCTGCGACGTCGGCCAGCACCAGATGTGGGTGGCGCAGCACTGCCGCTTCGCCCATCCGCGCCGGCATCTGACCAGCGGTGCGCTCGGCGCGATGGGCTTCGGCCTGCCAGCGGCGATCGGCGCCCAGCTGCAGGATCCGGCGGCCCAGGTGGTCTGCGTCAGCGGCGACGGCTCGTTCCTGATGAACGTGCAGGAGCTGGCGACGGTGGCGCGCTACCGGCTGCCGGTGAAGATCATCGTGCTGGACAACCAGGCGCTGGGCATGGTGCGGCAGTGGCAGGAGCTGTTCTTCGAGCGCCGCTACTCCGAGATCGACCTGTCCGACAACCCCGACTTCGCCGTGGTGGCGCGTGCGTTCGGCATCGAGGCGATCTCGCTG
Source organism: Luteimonas salinisoli (assembly GCF_013425525.1). GTDB lineage: Bacteria > Pseudomonadota > Gammaproteobacteria > Xanthomonadales > Xanthomonadaceae > Luteimonas > Luteimonas salinisoli. Next base: position 2,425 of record NZ_JACCKA010000018.1, on the reverse strand, counting down.
GCGCGCGCCGATGGCGTCGACGCGGCGCTGGAACGTCTGCTGGCGGTGCCGGGCCCGGCGCTGCTGCACGTCGCCATCGACCCGGCCGCCAACGTCTGGCCGCTGGTGCCGCCCAACCACAACAACGCGCAGATGCTCGACGCCGACGAGGTGTCGTCGTTGCCCACCGGCGCCCCCGCCCGCCCCGCCCCCGAGGATCCCACCCATGCGCTACCGGCTTGATCTGACCCTGCGCAGCGCCGAGGGCGCGCTGGTGCGCGTGCTCGGCGCCGCCGAACGGCGCGGCTTCCGGCCGCTGTCGGTCGACGGCGAGACCCGCCCCGACGGCGATCGCTGGTACCTGCGGATGACCGTCGAGGGCGAGCGCAGCGACGAAGCCCTGCGCGGGCAGCTGGCGAAGCTGCACGACTGCCTGTCGGTGGAGGTGTCTCCATGCACGTAGATCCCCGCCGCTCCCCGTCCGCTGCCGCGACTGCCGGAAGCGCCCGCGCCGCAGCGCGCCGGCAAGCGCTCGCTTCCGCGATCCTCGCCTGACCGCTCCCTTCCAGACCTCCCGAACCCACCACGGAACTCCCGATGTCCGCCGCCCACACCGCCACCGTCACGCCGATCACCGATGCCGGCCCCGCCGCCCGTCCGCAGCTCTGGTTCGACGGCGCCCTGGCCGACGTCGAGACCCTGCAGGCCGACCTGACCACCCACGCGATGCACTACGGCAGCGGCGTGTTCGAAGGCATCCGCGCCTACGCCACCGCCGACGGCGCGGCGGTGTTCCGCCTGCCCGAGCACATGGAGCGGATGCGCCGCGGCGCCGTGCTGCTGGGCATGGACTTCGACGTCGACGCGGCGATCGAGGCGGTGCTGGCGACGCTGCGCGCCAACCGCCATCGCGACGCCTATATCCGCCCGCTGGCGTGGTTCGGCGCCGGTGGCTTCGGCCTGGACGTCGAGGGCCATCCGCAGCACATGATGGTGTCGACCACCGCCACCCGTGTGCACCTGTGCGGAGCCCGCGCCACCGTGGGCGTGTCGAGCTGGCGTCGCAACCCGGCCGACTCCCTGCCGCCGCTGAAACTGTGCGGCGCCTACGTCAACTCGATCCTGGCCAAGCGCGAGAGCAAGGCGCGCGGCTTCGACGAGGCCCTGTTCGTCGACCGCGACGGCTACGTGGTCGAGTGCACCGGCGCCAACCTGTTCGCGGTCAGCGGCGGCCGGGTGACCGCGGTCGAGCACCGCGACGCGCTGCCCGGCATAACCCGCGACACCCTGATCGCACTGACCGGCGCAGAAGTCCGCCCGCTGACCCTGGAGGAGCTGCTGGCCGCCGACGAGGTGTTCGCCTGCGGCACCGCCGCCGAGTTGGCGCCGATCGCCCGCATCGAGGACCGCGGCTATGGCGACAACCCGGTCAGCCGCGAGCTGGCGGCGCTGTACGGACGGGTGATCCGCGGGCACGAATCCGCGTCGGCCGCCTGGCTGACGCCGGTCTGAGCGCGACCATGGAGCCCGACGTCGCCCGCACCGGATCCGTCACCGCCGCCGACGTGCTGGCCGCGCAGGCGCGGCTGCGCCGGTATCTCGACGTCACCCCGCTGCATCACGCCGAGCGCTTCGGCTGCTGGCTGAAGCTGGAGAACCTGCAGCGCACCGGCTCGTACAAGGTGCGCGGCGCGCTCAACGCGCTGCTGGCGGCACGTGAGCGCGGCGACCACCGCCCGGTGATCGCCGCCTCCGCCGGCAACCACGCCCAGGGCCTGGCCTGGGCCGCGTACCGGCTCGGGGTGCAGGCGATCACGGTGATGCCCAAGTGCGCGCCGCATACCAAGGTGGCGGGGGTGGCGCACTGGGGCGCCACCGTGCGCCTGCACGGCGACGGCTACGACCAGGCGCGCGCGTTCGCCGTCGAGCTGGCCGCGCAGAACGGCTACCGGCTGCTGTCGGCCTTCGACGATCCGGACGTGATCGCCGGCCAGGGCACCGTCGGCCTGGAGATCGCCGCGGCGATGAATCCCGATGTGGTGCTGGTGCCGATCGGCGGCGGCGGGCTGGCGGCCGGCGTCGCGCTGGCGTTGAAATCGCAGGGTGTCCGCATCGTCGGCGCCCAGGTCGAAGGCGTCGACGCAATGGCGCGCGCGCTGCGCTGCGAGCCCACCGGCGCAGAGCCGGCCGCCTCGCTGGCCGACGGCGTGCGGGTCAAGGAGCCCGGCCGGCTCACCCGCGCGCTGCTGGCGGAGCTGCTCGACGACGTGGTGATCGTGCGCGAGGCCGAACTGCGCGAGACCCTGGTGCGGCTGGCGCTGGAGGAACACGTGATCGCCGAAGGCGCCGGCGCGCTGGCGCTGGCCGCCGGCCGCCGCGTCGCCGGTCGCCGCAAGTGCGCGGTGGTCTCCGGCGGCAACCTCGATGCCGCGGTGCTGTCGCGGCT
>NZ_JACCKA010000017.1 GCF_013425525.1 Luteimonas salinisoli | reverse complement strand
GACCCGAACCGCCGCCGGCCCCCGGCGTCCCCGCCGCCAGTGCCGGCGCCTGCTGCAGCCCGGCGCGGGTACCGGCCAGCGCGTCGTGCAGGGTGCGGTAGACGAAGTCGTGCACCAGGCGCGCATCGCGGAAACGCACCTCGTGCTTGGCCGGGTGCACGTTGACGTCGACGCGCAGCGGATCGAGTTCGAGAAACAGCACGTAGGCGGGCTGGCGGCCGTGGTAGAGGACGTCGGCATAGGCCTGCCGGACCGCGTGCGCCACGCTGCGATCGCGGATCGCGCGGCCGTTGACGTAGAGGTACTGCTGGTCGGCGCCGGCGCGCGAATACGCCGGCTGCGCGATCCAGCCATGCAGGCGCAACCCGGCGCCCGCGTGCTCGACGCGCAACGCGTGCTTCGCGAACTCGCCGCCGAGGGTTTCGTGCAGGCGCTCGTCGGAGAACAGCGCGCCGCCGCCACGGTAGCGCCGCGTCGGCTTGCCGTTGTGCGCGACCCGCAACTCGACGTCGGGCCGCGCCAGCGCCAGCGAGCGCAGCCATTCCTCGATGTGCCCGAGTTCGGTGCGCTCGGCGCGCAGGAACTTGCGCCGCGCCGGCACGTTGAAGAACAGGTCGCGCACCTCGACCGTGGTGCCCTGCGGATGCGGCTTCGGCGTCACCTCGCCGACGCGGCCGCCGTCGACCGCGAGCGCGGCGCCGTGATCGTCGTCGGCGCGCCGGGACACGATGCGCAGGCGGCTGACCGAGGCGATCGAGGGCAGCGCCTCCCCGCGGAATCCCAGCGTGGCCACCGCCTCGAGGTCGTCGAGCGAGGCGATCTTGCTGGTGGCGTGGCGCGAGACCGCCAGCGGCAGGTCGCCGGGCGCCATGCCGCCGCCGTCGTCGCGGATCCGCACCAGGCGCACCCCGCCTTCCTCCAGTTCGACGTCGACGCGGGTGGCGCCGGCGTCGAGCGCGTTCTCGACCAGCTCCTTGACCACGGACGCGGGCCGTTCCACCACCTCGCCGGCGGCGATCTGGTTGATCAGGGTGTCTGGAAGCTGGCGAATGCTCAAGCTGTGGGCGGTTGCGCGCGGCTGCGCTGCGGTTCGGACCAGCGCTGATGATAGCGGCAGCGGCGGCGGCGTGGCCGCCAGGCGCCGCTCGCTCGTAGGAGCGTGCCATGCACGCGAAGGCCGGCGCGGCTGGCCATGCCCGGAATCGCCGCCGGCCCCGCCGGAGTCACCCGCCGCCTTCGCGGCCATGGGCCGCTGCTACGGGAACGGTTGCGACGCGAGGGTATGCAGCGACGGAAGAGCAACGCGCACGCGCCCGGGCGACGCGCCGTGCGCTAAGGGCTGCCGCCGCCGGCCGCGCCGGTGCCGCTGCCGCCGCTCGCGGCCGCCGCGCGCGCGGCGTACAGCGTGCCCGGGGGCGGCTGGGCGGAGAAATAGGTGTTGATGCCGTCGAGGACCGCGCGCGCCACGGTGCCCTGGAACGCCGGGTCGATCAGGCGCTGCTCCTCCTCCGGATTGGAGAGGAACGCGGTCTCGACCAGCATCGCCGGCATGTCCGAAGTGCGCAGCACCGCGAAGTTGGCGCGCTCGATGTGCGGCTTGTGGTTGTTGCCGATCCGCTTGAGGCCGTCGAGGATGTGGCTGCCGGCATCCTCGGAGGCCTTCATCTGCCCGCTCTGGGTCAGGTCGAGCAGCACCGAGGCCAGGGTGTCGTCGGCCTCCTGCAGGCGCACGCCGCCGATCAGGTCGGCCGCGTTCTCCTTGTCGGCCAGCCAGCGCGCGCGCTGCGACGAGGCGCCGCGCAGCGACAGCACGTAGACCGACGAGCCCTTGGCATTGCGGTTGTGCGCGGCGTCGGCATGGATCGAGATGAACATGTCGGCGCCGGCCTCGCGCGCCAGCTGCGCGCGGCGGTTGAGCGGGATGAACACGTCGCGGTCGCGGGTGAGGTACGAGCGCAGCCCGGGAGTGGCGTCGATCTGGCGGCCGAGCTCGCGCGCGATCGCCAGGGTGATGTCCTTCTCGCGCTTGCCGGTCGGTCCCACGGCGCCCGGGTCCTGGCCGCCGTGACCAGGGTCGATGGCGATGACCAGGGGCCGCATGCCGGCCACCGGCGCGCGCGGGGCAGGGGCCGGGGTCTGCGTCTGCGCCTGCTGCGTCGCGGCGGCCGGTGGCGACTGAGGCGACGCCGCCGCGACGACGGCTGGCTGCGGCGCCGGCTGCGAAGGGATGGACGAGCCGCCCGCGCCCGCGCCCGTGGCTGCGGCGACAGTGGAGGCGGGTGCGACCGCGGAAATCAGCCGCGAGGTCGCTTCCCTGGAGGCGGCCGCCGGGTCCGGCGCCTCGCCCGCCGCGGATGCGGGTGCGATGGCCGCGGCTTCGCCCGTCGTGCCCGTTGCGGACGGCTGCGACACCCGGGCGATGACCCGGCCGATCGGATCGCCGCTGCCGTCGCCGGGCCATTCGACCACCAGGCGCACGCCGTCGGCCCCCGGCTCGAACCGCGGCCGCAGCGCCACCACGGGCTCGGCGAGGTCGAAGACGATCCGGGTCACCCCGGGCTCGGGCTGCCCGCTGCGCACGGCCCGTACCAGGCCCGACGGGGCCGGGAGCGTCACGTGCTTGCCGAGCGCGACCCCGGGCAGATCCACCACCAGCCGATCGGGGTTGGCCAGGGAAATGACCTTGTATTCGGTCTCCGCGGCCATGGTGAGCTCTGCGCGGGTGCCGGTGGCCCCGGATTCGAGCCGCAAGCCGCTGATTTCAGAAGCGAACGCGCCATTCCACAGCAGTCCGGCCAGCAGGGCCAGACCGAGCAGGATGTCCTGGAGTGGGGCTCCCCGAGCGCGCATGCCGGCTAGTCAAGCACCAAGCCCCGCGCTTTGCAAGCAGTTTTCCCTTGGAAATCCGGGGCCTGCCGGTTGTTCCTGCGGTCACGGTTCAGGAAGCGGCTGCAACTCGGATCGCAGCTTGCCCAGCGCCGGGGAGGCCAGCCAGTCGCCGCCGCGGCCGCTGCGCGGCGAAAGCCGGGCGTCGCGCCCGGCGCCCGCGATCGCCAGCTCGACCGCCAGATCCGGCGGCGGCAGCATGCCGGCGCCGCGCTCGGGCCATTCCACCAGCCACAGGGCGGCCGGGGTCTCGTCCAGGCCGAGGAACTCCAGCTCCCCGGCGTCGCCGATGCGGTAGAGATCCAGGTGCAGGGCCTCGGCCCCCTCGCCGATCGGGTAGCGCTCGACCAGGGTGTAGGTGGGGCTGCGCACCGTGCCCGACACCCCCAGCGCGCGCAGCCAGGCGCGCGCCAGGGTGGATTTTCCGGCACCCAGGTCGCCGTGCAGGTAGACCACCGCGCCCGCGGGCTGGCCGATGGCCAGGGCGCGGGCGAGCGCGCCGGTCGCCGCCTCGTCGGGCAGGTGCAGGCGCAGGCCGGGGCTCACGGATTCACCAGTCGCCGCAGTTGCGCGATCAGGTCGCCGGGCAGCAGGCCGCGCTCGCCGCCCGCCGCCGCGGCATCGCCCGCCACCGCATGCAGGAGCGCGCCGGCGACGGCCGCGCCGAACGCGGGAAAACCCTGCGCGCGCAGGGCCGCGATGCAGCCGGTGAGCACGTCTCCCATGCCGCCGACCGCCATGCCGGGATTGCCCGCCGCGATCACCTGCGGCCGCTCGCCCGGCGCCGCCACCACGGTGCCGGCACCCTTGAGCACCACCGCGCAGCCGAAGCAGGCGCACAGCAGGCGCGCGGCGGCGAAGCGGTTGGCCTGCACCTCGCGGGTGGAGATGCCGAGCAGGCGCGCCGCCTCGCCCGGGTGCGGCGTGAGCACCGCATCGGCCGGCGGCGACTGGGCGTGGTGGGCCAGCAGGTTCAGCGCGTCGGCATCGAGCACCAGCGGCTTGCCGCTGGCGAGTGCCGCCTGGTGCAGCGCCCTGCCCCAGACCTCCTGGCCCAGGCCCGGCCCCACCGCCAGCACGGTGGCGCGCTGCAGCAGGGGCGCCAGCGCGGCCTCCGATTCGACCGCCTGCACCATGGCCTCCGGGCAGCGCGCCAGCAGCGGCGCCACGTGCGCGGGGCGGGTGGCCACGCTGACCAGGCCGGCGCCGCAGCGCAGCGCGGCCTCGGCCGCCAGCAGCACCGCGCCGCCCTTGCCTTCGTCGCCGCCGATACAGAGCACGTGCCCGGAGCCGCCCTTGTGGCTGTTGCGCGGACGCGGCGCGAAGCGCGCGGCCAGCATCCGCGCGTCCAGGCAGGCGGCGACCGGCTCGACCTCCGCCAGCACCCCGGCCGGCAGGTCGAGCGGCGCCAGCGCCAGCGTGCCGACCTGGTCGAGCGCGGCGCCGGTGCGCAGGCCGGCGTGCGCGGCCAGGAACTGCAGGGTGACGTCGGCGCGCACGGCCGTGCCGGGGACGTCGCCGCTGTCGGTCTCCACCCCGCTCGGCGCATCCAGCGCCAGCACCGGCGCACCGGCCCCGGCGATCGCGGCGATCAGCGCGCTGCAGGCGGCGTCCGGCGCCCGCGACAGTCCGATCCCGAACAGCGCGTCGACCACCACGTCGGCGCCGGGCAGCGCGCCGTCGAACTCCGCGACGACGCCGCCGGCTCCGGTGAAGTCCGCGCAGGCGCGGCGGGCCAGCTCGCTGCCGGGCGGATGCGCGGCCAGGCGCACCACGCGGACCTCGAGCCCGGCCTGGCGGGCATGGTTCGCCAGCACGTAGCCGTCGCCGCCGTTGTTGCCGGGGCCGCAGACCACCACGATGCGGCGCGCCTGCGGCCAGTGCCGCAGCAGTTCCCGCCAGGCCGCCTCGCCGGCGCGGCGCATCAGCGCGAAGGCGTCCCCGCCCAGGTGCGCGGTGGCGGCGGCTTCCAGCGCCCGCAGCGCAGCGCCGTCGTACAGGTCTGCCGACGGTGGGGCCGGGTCGCGCGGAAGGTCGGCGCTCATGGGCCGGATTCTATACTCGGCCGATGACACCCCTTCCAGCCCGCACCGCCACCGCAACGGCCGACCCCGCCGCGCTCGCGGCACGGGTGCGGGCGCTGGCGCGCGAGGCAGGCTTCCAGCGCTGCGGCATCGCCGGGATCGAGCTGGGCGAGGACGAGGCGCACCTGCGCGACTGGCTGGCGCAGGGGCTGTACGGCTCGATGGCCTGGATGGCGCGCCATGGCGTCAAGCGCTCGCGCCCGCAGGAACTGGTGCCGGGAACGCTGCGGGTGATTTCGGTCGGGCTCGACTACGGCCGCGACGACGACGACGTGGCCTGGCGCACCCTCGCCGACGGCGAGCGCGCCTACGTCGCGCGCTACGCGCTGGGCCGCGACTACCACAAGCTGATGCGCGGCCGGCTGCAGAAGCTGGCCGAGCGCATCGCCGCGGAGATCGGCCCGTTCGGGCATCGCGTGTTCGTCGACTCGGCGCCGGTGCTCGAGCGCGCGCTGGCGCGCAACGCCGGGCTGGGCTGGATCGGCAAGCACACCTGCCTGATCGACCGCGACGGCGGCTCCTGGTTCTTCCTCGGCGAGATCTACGTCGACCTGCCGCTGCCGGTGGATGCGCCGGCCAGCGCGCACTGCGGCAGCTGCACGCGCTGCATCGACGTCTGCCCGACCGGGGCGATCGTGGCGCCGCACCGGCTCGACGCGCGGCGCTGCATCAGCTACCTGACCATCGAGCACGAGGGCGCGATTCCCGAGACGCTGCGTCCGGCGATCGGCAACCGCATCTTCGGCTGCGACGACTGCCAGCTGGCCTGTCCGTGGAACAAGTTCGCCAGGCGCACCGACGAGCCCGATTTCCGCGCCCGCAACGGCCTGGACACCGCCAGCCTGGCGTCGCTCTTCGCCTGGGACGAGGAGGAGTTCCTGCAGCGCACCGAGGGCTCGGCGATCCGCCGCAGCGGCCACCGGCGCTGGCTGCGCAACATCGCGGTAGCGCTGGGCAACGCGCCGACCACACCGGAGGTCGTCGCCGCGCTGCGCGCGCGCGCCGATGCGCCGGACGAGATGGTCCGGGAGCACGTGGCCTGGGCGTTGGCACGCCACGGCGAGTGATCCCCCGGCAGCCGCGACGCCCGGTATCACCGCCATCCCCGCCGGGGCCTCCCGCGGCCTTCGCGGCCATGGGCCGCTCCTACAGGTGCGCGCTCCTACGTGGTCCGTCTGGCGCGGCTTGCCCTTGTAGGAGCGTGCCATGCACGCGAAAACCGGCGCCGCCGGCCGACGCCCGGTATCGCCGCTCGCCCACCGGGGCCTCCCGCGGCTTTCGCGGCCGTGGGCCGCTCCTACAGGGGGGCGGCGAATCCTTCGCGCGGGAATGCGTGGCGCGCCATCAGATGGACGTCGACGTAGTCGCCATCGCGCAGCGCGTAGCCGCGGGCGGTTCCTTCGCGGACGAAGCCGTGCCGTTCGTAGAGCGCGATGCCGGCCGCATTGTCGGCATAGACCTCGAGCTCCAGCCGGCGCACGCCGTGCCAGCGCTCGGCGGTGTCGATCACCGCCTGCAGCAGTTGCGCGCCGACCCCCTGCCCCTGCCGCGACTGCGCCACGGCCATGCCGAGGTTGGCGGCGTGGCGCCGCCGCGGGTTCTGGAACACTTCGAAGCCGGCGCCGCCGACCAGCGCCCCCTCGCCATCGACCGCCACCAGCTGCACGATGTGCTTGGGCAGGTCCGCCAGCGCGTTCTGCCACGCCGCCAGCGACGGGAACGGCGGCTGCAGCGTGCCGGCATAGGCGCCGCGCTCGGAGAACAGCGCGTACAGCCCTCCGGCGTCGACCGGCTCGGCGTGGCGGACGCGGACCGCGCCGCTCAAGCGCCGCTGCGCCGACGCGCGGCGATCTCGTCGAGCAGCGCGCGGGTGACCGGGTCGGAGACTTCGACGCCCTCGCCCTTCACTGCCGGCAACAGTTCGCCGGCGATGCGCTTGCCCAGCTCGACGCCCCACTGGTCGAAGGCATTGATGCCCCAGAGGACCGACTGGGCGTAGACGCTGTGCTCGTAGAGTGCGATCAACGCGCCCAGCGAGTGCGGGGTGAGCGCGTCGAGGAGCAGCAGCGTCGAGGGCCGGTTGCCGGGATAGGCCTTCTGCGGATCCTCGGCGGCGTGGCCGTTGGCCAGCGCCTCGGTCTGCGCCAGCAGGTTCGACAGCAGCGCGGCGTGGTTGTCGGCGTAGCCGTGGTCCGGATTGACCACGCCGATGAAATCGGCCGGCACCGTCTGCGTGCCCTGGTGCAGCGCCTGGAAGAAACTGTGCTGCGAGTTGGTGCCGGCCCCGCCCCACAGCGCCGGCACCGTGTCCAGGCCGGCGGCGTCGCCGGTCGGGGTGACCGACTTGCCCAGGCTCTCCATCACCAGCTGCTGCAGGTAGGCCGGCAGCAGCGCCAGGCGCTCGTCGTAGGGCAGCACCGCCTGCGTCGGCAGGCCGAGCGCGTTGCGGTTCCACACCGCCGAGAGCGCGTGCAGCATCGCCAGGTTGCGCGCAGGCGGCGCCTCCAGGACATGGCCATCGATCTCGGCGGCGCCGGCCAGCAGGGCGCGGAAGTCGTCCATGCCCACCGCGGCCGCAATCGCGAAGCCGACCGTCGACCACAGCGAGTAGCGCCCGCCCACCCAGTCCCACATCGGCAGGATGCGCGCGGCGTCCACCCCGAACGCCTCGGCCTTCGGCACGTTCGCCGACACCGCGTACAGGCGCTCGCCGCCGCCCAGCCAGTCCCTGAGGATGGTGCCGTTGAGCAGGGTCTCCTGGGTGCCGAAGCTCTTCGACACCAGGATGGCGGCGGTGCGCGCGGGGTCGAGGCCGCGCAGGGTGTGCTGGGCGTCGCTGCCGTCGACGTTGGTGAGGAAATGCACGCGGAAACGGCCGCTGTGGGCGTCCTTGAGCGCGTCGACCACCAGCCGCGGGCCGAGGTCGGAACCGCCGATGCCGACATTGACGAGATCGGTGACGTCCGAGTCCGCCAGCGCCTGGAGCATCGCGGCCATTCGCGCGTGGGCGTCCACGGCCTGGGCGCGGGCCTGGCGCGTGGTGTCGCTGCCGCCCAGATCCGAACGCAGCGCCACGTGCAGCGCGGGCCGGTCCTCGGAACGGTTGATCCGCTCGCCCTCGAACAGCGCGCGGAAGGCCTGCGGCAGCGCGGCATCGTCGGCGAGGCGCAGCAGCGCGCCCAGCGCGTCGCGATCGACGCGCTGGCGCGAGAAATTGGCGTACAGGGGGCCGACCCGCAGCGCGAGCTCGGAGGCCCGCCCCGGATCCGCCGCCACCAGCTCGGCGATGCGCGCGCCGGCCAGGCGCCGCGCGTGCGGCGCCAGCGAACCGGTGAGCCGCTGCGCCGACACGGTCAGGCGGCCTGCGCGGGGATCGAGTCGTTGGTGTGGGTGAGCCGGTTCTGGCGGTCGACGTAGACCAGGGTCGGCTTGAACTGCGCGGCCTCGGCCTCGTCGCAGGCGCCGTAGGCGCAGATGATCACCAGGTCGCCGGGCTGCGCCTTGTGCGCGGCGGCGCCGTTGACCGAGATGATGCCGCTGCCGGGCTCGGCGCGGATGGCGTAGGTCGCGAAGCGCTCGCCGTTGTTGATGTTGTAGATCTCCACCCGCTCGTATTCACGGATGCCGGAGATGTCGAGCAGGCGGCCGTCGATCGCGCAGGACCCCTCGTAGTGCAGTTCGGCGTGGGTGACCGAGGCGCGGTGGATCTTGGCTTTGAGCAGGGTCAGTTGCATGGCATCGCGGGGCCGGGTTGCGGCATCGGGGCGCGGAAAGACCGCCTGATCGCCAAGTATAGGGGCGATCTTGCGCATCGCAACAAAGGCGCCGGCGGCCGATTCAGCCGCCCGGCAGGGTGAATTCCAGGTTGTCGATCAGCCGCGTCGCGCCCAGCCGCGCCGCGACCAGCGCGACCCGCGCACCGGCGGCGCCGTCCGCCGGCTCGGCCAGGCCGGGGGTGCGCACGACGGCGTAGTCGACCGCGAACCCGGCCGCCTCCAGCCGTTCCCGCGCCGCCGCCTCCACCGCCGCCCGCGGCGCGCCCGCCAGGCTCGCCTCGCGCATCGCCTGCAGGCTACGGTACAGCTGCGGGGCGGCGGCGCGTTCGCCGGCGGCGAGATACTGGTTGCGCGAACTCATCGCCAGGCCGTCCGCCTCGCGTACGGTGTCGCCGGCCAGCAACTCCACCGGGAAGGCGAGGTCGGCGACCAGGTGACGGATCACCGCCAGCTGCTGGTAGTCCTTGCGCCCGAACGCCGCCAGGTCGGGTTGCACCTGGTTGAACAGCCGCGCCACCACCGTGCACACGCCATCGAAATGACCCGGCCTGTGCGCGCCCTCGAGCACCTCGGCGATGCCGGGCACGCGCATCCGCACGGCGGCGCCGGTCCCCAACGGGTACATCGTGTCCACCGGCGGCTGCCAGAGCAGGTCGCAGCCCGCCTGTCCGAGCCCGGCGGCGTCGGCCTCGGGGGTGCGCGGATAGCGCGCGAAGTCCTCGCCGGGTCCGAACTGGGTGGGATTGACGAACACGCTGGCGATCACCCGGTCGGCGTGCCGCCGCGCCAGCCGCACCAGTGCGTGGTGCCCGGCGTGCAGATTGCCCATGGTCGGCACCAGGCCCACGCGCAGCCCCTCGCGGCGCCAGCCGGCGACGCGTCGCCGAAGCTCCGCAAGCCCGCCGGTCGCCTCGATCATGGCCGGCCCGCGGCCCTGCGCAGCGCCACCGCGGCGGCGCGCGGCCCCTCACTCATACGAATGCGCCGCGTCCGGGAAGCTGCCGTCGCGCACCGCGGCGACATAGGCCTCCACGGCACCCGCCACCGAGCCGCCCCCGGCGAGGAAGTCCTTGACGAACTTCGGGCGCCGGTGGCCGCTGTCCAGGCCGAGGAAGTCGTGCAGCACCAGCACCTGGCCGTCGCAGTCCGGGCCCGCGCCGATGCCGATGGTGGGCACCGGGCTGGCGGCGGTGATCGCCCGCGCCAGCGCCGACGGCACCCCTTCGAGCACCAGCAGCGAAGCGCCGGCTTCCGCCACCGCCAGCGCATCGGCGCGCAGCGCCGCCGCGGCGGCCTCCTCGCGGCCCTGCACCTTGAAACCGCCCATGCGCAGCACCGACTGCGGCGTCAGGCCGAGATGGGCGCACACCGGGATCTCGCGCTCGGCCAGGAAGCGGATCGCCTCCAGCTTCGGCCCGGCACCCTCCAGCTTGGCCATTCCCGCGCCGGCCTGCAGCAGGCGCGTTGCGGCGTCGAGGGCCCGCTCCGGCGTGGCGTCGGCCTGGAACGGCAGGTCCGCCACCAGCAGCGCACGGCGCAGGCCGCGGGCCACGCAGCGGGTGTGGTAGACCATGTCGTCGACGGTGACCGGCAGTGTCGAAGCGTGCCCCTGCACCACCATGCCGAGCGAATCGCCGACCAGCACCAGGTCGATGCCGCCGGCGTCGCAGGCGCGGGCGAAGCCGGCGTCGTACGCGGTCAGCATGACCAGCCTGCGGCCCGCCTCGCGCGCGGCGGCGAGGTCGGGAACGGTGAGGGGTCGGGCTGCGGCGTTCATGGGGCTAGCTTAGGGCCTGCGGCGGCGGGCGCGGTAGCCCAGCCGCCTCGACCGGCTGCAGCGCGCGCACCTGGTCCGCGGCGAGGCCGGCGAGCGCGAGACGCGCCGGCCCGGTGCCGGGAATCGTGGCGTCGGGCAGCACCTCGAGCAGCGGCACCAGCGCGAACGCGCGCTCGTGCAGATGCGGATGCGGGACCCGCAGCCCGGGCGCGTCGATGACGGCGTCGGCGTACAGCAGCAGGTCGAGGTCCAGGGTGCGCGGCCCCCAGCGGTCGCTGCCGTCGGCGGCGCGCACGCGGCCGAAGTCGCGTTCGACCGCCAGCAGGGCGTCGAGCAGCGCGCGCGGCTCCAGGCCGGTCTCCAGCGCGGCTGCGGCGTTGACGAAGGCGGGCTGGTCCTGCGGCCCCCAGGGCGGGCTGCGGTACAGCCGCGAGGCGCGCAGCAGACGCGTGCGCGGCAGTCGCGCCAGCGCGGCGACCGCCGCGTGCAGGGTCGCGGCGGCGTCGCCGAGGTTGCCGCCCAGGCCGACGCAGGCGACGGCCGGCGGGTTCATTCCGCGGCCGAGGGCCGGCGGCGACGGCGGCGGCGCGGCCGCGGCGCCTGGCCTTCGGCGTCGTCGCCGGCCGAGGCCTCGGGCGGATGCGCGGCGATGGCATGGTCGGGGTCCTGCTGCGCCTCCTGCCAGAACGCCACGTCGTCGGCATGGTCGTCCGACGCCGCTTGGCGAAGCACCAGGAAATCGAACGCGGCGCGGAAGCGCGGGTGCGAGAGGGTCCGCACCACCCGCTTGCGCTGGCGCAGCGGGAAGCGCGCCTGCAGCAGCCAGATCTCCTGCATCGGCAGCGAGAACCGCCGCGGCAGCGCCACCGTGCCGAGCTGGTGCAGGGTGACGCGGTCGGCGGCTCGGCGCTGCGCTTCGGCGGCGTGCACACCCTCGGCCTGCAACGCCATCAGCGCGCGACAGTACGCCGGCCACAGCAGCAGCGCGAACAGGAACGCAGGCGACACCGGCTCCTCGGCGGCGACGCGCGCGTCGGTGTTGCGCAGCCCCTCGAGCAGCATCCGCCGCAGCGCGCCGCTGCGGTTCGCGGCCAGCGCCGCGGCCGACTCCGGGAACAGCGCCGGCAGCAGGCCGTGCCGCTCCAGGCCCAGGAAACTGGCTTCGGCATGGCCGGACAGGAACAGCTTCAGGCATTCCTCGAACAGACGCGCCGGTGCGGCCTCGGCGAGCAGATGCGCCAGATGCGGAATCGGCGCAGCGGTGCCCGGGTCGATGCCGAAGTCGAGCTTGGCGGCCAGCCGCACCGCGCGCAGCATCCGCACCGGATCCTCGCGGTAGCGCAGCTCCGGATCGCCGATCAGCTTCATCACCCGGTTCTGCACGTCCTCGAAACCGCCGGTGTAGTCGCGCACCGAGAAGTCCTCGATCGCGTAGTACAGCGCGTTGGCGGTGAAGTCGCGGCGGATCGCGTCGTCCTCGATGCTGCCGTAGACGTTGTCGCGCAGCAGCCGCCCGCCCTCGTGCAGCTCGCGGTCGCCGCTGCCGTCGTCGACGTTGGCGCGGAAGGTGGCCACCTCGATGATCTCGCGGCCGAACACCACGTGCGCCAGGCGGAAGCGCCGGCCGATCAGCCGGCAATTGCGGAACAACGCCTTGACCTGCTCGGGGGTGGCGTCGGTGGCGATGTCGAAGTCCTTGGGCTGCAGCCCCACCAGCAGGTCGCGCACCGCACCGCCGACCAGGTAGGCCTCGTGGCCGCCCTCGCGCAGCTTGTAGAGCACGCGCAGCGCGCTGGCGCTGATGCCCTTGCGGGAGATCGGATGCTGGTCGCGCGGGATGCTGCGCAGCTCGGTCAGGGGCTCGGTCTGGGTCTGGGTGGGCATCTAGGATTCGGTCGGGTGGCTCGTGCGGGCGCCGGCCTTCGGCCTCGTTGCAACGCCCATCGTCCTGCTATACTAGCAAGCTGCACGGCCGATCCGGCCGCCGCAGGCCGGTCGTCCAGCCGGTGGCCCCAAGGGCCGTCCCCGCTCCCTTCGTCTAGAGGCCTAGGACGTGGCCCTCTCAAGGCTAAAACACGGGTTCGAATCCCGTAGGGAGCGCCATTTCCAGGAGCCCGCGTCCGCAAGGACGCGGGCTTCCGCTTTTTTTGGGTTCTTCTCCCCACTCAGGGGAGCCGGATAGCCGTCCGCTGGTCGTGACCCTCGTGGGAGCGACGGAAGTCGCGACGCGCGCGATTCCATGTGTCGACTCGCTGGTCAGATGGGCTTCGCGGGCAGGCCGGCGCGCGGCGCGATCGCGTCGCGCGGCCGCCACGGCGTACACTATCGCGGTCATCACAGGACACGCGCCATGCCTTTCGTCGTCACCGAAGAATGCATCAAGTGCAAGTACACCGACTGCGTGGAGGTGTGCCCGGTCGACTGCTTCCACGAAGGCCCGAACTTCCTGGTGATCGATCCGGACGAGTGCATCGACTGCACCCTGTGCGAGCCGGAGTGCCCGATCAACGCGATCTACCCCGAGGACGACGTGCCGGCCGGCCAGGAAGCCTTCATCGCCCTCAACGCCGAGCTGTCGAGGGACTGGCCGGTGATCACCGCGCGCAAGGACGGTCTGCCCGATGCCAAGGAGTGGGAAGGCAAGCCGGACAAGCTGAAGCTGCTCGAGCGCTGAGCGCCGCACCGCGCGGTCGCCAGGCAGACAGGAAAACGGGCGCCGTCGGCGCCCGTTCCTTTTACCGGCATGCGCGACGCGCGGGCGCCGCGCCTTGCGGGTCAGCCGCCGAGTTCGGCGCGCAGCGCCGCGATCAGCTTCGTCGGCCCCTCGCCGCCGGCCGGCAGGCCGCGCGGATCGACCGCCGAGATGTAGGCGCCGTCGCCGGTCTGGGCGATGCGCACCAGGAAGTTGCTGCCGCCGTAGCTGACGTCGTAGGTGCCGAGCAGGCGCGCGCTGCTGGAGATCTGCAGGTCCGGGATCGCGCCGAGCACCTCGCCTACGCGGGTGAAGATCTCGTCGCGGTTGCCCGACACGTTGAAGCCGGTGGTGCTGGCGACCTGTGTCCGCCCAGGCCCCGCCTCCGAGCGCGTCACCGATTGCGGCACATCGGGCAGGGCCATCGCGCCGTCGGTGGCGGGACGGTCCAGATCCGGCGGTACCTCGAGCGGGCGGGTTTCCGCGGTCCCCGCGTAGAGCGAGTTCTCCTTGCGGAACCAGCGGCAGCCGGATGCCGCCAGCACCGCGAGGGCGAGCGCGACGAGCACGGTGGTGCGGAACACGGGACGGGTCTGGAACATCGGCATCTCCTGGGTCAGGCCGCGAGTGTATCGCGGCAGGCGCGTTCTAGTTCTTCGGTCAGGGCGGCGGTGCGTGCCGCGGCGTCGGCGTGCGCGGCGTCCAGGCCGGTCAGCGGCAAGCGCAGGCCATGGCCGAGGCCGGCCCGGAAGAGGAGCGCCTTGACCGGGATCGGATTGGACTCGAGGGCGGCGAAGTCGTAGACCGGGCGTAGCCGCGCGTCCAGCGCGAGGGCGGCATCCTCGTCGCCGCCGCGCGCCAGCTCGCACAGGCGCCGCATCGCCGCCGGAACGACGTTGGACACCACCGAGACCACCCCGTCAGCGCCGGCCAGCATCGCGCGCGCCGCGGTCGGATCGTCGCCGCTGAGCACCGCGAACCCTTCCTCCCGCAGCGCCAGCAGCGCCTGCATGCGCTCCGGTTCGGCGCACGCTTCCTTGATGCCGGCGATGCGCGGGTGCTGCGCCAGCCCGGCGACGGTCTCCGGCAGCAGGTCGCAACCGGTGCGGACCGGCACGTTGTAGAGCACCAGCGGCAACGCGCCGTCGTCGGCCACCGCGCGGTAGTGCGCCGCCAGGCCCGCCTGGGTGGGGCGCACGTAGGGCGGCACGACCACCAGCGCGGCGTCGGCGCCCAGCGCCCCGGCGCGCCTGGTCTGCTCGATGGTCCGGGCGGTGCTGGACTGGCCGGTGCCGGCCAGCACCGGCACCCGCCCGGCCACGGCCTCCACCGCGGTGCGCAGCAGGGTGTCGTATTCGGCCGCGAACAGGGCCGCGGCCTCGCCGGTGGAGCCGGCCACCACCAAGGCCTGGGTCCCGGCATCGAGCTGCTGCTGCAGCAGGCGGCGCCAGGCGTCGAGGTCGAGTTCCCCGGCGGCCGTGAAGGGCGTCGCCAGGGCGGTGATGCTGCCGGAAAGTCGCAAGGGCGGATCTCTGGGCGGGCCGGAGGCGGCGCGGAAAGGCGGTTGGACCGCCTGCGCGGGAGCCCCGGACGGAGCGCGCATGCGGCGGTGCACGATCTTACTTGCGGCTCCGAAGCACGGGCAAGTATGCTGGTCGCGGCATCCGGTCGACGACCGGCCGCCGTTCAGACCCGACAGCCGCGGACGCCGCCTTGACCGATTCCGACACAGCTTCCCGTCCTGCGCCGAACGAGAACCACCTGATCATCAACGCGTACACGACGCATCCGCAGTCGCCGCTGCTCTCGGTCAGCCGGCGGATCAGCGACAGCGGCTGCAACCTGGTCGATGCGCGCCTGTCCACGGTGGGCCGCGACGTCTCGGTGACCGCGCTGGCCACCGGTTCCTGGGACGCGGTGGCCAAGCTCGAGGCGATGCTCGCCCGCCTCGACCGCGAGGAAGGCTTGAAGCTGGTGTGGTACCGCACCGGCCCCAAGCCGGTGCAGTCCAATCTGCTGCCGTACGTGGTCGAGGTGGTGGCCGCCGACAAGCCGGGGATCCTGTTCCAGCTGGCCGATTTCTTCGACCGCCAGGGCATCACCATCGAGAGCCTGCATTCCTCCCGCTACCGGGCGATGCAGACCGGCGCCGACATGTTCTCGGCGCAGGTGACCATCGGCGTGCCGGCCGACATGCACATCGCCGCGCTGCGCGACGACTTCCTCGAGTTCTGCGACCACCTGAACCTGGACGCGATCATGGATCCGATGAAGTTCTGAGCGCCGCGCGACCCACAAGGACCTGGCCTCGCATGAACGAAGGCGACACCCTCGATCGGACCGTCCGCAAGCTGCCGCTGCAGCTGTCCGGCGGCGCGGAAGCGACCCTGGCCGACTATGCCGACCGGTGGCTGGTGCTGTATTTCTACCCCAAGGACTCCACGCCCGGCTGCACCACCGAGGGCCTCGACTTCAACGCGTTGCTGCAGAAGTTCAGGCGCCGCGACGCGGCGGTGCTGGGCGTGTCCCGCGACTCGGTGAAGTCGCACGACAACTTCTGCGCGAAGCAGGGATTCGCATTCCCGCTGGTCAGCGATCCCGACGAGGCGCTGTGCCGCGCGTTCGACGTGATCCGCGAGAAGAACATGTACGGGCGCAAGGTGATCGGCATCGAGCGCAGCACCTTCCTGATCGACCCGCGCGGCAGGATCGCGCGCGCGTGGCGCAAAGTCAGGGTGCCGGGCCATGCCGAAGCCGTGCTCGAAGCGCTGAAGGAAGCACAAGCGCAGTGATCCCCCGCCCCGCCCGCCCCGTTCGCCGCCCCGCCCCGCGGGCCGCGGCGAACTGCCGCTGCGCGTTTTCCGTCCAACACCACCCCACCAGGCGAACGACAAGCCGATGATGACCAAAGGCAAGCGCATCTACGTGCTCGACACCAACGTGCTGATGCACGACCCGACCGCGCTGTTCAAGTTCGAGGAGCACGACGTCTACCTGCCGATGCAGGTGATCGAGGAGCTCGACAACGGCAAGAAGGGCACCTCCGAGGCCAGCCGCAACGCGCGCCAGGTGAGCCGTTTCATCAACGAGCTGATCGAATCGCAGGGCACCGAGCGGATCGCTCCCGGCCTGCTGCTCAGCCGCCCGAACGGCCTGCAGCTGCGCGGCGCCGAGAGCATCGGCCGGCTGCGCTTCCAGACCGGCGCGCTCGACGGCCGCCTGCAGGCCGACGGCCGGGTGCCCGACAACGACATCATCCACGCCATCCAGGTGCTGCAGCACGCCGACGCCGACCTGCCGGTGGTCTTCGTCTCCAAGGACATCAACCTGCGGATCAAGGCGGCGATCGCCGGCATCGCCTCGGAGGACTACGAGAACGACCGCGCGCTGGACGATTTCAGCCTGCTCTACACCGGCGCGACCGCGCTGCCGGAGGACTTCTGGCAGCGCTACGGCAAGGACCTGCGCTCCTGGACCGACAAGGGCCGCACCTACTACGAGGTGCGCCCCGGCGAAGCCGACGACTGGCACCCGAACCAGTACCTCTACCTGCCCGGCGACGAGGAGGCGGAGTTCCGCGTGTCCAGGGTGGAGGGCGACCGCGCTACCCTGCAGATCGTCGACGACTTCCGCAGCAGCCAGCACGCGGTGTGGGGCATCCTGGCGCGCAACCGCGAGCAGAACTTCGCGCTCAACGCGCTGATGGACCCCGAGATCGACTTCGTCACCCTGCTCGGCACCGCCGGCACCGGCAAGACCCTGCTGGCGCTCGCGGCGGGGTTGGCCCAGACCATGGACCAGCAGCGCTACCGCGAGATCATCATGACCCGCGCCACGGTGAGCGTCGGCGAGGACATCGGTTTCCTGCCCGGCACCGAGGAGGAGAAGATGACGCCGTGGATGGGCGCGCTGACCGACAACCTGGAAGTGCTGACCCACAACCAGGAAGGCGGCAGCTGGGGCCGCGCGGCGACCAACGACCTGCTGGCCTCGCGGATCAAGATCCGCTCGCTTAACTTCATGCGCGGGCGCACCTTCCTCAGCCGCTGGCTGATCCTGGACGAGGCGCAGAACCTCACCCCGAAGCAGATGAAGACGCTGATCACCCGCGCCGGCCCGGGCACCAAGATCGTCTGCCTGGGCAACGTCGAGCAGATCGACACGCCCTACCTCACCGAGACCACTTCCGGCCTGACCTACGCGGTGGATCGCTTCAAGACCTGGGAGCACAGCGCCCACGTCACCCTGCGCCGCGGCGAGCGTTCGCGGCTGGCCGACTACGCTTCGGAAGTGCTGTAGCGGCCGCGGGGAGCGCCCCCAGAGACAGGCGCCCGGAGCGGCAACCTGCAGCATCGTGATGTATCAGACATCACGATATTGGTCATGAGATTGCATAGGCAAGCTTGTGGCGCAAGAATGGCCTCGACGTCCGCCCCGGGAGACCGGCATGATCTCCGCCGCCCAACTGCGCGCCGCCCGGGCCCTGCTCGGCATCGACCAGCGCACCCTGGCGGCGATGGCCGGTGTCTCCCTGCCGACGATCCAGCGCATGGAGTCCAGCCGCGGCGACGTCCGCGGCGTGGTCGGCACGCTGACCAGGATCGTCGAGGCGCTGGACGCAGCGGGCGTGGAACTCATCGGCAACGAGCAACCCAGCCAGGGGCGCGGGCGCGGTGTGCGCCTGAAGGATCCCGTCTAGCCCATGGATCGCCCCCAGTCGCTGCGGCAGCAGTTCGAGCCCAAGCTGCTCGCGGTGCTGCGCCGCGGCTACGGCTGGGGCGACCTGCGCGCCGACGCCGTCGCCGGGCTGACCGTGGCGGTGGTGGCGCTGCCGCTGGCGATGGCGCTGGCGATCGCCAGCGGCACCACCCCGGACAAGGGCCTGACCACCGCGATCGTCGCCGGGTTCCTGATCTCGGCGCTGGGCGGCTCGCGGGTGCAGATCGGCGGGCCCACCGCGGCGTTCATCCCGGTGGTGTTCGGGGTGATCGCCGAGTTCGGCTACGGCGGGCTGATTCTGTGCACGCTGCTGGCCGGGCTGATGCTGATCGCCGCGGGCCTGCTGCGCCTGGGCACGCTGATGAAGTACATGCCGCAGCCGGTGATCACCGGCTTCACCGCCGGCATCGCGGTGAGCATCTTCTCCAGCCAGATCAAGGATGCGCTCGGGCTGCGCATGGAGCAGGTCCCGGCCGAGTTCGTCGAGCGCTGGATCGCCTACGGCAGGCATCTGGGGACCACCCAGCCCACGGCCGTGGCGCTGGTGGTCTCCGGCCTGCTGATCATCGTCGCGCTGCGGCGCTGGAAACCGAAATGGCCGGGGTTCCTGATCGCCTTGAGCGCATGCACGGCAGTCGCGGTGGCGCTCGCGCTCCCGGCCGAAACCATCGGCACGCGCTTCGGCAGCCTGCCGTCGGCGTTGCCGGCGTTCTCGATTCCGCAGATTCCGTTCGAACGCACCCTGGAGCTGCTGCCCGCGTCGTTCACCATCGCCTTCCTGGCCGGGGTGGAATCGCTGCTATCGGCGGTGGTTGCCGACGGGATGACCGGCGGTCGCCACCGCTCGAACGGCGAACTGGTCGCGCAGGGCGTGGCCAACGTCGGCTCGGCGCTGTTCGGAGGGCTGCCGGCGACCGGCGCGATCGCGCGCACCGCCACCAACGTGCGCGCCGGCGCGCGCTCTCCTGTTTCCGGGATGCTGCACGCGGGCTTCCTGCTGGTGTTCCTGCTGCTGTTCGCGCCGCTGATGCGGCACGTGCCGCTGGCGGCACTGGCCGCGGTGCTGCTGGTGGTGGCCTGGAACATGAGCGAGCACCAGCACTTCCGCCACACCCTGTCGGCGCCCTGGGGCGACCGCCTGGTGCTGCTGCTGACCTTCTTCCTGACCGTGTTCGTCGACCTCACCGTGGCGATCCAGGCGGGAATCGTGGTGGCCGCGTTCGTCTTCATGTTCCGGATGTCGGAGTCGGTCGAGATCAGCGGCGGCATGCATCCGGACGACGACAATGGCCAAGGCGATGATGCGGAAGGCCGGCAGCGCCAACGGCTGCCGGCCGGGGTCGAGGTCTACCGGATCTCCGGGCCACTGTTCTTCGGTGCCGCCAACCGCCTGGACAACCTGCTGGACCAGTTCGTCGAAACGCCGCGGGCATTCATCCTGCGGATGCGGCTGGTGCCGATCATCGACGCCAGCGGCGTGCACGCACTCCGGGCGCTGGCCGACCGCTGCCGGCGCCGCGGCATCGTGCTGATCGTCTCGGGGCTGCAGGCGCAGCCGAACCGGATCCTGGCCGACATGGCGCTGGGCAGGGACGGCCAGGTGCGTTTCGCGTCCGACTTCGAGCGCGCGCTGCTGCTGGCCGAGAGCATCGCCGCCGAAAAGGCGCCGTCGCCAGGATCCGTTGCACAATAGCGCGCATGCAAGCCCCCCGCCCCGTGTGCGCGCTCGCCATCGCCGGCTCCGACTCCGGCGGCGGCGCCGGCATCCAGGCCGACCTCAAGACCTTCGCCGCGCACCGCGTGCACGGCCTGTCGGCGCTCGCCGCGCTTACCGCGCAGCACACCCGCGGCGTCACCGCGGTGCACGTGCCGCCCGCGGACTTCCTGCGCGCCCAGATCGACGCCTGCTTCGACGATTTCGCCATCGGCGCGGTCAAGCTCGGGATGCTGGCGAACGCGGAAACAGCGAACACGGTGGCGGACGCGCTCGAGGCGCGCGCACCCGTCCCGATCGTGCTCGACCCGGTCATGGTCGCGACCTCGGGCGCACGGCTGCTCGAGGACGCGGCGCTGGACGTCCTGCGCCATCGGCTGCTGCCCAAGTCCGCGCTGCTCACGCCCAACCTTCCCGAGGCGGAACTGCTGCTCGGCATCCGGATCCGGGACCGCGCGTCGATGCGCGCGGCCAGCAGCGCCCTGCTCGGGTGCGGTGCCGGGGCGGTGCTGCTCAAGGGCGGACACCTGGAGGAGGATGCCGACACCGTGCTCGACCTCTACGCCGACGCGGACGGCGTGCAGGAGCTCACCCATCGGCGCCTGCCGCATTCGGCGCACGGCACCGGCTGCACCCTGGCCTCGGCGGTGACGGCACAGCTGTGCCTGGGGCTGCCGCTGCGCGAAGCCTGTGTCGCCGCGACCGGCTACGTGCATCGCGCGCTCGCCGGAGGCTACGCGCCCGGACGCAGCGAGGTGCTGGTGCTCGATCATATCGGCGCCGCCCCGTGACGGTTGCCGGCCGCGAGCTCGCGGTGCGGGGGCCGGATGGCCACCGCTGGTCGCTGGCGGGACGGATCCCGCCGCAGCCACGCGCGATGCTGCTGTGGCTGCCGGCGCTGGGCGTGGCCGCGAAGCACTATCTCCCCTTCGCCGACGCGCTGGCGCTTGAGGGCGTGGCCGTGTACGTGCACGAATGGCGAGGCCATGGCAGCAGCGACCTGCGCGCCTCGCGCGATCGCGACTGGGGCTACCGTGAACTGCTCACCCTCGACCTTCCCGCGAGCGAGGCAGCGATCAGCGCGGACCTGCCGGCGGCGACGCGCCTGATCGGCGGCCACAGCCTGGGGGGGCAGCTCGCGTGCTGCCGGCTGGCGCTGTCGCCGGAGAGCGCACAACGGATCTGGCTGGTCGCCAGCGGGGCGCCGTACTGGCGCGCGTTCCCGGCGCCGCGGCGGCTGTTGCTGCCGCTGGCCTACCGCTTCCTGCCATGGCTCGCGTTCCGCCGCGGCGCCCTGCCCGGCCGCGCCATCGGCTTCGGCGGCACCGAGGCGCGCAGCCTGATCCGCGACTGGGCCCGTACAGGACTGGCGGGACGCTACGCCGCCGCCGGCCTGGACGCCGACCTCGAGGCCGCGCTCGCCAAGGTGACCGCCCCGGTCGATGCGGTGCTACTGCGCGACGACTGGCTGGCGCCGGCGTCGTCGTTGCGGTTCCTGCTCTCGAAACTCGGCGCTCCCGGGACCGCGCCGACCACGCTCGGCGCGGAAGCGCTGGGAGTTCCCGCCGACCACTTCTCCTGGATGCGACAGCCGGAAGCGCTAGCGGAGGCGCTGCTGGACGAGGCCGGACGCGACGGCGCGCTTCAGGCGGCCGCGGCGTCCTCCGGCTCCAGCGCGAGATAGGCTTCGCGTACCGCGGCCGCGCCGACCCGGCGCTCCAGCCGCCGTACGGTGAAATGGCCGCGCGCCATGCGCTGGAAATGCCGCATGAACAGCGTATTGAGCGTCGCGCCGCTGACCGCGCCGATCACCGGCACGCTCTGTACCGCGACCTTCTTGGTGACGTTGATGGAGAACCGCGAAGCGATCGCCGCCAGCAGTTGCACGATCGCCGGCGCGCCGTTGCTCACCAGCCCGTGCGCGGCGATGTACTCCGCGGCCGCCGCCACCTGCTGCGCCAGCACCGCACGCGCGGCGAAATAGCCGGATTCGGCGCCGTCGTCGCGAGGGCTGCGCCCGCCCATGGTGAGCACCTCGAAGCAGGCCAGGGTGGCGCCCGGATCGGCGAGATCCTCCCCTTCGCTGCGGGCGATGTCGGCGATCGAGCGCAGGATCACCGTGGTGGTGACGGGCAGCTCCAGCACCAGGCCGAACAGTCCGAAGGCGCCGCCCAGCGCGCCGGTCGTCGCCACGGCCGCCGCGTGGACGCCGCTGCGCGCCGGCTGGTTGCGCGCATCCGCGTCCAGGGTGGCCGTGGCGAGCCGCAACGACTGCTCCAGCGCCTTGCGGGTGGTGCTGTTGATCAGCCGGGTGACGGGGGCCGGCAGCCGCCGGGCGAAGACGTACTCCATCGGCGCCCCGACCGCATTGGCCAGCTGTGCGGCCAGGCCCGGGCTCTCCAGCATGCCCCGCGCCCGGCGCAGATCGTGCAGGTCGGACTCGGAGAGCAGCGGGACGAGTGCGTGCATGGCGCAACGATACTCCCGCACGGCGGGGACGAGCCACCGCTCCACCCACGGCGCGGCCGACATGGTCGGCGCAGACCAAAAAAAGAGGGCCGATGGTTGCCCATCGGCCCTCGATCATGAATGGCGCGCCCGGAAGGATTCGAACCTCCGACCCCCAAGTTCGTAGCCTGGTGCTCTATCCAACTGAGCTACGGGCGCGCAGAACGGAAATTATGACCGGCGCTCCCGCGGTTCGTCAATTCCGCGCGAACATCCGGCGCGCTGCGCCGGGCCGGAAATCGTGAACTCGGAGCCATCCCCGGAGGGGATGGCGGAGAGTGAGGGATTCGAACCCTCGATGGAGTTTTAAGCCCCATACTCCCTTAGCAGGGGAGCCCCTTCAGCCACTCGGGCAACTCTCCGTTGGCAGCGCCGCGGTCGCGCGCTGGCGCGAACGCCAGCGCAGGATACCGGCTCGCCGCGAACGCGGCAAACCCTCAACCGTCCGTTCCACTGCCCCCGGAGGGGGGCTCGGTGCCCTCACCGCGGTGGATGCGCTGGTAGATCTCCTCTCGGTGAACCGCCACGTCCTTCGGCGCAGTGATACCGATACGGACCTGGTTCCCCTTGACGCCCAGCACGGTGACCGTGACGGAGTCGCCGATCATCAGGGTCTCTCCGACGCGTCGAGTCAAAATCAACATGAGAACTCTCCATGAACCGGCGGGGCATCCGCCAGCGGCGGGCGGAAGCCGTCGAGATGGCCTCCGCCGCGCTCTTGGGAACCAATAACGACAAACGACCATGATAGCGGCCGCCGGTCGCGCGCGAGTAGGTGAAAAGTCACGCTGCAGTCATGAAAGTCGCGTGGAGACCCACGCCTCCACTCCCTGCAACGCTTGTGCCAGTGCAGGGCCGTCGTCGCCTCCGCCCTGGGCCAGGTCGGGCCTGCCGCCGCCCTTGCCGCCGATCTGACCGGCGATATGGGACATGAGTTCCCCCGCGCGGATCCTGCCGGCGGCCGCGCCGCTGACCCCGGCGACGAGCGCCGCCCTGCCGTCGCTGGCACCCGCCAGCACGACCACGGCGTCGCCCAGCTGCTGCCGGAGGCGATCGGTCGCTTCGCGCAGGGCCTTCGCGTCGAAGCCCTCGAGCCGTGCCGCCAGGACGCGAACCCCGTGGACCTCGACCGCGGATCCGGCCAGGTCGGCGGTGGCGCCGCTGGCGGCCTTGGCCTTGAGCGCCTCGAGTTCTCGCTCGAGGCGCTTCTGGCGTTCCAGCAGGCTGCGCAGCTTGTCGGCGACCTCGGCGGTGGTGCCGCCGAGCAGGCTGGCGGCCTGCTGCAGCTGCCGCTGCTCGGAGGCGACGTGGTCGAGCGCGGCCTGGCCGGTCAGCGCTTCCACCCGGCGCACGCCGGCGGACACCCCGCTCTCCGAGACCAGCCGGAACAGCCCGATCTCGCCCGTCCGGCCGACATGGGTACCCCCGCAGAGCTCCACCGATTCGCCCATCCTGACCACGCGCACGCGCTCGCCGTACTTCTCGCCGAACAGGGCGATCGCACCGGCATCCAGGGCCTGCTGCATGTCCATCTCGCGGATCTCGACCGGGTGGTCGGCGCGCACCTGGGCGTTCACCAGGCGTTCGATCTCGGCGATCCGCCCGGCGTCGACCGGCTCGAAATGCGAGAAATCGAAGCGCAGCCGGTCCGGCGCCACCAGCGATCCCTTCTGGGCGACGTGGCTGCCGAGCAGCCCGCGCAGCGCGCCGTGGAGCAAGTGGGTGGCGCTGTGGTTGAGCACCGTGCGCCCGCGGCGGGCCTCGTCGACCGATCCGAGCACGCGATCGCCGACGCGCAGCGCCCCGGTCTCGAGCCGACCGAGATGACCGTGGAACTGGCCGGCGAACTTCTGGGTGTCTTCGACCCGGAAACGCACGCCCTGCTCGTCGAGCTCGCCGACGTCGCCGACCTGGCCGCCGGATTCGGCGTAGAACGGCGTACGGTCCAGCACCACCACGGCCTGCTCGCCGGCGGCGATCGTCTCGACCGGACGGCCGTCGCGCAGCAGCGCCACCACCTCCAGGCCACCGGACCGCAGCTGGTCGTAGCCGAGGAACTGCGTGGGCTGCAACCTGGCCACCAGGTCTGCGGGCAGGCCCGCGGCCGAGGAGAACTTGCCGGCGGCGCGGGCGGTCTCGCGCTGGCGCGCCATCGCCGCGTCGAAGCCGGCCACGTCCACGTCCAGGCCGCGCTCGCGGGCGATGTCGGCGGTGAGGTCGAGAGGAAAGCCGTAGGTGTCGTAGAGCCGGAAGGCGTCCTCGCCCGGAATGGTGGCGCCGCTGCGCGCAGCGATGTCGTCGAAGATGCGCATGCCCGAGTCGAGGGTCTCGGCGAAGCGCTCCTCCTCCGCCCGGAGCGCGCGCTCGACCAGTTCGCGGGCCGCGCGCAGCTCGGGGTAGGCCTCGCCCATCAGTGTGTCCACGGCCTCGACCATGCGGTGGAAGAACGGCTCGCGCACGCCCAGCATCCAGCCGTGGCGCAGCGCGCGGCGGATGATCCGCCGCAGGACGTAGCCGCGACCCTCGTTGGAGGGCAGCACGCCGTCGACGATGAGGAAACTGCAGGCGCGGATGTGGTCGGCGATCACCCGCAGCGACTTGTTGCCCAGGTCGGCGGTGCCTGTGAGCTCGCCGGCGCGGCGGATCAGCGCCTGGAACAGGTCGATCTCGTAGTTGCTGTGCACGCCCTGCAGCACCGCGGCCAGGCGCTCCAGGCCCATGCCGGTGTCCACGCAGGGCGCCGGCAGCGGTAGCAGGGCGCCGTCGGGCTGGCGGTCGAACTGCATGAACACCAGGTTCCAGATCTCGATGAAGCGGTCGCCGTCCTCTTCGGGCGAGCCGGGCGGGCCGCCGGGAATATGCGGGCCGTGGTCGTAGAAGATCTCGGTGCACGGACCGCAGGGGCCGGTGTCGGCCATCTGCCAGAAGTTGTCCGAGGCGTAGGGCGCGCCCTTGTTGTCGCCGATGCGGATGATGCGCTCAGGCGGCAGGCCGATGTCGTCGCGCCAGATGCCGTAGGCCTCGTCGTCGGTCTCGTAGATCGTCACCAGCAGGCGCTCGGCCGGCAGCTTCCAGACCTCGGTCAGCAGCTCCCAGGACCAGGCGATCGCCTCCTTCTTGAAGTAGTCGCCGAACGACCAGTTGCCGAGCATCTCGAAGAAGGTGTGGTGGCGCGCGGTATAGCCGACCGAGTCGAGGTCGTTGTGCTTGCCGCCCGCGCGCAGGCAGCGCTGCACGTCGACAGCGCGCACGTAGCTGCGCTTCTCGGCGCCCAGGAACACGTCCTTGAACTGCACCATGCCGGAATTGGTGAACAGCAGGGTCGGGTCGTTGCCGGGGACCAGCGACGCAGAGGGCACGATGGTGTGGGACTTGCCGCGGAAGAAGTCGAGGAACTCGCGGCGGATCTCGGAAGTGGTCTTCATCGTCGGGCGTGGGAATGCGTGAAGGGCGCCGGTCCGGCGCCCGACCGCCAGATGCGGCCACGACGTGGAGCTGACAACCCGATCCCGCAAGGGTAGCAGGACGGCCGCCCGGTTGGCTGTCCCGGAGGCGGCGCCCCGCCCGTCCCGCTGAAGCTGCGTTCAGTCCTCGGGGTCGAATCCGCTTGCCCGGCGCGCGCTGCCGACCCCGAAGCCGCGCCGGATCAGGAACTCGGCGGCCTTGCGCCGGCGTCCGAAATCCTCCGGGCCGAAGTCGCCGAAACGGCGCTCGACCAGCTCGCGGGCGCGCGCATCCCAGTCGTCCTCGCCGTCCTCGGCCAGGGCGGCGAACGCGGCCTCGACCACGCCGGCGTCCAGGCCGTGGGAGTCCAGCTCGACCCGGATCCGCAGCGGACCGTACCCCGCAACGGCGCGGGAGCGCGCCAGGCTGGCGGCGAAGCGGGTGTCGTCCTGCCAGCCCTCGGCAGCCATGCGCGCGACTGCGCGGGTCGCTTCCTCCGGTTCGACGCCGCGGGCCGCCAGCTTGCGCTCCAGTTCGCGGCGCGAATGTTCGCGCCGCACCAGCAGCCCCAACGCGCGCTGCGCGGGGGTGGGCTCGGGCCGCTTGCGTCGGCGTCGTGGAGAGTCGCGCATGGTGCCGGCACTACCAGCCCGGCACCGCGTGACGGGGCCGGGCTCGAGATCAGGCCTCCTCCGCTTCCTCGGCCTCCTTGGCCTCCGGCTTGATATCGGCCGGCACGAACTGGGCGCGCAGCGCCGCCTCCAGCTTGGCGGCGACCTCAGGATTCTCCTTCAGGTACTGGCGCGCATTCTCCTTGCCCTGGCCGATCCGCTCCTTGCCGTAGCTGTACCAGGCACCTGCCTTCTCGACCAGCTTGGCCTCCACGCCCATGTCGATCAGCTCGCCCTCGCGGCTGATGCCCTCGCCGTAGAGGATCTCGGTGATGATCTGCTTGAACGGCGGCGCCATCTTGTTCTTGACCACCTTGATCTTGGTCTGGTTGCCGATGATCTCGTCGCCCTTCTTGATCGCGCCGATCCGGCGGATGTCCAGGCGCACGGAGGCGTAGAACTTGAGCGCATTGCCGCCGGTGGTGGTTTCCGGGCTCTGCCCCGGCATCATGATGCCGATCTTGTGGCGCAACTGGTTGATGAAGAACACCATGCAGTTGCTGCGCTTGATGTTGCCGGTCAGCTTGCGCAGCGCCTGGCTCATCAGCCTGGCCTGCAGGCCGGGGAGCTGGTCTCCCATCTCGCCCTCGATCTCGGCCTTGGGGGTGAGCGCGGCGACCGAGTCGATGACCACCATGTCGACGGCGTTGGAGCGCACCAGCATGTCGGCGATCTCCAGGGCCTGCTCGCCGGTGTCCGGCTGGGAGACCAGCAGGTCGTCGATGTTGACGCCCAGCTTGGTGGCATAGCCCGGATCGAGCGCGTGCTCGGCGTCGATGAATGCCGCCGTCCCGCCGAGCTTCTGACACTGGGCGATGGTCTGCAGGGTCAGCGTGGTCTTGCCCGAGGACTCGGGACCGTAGATTTCCACCACGCGGCCCTTGGGCAGGCCGCCGATGCCCAGGGCGATGTCGAGCTGCAGCGAGCCGGTGGGGATCGACTCCCACACCTGTGCGGTGCCGTCGCCCATGCGCATCACCGAGCCCTTGCCGAACTGCTTCTCGATCTGGGTCAGGGCCGCGGAAAGCGCGCGCTTCTTGTTCTCGTCCATCGTGGTGGTCCTCGCGGGTTGTCTGTTCGGGTTGACTGGCAATCTAGTGGCGGCGGATCGCACGGGCTGCGACGGCCGCGGAGGCAGGGTTCATTGTGCCGACCCCGGCGGCCCGGCCAAGCCGGGAATACCGCGGCCGCCTGTCGGAAAACGCCGCGCGCAGCGCCCTGCAGGCGGCATCCCGGCGGCGGCGGGCCACGTCGGTCACCGGTTCGGCCGCACCAGGCCGCAGTACAGGCCCTCGATGGCGAAGTCCTGGTCCGGCAGCACCTCGATCGGCGCGTAGTCGGGATTGCGCGGCAGCAGGCGGATGCGGTCGCGGCCGAGCCTGAGCAGCTTGACGGTGATCTCCTCGTCGATCCGGGCAACGACGATCTGCCCGGAGCGCGCATCGGAGGTGCGGTGCACGCCGATCAGGTCGCCGTCGAAGATGCCCTCGTCGCGCATCGAATCGCCCTTGACCTTGAGCAGGTAGTCGGGCGCCGGCGAAAACAGCACGCGGTCCAGGACCACGTAGTCCTCGGAGCCGACGTCGGCGCCGATCGGCGCACCGGCGGCCACGCGGCCCAGCACTGGCAGCCGCAGCGCGGTGTCCTCGGCGCCGGCTTCGTGCAGCGGCAGTTGCCGCTGCGGCGTCTCGGGGGCGACCAGCAGGCGGATCCCGCGGGCGCGGCCGGGGAGGCGCTCGATCGCGCCCGCCGCCTCCAGCGCCTCGAGGTGGTATTGCGCGGCGCGGACGCCGGCGAAGCCGAAGGCGCGCGCGATCTCGGCCTGCGAGGGCGGCATGCCCTCGGCCTCGATGCGCTCGGCGATCAGGGCGAGCACGGCCTGCTGGGTGGCGGTGAGCTTCATGGTTAGTAGTAATACTACTAACCGCCGAGGAGGTCAACGCCGGCGGCCGCTGCGCCAGATCGAGAACAGGATCCACACCCCCGCCAGCGCGGCGCCGACGAAGCCGAGCACGCCCAGCGCCATCAGCCAGCGGTTCGGCATGCCCCCGCCGACGCTGTTCATGACGATCGAGGAGCCGATGATCAGCGCCGCCGTGACGATCCCCATGGTCATGCGGTTGGCGGCGCGGTCGATGCGGTCGCCGAACGCGTCCAGGGTCGGCACCTCGATCTGCGCGCGCATGCGGCCGCGACGCGCGGCCTGCAGCAGCCGGCGCAGGTCGCGCGGCAGGTCGGCGAGCAGGTCGACCAGCCCTGCCACGCTGCGCCTTCCCCTGCGCGCCAGCGTCTGTGGCGAGTAGCGCTGCAGCATGGCCTGCTCGACGTACGGGCGCGCCTCGCCCGCCATGTCGAAGTCCGGGTCGAGCTGGCGTCCCAGGCCCTCCAGGGTCAGGAAGGCCTTGATCATCAATGCCAGGTCCGGCGGCAGGCTGAGCCGGTGGCGGCGCAGGATGGCGGTGATCTCGATGAGCATCGCGCCCATCCGCAGGTCCTTGAGCGGTACGCCGCGGTACTGTTCGGCGAACAGTTCGGTATCGGACTGCAGCCGCCCTTCGTCGACGTCGACGCCGCCGTCGGTCCACTCCAGCAGGATGTCGCTCACCGCCTCGGCCTCCTGCGCCACGAGGCCGTGCAGCAGTTGCGCCACCTGCATGCGGCGCTGCCCGGAGATGCGCCCGACCATGCCGAAGTCGATGACCGCGATGCGGCCGTCGGCGAGGTAGAAGATGTTGCCGGGATGGGGATCGGCGTGGAACCAGCCGTCCTCGAGCACCATCTTCAGCACGATGGCGGCTCCGGTGCGCGCCAGCGCGCGACGGTCCAGCCCGGCAGCGTCGACCGCGGCCAGATCGCCGCCGGGGATCCCGTCGACGTGGTCCTGCACGTTGAGCCGCTCGCAGGTCCACTGCCAGTGCACGCGCGGGATCAGGATGCCGTCGAAGCCGGCGAAGTTGGCGGCGATGCGCTCGGCGTTGCGGCACTCGGCGGCGAAGTCCAGTTCGCGCCGCAGCGACGCGGCGAACTGCTGCACGATTTCCCTGGGCCGGTAGCGCTGCAGGTCCGGCGCCTGCACCTCGACGATCTCCGCCAGCCGCGCCAGCAGCCGCAGGTCGGCCTCGATCACCTCGCGGATGCCGGGCCGCCGCACTTTCAGCACCACAGCGGTGCCGTCGGGCAGCCAGGCGCGGTGCGCCTGCGCCAGCGAGGCGGCCGCCAGCGGCTCGCGCTCGAGGCGGAGGAACAGTTCCTCGGGATCGCGGCCCAGGTCCTCGAGCAACTGCGGACGGATCCGTTCCCAGGGCAGCGCCGGCACCGCGTTCTGCAGCCCGCCCAGCTCGGCGATCCACTCCGGCGGCAACAGGTCGACACGGGTGGCGAGCACCTGGCCGAGCTTGACGAAGGTCGGCCCGAGCTCCTCCAGCGCGTGCCGCAGCCGCGCCGGAGACTCCATCCGCGCCCTCTCCTCGGCGTGGTGCCAGTGCAGCAGGCGCCCGGCGCGCTCCAGGGCGCCGGCCATGCCGATGCGCCTGACCACGTCGCCGAAGCCGTAGCGGATGAGCACCGAGGCGATCTCCTGCAGCCGCCCCAGGTCGCGCACCGTGCCCAGCGTCTCCCACATCAGCTCGTCCCCCGCGCGCGGTCGCCGCGTGCCGGCGAATTCACAGCGCGTCCAGACCCAGCAGCGCCGCGGCCACGGTCTGGCGGCGCACCGCCTCGCGATTGCCTGCGAACTGGAAGAGTTCCGCGCGCGGGTAGCCGCCCCTGCCCTTCCAGGCGATCCACACGGTGCCGACCGGCTTGTCCTCGGTGCCGCCGCCTGGGCCGGCGATCCCGGTCACCGCCACCGCCACGCTGGCGCCGGAATGCACCAGCGCTCCGGACACCATCTCAACCACGGTCTCGCGGCTGACCGCCCCCTCCTGCTCGAGAGTATGGGGATTGACCCCAAGCATCGCCTGCTTGGCCTCGTAGCTGTACGCCACCATGCCGCAGTCGAACCAGTCCGAGCTGCCGGGCAGGTCGGTGACGGTCTTGGCGATCCAGCCGCCGGTGCAGCTCTCGGCTGTGACCAGGCGGTGCCGGGCTTCGCGCAGGCGTTCGCCGACCCGGGCGGCCAGTGCGTGGAGTTCTTCGTCCGAGGGAACGGTCATGCGGCTGGGGTTCGAAGGGGGGTAAGGCCCGTTGTAGCCGATCCCGCCATCCGGCGAAACCCGCCGGGCTGGGACGCCTGACCCGTAGGAGCGCTCCATGGCCGCGAACGCCGCGGGAGGCTTCGGCGTGGCAGGCGGTGATCGCGGGCCGGGCCGGCCGCGTCGGCTTCGCGTGCCCGGCACGCTCCCAACGGGCACCGCAGGCCGCCTCACCTGTAGGAGCGGCCCATGGCCGCGAAGGCCGCGGGAGTCTCCGAGGGGCGTGGCGGCGAGTGCGGGCATTGCCGCCCGCGCCGGTTTTCGCGTGCATGGCACGCTCCTACGGGACGGGCCGCTCCTCTGCAGGAGCGGCCCGTGTCCGCGAAAGCCGCGGGGAGCCCAGCGTCGGGCCCGCGGTCAGTAACGCAGGCGGAAGGTGACTCCGTAAGTGGCCGGCGCGCCGAGGAAGGCGTTGTAGGTGTTCATCGGGTCGCCGGGCTGCGGACTGCCGACCGCCTGCAGCGGGCCGTCGAAGCCGACCTGCACGTAGTCCTCGTCGAAGATGTTCTGCCCCCACAGCTCCACCATCCAGCGGCGGTCGCGGGACCCGAAACCAAGCCGTGCGTTGACCACGGTATAGGCGTCCTGATGCTTCTCGGCGTCGAGGTCGGAGCCGGTGTTGAAGTCCGACATGTACTTGGCGCCGGTGTTGAAGCGCGCTACCAGCCGGTCGCCGACGTCCCATTCGTAGGTCGCCGAGATCGACCCGGACCACTCGGGGGCGAACGGCATGCGCGCGCCCGGCAGCTTGTAGAGCGCGCCGTTCGGGGCCTGGAAGTCCGCCCCGGGGATGTCGTCGCCGAACTTGGTGTCGGTGTACATCAGGCCGCCCTGCAGCATCAGCCCGGACACCGCGGCAGGCTGCCACAGGATCTCGGTATCGATGCCCTTGGACACCACCTCCGGGATCGAGCGCACCACGAAGCTGGTGCCGAGGAAGCTGTTGAGCTGGAAGTCGTCGTAGGTCTGGTGGAAAGCCGTGGCGTTGAGCAGCAGGTTGCCGTCGGCCAAGGTGGTCTTGGCGCCCAGTTCGAAGCTGTTGACGAACTCGCCCGGGAACGAGGTGTCGTCGACCGGGGTGATGCCCGGGCCGCCGCTGGACAATCCGTTCGAGGACTGCACGCGGTCCAGGTTGAAGCCGCCGCCCTTGTAGCCGCGCGCGGCCGAGGCGTAGGTCATGAGGCTTTCGTTCCAGCGGTAGGACGCCTTCAGGGTGCCCGACCACTCGTTCTCGGTGCGCTCCTGGAACGTCGCGCGCCCGTTGTGCAGGGCGTTGGCCCAGGGCAGGCACATGAACCCGGCGATCCCCGGGCCGGTCTGGGCCATGATCGCGTCCTGCACCGGCGCCGGCAGCGAGGCGAAGGCCGTGCTCCGGGACGCCAGCGCCGACCGCAGTTGCGCGAACCGCGCCGGATTCGCCGGATTCTGGTCGATCAGCGCCGAACCGCAGCCGAGGCTGCCGTTCGGATTGCTGTAGACCGAGCGCAGCTCCTTCTCCTCGCGTGTGTAGCGCAGGCCGACGGTGAGGTCGAGCGCGTCGGTGGCGTGCCAGGTATTGTTGGTGAACAGCGCCATGCTCTTGGCGCTCTGGTCGTGACGGTCGAGCGCGCCCAGGCCGCCGAAGTTGCTGCCGTACGGCACGCCGCTCACCTGGGATAGGAAGGCCGCCGCCGGCAACCCCAGGGGGTTGTCGAGCGGAATGCCGGCCGCACCCAGGCTCTGGGCCACGTTCTGGTACACCAGCGTGGAGAGGTAGGGCTCGTAGTGGGCGCCGACCCGGTAGGAATCGTTGCGCGCCAGGTCCTCGTCGGAATAGAAGAAGCCGGCCATCCAGTCGATGCTGTCGGTGGAGCCGGTGAGGCGGAATTCCTGGCTGAAGGTCTCGAAGCCCGAGAAGGACTCGTCCTCGTCGGCGTTGCGGTAGATGATGTCGGCGGTGGTGAAGTCGAAGTCCAGGCCGTTGATCGCCTGCCACTCGCGGTAGGCGGTGATCGAGGTGAGGGTGGCGCCGCCCATCGCGCCGAGCTCCCAGTCGACCTGCGCCGACACGCCCTTGTCCTTGATGTCCTGCGAGGTCGAGCGGTTGCTGTAGGCCACGCGCGCGAACGGATCGGCCGGCATGGCGATGGCGTCGCCGCCGCCGAGCGCCTGGATGATCGGCGCGGTGCCTCCGGTCACCAGCTGCACGGCGGTGCAGCAGTTCTCCTCGCGGCTGGTGAAGTCGGCAGCGAACTGGATGTCCACGCTGTCGGTGGGCTCCAGCAGCAGCTTGCCGCGCAGGGTGTGGTAGTTCTGGTCGTAGTCTTCGTCCTCGGTGCGCGGGCCGCCGCCGGTGCGCACGTCCATCCAGCCGTCGCGCTTGCGCTTGGCGGCGTACACGCTGAAGGCGGCGTTGTCGTTGAAGGCGTCGTTGTAGGCGCCGGACACCCCCATCGCACCGTAGTTGCCGACGGTGACCTCGCCTTCCACGCTCTGGGTGTAGCTGGGGCGACGGGTCATCACGTTGATGACGCCGGCCGAGGTGTTCTTGCCGAACACCGTGCCCTGCGGGCCCTTGAGCACCTCGATGCGCTCGATTTCGCCGAGATCGCCGAAGCCGACGCTGTTGCGTGGCCGGTAGACGCCATCGATCACCACGCCGACCGACGACTCCAGGCCGACGTTGTCGCCGACGGTGCCGATGCCGCGGATGCGCGCGGTGGTGATCGCCTCGTTCTGGGTGCTGGTCACGGTCAGGCCGGGTACCAGCACCTGCATGTCCTTGATGTCGCGCACGCCGGTGTCGCGGATCAGCTGCTCGTCCATCACCGTGACCGAGATCGGCACGTCCTGCAGCACTTCCTCGCGCTTTTGCGCGGTCACCACCATCCGTGCGAGCGTGGTGGGCTCGTCGGCGTCGGCAGCGGGCGGTACGTCCTGCGCGTGCGCGGCTTCCAGTTGCGTCATGGAGACCAGTGCGACCAGCACGGCAGTGGCAAGAATCTTGTGTTTCGGCTGCTGCGAAAGCATTGCGTCCCCCTAGCGTGGATGTACGTTGAACCGAAAATCTGCGACCCGCCGTGCGAGGCGGCATGCGCGCCCGCGGACGGGCCGGGGCGGCGGCGGGGACCCGTGTGGGGGACTGGTCCAGCGCGCCGCCATCACGCGCATTACGGAAAGCTAACATAATTCCGGACGGTGGCGTACGTGACCAATGGGCCGGGTCCGGCGGATTGCTCCGGGGGTGTCGACCCGGACCTGGCCTTTCGATCGGGCCGTCGGATCGCGCCGGGCTACCCGCCCTGCCGGTCCACGCCGACGGCGACGCGGTGCCGCGGCAGGCCGCCCGAAACCATGGCGGCGAGCGCGATCAGCACCGCCGACACCACCAGGCAGGCGACCAGCCCCGACGCCTGGTAGATCCAGCCGGACAGCAGCGTGCCCAGCAGCCGCCCCAGGGCATTGGCCATGTAGTAGAAGCCCACGTCCAGCGATACCCCGTCCTCGTCGGCGTAGCTGACGATCAAGTAGCTGTGCAACGAGGAATTCACCGCGAACAGCAGCCCGAACAGCCCCAGGCCCGCCACCAGCACGACCTGGGGCGAGGCGTCCGCGGCCAGCAACGCCGCCATCCCCGCAGGCACCACCGCCAACACGGCGGCCCAGCCCAGCGCGGTGCGCCCGTCCGGCAAGTGCGCCTGGCCGCGACCGGTGATGCGCGGAGCCAGCGACTGGACCAGGCCGTAGCCGATCACCCAGCAGGCCAGGAACCCGCCGACCTGCCAGTGGTCCCAGCCCAGGGCGGTCGCCAGGTACACCGGCAACGCCACCACGAACCAGACGTCGCGCGCGCCGAACAGGCACATTCGCGCCCCCGACAGTACGTTCACCGGCCGGCTCTTGGACAGGATGCGGCTGAATTTCGGCCTGGCCCGGGAGCGACCCAGGTCCCGGCGCAGCAGCAGCAGGCTGGCGATCCACACCAGCGCCAGCGCGGCCGCCATCCCCAGCACCGCGCCGCGAAAGCCCAGCCAGGTCAGCAGCGCGCCGCCGACGAAGAAGCCGACGCCCTTGAGTGCGTTCTTGGAACCGGTGAGTGCCGCAACCCAGCGATACAGGGTGCCCTGGGCCCCGTCGGCCACCAGCAGCTTGACGCTGCTCTTGGCGCTCATCTTGTTGAGGTCCTTGGCGATGCCCGACAGCGCCTGCGCCGTCATCACCAGCGGCACGGCCAGCCATGCGCTCGGCACCGCCAGCATCGCCAGCGCCACGATCTGCAGGCCCAGACCGATGTTCATGGTCCGGTTCAAGCCGATGCGCGCGCCCAGCCAGCCGCCCACCAGGTTGGTGACCACACCGAAGAACTCGTAGAACAGGAACAGCAGCGCGATCTGCAGCGGCGCGTAGCCGAGCTGGTGGAAATGCAGCACCACCAGCATGCGCAACGCCCCGTCGGTGAGGGTGAAGGCCCAGTAGTTTCCGGTCACCAGCGCGTACTGGCGCAGCCCGGGCGACGATGGCGACGGCGACGGCGATGGCGACGGTGCGTGGTTCATGCCGGTCCCAAATTCCCCCTGTAGAGCCGAGCTCGCTCGGCTGCGCCATTCGGCTATGCCGGCTCCGGAGCCGGGAGCAGCGGAGCAAGCTCCGCTCTACGTCGCGCCCTGGTAGAGCCGAGCTTGCTCGGCTGCGCGATCGGCTGCGCCGGCTCCGGACGGGTGGTCACGCCGGCGGCCCTGCCCGCCCCACCTTCAGCGCCAGCTCGGCGGTGCGATTCACATAGCCCCACTCGTTGTCGTACCACGCGTAGATCTTGACCTGGGTGCCGTTGATCACCCGGGTCGACAGCGCGTCGACGATCGACGAACGCGGATCGGTGCGGTAGTCGATCGACACCAGCGGCCGCGCCTCGTAGCCAAGGATGCCCTGTAGCGGGCCTTGCAGCGTGGCCGCACGCAGCAGTCCGTTGACCTCCTCCACCGTGGTGGCGCGCTCGACTTCGAACACGCAATCGGTGAGCGAGGCGTTGGTCAGCGGCACTCGCACCGCAATGCCGTCCAGGCGCCCGCGCAACTCCGGGAAGATCTCCGCGATCGCCGTGGCCGAACCGGTGGAGGTAGGAATCAGACTGCTGCCGCAGGCGCGGGCGCGGCGAAGGTCCTTGTGCGCGGCGTCGACGATGGTCTGAGTGTTGGTGAGCGAATGGATGGTGGTGATGCTGCCGTGGCGGATCCCGATCCCCTCGTGGATCACCTTGACCACCGGCGCCAGGCAGTTGGTGGTGCACGAGGCCGCGGTGACGATACGGTGCGCCAGTGGGTCGAACAGGTGATCGTTGACCCCGACCACGGCGTCGAGCACGCCAGGTTGCTTCACCGGCGCGGTCACCACCACGCGCGCGACGCCCTGGTCGAGATAGGGCTGCAGGGCTTCCTGCTTCCGGAACCGCCCCGAGGCTTCGATCACCACGTCGCAGTCCGACCAGTCGGTGTCGGCGATGCCGCGGTTGCGTGCGACCGGGATCCGGCGGCCATCGACAACCAGCGCGTCTCCCTCGTGGCCGATCTCGCGCCGCCAGGGTCCATGGATCGAGTCGAAGGCGAGCAGATGCGCCAGGGTGGCCGCGTCGGCGGCGGGATCGTTGATGCGGACGAATTCGGACGCGGATGCGAGATCGTCGCGTTCCAGCGCCGCGCGCAGGACGAGCCGACCCATCCGGCCGAACCCGTTGATCCCGATCTTGATGCTCATGTGCGGAACTCCAGCCAGTGAATCAAAGCATTGCGCACCGTGATCTCCCCCACGAGCCCACCGGCAGCGGCAACCCGCGTGAAAGCGAGGGCGTCTTTCGGATGGAATCGACAGCGCCGGCCACCGTGGGAGCCATGGCAGCCGCCACCGTCACCGCCGCGCTGCCCTGGGTGCGCAGCGTGCGGGGTCGCCGCCGCAGCAGTTCTCGGTGAGATAGTCGACCAGCCCCTGCATCGCGGCGAAGTCGGCGCGGTAGGTGATGCTTCGGCCGTGCTGCTCGGCCTCGATCAGCCCGGCCTGGGCCAGGGTCTTGAGGTGGAACGAGAGCGTGGTGGCGGCGAGGCCCAGCGCCTCGGCCAACTCCCCCGGGGTGGCGCCACCGGGCCCGAGCTGGACCAGGTGGCGAAACAGCGCCAGGCGGGATTTCTGCGCCAGCGCGGACAGGGCATCGAGTGCGGCGGCGGTCTGCATTGATTCCATCATACTGGAATATTTGAATTAATAGCTGACCACGGATGGATCGCGTACCGCGCCCGCTTCTCCGGCAGCGATGGGAGCGACGAAGGTCGCGACTCGACCGGGTGAGCGCCCACCCCGGCGGTCCGGGATCAGGTGACGTGCGCCGCCCGCCCACCGGGCTGCCGTTGCCGGGGTCCTGGGCACGCGCTTCTGATCTGGAGGTGCGCGTTCGATGCCGACCCCCGCCGGCGCGCCGGCCGATCGCCGACCGCCGACCGCCGACCGCCGACCGCCGAACGATGAGCGATGAGCGATGAGCGGTGAGCTTTTCTCGTCAGCCGCCGCGGATCTCCGGCGCGGCGCCTTGCGCCGCCGCGAGCTCGCGCCGGGCGCTACCGAGCACACGCAGCGCCGAGCGCAGGAACAGCAGCAACAGGGCGCACGCGACCAGCAGGTCGGGCCAGCCGCTGCCGAACGCCCAGACCCCCGCCGCGGCGGCCAGCACCGCCCCGCCTTCCCACACGTCGTTGCGCGAGCACTCCCATACCGAGGACATGTTGACGTCGCCATGCCGGTACGGCGCCAGCAGCCAGAGGCAGGCGGCATTGGCCCCCAGGTTGAGCAGCGCGGCCGCGCCCATGGTGTCGAACAGCGGCACCGCCGGGTGCGCCAGGCGCCACGCGATCTGCACCCCCACCGCGATCGCGGCGGCAAGAATGAGCACCCCCTTGAAGACCGCCACCCAGGCCTTCGCCCGCAGGCTTGCGCCGACCACCGCCAGGCTCAGCGCATAGGTCAGCGCGTCACCGAGGTTGTCCAGCCCGCCGGACAGCAGCGACGAGGAGCCCGCCGCGAACGCCGCCGCCACCATCATCAGGAACGTCGCCGCGTTGATCGCCAGCACCATGACCAGCACACGACGCTGCCGCGCCTGCAGGGCCCGGACCTCGATCGACTTGCCGCAGCACGAGTCGCCCATGCGAACAGCATAGCGCTCCGCGCAACGACGCCCCGGAAGCCGGACGCCGCGCCGGGGACGCTTCGACCCGGCGCGGCGACCTTGCGCCACTGCGCGCGCCGTGCGCGTCCGGTGCTACCGGCGGTCTCACGCCCCTGCCCGGAGCCGCGGCAGCGGCCGCCCGGGGGCGGCCGCTACAATGTCCGCCGCCGCCCAGCCGCCCCGCCGATGTCCAACAGCGCCGCCCAGACGCCCGAACACACCCCGCTGATGCGCCAGTTCTTCGCCGCCAAGGCGGAGCACCCGGACGTGTTGCTGTTCTTCCGGATGGGGGACTTCTACGAGCTGTTCTACGACGATGCGCGCAAGGCGGCGCGGCTGCTCGACATTACCCTCACCCAGCGCGGCGCCTCGGGCGGCGCGCCGATCCCGATGGCCGGCGTGCCGCACCACGCCGCCGAGGGCTACCTGGCGCGGCTGGTGGCGCTGGGCGAGTCGGTGGCGATCTGCGAACAGATCGGCGACCCCGCCGCCAGCAAGGGCCTGGTCGAGCGCAAGGTCGTGCGCATCGTCACCCCCGGCACGGTCACCGACGAAGCGCTGCTCGACGAGCGCCGCGACACCCTGCTGCTGGCGCTGGCGCGGTCGAAGCAAGGTTACGGCCTGGCCTGGGCCGACCTGGCCGGGGGCCGCTTCCTGGTCAACGAGGTGGCCAACGACGACCAGCTCGAGGCCGAGCTCTCGCGGCTGGAGCCGGCCGAGCTGCTGCTGCCCGACGAGGAGGGCTGGCCGGCGTTCCTGACCGCGCGCAGCGGCCTGCGCCGCCGCGCGCCGTGGCTGTTCGACGCCGACACCGGGCGCCGCCAGCTGCTGCAGTTCTTCGGGCTGCACGACCTGTCGGGCTTCGGCCTGGAGGACCGCCCGCTGGCGATCGCCGCCGCCAGCGCGCTGCTCGGCTACGTCGAGGAGACCCAGAAGCAGCGCCTGCCGCACCTGACCTCGATCGCGGTGGAGACCAGCGACGGCGCGATCGCGATGAACGCCGCCACCCGCCGCCACCTGGAGCTCGATACCCGCGTCGACGGCGACAGCCGCAACACCCTGCTCGGCGTGCTCGACAGCACCATCACCCCGATGGGCGGTCGCCTGCTGCGGCGCTGGCTGCACCGGCCGCTGCGCGACCGCACGGTGCTGGGCGAGCGCCACCACGCGGTGGCGACCCTGATCGACCACGGCGC
Source organism: Luteimonas salinisoli (assembly GCF_013425525.1). Lineage (GTDB taxonomy): Bacteria > Pseudomonadota > Gammaproteobacteria > Xanthomonadales > Xanthomonadaceae > Luteimonas > Luteimonas salinisoli. Next base: position 82,411 of record NZ_JACCKA010000017.1, on the reverse strand, counting down.
CGAGACGGCGCTTCGCGAACGCTTCCGCGGCCTCGGCGACCTCGAGCGCATCCTCTCGCGCATCGCCCTGCGCTCGGCGCGGCCGCGCGACCTGTCCACCCTGCGCGACGGACTGGCGATGCTGCCGGAGCTGCGCGCGATGCTGGCGCCGCTGGATTCGCCGCGCCTGCAGGCGCTCGCCGACAGTCTCGGCGAACACGCCGCCGAAGCGCACCTGCTGGCCACCGCGTTGGTGGAACAGCCGCCGGTGCTGGCGCGCGACGGCGGCGTGTTCGCAGAGGGCCACGACGCCGAGCTCGACGAGCTGCGCGCGCTCAGCAGCAATGCCGACCAGTTCCTGGTGGACCTGGAGGCGCGCGAGCGCGAAGCCAGCGGCATCGCCACGCTCAAGCTCGGCTACAACCGCGTGCACGGCTACTACATCGAGATCAGCAAGGCGCAGGCCGGCCGGGCGCCGACGCACTACACCCGGCGCCAGACCCTGACCAACGCCGAACGCTACATCACCGAGGAGCTCAAGCAGTTCGAGGACAAGGTGCTCTCGGCCCGCGAGCGCGCGCTGGCCCGCGAGCGGCTGCTGTACGAGCAGCTGCTCGATGCGCTGGGCGCGCGGCTGGAGCCGCTGCGGCGCTGCGCCGGCGCGCTCAGCGAACTCGACGTGCTGGCCGCGTTCGCCGAGCGTGCGCAGGCGCTGGACTGGTCGCGGCCGGAGCTGGGCGGCAACCCGGGGCTGCGCATCGAGCGCGGCCGCCACCCGGTGGTGGAGGCGGTGCGCGACGAGCCGTTCGAGCCGAACGACCTGGTGCTCGACTGCGCCCCCGACCACGTCGGCCGCCGCATGCTGGTGATCACCGGTCCCAACATGGGCGGCAAGAGCACCTACATGCGCCAGAACGCGCTGATCGTGCTGCTGGCGCACATCGGCAGCTTCGTGCCGGCGACGCGCGCGGCGATCGGGCCGATCGACCGCATCCTGACCCGCATCGGCGCCGGCGACGACCTGGCGAAGGGGCAGTCCACCTTCATGGTCGAGATGGCCGAGACCAGCTACATCCTCCACCACGCCACCGACCAGTCGCTGGTGCTGATGGACGAAATCGGCCGCGGCACCTCCACCTACGACGGCCTGGCCCTGGCCGAAGCCTGCGCGCGTCACCTGGCGCAGGCCAACCGCAGCTATACCCTGTTCGCCACCCACTATTTCGAGCTGACCGCGCTGGCCGCGCCGGGCAGCGGCGTGGCCAACGTGCACCTGGACGCGGTGGAGCACCGCGACCAGTCGGGCGCCGAGACGCTGGTGTTCATGCACGCGGTGAAGGACGGCCCGGCCGACCGCAGCTTCGGCTTGCAGGTGGCGGCGCTGGCCGGGCTGCCCAAGGCGGTGGTGGCCGACGCCCGCGGCCGCCTGGCCGAGCTCGAGCAGCGCGGCCGCGAAACCCAGGCCGCGACGATGCGCCCGCAGGCGCTGGACGCGCCGCAGCAGATCGGCCTGTTCGCGCCGGCCTCGGCGGCGCTGGACGCGCTGGCCGGGATCGATCCCGACGAGCTGACGCCGAAGCAGGCGCTCGAGGCGCTGTACCGGCTCAAGGCCCTGTCCTGAGGCGCGGCCGCCTCGTCTAGACTTGCCGGCGGGCAAAGCGGGGAACATCCATGGAGTTTTCGCTCTTCGCCATCGGCGTGGCCGCCGGGGCGCTGGCCATGTTCGCCTGGTCCCGGCGCACGCGCGCCACGGATGGCGACCGGCCGCCGGGCGAGGCCGCAGCCGAAGATGCCACGTCCGCGATGCCTTCGGCCGAGGCCGCCGCCGCCGAGGACCGGGTCCAGGCGCTGAAACGCGAGATCGAAGCGAACGACGACGCCATCCAGCGCCCCGCCGATCTGCTGCAGCTGGCGACCTTCAACGAAGGCGTCGGCCTGCTTGCGGGCGCAGGCTACAGTGGCGCCCAAGTGGTCGAATGCCTCGGCAGCCAGGGCTACGTGCTGCCCTCGATGGCGGGCGCCGCGCTGCGCCAGCGCGGCGACGTCGACCCGGCCGCAGTGGTCGCGACCATCCCGCAACTGGGCGCCTACGCCCTGCACTTCGCGCTCGAGTACCTGCAGTCGCTGCCGGATGCGTCGACGCTGCCCGAGGTGGCGATGGCCGCACGCGAATGGTGGTGGGACTACGGCGGCATCCGCGACGACCTTCGCCGCTACCTGCGTCGCGCGTCGACGCTGCCCGCTGGCGCAACGGCGCCGTCCGCGCCCGCGGACGCGGACGAGCCGCGCCTCGAGGAGATCAAGGCCACGCTCGAACGCTTCCGCGAGCCGGTCCTGCAACCATCGATCGACGCCGTCGCCGGCGCGCTGGCCGCGCGGCGCGAGCGGCGCGTGCTCGGCGGCATCGGCCGGCTCGGCGCGCGCCCGCCATCGACGCCCCGGTTCGAGCATGACGCGCTCCGCGACGCGGTCGACGAGCTTCACGCGCGATTCAACGACCCGGCACCCCGTCCGCAACTGCTCGTCGGCGAGCCCGGTGTCGGAAAATCCGCCCTGCTGGACCTGCTGTGCACGCGCCTGCACGAGGACGGCTGGCTGGTGTTCGAAGCGTCCGCGGCCGACGTGCTGGCGGGACAGAAGTACGTCGGCGAACTCGAGGGCCGGCTGCGCGAGATGCTCGGCGTGCTGCAGCGGCCGCGCGCGCTGTGGCGCGTGCCGGACTTCTTCGATCTGCTGCACAAGGGCAGCCATTCCAACGACCCGCGCGGCATCCTGGACCTATTGCTGCCGGCGATCGAGCGCGGCGAGCTGCTGTTGGTCGGCGAGCTCACGCCGCAGCAGCATGCGCGCCTGTTGCTCGCTCGCCCTGCGGTGGCGCGGCTGTTCGACGTGCACCCGTTGGTGGCCGCTGGCGAGACCGCGCTGGCGGACATCGCCGCCCAGTGGGCGCGGGCGGCGCGCGAACTCTGCGGTCAGGACGCGATCGAGGCCGGCGCCCTGGCCGAAGCGCTGCGCATCGCCGCGCAGTACTTCCCGGACCAGTACGAACCCGGCCGCAGCCTGCGCCTGCTCGACGACGCGCTGGCGCTCGCGCGCCAACACGAGCCGCCCGCCCTGCCGATCGACGGCAACACGCTCCTGCTCGCCGTGGGCCAACGCAGCGGCATGCCGATGGAGGTGATCGACCAGCGCCAGCGCCTCTCACTGGACGGCCTGCGCGAGTTCTTCCGCAGCCGCGTCGTCGGCCAGGACGAGGCCATCGAGTGCCTCGTCGACCGCATCGCGATGCTCAAGGCCGGCCTGACCGACAGCCGGCGCCCGATCGGGGTCTTCCTGTTCGCCGGCCCCACCGGTACCGGCAAGACCGAACTGGCCAAGACCCTGGGCGAACTGCTGTTCGGCAGCGACGAACGGCTGCTGAGGTTGGACATGAGCGAGTTCCAGGCGCCCGATTCGGCCCATCGCCTGATCGCCGGCGGCCGCGGCGAGGAGGGCGCGCGCTCGCTGGTCTCGCGGATCCGCGAGCAGCCCTTCTCGGTGGTGCTGCTGGATGAATTCGAGAAGGCGCATCCCAACGTCTGGGACCTGTTCCTGCAAGTGTTCGACGACGGCCGGCTCGGCGACCAGCACGGCAACACCGCCGACTTCCGCCACAGCATCATCATCCTCACCAGCAACGTCGGCTCGACCATCGCCCGCGGCGCCGGACCCGGCTTCACCGCCAGCGCCGGCGGCTATTCGCGCAGCGCGGTGGAGAAGGCGCTGTACGAAACGTTCCGCCGCGAGTTCCTCAACCGGCTCGACCGGGTGGTGCTGTTCCGCCCGCTCGACCGCACGGTGATGCGCGGCATCCTGCACAAGGAGCTGGCGCGCGCCCTGGAACGCCGCGGCCTGCGCAGCCGCGACTGGGCGGTGGAGTGGGAACCCTCCGCGATCGAGTTCCTGCTCGACCGCGGCTTCACCCCGGACCTGGGCGCACGGCCGCTGCGCCGCGCGATCGAGGACCACCTGCTGGCGCCGCTGGCGCGCAGCATCGTGGAACATCGCGCGCCGGAAGGCGGGCAATTCCTGTTCGTGCGCGGCGCCGGCGACCGGCTGGACGTGGAGTTCATCGATCCGGACGCGCCTGCCGCCCGGGCGCAGCCGCTCGCAGCCGCGGCGGACCTGCGAGCGCTGGCGGACGCGGCCCAGGACGCGCCGCTGCCTGCCGCCATCCTGGAACCGCACGTCGAGGCGCTGTCGGCCCGCCTCTCGGCGGCCGCGTGGACCCAGGCCCGCGACGCGGACTTCGCGGCGATGAACGATGGCGGCTTCTGGGTCGACCCCGGCCGGTTCCGGATCCTGGACCGCATCGAACGCCGCGATCGCATCGAAAGCGCGCTCGGCGGCGCGGCGCGCATGCTCGAACGGCTGCGGCGCGGTGCCGACGGCACGCTATCGACCAGGCTGGCGCAGCTGCTGTTCCTGCTGGAGATCGCGATCGAGGACCTCGCCCAGGGGCGGCCGCAGGATGCCGAACTCGTCCTCAGCGCGAACGACGCGGAGCTCTCGCGACGCGCCTCGGAAATCCGGCAGTGGTGGCAGCGCCTGCTGGGCATGTACCTGAGCTGGGGTGAGCGGCGCGGCATGCAGATCGAGGTGGTCGAGCAGGACGCGCGGGGCTGCCGTGCGAGGCTCGGGGTCTCCGGATTCGGCGCGTTCCGCCTGCTCGCGGCGGAGACCGGCCTGCACGTGCTGGAAGCCAGCGACGAGCGCGGCGCCACCGAGCGCCTGCTGGTGCAGGTGGCGGTGACGCCGATGAGCCCCGGCGGCGCGGACCCGGTGCCGGGAGATCCCTTGTCCGCGGCCGCGCCGCCGATCTGCCGCCGCTACCGCGGCGAGCCTTCGCCGCTGGTGCGCGATACCCGGCGCGGCTGGCGCAGTGGCCGGCTGGATCGCGTGCTCGCCGGCGATTTCGACATCATCCGCTAGGATCCGACCGGCGCCGGCGGCGGCCACCCGGCTCAGGCGTCGCCCGAGCCTGGCCGGACCTGGCCTGGTTCGATCGACGCGATGCAGCCGATCCGCGAGCAATAGCCCTGGCCTATTCGCTTCTTCACTTAGTTCAATTTCATCTATTCATCATGGGGGCGTAGGGTGTGGGTTCATTTCCCGCACCACCCAGCCAGGGAGCGCTCCAGCGATGTCCAGCGAAGCCAAGTGCCCGTTCCACCACGCCACCGCCGGCGGCGGCACCACCAATCGCGAGTGGTGGCCGACGCAGCTCCGGCTCGACCTGCTGAACCAGCATTCGAACCGCTCCAATCCCCTCGGCGACGGCTTCGACTACGCCGAAGCGTTCGGCAAGCTCGACTATCACGCGCTCAAGAAGGACCTGCGCGACCTGATGACCGATTCCCAGGACTGGTGGCCGGCCGACTTCGGCCACTACGGCGGTCTGTTCGTGCGCATGGCCTGGCACAGCGCCGGCACCTATCGCATCGGCGATGGCCGCGGCGGCGGCGGCCGCGGCCAGCAGCGCTTCGCCCCGCTCAACAGCTGGCCCGACAACGTCAGCCTCGACAAGGCGCGGCGGCTGCTGTGGCCGATCAAGCAGAAGTACGGCCAGAAGATCTCCTGGGCGGACCTGCTCATCCTCACCGGCAACGTGGCGCTGGAGACGATGGGGTTCCGCACCTTCGGCTTCGGCGGCGGCCGCGAGGACACCTGGGAGCCGGACCAGGACGTGTACTGGGGCCGCGAGACCACCTGGCTCGGCGGCGACGTGCGTTATGCGCACGGTTCGGAGGGCGTGGACAAGCCGGACGACGAAGGCGTGCTGGTGTCCGACGACGATGCCGACGGCGACGTGCATACCCGCAGGCTCGAGAACCCGCTGGCCGCGGTGCAGATGGGGCTGATCTACGTCAATCCCGAGGGCCCCGACGGCAACCCGGATCCGCTGCTCGCCGCGAAGGACATCCGCGACACGTTCGGGCGGATGGCCATGGACGACGAGGAGACCGTCGCGCTGATCGCCGGCGGCCACAGCTTCGGCAAGACCCATGGCGCCGGCCCGGCCGACAACGTCGGGCCCGAACCGGAGGCCGCCGATCCCGAGCTGCAGGGCCTGGGCTGGCACAACAGCTACGGCACCGGCAAGGGCGGCGACACCATCACCTCGGGCCTGGAAGTCACCTGGACCCAGACCCCGACGCTGTGGAGCAACAAGTTCTTCGAGAACCTGTTCGGTTTCGAATGGGAGCTGGAGAAGTCGCCGGCCGGCGCGCAGCAGTGGGTGGCTAGGGACGCGGGCGAGGAGATCCCCGACGCGCACGACCCGTCCAGGAAGCACCGCCCGCGCATGCTCACCACCGACCTGTCGCTGCGATTCGATCCGGTCTACGGCCCGATCTCCAGGCGCTTCCTGGAGAACCCGCAGGCCTTCGCCGACGCCTTCGCCCGCGCCTGGTTCAAGCTGACCCACCGAGACATGGGCCCGCGCTCGCGGTACCTGGGCCCGGAAGTCCCGAAGGAGGAGCTGGTCTGGCAGGACCCGCTGCCGGCAGTCGACCATCCGCTGGTGAACGCGGCCGACGTCGACGCGCTGAAGAAGAAGATCGCCGACTCCGGCCTGTCGGTAGCCGAGCTGGTGTCGACCGCCTGGGCCTCGGCCTCGACCTTCCGCGGCGGCGACAAGCGCGGCGGCGCCAACGGCGCGCGCATCCGCCTCGCCCCGCAGAAGGACTGGGCGGTGAACCAGCCCGAGCGGCTGGCGAAGGCGCTCGGGGCGCTCGAGCGGCTGCAGGCGGAGTTCAACCTGGAGGCGAGCGAGGGCCGGAAGATTTCGCTGGCCGACCTGATCGTGCTGGCCGGCGGCGTCGGCGTCGAGCAGGCGGCGAAGGCCGCGGGGTTCGACGTCGACGTCCCGTTCCGCCCCGGCCGCACCGATGCGCGCCAGGATCAGACCGATGTCGAATCCTTCTCGGTGATGGAGCCGTTCGCCGATGGCTTCCGCAACTACAGCAAGGGCCCCTCGGCGGTGCCGGTCGAACACCTGCTCGTGGACCGCGCGCAACTGCTGACCCTGACCGCGCCGGAGATGACCGCCCTGATCGGCGGCCTGCGCGTGCTCGGCGCCAACCACGACGGCTCGCCGAACGGCGTCTTCACCGATCGCCCCGGCGCGCTGAGCAACGATTTCTTCCGCAACCTGCTCGACATGGGCACGGAGTGGAAGGCGACGTCGAAGGCGGGCGACCTGTTCGAAGGCCGCACCCGCGGCGACGGCGCGAAGAAATGGACCGCCACCCGCGTCGACCTGGTGTTCGGCGCCAACTCGGTGCTGCGCGCCCTGGCCGAGGTCTACGCCAGCGACGATGGCCAGGCGAAGCTGGTCGACGACTTCGTCGCGGCCTGGACCAAGGTGATGGAACTGGACCGTTTCGACCTCGCCGCCTGACGCGCGATCCGCAAGAGCGCCGGCCGTGCGTTCGCAGGAGCGCCGGCCGGGCCTTGTGCAGGAGCGGGCCACGGCCGCGAAGGCCGCGGGGGGCTCCGGTCGTGCTAGCGGTGATTCCGGGCACCGGTCCCCGCGCCGGCTTTCGCGTGCATGGCACGCTCCTACGCGCGGCCAGATCACGGGTGGCGCCCTTGTAGGAGCGGCCCATGGCCGCGAAGGCCGCGGGGCGCTCAGATCGGGTCGGCGCGATTCCGGGCGTCGGCCCTACGTCGCATCGATGTCGCCGAGGGCGCGGATCAGCCGGCGCGCGCGCTTGTCGGGTTTGCCCTCGGGCGGCCGGTAGCCGGCGCGGCCGGCGCGCAGTTCCGCCAGCCGCGCCTCGCGCGCGGCCCGCGATTCATCGCTCTCCGCGTACAGGGCCCGGGCGACGGGGGCAGGTCCGCGGGTGTCGGAGATGCCGAGCACCTCGATCTCGAAGATCTCCTCGCCGCGCGCGATGCGCAGGCGGTCGCCGATGCGGATCGCGCGCGCCGGCTTGGCCCGCTGCCCGCCGACGTCGACCTTGCCGTTGTCCACGGCCTGACGGGCCAGGCTGCGGGTGCGGAAGAAGCGCGCGGCCCACAGCCAGAGGTCGAGACGGACGGCATCGCCAGGCGCGGTCATGTCGCTACGCGGCGGACGCCGTGCCAACGCGAAGGCCACGCGATGCGATCCGGCGCCGCAACCACGCCCGCGATGCACCGGGCGACGAGCCCGGGCGCGGCGATGACGATGACGATGACGAGAGCAATGGCGATGGCGATGGCAATGGCAGTAGCAGCGAGGATCACGATGGCGATGGCGACGGTAGCGGCAGCTGCGCTAGCCGCCGACGCCACGAGCGAGGCTCAGTCGTCGCTGGAACGGCGGCGGAAGTCGATCTTCTCGCCGCTGCGGTCGTCCCGGCTGGACCAGATCGCGGTCTCTTCTGGCCTGCAGCGCGGATCCACGAGCTCGCGCTTGCCGGAGCGCGCGTCCTCGACCGCCTGGTTGGTCTGGCACTCCAGCCGGTCGGTCAGGCGTACCGTGGCATCGTTGTCGCGTCCGCCGCTGGCGCACCCGGCAAGCACGACGCCGGCCAGCAGGAGCGCCGCGGGCGACTTGAGGATCTTCACCGGCCTTCTCCCTCGATCGATCCATGCATGCTAGTCCAGCGCCCGGGTTCACTGGGGCAACCAGGGCTGAACACGTTCCTGCAGCCGGCGCGGGCGGCTGCCGGAAACGCGAACGGCCGCCCTGGGGCGGCCGTCTGCCGACACTGGATGCCGGAATTACTCGGCGGCGGGAGCGGCGGCTGCCGCGGCCGCGGCGGCGGCCGCCTCGCGCAGGTCGGCGTTGGCCTTGGCGGTCTTAGCCTTGGCGCGGGCCGACAGGTCTTCCTTGATGCGCGCCTTCTTGCCCTCCAGGCCGCGCAGGTAGTACAGCTTGCCCGCGCGCACCGCGCCGCGGCGCTTGACCTCGACGGTTTCGATGGTGGCGCTGTGGGTCTGGAACACGCGCTCGACGCCGAAGCCGTGGGAAATCTTGCGCACGGTGAACGAGGAGTTCAGGCCGGCGTTCTTCTTGGCGATCACCACGCCCTCGTAGGCCTGCACGCGCTCGCGGTTGCCTTCCTTCACCTTGACGTTGACGACGACGGTGTCGCCGGGGCTGAAATCGGGCAGCTGGCGCTGGACCTGCTCTTTCTCGAAATCCTGCAGCAGGGTGTTCAGGGAGGGCTTGGTGGTCATGGTCTTGGCCTGTTGGAGTCGTTGTAGGCGTGGTGCACGTGGACGCACGCTCATGGCATGGATGGAACGGCAAGCCGCGTATTGTAACGGCAATTTCCCTTGCGCGGCTAGTAGTTAGCCCTGGTCCGCCGGATCCTCCGGGGCGCCCCCCGGATCGGCCAGCAGGGCGTGGTCGGCGGCGGAGAGCGCGGCCTGGCCGAGAAGGTCGGGCCGGCGCTCGCGGGTGCGCAGCAGCGCCTGGCGGCGGCGCCAGCGCGCGATTTCGGCATGGTTGCCCGACAGCAACACCTCGGGCACCTCGCCCAGCGGGTGGCTGACCGGCCGGGTGTAGTGCGGGCAGTCCAGCAGCCCTGGCCCGCCGCCGGCCTCGGCCCCGAAGCTGTCCTGGGCCGCCGATTCGGCAGCGTTGAGGGCGCCCTCCTGCAGCCGCGCCACCGCATCGATCACCACCGCGGCCGGCAGTTCGCCGCCGGACAGGACGTAGTCGCCGATCGACAGCTCCTCGTCCACTTCCGCAGCGATCAGGCGCTCATCGATGCCCTCGTAGCGCCCGCACAGCAGCAGCAGACGCTCGCGGTCGGCCAGTTCGCGCACCAGGGCCTGGTCCAGGCGGCGCCCCTGCGGGCTGAGGTAGACGACCCGCGACGGCGCCGGATCGGCGGCACGCGCGGCGGCGATCGCGGCGCGCAACGGCTCGATCATCATCACCATGCCCGGGCCCCCGCCGAACGGGCGGTCGTCGACGCGGCGATAGTTGCCCTCGGCGAAGTCGCGCGGGTTCCAGCCGTGGATCGACAGCAGCCCGCGCTCGCGGGCGCGCCCGACCACGCCGAAGTCCGCGCAGGCGGCGACGAACTCGGGGAACAGGCTGATGATGTCGATGCGCATGGGGACGGGAATCGGGAATCGGGAATCGGGAATCGGGAGGCGGGAGGCGGGAGGCGGGAGGCGGGAGGCGGGAGGCGGGAGGCGGAAGGCGGAAGGCGGAAGGCGGAAGGCGGAAGGCGGAAATGGTACGGCCCACCCCGTAGAGCGGAGCTTGCTCCGCTGCCGTGGGCTCCGGAGCCGGCGCAGCGGAGCAAGCTCCGCTCTACGGGGCTAGAAATCCGGGTCCCAGTCCGCCACGACCAGACCCGCGTCGAAGTCGATCGAGCGCACGTAATCCGGGGTGACGAACGGGATCATGCGCTCGCGCGCGTCGTCGCGGGCCACCAGCACGTCGTTGGCACCGGTGGAAAACAGATAGGCTACGCGGCCCAGCGGAATCCCGTCGGGCGTTTCCACGCGCAACCCTTCCAGGTCGACCCAGTAGTACTCGCCGGGCTTCGGCGGCGGCAGGGCCGAACGCGCGACCAGCAGCTCGGCGCCGCGCATCGCCTCGGCCGCGTCGCGGTCCTCAACGCCGGGCAATCGCGCAACGATGCCCTTGGCGGTCTGCCGTCCGGCCACGCCGGGCAGCTCGCACTCTTGCCCGCGCGCGTCGCGCAGGATCAGCGGCCGGTACTGGAGCAGTCGCTCCGGCGGATCGGTGAACGATTCGAGCTTGAGCTCGCCGCGCACGCCGAAAGCGCCGTGGATCCTGCCCAGCAGGATGCGACGTCCGGGGTCGTTCATGGGCATCGGCGGCCGCGCGCGGGGCGCGGCCCGGGGCTCAGGCCGCGGCCTGGCCCTGCTGCGCCTTCGCCGCTTCCCTGTACAGGTTGCGGACCTTGTCGGTCATCTGCGCACCCTGCCCGACCCAGTGGTCGACGCGGGCGGTGTCCAGCACCACGCGCTGCTCGGCACCGGAGGCGACGGGGTTGTAGTAACCCACGCGCTCGATGTTGCGACCGTCGCGCGCGCTGCGCGAGTCGGTGACGATGATGTGGTAGAACGGACGCTTCTTGGCGCCGCCACGGGTCAGGCGGATCTTGACCATCTCGGTTTTCCTGTGTTGCCCAGTCGCCAGATCGGCGAGGTAAGCCGGGAATTGTACGCCATCGGGATGGCCGGGGGAATCGCCCCCCGCACATCTCAATCCTGGCCGGCCGGCCCGCGGCGCGCCCCTTCGGCGGCCTTGATCCGCTCCGCGGTCGGCGGATGCGTGGACAGATACCCGATGGCGCCGGCCGACTCGCCATGCTCGGCGGCAAGTCCGCGCATGATCCGGGCGAAGGCCTGCGGGGGGATGCCCCGCCGCTCCAGCAGCGCCACGGCGTAGGCATCGGCCTCGCGCTCGTGCCCCCTGGAATAGCCGCTGCTGAGCAGCACCGTGGGCAGGGCCACCGCCAGCGACGAGCCCGACACATCGCCGAAGGCCAGCCCCACCACCAGCAGCACCGACGAACTCTCGATCGCCTGGCGCATGCCGTGGCGATGGACGTGGTGCCCGGCTTCATGGGCCAGCACGGCCAGGATCTCCTCGTCGTCGGCCGCCAGCGCGACCAGCTCGTCGGTGACGTAGATCCTGCCGTCCGGCAATGCCAGGGCGTTGGCGCCCAGACCCGGGGCGCGGGCGAAGTGCAGGCGCATGTCGGCGTGGCGCGGTTCGCCTTCCACCAGCCGCGCGAACCGCTGGCGCAGGACGCGACGTCGCGCCTCCGGCAGCCGACTGGGCGCCAGATGGGCGCGCTCGAGCAGCGCGACGGCCTGGCGACTGATCTCCGCCTCGACCGCCCGCGGCATTTCCGCGGCGATCCGCTCCGCCACCCACGGTACGCCTACGCGCAGGAACACGAACGCCAGCAATGCGGTGACCGAGGCGGCAGCCAGGATCGCCAACCGTCGGCGCTCGAGCCAGTCGGCCACGGCCTCGACCCAGCCAGCCGGCCGCGGGAACCACTGCGCCAGTTGCGGCGAGTCGGGGCATTCGATCCGGCCGTGGCCATCGCGACGGAGCACGCGCGGCGTGGCCCCGAGCCGCTCGCCCACTTCGATTTCGTCCATCGGCCAGGACGTTTCCGACCCGTCCGCGACATCGACGATCCGCAGCCGGTCGGTGCCGGCGCGCTCCAACCTCACCGGCCGCACGCGCGTGGTGCGACCGTCATGCCATTGGCCGTCGATCGTGCTCAGATCCCGAGCTCCACGCCGAAATCGAGCGCATCGGAGAGTTCCGCGCCGGTGGCGCCGCGTTCGGTGTCGACGTCGGCGAGGAAATCCTCGATCCCATCGCTGACCACCACCGCGAAGCACGCGGCGCGATACCTCGCCAGCCGGATCATCGCCCACGGCGTCGCCAGCCCGAGCGTGCACAGGACCGCCACCAGGTTGGTGGCGTAGAGCCACATCACCCGGCGCGCGCTCAGGGTCGACTCGAACCGATGCCCGCCCAGCCGGGTGCTGTTCCACAGCAGGTTGGTGTAGCGAACCCGCAGGTACACCATGACCGCGAACATCCCCAGGTAGGCGAGCAGCAGCAGCGATGTCGCAGCCACGGCCGCGGCCGCGGGCGGCTCGCCCGCCGCGGCCCCGCCGCTGGTGGCGCCGCTCAGCGCGATGATCGCCCCGACGGCCAGCACCAGCAGGCATCCGCCGCCGACCGCGGCCACCAGCGCGATCACGTAGGGCACGTAATACGGCCCCGCATCGGACGCGAAGTGGAATGCGCTCCTGCCGAAACGGTGTCCGGACACGATGTACTCGTGCTGCCTGCGCTTCATCAACGGATAAAGCAGGCTGAGCGTGAGTCCGGACAGCACCGGCCAGCCCATGAACGGCCCATAGGCCTGGCCACCGGTATGCGCGAAGTGGAAGCGCAGCCCCCGCCATGCCGAATAGCGCGCCCGGAACCGCGTGGCCATGAACACGATCAGCGGCATGCAGGCGAACACCGCCAGCAGCAGGACGAAATAGAGCACCGGCATGAACTGGGAGCTCAGCCCGAGCGCGATCACCACCGCATAGGCGACCAGGCGCCCCTTGAGGATGCGGATCGGATCGGCGAGGTATTCGAACGCCGAGCCGGCGATGCTGGTATTGCCGTAGAAATACCGCTCGGTGCGCACCTTGGCCCAAGCCGAGTAGATGCCCAGGGTCAGGATCGACAGCAACAGGTTGACGATCCAAATGCCGAAGTACTCGCCGGCACGGCCGTCGAAGCGTGGCCGGTAGCGCACATCCTCTGGCGCCGGAGCGGGCGCGGTCGCGGCTTCGCCGCCGTCCGAAGGCGGCGGTGTGGTCTGGTCGAGCATGTGTCCCCCTTTCCCTTTCCCCTGCCGCGCATGCCGCCGCGGCGTTCCCTGTCATGCCGGCCCCGACCGCTCCGTGGCGGTTCCGTGCCGGCGCGAGGCCGAACCTTACCCCATCGCGCGCCCGTGTGGCAGGACCGGCCGCCGCCTCACAGCGGCTGCCACGGGCGCCGCTCCAGCGCCTCGCGGGGGAGCCGCGCCGCATCGCCGCTGGCCGCGAACTCCAGCCCGTCGATCGCGCCGATCGTCTGGACCCCGCGCGAGTTGCAGGTGAACGCGCCACGGAAGTCCGCCACCTGGTCCAGGCCGACCGGGCGGATGGCCTGGGGCACGCCCGCCTCGGCCAGCCCGGCCTGCAGCAGGCGCTCGGTCACGCCGCGCAGGGCCGGGCCCTCCGGCCAGACCACGCCGGCGCCGTCGAGGAAGCCCAGGTTCCACACCGACCCTTCCAGCACCCGACCCTGCGCGTCGACGAACAGGGCGTCATCGTGACCTTCCAGCAGCGCCAGGCGGCGGTGATGGAACAGCGCGAAGGTACCGAGATGCTTGAGGTTCGGCGCGGCGCGGCAATACCCGAAGCTGCGCACCCGGAGCGCCGCGGCGGCGGGCTCACGCGCCACGGACACCACGTCGAGCACCAGCACGGCAGCATCGTCGGTCCCGACCGGCGCCGGATCCGCGCCGGGTGCGAACACCATACTGCGCAGGGTGCAGTCCACGACCCCGGCTGCGGCCAGCGCGCCGCGCCAGCCCGCGCGCAGGCGTGCGGGATCCAGGTCGCGGCCGAACAGTTCGCGGGTCGCGTCACGCAACCGCTCCAGATGCAGGTCGAGCCCCCGCACCGCGCCGGCGCGCACCTGCATGGTGGTGAAGTGCCCGTAGTTGGTCAGCGCCAGCGCCTGCAGCGCGGCGGCGGGCGCCGGGCGCCCGTCGATCCAGGCCGTGGTCATCGCGACGGCCGCGAAGCGCTCAGCGGAACGGCATGCCGCCGCCGCGGCCGCCCATCATTCCCTGCAGCCCGCGCATCATTCCCTTCATGCCGCCGCGGGCCATCTTGCCCATCATCTTTTCCATCTGCAGGTACTGCTTCATCAGGCGATTGACGTCGGCGGGGGTGGTGCCGGAACCGCGGGCGATGCGCGCCCGGCGCGATCCGTTGAGCAGCGCCGGGTTGCGGCGCTCCTTCTTGGTCATCGAGTTGATGATCGCGATCATCCTCGGCACTTCCTTGCCGGTCACCTGCTGCTTCATATGCTCGGGCACCTGGCCGATGCCGGGCAGCTTGTCCATCAGGCCGGCGATGCCGCCCATGTTCTGCATCTGGTCGAGCTGCTCGCGCATGTCGTTGAGGTCGAACTTCTTGCCCTTGGCGACCTTCTCGGCGAGCTTCTGCGCCTTGTCCTTGTCGACCTGCTGCTCGACCTGCTCGACCAGCGACAGCACGTCGCCCATGTCGAGGATGCGGCTGGCGACGCGGTCCGGGTGGAACACGTCCAGCCCGTCGACCTTCTCGCCGGTGCCGATGAACTTGATCGGTCGGCCGGTGATGTAGCGCACGCTCAACGCGGCGCCGCCCCGGGCGTCGCCGTCGGTCTTGGTCAGCACCACGCCGGTCAGCGGCAGCGCCTCGCTGAAGGCCTTGGCGGTGTTGGCGGCGTCCTGGCCGGTCATCGCATCGACCACGAACAGGGTCTCGACCGGGTCGACCGCGGCGTGCAGCGCCTTGATCTCGGCCATCATCGCCTCGTCGATGGCGAGGCGGCCGGCGGTATCGACGATCAGCACGTCCACGTAGGAGCGGCGCGCATCGTCGATCGCGGCGCGGACGATGTCGACCGGCTTCTGCGAGGCGTCGGAAGCGAAGAACGGCACGTCGACCTGCGCGGCCAGGGTCCTGAGCTGCTCGATCGCGGCCGGGCGGTAGACGTCGGCGCTGACCACCATCACCTTCTTCTTCCGCCGCTCCTTGAGGTGCTTGGCCAGCTTGCCGACCGTGGTGGTCTTGCCCGCGCCCTGCAGGCCGGCCATCAGGATCACCGCCGGCGCCGGCACGTTGAGGTCGAGCTCGGTGGCCTGCGCGCCCATCACCGCGGTGAGCTCGTCGCGCACCACCTTGATCAGCGCCTGGCCCGGGGTCAGCGACTTCAGCACTTCCTGGCCGACCGCGCGCACCTTGATCCGCTCGATCAGGGCCTGCACCACCGGCAGCGCCACGTCGGCCTCGAGCAGGGCGATGCGCACCTCGCGGGTGGCCTCGCGGATGTTCTCCTCGGTCAGGCGGCCGCGTCCGCGCAGGCGCTCCATGGTGCCGGACAGGCGCTGGGTCAGGGACTCGAACATGCGGGGTCGCAACGGAAGGGCGGGCGTGGATTATAGCGCGCGGCCCCCGGCGCCCCGTGGGGATCGGCGGGACCGAGCAGGCGGCCGACGAGGCGCGGCCGCACCTGCGTGCCGGCACGTCGACGCGCTCCACGGCGCCCGCCGAAGTCCTCGCGCGCCACCGTCCCCCGGTGCGTTTCGGCCCGTGTCGGCGGCCCTGGCATGTGCGACACTGCCGCGATGACAATCGTTCTCATCGCCGTCCTGCTCTATCTGCTCGCCACGGCGCTGCTGGTGCGCGGCGTCGCGCGACGCACCCGCACCGGCATTGCGACCTGGGCGGTTCCCGCGATCGCGGCGATGCTGGCGCACGCGTTCGCGCACCTGCAAGGCTGGCATGCCATCGGCGGGGCCGACCTGCATTTCTTCGCGGCGCTGTCGCTGGTGGGCCTGGGCATGGCGGCGCTGACCCTGCTCTACGCCAGCCGCGGCCATACCGCGGCGTTGGGGGTGCTGGTGTTCCCGATCGCCGCGGCCACCCTCGCCATCCATGCCGGCACCGGCACCGCCGGCGCCGAAGGGCTCGACTGGCGCCTGCAACTGCATGCCTGGTTCGCGCTGCTCGCCTACGCCACTCTCGCGGTGGCGGCCCTGCTGGCGCTGCTGCTGTGGGCGCAGGAGCGCGCGCTGCGCCGGCGCGAGTTCCACCGCTGGCTGCATGCGCTGCCGCCGCTGACCGAACTCGAGTCGCTGCTGTTCCGCACCATCGCGGTGGGCTTCGTGCTGCTCAGCGCCACGCTGCTGACCGGCACGCTGTTCGTGCACGACCTGTTCGCCCAGCACCTGATCCACAAGACCCTGCTCAGCGTGCTGTCCTGGCTGGTGTTCGGCGCGCTGCTGGTGGGGCGCTGGCGCTACGGCTGGCGCGGCAACCGCGCGATCGCCTGGACCCTGACGGCGATGGCGCTGCTGGTGCTGGCCTTCTTCGGCAGTAAGTTCGTGCTCGAGCTGGTGCTCCAGCGGGCGTGATCCGAGCGTGGTCCGCCGGGGCTCGCCGGCCCGGCGGCCGCCTGCCCGAGCCATCCGGCCGCCTGTGGGGACCGGGCCCGTTCAGCTCCAGCCTGCGTCGACCACGAACTCCTGTGCCGTGCAGGCGCGGGCGTCGTCGGACGCGAGGAACAGCACCATCCGCGCGACGTCCGCCGGCGCCAGCCGGTCGGGCAGGCACTGGTTCCGCTGCAGTTCGCGTTCGCCCGCCTCGTCCAGCCAGAGTTCGATCTGGCGCTGCGTCATGACCCAGCCGGGGGCGACGGTGTTGATGCGGATGCGGTCGGCGCCGAGTTCGCGGGCCAGGCCGCGGGTCATGCCGTTCACCGACGCCTTGGCCGCCGAGTACACCGGATAGCCTGGGGTCTTGTTGTGCCACCCGGTCGACCCGATGTTGACGATCGAGCCGGCGCCCAGGCGTCTCATGCCGGGCACCACGGCCTGCACGGCGAAGAAGGCGGCACGCTGGTTGATCGCCACGCGCCGGTCCCAGTACTCGGGGGTGACCTCGTCGAGGGCATGGCGATCGTCGCTGCCGACGTTGTTGACCAGCACGTGGAAGTCGCCGAGTTCGGCCGCGGCGTCCCGCACCGCCGCCTGCAGCGCGGGCACGTCGATCACGTCGCACCGGCGCCACCACGGCCGCGGCAGTCCGGTCTGCGCGATGCGCTCGCAGAGGGCATCGCTGTGCCCGGCCTCGATGTCGACGAAGGCCACCCGCGCGCCCTGTCGCGCGAAGGCCTCGACCAGCGCCGCGCCGATGCCGCTCCCCCCACCGGTCACGAACACGCGGCGGCCGTGCAGGCTGGGATACGTCGATTCGGCAGGCGCGTCGGTCGCGGATGCCTTCGGCCTGGCTGCGGCATCGCTCATGCGGGATCGTCCTGGTGCGGGGCCCCGGGGATGGTGGAGCATCGACGGCGAAGTTGAAAGCGCACCGCCGCCACGGCGGCGGCATCGCGGTCGCCGGCGGCGACCGGCTGGTCCACAATCGGGCCCCGCCGCACCGCGCGCGGACCCGACCATATGACGAAAGGGAGCATTCACCCATGCAGACACCCAGCCCCACGGGCGAAGCCCGCTGCGTCTGGCCGGCCGGGGCCGAACTCGGCGAGGGTGCGCTGTGGTCGGTGCGCGAACAGGCGCTGTACTTCGTCGACATCCTCGGCCGCGCCCTGCACCGCTATGCGCCTGCCGGGGAGCGCCGCGACAGCTGGCGCTTCGGCGAGGAGATCTCGGCGATCGCCGAGCGCGAGCACGCGCCGGGACTGCTGGTGACGCTGCGCCGCGACTTCGCGTTCTTCGATCCCGCCGACGGCCGCCTGCAGCGCCTGCACCGGCCCGAACCGGACCGCGACGGCAATCGCTTCAACGACGGCAAGTGCGACGCGCGCGGCCGCTTCTGGGCCGGGACCACCGATTTCGCCTGCACCGAGCCCACCGGGGGGCTGTACCGGTTCGATCCCGGCGGGGGCTGCAGCCGCCAGCTCGACGGCGTGCTGATCGCCAACGGCCCTGCCTGGTCGCCCGACCAGCGCACCATGTACTTCAACGAGACCGGTCTCGGCCGCACCTGGGCGTTCGACTTCGATCCCGAGCGCGGCACGCTCGGCGAGCGCCGCCCGTGGCTGCAGCAGGGCGCGGACGACGGCGCACCGGACGGCATGACCACCGACCGCGAGGGTCGCGTCTGGATCGCGCGCTGGGGCGGCGCCTGCGTCAGCTGCCATGCGCCGGACGGCCGCGAACTCGCGCGGATCCGGGTGCCGGCCAGCCACGTCACCAGCTGCGCTTTCGGCGGCCCCGAGCTGCGCACGCTCTACGTCACCAGCGCGCGTACCGGGCTGGATGCCGGGCGGCTCGCGCGCGAGCCGCTGGCGGGCGCGCTGTTCGCGGTGGAGACCGACGCGACGGGCCTGGCCGCCGCGCGCTTCGGCGGCTGACCGGCGGCGCTTGGCGCTTCCGCGATGTCGGCGGCGATTGCGTCATCGCCGGCATGGGAGGGGCGCTGCCTACCCGCGGGGGCGCGCCATGCTCGCGTACGCCAGTACACGTAAATCGCCGGTTTCGTGGCTTCGCAAGACGGCCGACGTCGCGGGCTTTCGCGGCCATGGGCCGCTCCTACGGGACACCGATGCTCGCGCGGTTGGCGGCGCGGCTCGTGGGAGCGTGCCATGCACGCGATGGCCGACGCGGGCGGCTGTGCCTGGGTCACCGCCGGACGGACCGGAGCCGCCCGCGGCTTTCGCGGCCAGGGACCGCTCCTAAGGGCCGGCGTGTTCCAGGGCCTGGGAGAGGCGCTCCACGGCGATCACTTCCAGGCCCTTGAAGCTCCCGGACTTCGGCGCGTTGGCCTTGGGCACCACCGCGCGCCTGAAGCCGTGGGTGGCGGCTTCGCGCAGGCGTTCCTCGCCGTTGGGCACCGGGCGGATCTCGCCGGACAGGCCGACCTCGCCGAAGGCCACGGTCTTCTCCGGCAGCGGCCGGTCCTGCAGCGACGACAGCACCGCCAGCAGCACCGGCAGGTCGGCGGCGGTCTCCTGCACGCGGATGCCGCCGACTACGTTGACGAACACGTCCTGGTCGCCGACGACGATGCCGCCGTGCCGGTGCAGCACCGCCAGCAGCATCGCCAGGCGGTTCTGCTCCAGGCCCACCGCGACCCGCCTCGGGTTGGAAAGGGGCGAGGAGTCCACCAGCGCCTGCACCTCGACCAGCAGCGGGCGGGTGCCCTCGCGGGTGACCATCACGCAGCTGCCCGGCTGCGGCGTGCTGCCGCCGGACAGGAAGATCGCCGACGGGTTCGGCACCTCCTTCAGGCCCTTGTCGCCCATCGCGAATACGCCGAGTTCGTTGACCGCGCCGAAGCGATTCTTGAACGCGCGCAGCACCCGGAAGCGGCTGCCGCTCTCGCCCTCGAAATACAGCACCGCGTCGACCATGTGCTCGAGCACGCGCGGCCCGGCGATGCCGCCCTCCTTGGTGACGTGGCCGACCAGGAACACCGCGGTACCGGTCTCCTTGGCGTAGCGCACCAGGCGCGCGGCGCTTTCGCGCACCTGGCTGACCGAGCCGGGCGCGGCGGTCAGCGACTCGGTCCACAGGGTCTGCACCGAATCGGCGACGATCAGCCGCGGCCGCGCCGCCGCGGCGTGCTGCAGAATGGCTTCGACGCCGGTTTCGGCCAGCGCCTGCAGGCCGTCGAGCGGCAGGTCCAGGCGCGCCGCGCGCCCCGCCACCTGCGCCAGGGATTCCTCGCCGGTCACGTACAGGCTCGGCAGCGTCGCCGCCATCCGCGCCACCGCCTGCAGCAGCAGGGTCGACTTGCCGATGCCGGGATCGCCGCCGACCAGCACCACCGCGCCCTCCACCAGGCCGCCGCCGAGCACCCGGTCCAGCTCGCCGATGCCGGTGGACACGCGCACCTCCTCGCTGCTGCGCACGTCCTTGAGCGCGGTGATCTTCGGCGCATCGAGCTTGCCGGCCCAGCCCGAGCGCCGCGCGGCGGCCGGCGCGGCCGCGGCCGGCTCCAGCACGACCTGCGACAGCGCATTCCACGCGCCGCATTCGCCGCACTGGCCCTGCCACTTGCTGTACTCGGCGCCGCATTCGCCGCAGACGTAGGCGGTCTTGGCCTTGCCCATTTTCCCGCCGCTTTCGCATTCGCTTCCGGACCTGCAGGATACCCGAGCGCGTCTCAGCGACGGAGACGCGCCCTCCCCGCGAAACAATGCGCAACCTGGATCAATCGCGTCCCGGCACCCTGCACCTGCGCCACGACGGAATCGCCCCGATGCAACGCCCCGCCACCCGCAGCCAGTACGCCGCCCGCATCGACAAGGTGGTCGCGTACCTGTCCGACCGGCTGGACCAGCCGTTGACGCTGGATCGGCTGGCGGCGGTCGGCCACTTCTCACCGCACCACTTCCACCGCATCTACCGCGGAATGATGGGCGAGACCGTGGCCGAGACGCTGCGGCGCCTGCGCCTGCACCGCGCCGCGGTCGAACTGCTGCACGGCTCGCTCACGCTGGATGCGGTCGCCCGTCGCTGCGGCTACGGCAGCAGCGCCGCGTTCGGGCGGGCCTTCGCCCTGGCCTACGGCCTGCCGCCCGGGGAGTTCCGCCGGCGCCAGGGCAGCGCACAGCCGCCGCCCTGCCCCTTCGCAAATCAGGAGGACACGCCCATGTACGAGGCGAAGATCGAACGGCAGCCGGCCATCGCCGTCGCGGCGCTGCGCCACCACGGCCCCTACCACGACATCGGGCAGGCCTTCGGCCGCCTGGGCGCCTGGGCCGCAGGCCGCGGCCTGGATCCGGTGCAGGCGCGCTCATTCGGACTCTATTACGACGACCCCGAAAGCAAGCCGGCCAGCGAACTGGTCGCAGACGCCTGCATCCAGGTCGAGGAGACCTTCGCCGGCGACGGCGAGTTCGAACGCCGCACCATCGCCGGCGGCCGCTACGCCGCGGTCGAGTTCGTCGGTCCCTACGCCGAACTGGAACGGCCGTACCGCTGGCTGTTCGGCGAATGGCTCCCGGCCAGCGGCGAGGAGGCCGCCGACGCGCCCGTGGTCGAGGAATACCTGAACGATCCGCAGTCGCTGCCGCCGGCCGAATGGCGGACGGCGATCCGCCTGCCGCTGCGCGGGGACGCCGCGCCGTGAGGGCGATCGTGTTCGCCCTGCTGCTCCCGATCGCCGGTTCGCCGGCGCCGCACGCCTTCGCCGAATCCGGCCCTTCGCCCGTCCTTGCACAGGAAACCCCCGCCATGCTCCTGCAATCGGCTTATCCCGTCATCGTCACCGAGCGCATGGCCGAGTGCCGCGACTTCTACGTCCGGCACTTCGGCTTCGCCGTGGCGTTCGAATCGACCTGGTTCACCTACCTGCAATCCACCAGCGAGCATCCGGCCGCCATCGCTTTCATGACGCCCGACCATCCTTCCACTCCGCCCGGGCCGGAACGCTTCAACGGCGAAGGCATGTTCCTGACCCTGCAGGTCGCCGACGCCGCGGCCGAGTTCGAGCGGCTGCAGCGCTCCGGCGCTTCGATCGCCTACGCGCTGGCCGACGAGCCCTGGGGCCAGCGACGCTTCGGCGTGCGCGACCCCTCGGGCATGTGGGTCGACGTGGTCGAACAGACCGAACCTGCGGCGGGGTTCTGGGATCCGTACATGCCGGCGCGATAGCCGGCGACGGCTCAGGCCGCTTCGGTCCGCCGCGCGGCAGGCACCACCTTCGGCGTCTGCAGGCGCGGCGCCAGCAGCAGCCTGGCGAAATCCGTCTCGGCAAGGATGCTGTAGCCGCAGGCGTCGATGTCGTCGCGCACCGCGCGCCATCCCGGCAGGGTTGCGGCGGCGCCGACGTCCTGGGTCCATCCATGGTGCAGGCCGCCCAGCGCACGCACCAGTTCCGGCGCCAGGGCGGCGCCGGCCGGTGCGATCACGTAGCCGTGGCCGTCGGCGGCCAGGAAGATGTCGATGCGATAGCGGTTCATGCCGTCGGGAAGCGCCGAGGGGAACTGCAGCATGCCCGCGCTCGCGCGTACATCCGATGAAACGGGGATGTCCGATCGATGAACCCGCGAAACGGCGAGCCGCCGGATCGGCAGGGCGCGGGAACACCGGCAAGGGAGCCGGTGCGGCGACCGTTCCGCGCGCGAACCGGCGGCGGGATGCAGCGCGGGCGCGTCGCTCAGGCCGCGGCGTCGCTGGCGCCGCTGCGCTCCCTGCGGATGCGCTCGGCCTGGGAGTCGGCGGCGGCGCGATGCTGCAGCGACTTGCACATCTCCACGCCGGCCACGGTCAGGGTGAGTTCGCCGTCGCCGTTCTCCGCCAGGCCGCTTTCGACCAGGCGCTTGACGATTTCGGTGTCGCCTTCGACCAGGTCGGCGCGCTGGTCGATGCGGACCAGCACTTCGAGCAGGGCGAGGTCTTCGAGCGCAATCGGTTCCAACTGCATCACCTCGCACGCCTCGGGCCACCGGCGGCGGCCGTCGGTCAGGATCTGGTGCCGGAAATAGGATTCGAACCTACGACCTACGCATTACGAATGCGCCGCTCTACCAACTGAGCTATTCCGGCATGTGGGCCCCGGAGAGCCCGTCGCAGCGGCGCTGCGGCAGAGTCCCGGGGAGGCGCATTCTAGCGGGTCGGCGATCAGTCGACCAGTTGCACCCGCAGCGCCCTGGGCAGGGCGAAGACCATGTTCTCCGGCTCGCCGTTCAGCTCCCGCACGCCCCCGGCGCCCAGCTCGTGGAGCCGCTGCAGCACCCCCTGGACCAGCACGTCGGGGGCCGAGGCTCCGGCGGTGACGCCGATGTGGCGGCGCCCGGCCACCCAGGCCGGGTCGATCTCGCCGGCGCCGTCCACCAGGTGGGCCTCGACGCCGTCGCGCTCGGCCAGCTCGCGCAGGCGGTTGGAGTTGGAGCTGTTGGGCGAGCCGACCACCAGCACCAGGTCGCACTGCCGCGCCAGCTCGCGCACCGCGTCCTGGCGGTTCTGGGTGGCGTAGCAGATGTCGTCGTTCTTCGGGCCCTGGATGGCGGGGAACCTGGCCCGCAGCGCGGCGATGATGCCGCGGGTGTCGTCCACCGACAGCGTGGTCTGGGTGGTGTAGGCGAGATTGTCGGGCTGGCCCGGGACGAGCGTGTCGACGTCGCCCAGGTCCTCTACCAGGTGGATCGCGCCCGACCCGGCCTCGGCGCGCCACTGCCCCATGGTGCCCTCGACCTCGGGATGCCCGGCATGGCCGATCAGCACCACGTCGCGGCCGGCGCGGCAATGCCGCGAGACCTCCAGGTGCACCTTGGTCACCAGCGGGCAGGTGGCGTCGAACACCTTCAGGCCGCGGGTTTCCGCCTCGGCGCGCACCGCCTGGGAGACGCCGTGGGCGCTGAAGATCACCGTGGCGCCGTCCGGCACCTCGTCCAGCTCCTCGACGAAGACCGCGCCGCGGCGGCGCAGGTCCTCGACCACGTAGCGGTTGTGCACCACCTCGTGACGGACGTAGATCGGCGCCCCAAGGGTTTCCAGGGCGCGCTTGACGATCTCGATCGCGCGATCGACGCCGGCGCAGAAGCCGCGGGGGTTGGCGAGGACGATGTCCATGGCCGGGGATTCTACCGCGGGCAGGCGCAACGGCGCCCGAACCCGCAGCGGCGCCGTCAGCCGCGGCGCGCCCGGCCGCCGTCGCGCAGCGCGCGCACCAGGGCGATCGCCATCGCCGCGAGCATCATGGCGGCTCCCCAGAACACCGGGCCCTGCTCCACGCCGATCGGGACCACGAAGCACGGCAGGCTGGCGGCCAGGGCGACCGCGCCGGCGAGGCGCAACCGGCGGCGGCGCGGCGGCAGCGGCGGATCGCGCGGCGGCATCGCGCTCGCGAGCAGCCACCAGGCCGCCAGCAGCAGAAGGACCCCGGCGACGATCATGTCAGGCCCTCCTCCCCGGCCCGGGCCGCCGCGGCGCGCGGCGCTGCGGCCGCGGGCGCGAGCCGCCGATGCGCGCGGTGCGCGATCGCCACGAACGCGATCGCGAACCCCAGCGCGGTCAGGTCGACAGCGGCGAGCGCCCATTCGCCGCGCGCCGCGGTGGCGAACAGGTGGCTGTGCGGCGCGGTGGCGAGGTTGGCAAGCGGGATCGCCGCCATCGCCAGTGCGGTCGCCGCGAACAGGTCGCGCCAGCCTTGGCCCGAACGCTCGCGCACCGCGCCCCAGGCCGCGGCCGCGGCCCAGGCAAGGCAGAACGCCATGACCTCGGCGCCGGCCCGGTCGTCCAGCGAGGCCGGCAGCAGCCGATTGGCGACCAGCATCGCCGCGCACGCGAAGGGCATGCCGGCGACCACGCCGACGTTGAGCGCGCGCACCAGGCCATAGCCGCTTAGCGCATGGGCCGCGGCCACGCGCTGTTCGCGCTTGCGCACCCAGACCTGCATGCCGGTCGCGAGCATCACGCAGCCGGCCAGCCCGAGGACGAAGTAGAGCCAGCGCAGCGGCGCGCCGCCGAACTGCGCCATGTGCAGGCCGCCGAGGAAGGCGTAGGTATCGTAGCCGGCGGTGGCCGGAGCGGACTGGTGCACGAACGCGCCGGTGGCGGCGTCATAGTGCACCTGCTGCATGTCCCAGGCGACCCGGCGCGCGTGGTCGGTGCCGAACGAGATCAGCGCGCTGGCGTCGGCCGGATGATGGACCGAGGCCCACTCCACCCGCACGCCCATGCGCCGCTGCGCGTCGGCGACCAGCGCGTCGACCGAGTGCAGCGATTCGAGCGGGCGGCCGACCTCGGGGCGCTCGTAGAAGCCGCCGGCCTCCTCGTAGAACTTCTCGACGTCGCCGCCGTACGCCGCCTGGGTGCCGCCGAAGATGTAGCTGGCGGCGAAGATCGCCACACCGGTGTAGGCGATCATCAGATGGAACGGCAGCCCGAGTACGCCGGCGAGGTTGTGGCCGTCGAGCCAGGCGCGCTGGCCGCCACCGCGCCAGCGCAGCATGAAGAAGTCCTTGAAGATCTTCTTGTGGGTGATCACGCCGGCGACCAGCGCGACCATCATCAGCATCCCGGTGAAGCCGACGAGATACATGCCCCACAGGCCCGCGTGCAGGTCGTAGTGCAGCTCGAAGAAGAACTGGCCCGGGCCGGAGGCCGGGATCCGGCTGCCGTCGCGCGGGTCGAGCAGCACGTGCCCCTCGCTGCCGTCGTCGTTGAACCAGAACGCCTCCATCCCGCGCTTGCGCTCGCCGGACACGTGCGCCCACCACACGTGCGCATCGGGCGCGTGTTCGCGTACCCGCGCGAAAGCGGCGTCGAACTGCGTCGGCTGCGGGCCGGACAGGTCGTGCAGCGGCGGCCGCGACCAGTCGTCGAGCTCGCGGTCGAAGCAGGCGATGGTGCCGCCGACGAAGATCACGAACAGCAGCCAGCCGGCGATCAGGCCGGACCAGGTGTGCAGCCAGGCCATCGCCTGGCGCAGCGAGTTCTTCATCGGCTTCGCCTCCACTCGGCCCGGGGCCGGCAGTCCGGTGCGCTCATGGCCGCAGCGCCTGTTCGGCCAGCAGCCCCGCCAGGCCCAGCAGCGCCAGCGCCAGCAGCAGCGGCACGCCGACGGCGCGCTTCCAGTCGCGCGCGCCGAACGCATACACCGCGGCCGCGCACCACACCGGGAACGCCAGCAGCGCGCCGGCGACCACGCGGTCCGGCCGCGCGAACGGCAGCACCGACGCCGCCAGCGCCGAGAACGCATGGGCAAGCAGATAGCCGCAGAACACGGCGGCCAGCGTGCGCACCAGCACCTGGCCGGCGTGCCGCCAGCCGCCGGCTGGACGTTTCTTCGATGTCTGGGTCGCCACCTGGGTCGTCATCGTCGTCGTGTTCCTTCCCGAGTCCGGCCGTGCTCGCGGCGCCGGCGCTGGGTCGCTCAGAACCGGTAGCCGAGCGTCAGCGACACGTTCCGCGGTGCCGCGTAGTAGCCCTGCTCCCAGTACAGGCTCGGGATGTATTTCTCGTCGGTCAGGTTGTCGAGGTTCAGCGTCGCCTCCCAGCCGTTGCCGGCGCGGTAACCGGCCATCAGGCCGAGCACCGCGTAGGCGTCCTGCCGGATCATCGCTTCGCTGCCGTCGGACAGCACCGCCTCGCGGTGGATGCCGCCCTGCCAGCGCAGCGAGCCGCCGATCCGCAGCCCCGGCACCGCCGCGATCCGCGCCACCGCCGAGGCGCGCAGCATCGAGCGGGGCACGTAGCTGCGCGCGTCGTTGCCGTCGGCGTCCTCGATGTCGAGCCGTGTCCAGCCGGCCGACAGCGACCAGGCGTCGCCGAGTTCGCCGGCGACCTCGAACTCGAAACCGTCCGAGCGCGCGTCCTGGCCCTCGTGGATCGAGCGGCCGGCCTCCGGATCGAATCCGATCGCCAGCGCAAGATTGTCCTGGCGCACGCGGAACGCGGACGCCGATGCGTTCAGCCGCCCGCCGAACCACTCGCCCTTGACCCCTGCCTCGACGTTGCGGCCCTCGATCGGATCCAGCGGCGCGCCGCTGGCGTCGAGTTCGGTCTGCTGCGCGAAGATGGCGCCGTACGCGGCGTACAGCGAGTAGGCCGGCGCGAAGTCCCAGACCGCGCCGAGGAACGGGGTGGTCTTCGAGGCCTCGGTCGCCTTGGGCGTGCCGTAACCCGTTCCGTCCATCCGCACCTTCGAATGGTTGGCGCCGGTGGTGAGCCGGAAGGAATCGGCCAGGTTCCAGCGCGCGTTGGCGTAGACGCTGTCGCGGCGGAAAACGAAATCCGAGCCGTCGGAGAACAGGTCGAACGCGGGCCTCGGATAGCGGCCGTCGAACTGCTCGAGCGGCGGCAGCGGCGTGCCGATGTCGTCGCCGTACCAGGACACCTCGCGCACGTCGCTGTCGGCCCAGCTGGCGCCGAGCACCAGCTCGTGGCTGCGCCCGCCGAGCTCGATCGGCCCGCTGGCGCGCACGTCCGCATGCAGCGCGCGCACGGCGACGTCGTAGGCCGACGGGTAGGAGAACAGGCCCAGCCCGGTATCGCGGTCCGGTGCGCCGTAGACGTAGAAGATCTCCGCGTCCTCGACCTTCTCGTGGTGGTTGACCGCCGCGCGCAGGCTCCAGCCGTTGCCGAAGGCGTGGCCCAGCTCGACGAAGCTGCGCGTGTCGCGCGTGTCCCAGTACGACCAGTCGGCGGCGGTGCTGGTACCGGTGGCGTAGCCGGTCGGAGTGCCGTCGCCGTAGAACAGCGGCAGCGCGCCCCACAGCGGGCTGTCGGCATCGTTGTCCTGGCGCGAGACGCCGGCGGTGAGCAGGGTGTTTTCTCCCAGGTCGGCCTCGACCACGCCGTAGACCACGGACTTCTGCAGCGAGTAGCGATCCAGGTAGCTGTCGCCGTCCTCGTAGGCGCCCACCACGCGCCCGCGCACGGCGCCACTGCCGAGCGGGCCGGACAGGTCGGCGTCGACGCGCCTGCGGTCCCAGCTGCCGAAGGTGGCGTGCACCGCGCCCTCCACCTCGTCGGTCGGGCGCTTGCGTACGAAGTTGATGGTGGCCGACGGGTTACCGGTGCCGGACATCAGGCCGTTGGCGCCGCGCAGCACCTCGATCCGGTCGAACATGGCGGTGTCGATGTCGCCGTTCTGGATGCCATAGGGCAGCGGCACGCCGAGCCCGTCGAACTGGAAGTTGGTGATATCGAAGCCGCGCGCGGTGTAGTAGGTCCGGCTGGTCTCGATCCGCTCGACGACGATCCCGGGGGTCGATTCCAGCGCGTCGTTGAGGTTGTCCAGGCCGAAGTCGTCCAGCTGGTCGCGGGTCAGCACGCTCACGGATTGCGGCGTCTCGCGCGGGGTCAGCGCCAGGCCGGTGCCGGCGCTCGAGGGCGGGGTCGCATAGCCGGTCTGGCGGGTGGCGCGCACCTCGACCCGATTCAGGTCGACCGGGTCGGCGAGTGCCAGGTCGCTGGCGCTCGCCGCATCGTCGGCGGCGGACACGGACAGCGGCACGCACGCGACCAGCGCGAAGGCCAAGGCGACGGGCAGACGGTGGCAACGCAGGGCACGGGACGGTGCCGGGCAGGGCTGGGGCATGGTGGGCGCTCTGGGGAACAAACCGCGCCGGAGACCGACCCGGCGCTGGGCCGGCATCTTAAATGAGAGTTGATCTCATACGCAAACGAATCTCATTCGCCTGCGAAAGAAGGCATTGCCGTTCCCGCTCCCGAACGCGGCTATCGCTCCGGCTGCGCGGCGCCCCCGCGCCGGGACCCACCGCCGCCGAACAGACCGAACAGGGCGATGCCGATGGCGCCGCCGACGATCGCCGAATCGGCCAGGTTGAACGCCGGCCAGTAGTAGTCGCGCCAGTGCCACTGGATGAAATCGACCACGTGGCCGTGCAGCTGGCGGTCGATGACGTTGCCGATCGCCCCGCCGATCACCAGCGCGAACGGCAGCGCGGTCTTCCAGTCCCCGCGCGGGGTGCGCGCCAGCCACCAGGCCAGCAGGCTGCTGATGCCGAAGGCCAGCACGGTGAAGAACCACTTCTGCCAGCCGCCTGCGTCGGCCAGGAAGCTGAAGGCGGCCCCGGTGTTGTAGGTGCGGTACCAGTTCCAGAAACCCTCGATCACCGGGATCGCGGTGTATTCGGGCAGGCTCGTGAGCACCCACCACTTGGTCAGCTGGTCCAGCGCGACCACCAGCACCGAGACCAGCAGCCAGGGCAGCGCGTTGGGTTTGGGCGACGCCGTCATCGGATTTCCTCGCCGGAGCGCGTCCTGCGTGCGATCAGAACCATTGCCGATCCTCGCCCGGGCCTTCGATGTTGGACACGCAGCGGCCGCACAGCTGCGGG
Organism: Luteimonas salinisoli; assembly: GCF_013425525.1. Lineage (GTDB taxonomy): Bacteria > Pseudomonadota > Gammaproteobacteria > Xanthomonadales > Xanthomonadaceae > Luteimonas > Luteimonas salinisoli. Next base: position 53,340 of record NZ_JACCKA010000017.1, on the reverse strand, counting down.
TGTGCGGCGTGCGCGCCGACGTCCGCCCGGCGCTGCCAGCAGCGTACGCACTTGGTCTTGGTGGTCGGGGTGGCGACGATGCCGGCCTCGCCCGCGTCCGGATCGACCTCGATGGCGACGTCGCCGCTGATCAGCAGGAACCGCAGCTCCTCGGCCAGCGGCGCCAGCCGCGCCTGCTCGGCGGGGCTGCAGCGCAGGGTGATCTCGGCATCCAGCGCGGCGCCGATCGCGCCGCCGGCGCGCATCGGCTCGAGCACCTTGGCCACCCGTTCGCGCAGCGCCAGCAGGCCGTCGAAATCCTCCGCCGACAGCGGCGCGTCCGCCGGCAGCGGCGCCAGCCCCGGGTACCAGGTGACGAACAGCACGTTGCCCGGCCGCGGACCCTCGGCGGTGGCGGCCGGCAGGTGCCGCCACATCTCGTCGGCGGTGAAGGACAGGATCGGCGCGATCCAGCGCACGAAGGCCTCGGCCACCCGGTACATCGCGCTCTGCGCGCTGCGCCGCCCGCGCGAGTCCTCGGGCATGGTGTACAGCCGGTCCTTGGTGACGTCCAGGTACAGCGAACCCAGGTCGACGCTGCAGAAGTTCGACAGCGCCTGGACGATCTCCGGAAAGTCGTAGCGCTCGCAGGCTGCGACGATCCGCTCCTGCAGCGCATGCGCGCGATGCACGATCCAGCGGTCCAGCGCCACCATGTCGTCGAGCGGACGCAGGTGCGCCGCGGGGTCGAACCCGTTGAGGTTGCCGAGCAGGAAGCGCGCGGTGTTGCGGATGCGGCGATAGGCGTCGGCGCTGCGCTTGAGGATCTCGTCGGAGACCGACATCTCGTTGCGGTAGTCGGCGGCGGCGATCCACAGCCGCAGCACGTCGGCACCCATCGCGTCCATGACCTTCTGCGGCGCGATCACGTTGCCCAGCGACTTGGACATCTTGCGGCCGTCGGCGTCGACCGCGAAGCCGTGGGTCAGCACCTGCCGGTAGGGCGCCGCGCCGTCCATCGCCACGCCGGTCAGCAGCGAGGACTGGAACCAGCCGCGGTGCTGGTCGGAGCCTTCCAGGTACAGCTCGGCCGGCTTGTGCAGCCCATCCTCCGGCCGCTGCTCCAGCACGCAGGCGTGGGTGACGCCGGAATCGAACCAGACGTCGAGGATGTCGGTGACCTTGTCGTAGCGGGCGGCTTCCTCCGCGCCGAGCAGGTCGGCCGGCTCCAGCGCGTACCAGGCATCCACGCCCTCGCGCTCGACGCGCTCGGCCACGCGCCGCATCAGCGCCGGCGAGTCGGGGTGCGGCTCGTTGGTTTCCCGGTCGACGAACAGCGCGATCGGCACGCCCCAATAGCGCTGGCGCGAGATCGTCCAGTCCGGGCGCCCCTCGACCATGCCGGCGATGCGCGCCTGTCCCCACTCGGGGAACCACTGCACCTGGCCGATCGCCGCCAGCGCGTCGCGGCGCAGGCCCGCCTGCTCCATGGAGATGAACCACTGCGGGGTGGCGCGGAACGCCACCGGGGTCTTGTGGCGCCAGCAATGCGGGTAGCTGTGCTGCAGCGGTGCGTACGCCAGCAGGCTGCCGTTGCCGCGCAGCACCTCGACCAGCAGCGGGTTCGCCTTCCAGATGTGCACGCCGGCGAGTACGGTCTCGCCCGCCGGCGGCGTCGACGGCAGGTAGGCGCCGCGGGCGTCGACCGGGTTGAGCTCGGCGGCGCCGTAGCGTTCGTTGATGCCGTAGCGCCGGCCGGCCGCGAAATCCTCCTGGCCATGGCCGGGCGCGGTATGCACCGCGCCGGTGCCGTCCTCGTCGGAGACGTGCTCGCCGAGGATCAGCGGGATGATGCGCTGCGCGTAGATCGGGTGACCGAGCTCCAGCCCCTCGAGGGCGGCGCCACGGGCGCGACCGAGCACCTGCATCGCCTCGACGCCGTAGCGCTGCAGCGCCGACGCGGCCAGCGCTTCGGCCAGAACGAGCAGCTGGCGGCCGCCGTCGCGGCGCGGGCCCTCGACCAGCACGTATTCGAGTTCCGCGCCCAGCGACACCGCCAGCGAGGCCGGCAGGGTCCATGGGGTGGTGGTCCAGATCGGCACCGCCACCGCGGTGCCCTCTTCGATCGTGGCGCCGAACGCGCGCGCCAGGGCGGACGGGTCGAGCGCGGCGTAGGCCACGTCGATCGCCGGCGACTGCCGGTCGGCGTATTCGATCTCCGCCTCCGCCAGCGCCGACTGGCAGTCGAAGCACCAGTGAACGGGCTTGAACCCGCGGTTGACGTGGCCGCGCTCGACGATGCGGGCCAGGGCCCGCAACATGTCCGCCTCGTAGCGGTAGGTCATCGTGCGGTAGGGGTTGTCCCAGTCGCCGAGCACGCCCAGTCGCTTGAAGTCGCTGCGCTGCAGCTCGATCTGCTCGGCGGCGTACTCGCGGCACTTGGCGCGGAACGCGGCGGCATCGAGCTTCTCGCCGACCTTGCCATGCTTCTTCTCCACCGCGTGCTCGATCGGCAGGCCGTGGCAGTCCCAGCCCGGCACGTAGGGCGCATCGTAGCCGGCCAGCAGCTTCGACTTGACGATGACGTCCTTGAGCACCTTGTTGACCGCATGGCCGATATGGATCACGCCGTTGGCGTAGGGCGGCCCGTCGTGCAGTACCCAGGTCGGCCGGCCCCGTACCTGCTCGCGGATGCGCGCGTAGAGGTCTTCCTCGTACCAGCGCGCCAGCGTTTCGGGCTCGCGCCGCGGGAGGTCGCCGCGCATCGGGAAGTCCGTTGCCGGCAGCAGGATCGTCGCCTTGTAGGGGTTGTTGCTGGAATCTGCGCTCACGCGGAAGCCTGTCGTTGTGCGGCGGTGTGGGAAAGATCCGCGTCCGTCGGGCCGGCTGCGCGGCCCTCGGCCAGCAGCCGGCGCGCCTGCGCGGCGTCGCGGTCCATCTGCGCGACCAGGGCCGGCAGGTCGTCGAACTTTTCCTCGTCGCGCAGACGCGCGACGAACTCGATCTCGATGCGGCGACCGTACAGGTCGCCGTCGAAGTCGAACAGGTGCGCCTCGAGCAGCGGCTCGACGCCGCCGACGGTGGGCCGGGTGCCGAAGCTGGAGACCGCGGGCCAGGGCGCCGCGGCGATGCCATGCACGCGGGTGGCGTAGATCCCGCGCAGCGCCGGCACCTTGCCGCCGAAGCGCAGGTTCGCGGTGGGATAGCCCAGGGTGCGGCCCAGCCTGCGTCCGGGTACCACGTGACCGGCGATCGCGTACGGGCGGCCGAGCAGCCGCGCCGCGGTGGCGAAATCGCCGCTGGCCAGCGCCGCGCGGATCCGGGTGCTCGAGACCCGCTCGCCGTCCAGCTGCAGGGGCTCGATCTCGCCTGCGAAGAAGCCGTGCGCGGCGCCTTCCCGGCGCAGGGCATCGAGATCGCCGGCGCGGCGATGGCCGAAGCGGAATCCGGGCCCAACCCAGACCTCGCGCGCACGAAGCCGGCCCGCCAGCACCGTGGCGACGAACGCCTCCGGCGACATCGACGCGGTCGCGCGATTGAAGCGCAGCAGCCCGGTCGCCTCGACGCCCAGTGCACACAGGCCCAGCACCTTGGCCCGCGGCAGCATCAGCCGCGGCGGCGGTGCGTCCGGGGCGAAGAATTCGCGCGGCAGCGGCTCGAAGGACAGCGCCACCGCCGCCACGCCGAGCGCGTGCGCCCGCGCCACCGCGTGCCGCACCAGCGCCTGGTGGCCCAGATGCAGGCCGTCGAACGCGCCGATGCAGACCACGCTGCCGCCAGGGCACACCGGCCCGCCATCGACGTCGCGAAAGAGTCTGGACATGAAGCCGGGCAGTATAAGACCAGACGCCACCAACCGACCGCCGCCCCATCCCGAAGCCGGCCAGGCCCGACAGCCCACTGTAGGAGCGGCCCATGGCCGCGAAGGCCGCGGAAGCCTCCGTCCAGGCGAGCAGCGATTCCCGGCACCGGCTGCCACGCCGGCTTTCGCGTGCATGGCACGCTCCTACGCGAGCGCACTGTCGGCACGCCTGTAGGAGCGGCCCATGGCCGCGAAAGCCGCGGAAGGTACCGTCCAGCCGGACGGCGATTCCGGGCATCCACCTAGCCTCGCGCGATCCGGGCACACGTCCACCCGGGTCGCGATTCCCGGGTTCAGTGGCGCAGGTGGCGGGGCCGCAGCCCCTGCACGTACAGCAGCGCCAGGTAGGCCGCCCCGCCGCTGCCGACCGTCGCCAGCAGCTTCCACAGCCGCTCGCTCCAGTGCCAGGCGGTCCAGTCGCGCCACATCCACAGCAACGCGGCGACCACCGCCACCATCCCCGCGCACGCCACCAGCAGCTGGCACGCGTAGCGACCCCACCCGGGCTGGCGTACGTAGACGCCGGCGCGGCGCAGGTACCACCACAGCTGCAGCGCATTGGCCCAGCCGGCCGCGGCGATCGCCAGCGCCAGGCAGACGTGCGCCCCGGGCAGTTCGGCCAGCGCCGCGCGCGGCCCGGTCTCGCCGGTCTGCGCCCGTGCCGCCGCCCCGGCATCGCTCAGATAGAGCAGCGCGCCCAGCAGCCCCAGCGACAGCACGACGTTGATCGCGACCGCCGCCACCGCCGCCTTCACCGGGGTCCTGGTGTCCTGGCGCGCGTAGAACGCCGGCGCCAGCACCTTGACCAGCAGGAACGCGGGCAGCGCCGTGGCCAGAGCGATCACGCTCCAGCTGCTCATCCGGGTGTCCTCGGCGGTGAAGCGGCCGTGCTGGAACAGCGTGGCCACCAGCGCCTCGGCGCAGAGCATCAGCCCCAGGCAGGCCGGCACCGCGATCAGCAGGCACAGCCGCAGGCCCCAGTCGAGCGCTCGCGAGAACCCGTCCGGATCGGTGGCCGCGTGGCGGCCCGACAGGTGCGGCAGGATCACCGTGCCGATGGCGACGCCGAACATGCCCAGCGGGAACTCGATCAGCCGGTCGGAGAAGTACAGCCAGGTGACGCTGCCGCCGATCAGGAACGAGGCCAGCACGGTGTTGAGCAACAGGTTCAGCTGCGCCACCGAGGACCCGAACAGGGTCGGCACCATCAACCGCATGATCCGCCGCACCCCCTCGTGCGCCGCGCCCCAGCGCGGCCGCGGCAGCAGGCCCAGGCGCGCCAGCGACGGCAGGTGGAAGGCGAGCTGGAGGATGCCGGCGGCGAATACGCCCCAAGCCAGCGCCATCACCGGCACCTGCATGCGCGGGGCAAGCGCCAGCGCGGCGGCGATCATCGCCAGGTTGAGCAGCACCGGCGACAGCGCCGGCACCGCGAAGCGTCGGTAGCTGTTGAGGATGCCGCCAGCCAGCGAGGCCAGGGAGATGAACAACAGGTAGGGGAAGGTGATCCGCAGCATGTCCGCGGCCAGTTCTCCCTGCCCCCCGGCCGTGTCGAAGCCGGGCGCGAACAGCCGGATCACCCAGGGCGCCGCCAGCACCGCCAGCGCGGTGAGCACCAGCAGCGCCGCCAGCAGGGTGCCGGCCACCCGGTCCACCAGCTCCTTGACCGCGGCGTGGTCGCGCTTCTCGCGGTATTCGGCCAGCACCGGCACGAAGGCCATCGAGAACGAGCCCTCGGCCGAGAGCCGGCGCATGAAGTTCGGGATCCTGAACGCCACCACGAAGGCGTCCATCGCCGGACCGGCGCCGAAAGCGGCGGCGTAGACCTGGTCGCGGACCAGCCCGGAGATGCGCGAGAGGAAGGTCATCGCGCTGAACACCGCGGTGGAGCGCAGCAGTCCGCCGCGGGCGGGTTTCTCCGGGACGGCCGCGCCGGGATCGGGGGCGCTCACCCCCCCACCCCGTCGCTGCCGATGCTGTTGACCCAAGTCACTGAATCCCCCATAATTTCCGGCTCGTTTGTCCAGCCGCCCGTCCGAACGGCGCTGGCACCCCAGATTCGTCACCCCAGTTTCCAGGATTCCCGCCGTGGCCAACATCAAGTCCGCCAAGAAGCGCGCCAAGCAGACCGTCGTGCGCAACCAGCGCAACGGTAGCCAGCGCTCGATGCTCCGCACCGCCGTCAAGAAGGTGCTCAAGGCGCTCGACGCCAACGACGCCGCCGGCGCCCAGGAGGCCTTCAAGGCCGCCCAGCCGCTGCTCGACCGCTTCAGCGCCCGCGGCCTGATTCACCGCAACAAGGCCGCCCGCCACAAGAGCCGCCTCACCGCGCGCATCAAGGCGCTGCAGGCCGCCTGAGCCGGGATTCCCGGCTCTCGCGAAGAACCCGGCTCCGGCCGGGTTTTTTGTTGCCCCCGGTTGCGGAACCACCCGGGGAGGCCACAGCGACGCAACGCGCCGGCTGCCGGAAACGCCGCCGCACGACGCGGCCGCCCCTTTTCCGTGGCCGGGAGGCCGGGACGAGACAACGGCCAGCCCGGCAACCGAGGCCCGGGCACGGCGGCGGCCGGCCGGAACCAACCCGCCGGAGACCAGGCGACCCGAGGACATCGTCGCGTTCCCCTTCACAGCGGGGAAGAACAGCGCGCAGGGCGACCGCAGGGCCGGCATCCCGCCTCAGGATCCTTCGGCGTCCGCCGCGTCCGCCGCGTCCGCCGCTTCCTCCGCCAGGCGGTCGAGGAAGCTCTGCACCTTCAGCATCACCTCGCGGGTGCCGGCATGGGCCAGGCCGGAGACCAGGAACCACGGCTGCTCCCAGCCCAGGGCGGCGACGATCCGCTCCGCCTCGGCGCGTGCGTCCGCCTGCGGCAGCAGATCGGCCTTGTTGATCATCAGCCAGCGCGGTTTGTCGAGCAGCCCGGCGTCGAACTTCCCCAGTTCGCGCTCGATCGCGCGCACCTGATCCACCGCGTCGCTGCCGTCGAGCGGCTGGATCTCCACCAGGTGCAGCAACAGCCGGGTGCGCTGGATGTGGCGCAGGAACAGCGCGCCGAGCCCGGCGCCATCGGCCGCGCCCTCGATCAGCCCGGGGATGTCGGCGATCACGAAGCTGCGGTGCGGCTCGGTGCTGACCACGCCAAGGTTCGGGTAGAGGGTGGTGAACGGGTAGTCCGCGACCTTCGGGGTCGCTGCCGACACCGCACGCACCAGGGTGCTCTTGCCGGCGTTGGGGAAACCCAGCAGTCCGACATCGGCCAGCAGTTTCAGCTCCAGACGCAGCAGCCGTTCTTCGCCGTCCTCGCCCGGGGTGGCCTTGCGCGGGGCGCGGGTGACCGAACTCTTGAAATGCATGTTGCCGAGCCCGCCCCGGCCGCCGCGCGCCACAAGCAGGCGCTGGCCGTGCGCGGTCAGGTCGCCGATCGTCTCGTCGGTGGAGACGTTGATCACCACGGTACCGACCGGCACCACGATGGTCAGCGGCTCGCCGGCCTTGCCGTACCTCTGCTGGCCCATGCCGTCCTCGCCACGCTGCGCCTGGAAGCGCTTCTGGTGACGGAAGTCGACCAGGGTGTTGAGATTCTCGTTCGCCTCCAACCAGACGCTGCCGCCCTCGCCGCCGTCTCCGCCGTCGGGTCCGCCCAGCGGGATATACTTCTCGCGCCGGAAACCGACGCAGCCGTTGCCGCCGTTGCCGGCGGTCACGGTGATTTCGGCTTCGTCTACGAGTTTCATGGGTACAGGGCCGGGAATCGGGAATCGGGAATCGGGAATCGGGAACAGGATCGCCGCGTCCGCAGTTTAGCGGGCAACGGCAACGCGGCGGGCATTGCGGCCCTGGAGCGAGACCGCGCGCAGCCGGAAGAACACCCGGGCATGCTTTGCCGGTTCTCCAATCCCGACGCCCGATTCACGCGACAGCAACGAAAAGCCCCGCCGAAGCGGGGCCCTTCGATGCTGCGCTGTGCGCTTCTGCGCTTCGGTCAGCCCGCGGCGACGACGCTCACCGTGCGGCGCTTCTTGGCGCCCTTGACGGCGAACTGGACGGTGCCGTCGACCAGCGCGAACAGCGTGTGGTCGCGACCCAGGCCGACGCCCGGACCCGGGTGGAACTGGGTGCCGCGCTGGCGCACGATGATGTTACCGGCCTCGATCACCTGGCCACCGTAGATCTTCACGCCCAGGTACTTCGGATTCGAATCGCGGCCGTTGCGGCTGGAACCTACGCCCTTTTTATGTGCCATGGCTGCGTCTCCTCAGTGCTTGTCGCCACCGGAAATCCCGGTGATCTCGATTTCGGTGTAGTGCTGCCGGTGCCCCATGCGCTTCATGTGGTGCTTGCGGCGGCGGAACTTGATGATCCGCACCTTGTCGGCGCGGCCGTGGGACTTGACGGTGGCCGAAACGGTGGCGCCCTTGAGCGCGTCGCCGAGCTTCACGCCCTCGCCGTCGCCCAGCATCAGGATCTGATCGAACTTGATCTCCTTGCCGGCTTCGGTCTCGAGCTTCTCGACGCGAATCGTTTCGCCCTCCATCACGCGGTACTGCTTACCGCCGGTGACGATGACTGCGTACATGACCAGACTTCCTCTGTAGTTATTGTGGTCGCTGCCCGGATCGAGCCGGGACAGAAGCGGAATTGTAAGGCTTTCAGCAGCTTAGGGTCAACAACGCCCGGCGCTGCGACCTGAGGCGACGTCGGGGCCCCTCGCGCCGGCCCCGGGCACCGTTCCGGTCGGGCCGAAACCCCGTCGCAAGGGCTGAGACGGCCCCGCGGCAGGCTGGCCGGCGGCTTGCCCACACCGGGGTTTGCCCCCATATCGGCCGCTCGGTAGGCTGTTGGATTGGCCGCCCGCTCCCCTCCCCCGCCCGGCCGCCCACGGCGCCCGGACAACCCGGATCTCCCCCCGATGGCGATGGACTTCATCCGCATCCGCGGTGCCCGTACCCACAACCTCAAGAACATCGATCTCGACCTGCCGCGCGACAAGCTGATCGTGATCACCGGCCTGTCCGGCTCGGGCAAGTCCTCGCTGGCCTTCGACACCATCTACGCCGAGGGACAGCGTCGCTACGTCGAGTCGCTGTCGGCCTACGCCCGGCAGTTCCTCAGCGTGATGGAGAAGCCCGACATCGACCATATCGAGGGGCTGTCGCCGGCGATCTCGATCGAGCAGAAGTCGACCTCCCACAACCCCCGCTCGACCGTCGGCACCATCACCGAGATCTACGACTACCTGCGCCTGCTGTATGCGCGGGTGGGCATGCCGCGCTGCCCGGACCACCACTATCCGCTGGAAGCCCAGACCGTCAGCCAGATGGTCGACCAGGTGCTGACCTTCGATCCCGAGCAGCGCTGGATGCTGCTGGCGCCGGTGGTACGCGAGCGCAAGGGCGAGCACGCCCAGGTGTTCGAGCAGCTGCGCGCGCAGGGCTACGTGCGGGTGCGCGTCGACGGCGAGATCCACGAGATCGACGCCGTGCCGACCCTGGCGCTGCGCCAGAAGCACACCATCGAAGCGGTGATCGACCGCTTCAAGGTGCGCGACCCCGGATCGGAGTCCGGGGCCGGCATCAAGCAGCGCCTGGCCGAATCCTTCGAGACCGCGCTCAAGCTCGGCGACGGCATGGCCTCGGTGCGCTCGCTGGACGCGCCGGACGCCGAAGCGCACCTGTTCTCCTCCAAGTACAGCTGCCCGGTCTGCGACTACGCCCTGCCGGAACTCGAGCCGCGGCTGTTCTCGTTCAACTCGCCGGTAGGCGCCTGCCCGAGCTGCGACGGCCTGGGCGTGAGTCAGTTCTTCGATCCCGACCGGGTGGTGGTGCACCCCGAGCTCAGCCTGGCCGCCGGCGCGGTGCGCGGCTGGGATCGGCGCAACCACTACTATTTCCAGCTGATCGCGTCGCTGGCCAAGCACTACCGGTTCGCCGTCGACACTCCTTGGCAGGACCTGTCCGACGCTGCCCGCCAGGCGGTGCTGTACGGCAGCGGCAACCAGGCCATCAGCTTCACCTACATCACCGAGGGCGGCAGCCGCAGCCAGCGCAAGCACCGCTTCGAGGGCATCCTGCCGAACCTGGAGCGGCGCTACCGCGAGACCGAGTCCTCGGCGGTGCGCGAGGAGCTGGCCAAGTACATCAGCGAGCGCCCCTGCCCCGACTGCGGCGGCGCCCGCCTCAACCGCTCGGCGCGCAACGTGTTCGTCGCCGAGCGGCCGCTGCCGGAGCTCGTGGTGCTGCCGATCGGCGACGCGCTGGCGTTCTTCGGCCAGATGCGGCTGCCCGGCTGGCGCGGCGAGATCGCCGCCAAGATCGTCAAGGAGATCCGCGAACGGCTGAAGTTCCTGGTCGACGTGGGACTAGACTACCTCACCCTGGAGCGCAAGGCCGACACCCTGTCGGGCGGCGAGGCGCAGCGCATCCGCCTGGCCTCGCAGATCGGCGCCGGCCTGGTCGGGGTGATGTACGTGCTCGACGAGCCCTCCATCGGCCTGCACCAGCGCGACAACGAGCGCCTGCTGGAGACGCTGACGCGATTGCGCGACCTCGGCAACACCGTGATCGTGGTGGAGCACGACGAGGACGCGATTCGTTTGGCCGATCACATCGTCGACATCGGGCCCGGCGCCGGCGTGCACGGCGGCGAGGTCGTCGCCCAGGGCGACTACGCCGACATCCTGAAGGCGCCGCGCTCGCTGACCGGGCAGTACCTGTCCGGCAAGCGCCGCATCGAGGTGCCGGGCAAGCGCAACCGCGCCAACGCCAAGATGCTGCTGAAGCTGCGCGGCGCTTCCGGCAACAATCTGCAGGACGTCGACCTGACCATTCCGGCGGGGCTGTTCACCGCGATCACCGGCGTGTCCGGCTCGGGCAAGTCGACCCTGATCAACGACACCTTGTACAAGCTCACCGCCAACGAGATCAACGGCGCCTCGCACAAGCCTTCGGCCTACCGCGACGTGCAGGGGCTGGACCTGTTCGACAAGATCGTCGACATCGACCAGTCGCCGATCGGCCGTACCCCGCGCTCCAATCCGGCCACCTATACCGGCCTGTTCACCCCGCTGCGCGAACTGTTCGCGCAGGTGCCGGAATCGCGCGCGCGCGGCTATTCGCCGGGGCGCTTCAGCTTCAACGTGCGCGGCGGCCGCTGCGAGGCCTGCCAGGGCGACGGGCTGATCAAGGTGGAGATGCACTTCCTGCCGGACGTGTACGTGCCCTGTGACGTCTGCCACGGCAAGCGCTACAACCGCGAGACCCTGGAGATCCTCTACAAGGGCAAGAGCGTCCACGACGTGCTGGAGATGACGGTCGAGGACGCCCTGGAGCTGTTCCAGCCGGTGCCGCCGATCGCGCGCAAGCTGGAGACGCTGCTCGACGTCGGCCTGGGCTATATCCGCCTCGGCCAGCCGGCGACCACGCTGTCCGGCGGCGAGGCGCAGCGCGTGAAGCTGTCGAAGGAGCTGTCGCGGCGCGACACCGGCCGCACCCTGTACATCCTCGACGAGCCCACCACGGGCCTGCACTTCCACGACATCGAGCACCTGCTGGCGGTGCTGCACAAGCTGCGCGACGACGGCAACACCGTGGTGGTGATCGAGCACAACCTCGACGTCATCAAGACAGCGGACTGGGTGGTCGACCTCGGCCCCGAGGGCGGCCATCGCGGCGGCCGCATCATCGCCGAGGGCACGCCGGAGGACGTGGCCGGCATGGCGCAGTCCTACACGGGGCAGTTCCTGGCGAAGATGCTCGGCACGCCGGCGGCCGCCGCCGAGGCGCCCCCCGCGCCGGCGAAGAAGGAACCCAGGCCCCGCGCCGCGCGCAAGAAGACGGCCACGAAGACCACCGGCAAGCGCGCGCGCGGCTGATGCCCGGGAGGTGCCCGGGCCGCTCGCCGCCACGGTCACAGGCAGCGCCCGCTCTTCGGAGGCGGCCCATGGCCGCGAAAGCCGCGGCAGGCTCCGCCCGGCTCGGCGACGATTCCCGGTGCCGCCGCCCGCGCCAGCTTTCGCGTACACGGCACGCGCCTACGGGCACGGGCAGCCCCCGCTCCTCGTAGGAGCGGCCCATGGCCGCGAAAACCGCGGGAGGCTCCGCCCAGGGTCGGCGGCGATTCCCGGTGCCGTCACCCGCGCCGGCCTTCGCGCGCATGGCATCCTCCTACGGGCCCGTATCGCAGTTCGACCCACCCGACATCCGAGAGAATCCACCGAGATGAGCGACCCCACCCCTGCCCCGCTGTTCCGCTTGCCGCTGGAAGTACGCTGGCGCGATCTCGACGCCTTCGACCATGTCAACAACTCCAACTTCCTCACCTACCTGGAGGAGGCGCGCATCCGCTGGTTCGACTCGCTGGGGACGGAGTGGGTGACCGAGACCTCGGCGCCGCTGCTCGCGGCGGTTCAGATCAACTACCGCACGCCAATTCCCTACCCCGCGGCCATCACGGTCGAACTGTCCTGCGAGCGCCTGGGCAACAGCAGCATCACCATCGCCCACCGCATCGTCTGCACCGACGGAACCACCCTGTACGCCGATGGCCACGTGGTGATGGTCTGGGTCGACCGCAGCAGCGGCCGCCCCACGCCGTTGCCCGAAGGCGTGCGTCGCGCCGCCGCGCACGGCACCGACTCGGCCGGCTGAGCGACGTTGCCCGCCCGATGTACGGGCAGCCACCTCCTCGCGCCGCGGCCACCTCCGGGCACCGCACCTCCAATCCCACCCGTACTCCCGACGGCGGTAAGCTCTCACGATTCCCCACTCCCAGCCACAGCCCATGCCCCACATCACCCAGCACGAGCACGAGCACGCCATCATCGAGCTGCGCCTCGAGCGCCCGCCGGTCAACGCCCTCAACCCGGATCTCTGCGCCGAACTGCGCACCGCCATCGACGCGGCAGTGGACGCAGGCGCCGAGGGCCTGGTGCTCTCCGGCGGGCCGAAAGTGTTCTCCGCCGGCCTGGACGTCCCGTTCCTGCTGACCATCCAGGACGACGCTGCCGCGCTGCGCCAGGCCTGGACCACCTTCTTCGACGCCGCACGCGCACTCGCCGCCTGCCCGGTGCCGGTCGTGGCGGCGATCGCCGGGCACGCCCCGGCCGGCGGCTGCGTGCTCGCCCTGTGCTGCGACTACCGGGTGATGGCCGACGGCCCGTTCGCCATCGGGCTCAACGAGACCCAGGTCGGCATCGCCATCCCGCCGGGCATCCTTCGGCTGATGCAGCGCACCGTCGGCCGGCGCAACGCCGAACGCCTGCTGGTGGCCGGCGAGATGGTTCCTGCCGGACGCGCACATGCGATCGGCCTGGTGGACGAGCTCACCGGCGTCGACGAGGTGACCACGCGCGCGGCCGCCTGGCTGCGCCCCCTGCTGCAGCTGCCGCGCAAACCGATGCTGACCACCCGCCGCCTCGCCCGTGCCGACCTGGTCGACGCCCTGACCGAAGAGAGCCTGCAGCTGGACCACTTCCTGCGCGAATGGCACGACCCGGCCACCCAGCAGGCCCTGCGCGACATGCTGGCGCGGATCGGCAAGGGCTGAGCCGGCAGGCATCCCGCTCCCGGCCGGGAAGTGGCGGTATTATCGCGGCAGGGGAACAGGGAGGAGGCCATGATCGCGAGGACGAGACGCTCGCTGCACGAATTCGCCTGGATGCTCGCCGGAGCAGCCGGTACCCTGACACTCGCCTCGTTCCCGCAACTGGCGCTGTCCACGCCCTCGACCTGCCCCCTGGCGGTCGCGCCGGTCGCGGCGCAAGGGACGCCAACTCATGCTGCTGCAGAGGACCGCAGTTGCCTGATCAGCGCAAGGGCCGTCGCAAGCGATGCCGAGATCTACGACCTTCGCAGCCGATCGGAGTATCTGGAGTTCCACATTCCGGGAGCCCGGCATTCGAATCCCGCAGAGCTTTCAAGGATTCTACGCGGAACCGGTGGAACCGCCGTCGTCTACGACAGCGGCAAGTTTCGATCCGACGCATTCCTGCTTTGCGCACGACTGCGCAACGGAGGCCTCCACAACTTCAAGGTCGTCGATGGAGGGATCGCCGCCTGGACCCAGGCCTTGAGTCGTCCAGAGCGGCTGGCGGTGAGCCGCCTTTCGGACGCCGAGGTGTCCGCCGCGTTGAGCAGTTCCGGTAATTCGGCGCAGGCACTGGGCGAAGCGCTGGGACCCGTACTCTCCGAACACCGTATCCGGCGGACGGCAGCCGCCGGATCCGGACGCAGGATCTTCGTCGCCGACCCCAGCACGCCGACCGAGACGATCGCCGCATCGATGGACAGGAGCAGTTCGACGGCGTTCTACTGGGTGGGTAGCCCCGACCGATTGGTGGCGCTGATCCACGCGCACCTAGCCCAGGACCAAAGGCGCGCCCTCGGCCCGGGACAATCAGCCACCTGTCCCTCCTTGTAGAGCGCCGTCCGTTGCCGGCGGCAGGTCGGCGGGCACGGGCTCGGCGCGGAATATCCAGTCGGAGTAACGCACCGCATCTTCGAAGCCCGCATTCTCAGGATCGAATCCGGAGACCTTCATGGGGCTTCGCTGGGACAGGGAGTGGATCCCGACGATCCGCCCCTGTTCCGTCACCATGCCCCACTCGCGCCGGCCGGTAACCGGGTCGAAGTACACCTTGCGCAGATGCCGCCGGTCCGAGCCGGTGCGCCGATCGAGCAGCAGGTCCTCGAGCGCCTCGGGATAGACTTGAGGGGCGGCGGCCTCACGGTAGCTGGCCAAGGCGCGCCGGAACTCCCCGCCGATCCTGAGCAGTTCCGCCTCGCTGGATCGTATCCTCGCGTAGTGTTGCAGGCTCGCTGCAGCCAAAGCCGACACCGCCAAGAGCGCAAGTGCGAACAGCATGAACAGATATGCGAAACCCGACGGCCTGATCACGGGTCACAATCCCGAGTAGTCGACGCCATCCGGCGTCGTACCCTCAGCACCGCTGTACACGTCGACCACGCCTTCGAGGGTGCCATCGGAATCGCCGACCGCCACCCAGGTTTGCGCGCTTTCGGTGATCGGGTCGACCGGGATCGCCTTGAGATATCGGGCTTCCACCAGTTCCTGAAGCGATTCGGGGTACCGCCCTTTGTCGTCGTAGTGCCGGTCAAGGCTCTCGCGCAGGACGTGCAGGTTCGCTTTCAGGGCGGTGACCCTGGCATTCTCGACGGAAGCCTGATAGCGGGGCAGCGCGATGGCGACTAGGGCTCCGATGATCGCCATGACCACCATCAGCTCGATGAGACTGAACCCGCGCCTGATCCCGCTTTTCATCGGCTACCAATCCCTGTATGCGACGCCATTGAGGCCAATTCCGGTGGACGTACTGTAGACGTCGAAAACGTCCTCACCGGCGGCAGGACGATCGGGGGGGGTGTCGTAACTGCGCAGCCCCCAACTCTCTTCCGGGGCCGCATAGGAGCGCTGGTTGAACGGATCGGGCGGAACACGCCTGAGAAAGTAGATCATCGTCCGCGACGGGCTACCGGCATCCTCGACTCCGTCGACGAGCGTGCGCAGATCCGGCGGATAGCCCGTGCCGCCGCTCTCCACCAGAATTCTGCCCTGCTCGGCCGCCAGTTTGTAGCGATCGATCGCCCTGCGTATCTCCGCCAGAGCCGACCGCAGTTCGACCTCCTTGTGCCGTTGCACGGCGACCCTGGCGGATGGCACCGCAATCAGCAACAGAATCGCCATGATGGCGAGCGCGGCCATCAGCTCGATAAAACTGAAGCCGCGATGCCGCTGACGTCTCATCGGATCCTGATCGCAACATTGGAGGTCCGGGCCGGGCCGATCTGACCGGGACCGGGAGTCGCGGACAACAGCTTGACCTCCGCCTTGTCGGAGGCGGCCATTGCCTTGAACGTGATCTGCAACAGGCTCCCCTGGCCCGAAACGGCGCTTCCCTGGCGGGTGGCGGTAGCCATGATCTTGCCGTCGGAGAGATTGACCTGCTGAGCCAGGGAACTCTGGCCGCCTCCCTGCGACATGAACATTCCCTCCTCGATACCGACCACCTGCAGCACCTTCGGGTCGAAGCCGATCAACAGGGGAATCTGCTCGATCGCCTGGAGGGCGCTGACGTTGAGCACCGCAGTGAACTGTTCGCCCACGCGCACCTCCGGAGGAGCGGTCCAGTCCAGGAGCACGTTCGGCGCCTCCGGCAGGGGGATCGCCGGGCTGGGCGGGACATCGGGCAGCGCGGAAGGAACGGCTGCCCCCGTTGCATCCGGCGCAGCCTCGGACGTGGCCTCCTGATCGTCGCTTTCGGAAGAAGGCGCGCCGGCGAAAGCCGCCACCGATGTTCTGCCCCTGAGATGGGTCGCGGTGCCGCTCTCGAATTCCAGTTCGCCGAGGTCGGCGTGCCTGATTCCGCGGATCAGGCGCGGCCGGATCGACAGCACGATCTCCGTATCCTGCCGGTCGTTCTTCTGGGAACCGAAGATGCGGTTGAGAATGGGGAAGCGCGATATGCCGGGCCAACCATTGGCCACCTGGCGATCCTCCTTGTTGATCAGGCCCGCCAGGATCTGGGTTTCGCCGTCCTTGAGGCGCAGCACCGTCTGCGCGTTGCGTGTGCCGATCTGGTAGGACAAAGTCCCCGACCGGGTGACGATCTCGCGCACCAGATTGCTGACTTCGAGGTTGATCCTGATCGAGACCTCATCGCCCGCATAGACATGCGGCTCGACCTCGAGCTTCAGACCCACGTCCACGTAGTTCACGGTTTCCGAGACGAAACCTGTCGATGTCGAGGTGGAGGTGATCACCGGCACGCGATCGCCGATCAACACGCTGGCTTCTTCCCCGCTCTTCACCCGGATCTTCGGATTGGCGAGGATCCTGGCGTCCGATCGCTCGTCGTGCAGCCTCACGGTCGCACTGGGGACGCTCGCGTAGATCGTGTCCGAATTGAGGCGTCTCAGCTCGCTGATGGGCAGGGCCGTGTTGGCCTGGCCGGGAGCGACGACGGAAAAGCCGATCTCGCTCGGCAGGCTGATGCCCATGTCGAGCAGCTTGGAGCGCTTGATCTCCAGCACCTCGACATCCAGCATCACCTCCGGCTCGCCGATGTCCTGGAGCGCGACCAGCCTTTCGGCGAGCCGGATCGCATCCGGGCTGTCGCGCATCATCAGCATGTTGAGCTTTTCGTCGACGACGATATTCTCGGACTTGAGAATGGTCCTGAGCGTCTCCGCGACCGTCTTGGCCTCGGCGTTGGCCAGGTAGAAACTGCGGATGTTCAGCTGTCTGTAGTCGGCGATCTTCTGCGGGGTGTTCGGGAAAACCATCATCGAGTTGGCGTTGAGCACCCGGGTCTCGAGCTGCGTCGACAGGCCGATCAACCGGATGGCCTCGTCCAACGGGGTCTCCCGAAGGAAGACGGACACCTTGAGGTCCGGCCGGATGTCCTGGTCGTACACGAAGTTGATGCCCGATGCCTTCGACAGCACCTCGAAAGCCACCCTCACCGGAACGTCGCTGAACTCCAGGGTCACCGGCTTCCTGAAGCGATCCTCGAGGCTGTCCGCGGTCCGGTCCTTGGCGGCGTTGGCCGCGCGGATGCGCTCGCTGCTGTTCTGTGCCCTGAGGTTGTTCGGATCCTCCGCCAGCACGTCGCGGACCATCTCCTCCGCCGCCTCCAGATCCCCGGCGGCGATTAGCGCATCGACCTCGATCAGGATCGCGCCGTGGCGGCGCGCCGTGGCGACGCGGCGCAGCGCCTCGAGCGCCGCGGCGTTGCCGGGCTCGAGCTGCAGCGCCCGCTGGTACAGCCCTTCCGCCTCGGAAAGGTTTCCGCCGGCACGTGCCCTGTCCGCCTGCTGGAACAAGGCGTCGAGCGCCTGCCGCTTCCTGAGCAGAAACTGCTGCCGATAGCGCACGTTGCCCGGACTCGCATCCGACACGGCTTCGAACTGCTCGATCGCCTCGACATAGTCGCCCTGCTCGAACAGCCTGTCGGCCCTTCTGAACTCTCCCGCGGCACCGCAGCTGGCCACCAGCACCAGTGCGATCGGGAGCGCGACTCCCTTCAAGACCCGGCCTCGGCCGGCATTACGACTCAACATTGACTTCCCCAGGAATCATTCGAGCAGCGCAGGATCCCTTACGCTGTAGCGCCGCCCCTCGCCGGTCGGCAGATAGGTGAATTCGGCGAACCCGCCGCCAATGCCATCGAAGCGATAGACGTCCTCCACCGCCTCCTCCCGCATCAACGTGTAGTTGACGTCGTTCCATTCGACGAACACGTGAGGCACCGACCCGGACATCATCCAGCCCAGCACCTTGATTTCCGCGGGCGCGGGCGGCGGTGGAGGTTCCGGCGGTCTGGACGGCGGCGGCGGCGGTGCAAGATCGAGCGGAAAGAGCCCCACCGGAAAGGATCCCGCATCCCGCTGGCCGATTTCCGGAAGCGTTTGCTCCCTTTCGGCCGGCGTCGCGGCGCGGAGCTGCGGCACTACACCCGATTCCCCGGTACCGGTCGGTGCCTGCTCCCCGAACAGCGCCAGTCCGCCCAACACGAGGATGGTCGAGTAGGCCAGCGGCCGGAACCATCTGCTCATGGCGCGGCTTCCTCGGGATCGAGCTTGCCGACCATCGCCGCCGCCACTTCGATTTCCGCGGTGACCAGCGCCGCCCCTGGCGTCTCGCGTTCCAGCCGCAGCTTCGAGATGTAGACGGCGCGATCCGTCGCCTGCAGGCCCGCCAGCGCATTCGCGATCTCGCTCCATCCTGCCGTCAGCTCGAATATCGCCGTTTGCCTGATCAGCTCCGCCTCATCGACGTCCTCGAAGCGGAACCGGATCTGCTGCGGCGCGAAGCCGGCCTCTTCAAGGCCTGCCAGGATCCGCGCATTGATGTCGAAACGTCGGGCGGACGCAGGAAGTTGCAGCGGTTCGCTCTTCTCCTCCAGGCCCTGCCCCGAGGGCGCGGCCGAGAGCGCCCGAGTCCTGGCGGCCACTTCCCTGTCGGCCTGTTTCAGTTGCCACCAGGCGGCTCCGGCCAGGAGCGCCGTCAACACGGCCGCCGACGCGACCAGCAGGCAGAGGACGAAAGCAGCGCCACGCCGGAGATAGCCGCGATGCAGCGCCCATACGAGAGGACGGGAGTCTATTCTGCCCATCTCGCACTCACCTCGAAGTCGATGCCATCCGGCTTTCTCTCGAGCAGCAGAAGACGGACGTCGCGGACCGCTCCACTCTCGAGGTGGATGGTCTCCGCATAGAGATTGGCGGCCTTGGCATCACGCGCGCGGCCGGATACCCGCAGCACCCCCGTCACCGCATCGATGTCGAGCACCAGCAGCCGGCTGCCATGGTCGCCGGGCACCAGTTCGTGCAACAGACCCGCCCAGTCCCGGTTCAGCAGCAAGACCTGGTCGTGCAGCAGGCGCAGTTCGCCGGCGCTGCGCGCACGTTCCGGCGAAACGCGGCGGCCGTCGGCGAGCGAGCGCAGGACGAGGCGCTCCATCTCGCCTTGCCGGGAATGGAGACGCGCATCGATGGCCGACTTCGCATACAGGAGCGCGGCCAGGCCCAGCGTGAGCAGCAGCAACAGCCCCCACATCCAGCCTCCGGACGATCGTCGGCCCGGTGTCCAGGCAAGGTCGACTGCCCGGATCATGCGCATGCAGCCAGTACGCCGTGCCCCGGGGACACCGGGGAACCGGACGCTCCAACGGAAATCGTCTTCCCGACGAACCCTTCCGGCGCATCGCCTGTCGCCAGCCACCTCAATGCACTATCGTCCTCGAAGCCGAAGCGCTTGCGTGCCAGCCACAGCGCAGCATCTTCGAGCCCTCCGCCCCAGCCGGACAGGGTTTCGACCTGAGTCACCTGCCCGCCGTCCATCGTGATGCCGGTGATGCCGTCGTCCTCGGCGAACGCAAGCAGCGACGAATCGCACCCCGACGCTGTGCCATACCTGCGCAGGACCGGATGGAGGCTGGCGACGACGGCGTCCACCAAGCAGCCGCTTTCCGCGAGACCGGCCGCGACCTCGTCGACGAGCCCGCGCGGATACGCGACCGCGAGGATCGGGCGCCCGAACCTCGGCCAGACCGCTTCGATGCGATGACTGGCAGCGGTGACCCCCGGACCATGCAAGAAGGCGTCGACGACATGATCGCGAACGGCCGAGGCCGTGAAACGGCTCGACACCCAGGGCACGACCAGGCACGGGCACAGCCGCGTCGAAAGCACCAGGCGTATCCGCGCGGGGCGGCCGAAAGCTTCCACCAGCGATCGCCCAACCTGCGCCCAGTCGCCGGACGACGGATCGCCATGTACGCCCCACACCGCCGACGCAAGCCCCCGCCGGACCGCGACCCAGGTGGATCCTGAAAGATAAAGATGGGCGGATTTGCTGCGCACGGCCGACTACTCTGCAAAAGTGACCCGGTTGACTTCGGCCAGGGTGGTTTCTCCCCGGAAGAACAGATCCAGAGCCGCGGCCCGCAAGCTGCCCCCGCCCTGTTCAGCGGCGCAGGCGCGCAGCGCCGTGACCGGCGCCTTGGTCGAGATCAACTCGCGCAATGCATCGTTCATCACCAGGAACTCCGCGACCACGCGACGCCCCTTGTAGCCCGTGCCCCGGCAACGCCCGCATCCCTGCCCACAGCGAAGCGTCTTGCCGGCGAGCTCCTGCGGACGAAGCCCCGACAGATCGAGCGCTTCGGCGTCGGGCACGTAGGCACGCGAGCAGTCGGTGCAGTTCACGCGCAACAGCCGCTGCGCCCAGACGCCCACCAGGGCCGAAGCCAGGCTGTAAGGGTCCACGCCCATGTGCAGCAGGCGGCCCACCACGTCGAAAACGTTGTTGGCGTGCACCGTGGTCAGCACCAGGTGGCCGGTCAATGCCGCCTGTACGGCGATCTGGGCGGTATCCTCGTCCCGGATCTCGCCGACCATGATCTTGTCCGGATCGTGGCGCAGGATCGAGCGCAGGCCGCGGGCGAACGTCAGCCCCTTCTTCTCGTTGACGGGGATCTGTAGTACCCCGGGCAGCTGGTACTCGACCGGGTCCTCGATGGTGATGATGTTTTCCTGTCCGCCGTTGATCTCGTCGATCGCCGCGTACAAGGTGGTGGTCTTGCCCGAACCCGTGGGGCCGGTCACCAGCACCATGCCATAGGGCTGCGCCACCAGCTTGCGCAGGGTCGCCAGCGCGGCGGGCGCGAGATCGAGGTCCGACAGCTGAAGCATCTGGTCGCGGCTGCCGGTCAGCGTACTGCGGTCGAGCAGGCGCAGCACGGCATCCTCCCCATGGACGCTGGGCATGATCGAAACGCGGAAGTCGACGTGGCCGCCGCGCACCTTGACCCGGAACCTCCCGTCCTGCGGCACCCGTCGCTCGGCGATGTCCAGCTCCGACATCACCTTGATCCGCGAAATGATCCGCTGTGCCGTATCGGGCCCGGCAACCTGGGAGATTGGCACCAGCACGCCGTCGATCCTGAACTTGACGTCCATTCCGGCCGGAGTCGATTTCAGGTGGATGTCGGACGCCTCCTGCTTGAGCGCGTCGTACAGAACGGAGCTGACCACCCGCACCACCGGGCTGGCGTCCGCCTCGATCTGCTCCAGCGACAGCGATTCGTCCTCGCCCCGCGGGTCGTCCACCGGCGCCAGGCCGCCAACGCTGTCCTGCGTGGCCCGCACCGTCTGCTCGGCCATGGCCAGATAGCTACGCAGCGCCTCGGCGTCCGCCAGGCGGATCGCGCAGGGCTCGCGCACCCAACTGCGTACCCATTGCACCGTCTCGTCCGAAAACGGATCGGAGACGACCAAAGCCAGCCCATCGACCGGATCGCGCAACACGGCACATTCGCGCCGCACGCACTCGACGTAGGGAACGGCACCGAAGTCGGGCACCGCCTCATGGAGCGTGACCGATGAGATCGGCTCGACGCCGGAAGCCGTCGCCAGAGATTGCAGGAACGTCTCCGCACCGACACCCAGCTCTTCCTGCAACGACTGCAGCCAGGATCCGCCGCTGGCCGATGCGCGAGCGCGGGCGCTGCGGATCTGGCTGGCCGCCAGGACGGGCGGCGCGGCCGAGGCGAGGTCCAGGTTCACTGCCCCACGCTCCCGACCAGGTCGAAGATCGGCGAGTACATCATCAGCACGATCACCCCGATTACGATGCCGATGGCCGACATCAGCAGTGGCTCGAACAGCCGCGAGAAGGTATCGACCTTGCGATCCAGGGCGATGTCCAGGAAGTCTGCGAGCTTGCCGCTCATCTCCGCCAGGGCGCCGCTGCGCTCGCCCACCCGCAGCAGGCTTTCGGCGATCGGCGGGATCAGGCTGGTGCCCGACATCGCCTCGGTGAACATCCGCCCCGATCGCAGGCGGTCCATCGCCAGCGCCATCTCCTGCGCCTGCACCGGGTTGACCACTCCCCGGCTCATCTCCATCGCCCGCAGCAGCGGAATCCCGCTGTCCAGCAGCAGGGCCAGGGTGCGGTAGAGCCGTGACAGCCCCATCGTCACGAAGATCTCCGAGAGTACGGGCAGCCTGGCGACGTGGACGATCGCCAGGTAGCGGCCGGCCCGGCTCATGACGAGCCAGGCGACCCCGCCTGCCGCCACGGACAGGCACGCCCCGAACAGCAGCGGGTGCTGCTGGATGAACTCGCCGGAGCTCAACAGCACTCTTGTCGCGCCCGCCGCCTCGCGGCCGCTGCCGTCCAGGATCACGCTGAACTTCGGCAGCACGTAGGCGATGAGGAACAGGATGACCGCACCGCCCACCGCCATCAGCAGCAGGGGATAGATCGCGGCGGCGCTGACCTTGCGCTTGATCTGGTGGATCTTGGCGTCGTAGGCCAGATAGCGCTCCAGCGTACCGGCCAGGCCACCGGTGGTTTCGCTCGCCGCCACGCCCGCGACGAGCACCGGAGGGAACAGTGGCGCCTCGCGCGCCATCGCCTCCGAGAACGAAGCGCCTTCGCGCAGCGCCGTGAGCATCCGCCCCAGGACCAGCTTGAACCCCGCGTTGGCTTCCTTGCGCTCGAGTGCCTCCATCACTTCCACCACGTTCAGCCCGGCCTTGAGCAGGGTGAGCATTTCCTGCAGGAACACCGTGGAGGAATACGTTACGCGCGCCCGCCGCGGGGCGGCGACCTCGGGGTCGACCCGCAACACGCGCCCACCGGACCTGAGCGCCTTCGCGCTCGCTTCCGCCACCGATTCCGCTTCGATGTCCAACCACCGGGACTGTCCGCCGGCGGCAACCAGGACCCGGTGCTTCACTGGGCGGCACCTATTCCCAAGTCCGCATCGTCCGCCTCGCCACCCGGCCTGCCATCCTTGCCGAGCGAGTACAGATCGTAGTCGCCTGCGCTGCCCGGAACCCGGTACACATAAGCGTTGCCCCACGGGTCTGGCGGCACCTTGCCTTGCAGGTAGGGCCCGTTCCATTTGGGGACGCCATCGGGCCTGTCGACCAAGGCATCGAGCCCCTGGCGCGAAGGCGGGAAATGGCCGGTGTCCAGCCAATAAGCATCGATCGCCTTGCGCAATGCGTCGATCTGGCCGAGCGCAGCGGTGCGCTCGGACTTGCCGATCTGCTGGAAGTAGCGGGGCGCCACGTAGGCCACCAGTACGCCGATGATCACCACAACGACGAGCAGCTCGAGCAAGGTAAAACCTGCCTGCCTTGGGCATAACCTGCTGTTCATTCGACACCCTCAAGCAGCCACTCCAGTTGTGGCTGATAACCCGAGTTGTTGTTGCAAGCGCACTCGAGAACGATCTCGTTGATACTGACCACGGATTCATTTTGATCGACAGCACCGAAACGCGCACTCCCCCTCAATATTTCGTACCCAGGGGCACTCAGAACCATCCCCGCAACTCCTCGTAAGCGAGCTCCCGAATTGGTGAGTACGGGCTTGTACCTATATTCAAATCGGTCGCCTCGTTGCAGCTTGGACACCAGCTGATAGCTCGTAATGGAGAGGCGCGGGACTGGATTTACATCCTGATCGATAACCGTACCTTCAATCGGCGCCGCCAGAACTCCGATGTATTCCGGGTCACGGCTGACCGCCTTTCCGATGGTCAATGTGAACGGTTGGTCGCCATCCATCACCCCATCGGCAATCGCATTCACCTGTATGGACTGCTGGACACTCCAGTTCGCAGGCGTGAACACGATCTCGCTTGGCGCGACATTCACTTCCGTCAGATCACTCACACTCACCGGAAGTACCACATCTTGGGTCGGGGCCGTCTCCAGGCGCACGGAAATCTGCGCAACGCCATCGCCCTCATTCAGATCCATGCTCGGAGGCGTCGTCGCGATCACCCCACCTCGCTGAGGCGACGTGGGGACTACCACGGCGCCGGGGGCATAGGCACGCCCGACACCCCTGTCGTCGTAGATCTCGCCATACACCGAGTAGGCCCCGGGGGCGAGTGCAGTGGTACTCCACACGTAATTGCCAGTATGCGTACCCGCATCATGGCGCAGGCCGTCAACGATCTTCGTTCCCGCGTAGCCGGAACCCACCGCATCGTAGTAGAGGGCGACGGTTGGCTCGATCGCTGGTCCGGTCCCTTCCCAGACAATCGTCGGACTGCCATCGCGGGCATCCAGGATCCTGGTTGGCCGAGTCAGCGAGATGGTCGGCGCCACGTAGGTACCGGTGCTGACGAACAGCGTCATCGTCGGCGACCAGCCGCTGACGCCGCCAGCGTCGTCCTCGGCGCGCACCCGCCAGTAGTGGGTGGTCTTGTCGGGCAGGGCGGTAGTCGTCTGCCAGATCAGGCCGTCGACCGTAGCGCTGGCCACCAGCGACGCCAGGGCGCTGTCGCTGTAGACCTCGAACCGGTAGCGCAGCGCGTCGCCCTCGGGATCGGTAGCGGCATGAACCTCGAAGCTGGGGTACAGCGTCGAGGACCAGGCCCGGTCGCCCGGGTTGGCCACCACCGGAGTGGTGGGCGGATCGTTCTGGGCATTCATCCGGAACTCGGCCCCCGCCCATGCGCTCTCGGCGTGGCCGTCGCTGGCCTTCACCCGCCAGAAGTAGCGCGTGTTCTCGACGAGGTCGCCGACCTGCCAGCTAACGGTGCCGCCGCTGCCGGCCGGGATTTGGCCGGAGGCACGGCGGTTCGAGGAGTCGAACGAGTCGACGGTATCGATCTCGAACAGATGGGTCACCGGGTCACCGTCGGCATCGGCACCGTTCTGCGCGGTCAGCGTGGCGGTCCCCGGCGTGGTGACGTCGGCGCCGCCGACCGGGCTCACGGGTACCGGAGCCGTTGGCGCGGCGTTGTCCAGGACCACCGTAAACGGCCGCAGCGGCGTCATGGTCTGCGCGCCATGCTCGTCGATCGCGATCGCGCGCCAGTAGTACGTGGCCCGGTCGCTCAAGGGCACAGCGACCGTCCACGACGTGGTTCCGCTCGGGTCGGGCTCCACACCGCTGACGGAATCGTGCACCTGGATCAGGGTGGTGTCGGTAAAGACCTCGAAGGTATAGGTGATCGCATCGCCGTCGCGGTCCTGGGCGTTGGTCAGCGACAGCACCGGAGTAAGGGTGTCCACGTTCGCCCCCGCCGCCGGCGAGGTCAGGTTGAAGCTGTCCGGCGGGTCGTTGAACAGGTTGACGAAGAACGAAGCGTTCGCCCAGCCGCTATTGATGCCCCCGGCCGCCAGCGCGCGCGCGCGCCAGTAATAATGCCGGTTGTCGTTCAGATCCTCCGCCGGCTGCCAGGTGGTGGCCTGCCCGGAGACCGGGTTCTCCGCCACCGTGGCCTGGTCCAGCAGTTCGGTGAGGGCGGCATCTGCATACAGCTCGAAATGCACGCTGACCGTCGGATCGTTGCCGGCCTCGCCGGTCATCACCTGCAGCTGCGGGCGCAGGCTGGCCACCTCGGCGCCGGCCAGAGGCGCGACGATCTGCGGAATGGCAGGTCCCGGCGGCGGCTCGAGCGACTCGACGCGGATCCTCGCCGAACGCGTCGCCGACAGGGTGCCGTCGCTGGCGAGGTAGTTGATGAGGTAGTCGCCGGCCTGGCCGACCTGCGGGGTCCAGTCGAACACGCCGATGCCCTCACCCTGGTCCACGAAGGTCGCACCCGTGGGCAGCGGACCTGCCGACAGTGCCACCAGCCGCCCCATCGGGCTGGACGCCTCCACCAGGAAACCGACCTGCTGCTCCTCGTTCACCACCCGGTCTGGGATGAACTGCAGCACCGGCGGTCTCGGCGCGAGCTCCGGATCCTTGAAGGCGACGTCGTAGCTGCCGGGAGAGTTGACGTCGAACACGTTGAACCAGTGCTGCCATTGCTGGGTATCCGGATTCTTGGTCTTCGATAGCCAGACGTTTTCGACGGCCATCGCCTTGGCGTCGGAACGCATCACCGGGCCCAGCACTTTCTGGCCGTTGTACGGATCGGCCTTGCGCACGTACAGGAACCCCTGGGACGGCGGCAGCGTCAGCCGATAGCCGCCCCCGGACGCCACCAGAGTGGCCTCCTCCGAGCGGTCGGTGACAACGCTGTCCGGGCCCGCCGACTCGTACACCCGCAGCACGCCGCCGTCCTCGGCAAGGAAATCGCGCACGAAGTCGCGGCCGGGCAGGTCCACCCGCACGTCGCGCACCAAGAGGTGGGCGTTGGTCGCCTGCAGCAGGGACGTCAGCGCGCCGCCGAGCTCGTCGGAATGGGTGAACGTTGCGGTGAAATCGACGAAGGTCCCGGCCAGGTTGCTCTCCATCAGCCAGCGCCCCATCTTGCTGCTACCGGGCTCGATGTCGCCGAAGTCGATCAGCAGCGAGTTCGTGGTCGGCAGATCCTGCAGATAGCTGCCGATGATCTGGAAAGTGATCGGCAGGCCCTGCAGGTTCTCGACGATCCTGGGCTGCGCGGAGTCGATCTTGACCTCCTGCGCGGCCGCCATGCCGGTGTTCTTCACCCGCACGCCCAGCGTGTAGGGCTCGGGCGCCTCGATCTCCGGAGTGAACGGGTCGTCCGCGATCACGTCGCGCGTCAGAAAGTAGTCCAGCGTCAGCAGCGGGAGCGGCTTGACGGTAATGGCGTCCGGGTTGAGGTCCAACATGTGGACTTCGGTGCCGAAGCGATAGCGTAGGGTGGCGCCGACCAGGTAGCGCTTGCCGAACGGCGTGGCGCCGGCCGCTCCGGGCGCCGGGATCAGCATCCAGTTGATGGTGGCGGTCGAACCGCCCTCCACCTGCCCGCTGCCCGTGGTGTTGTCGATGTTCTGCCTGCTGGTCTGGCGCAGGAAGAACTTGGCCGTGAGATCGTTCGGGTCCTCGGTGATCGCGACGGGAACGCCCATCTCGTCGGTCACTTTCACCTCGACATGGACCTCGGTCAGCGGGGTGACCGGCAGCGAGTTGGTGATGCGCATCTCGGCGTCGAACGCCTGGCGCTCGAGCGTCAACTCCTGCTTGATCTCGATCTTGACGCGCGCGCAGACGGTCTCCTGCGCCATCGACGGCGCGCAGACGAGCATTCCCATCCATAGCGCTAGTGCGCTGCAGGCGCCCTTGCGTGTTATCTGCACGATTTTCTTCCCCTGAACGTGTGTCCAATCCCGAACATCAAGCCCGCCACGCAAACTACCGCTGAGTTCTTGCCCTGGCAACCAAGTTTTCCATGCGATCCGAGCTGCAGGAAGCTTGACTTTTGAGCGCCATACCCTAAGAGAAATCCAAGCCCCTCAATGCAGTATATCCATCAGATTCCCAAAGAACCCCCCTGCCGGACATTTCTTGAATGTAGCTCTATATAAGAGACTACAGATCCCTCGAATTCCGGATCTTCTTCTTTAAACCTAATTAATCTCTTCTCAAGGACACCCAGGTTATTCTTAATCATTTCTACGTAAATTTTACTTTGCTCCAGCAAATCGTCTTCTTTTATATCGACAAATACCGTTTGGCCATGAGTGAAACATAGAGCCCGTAGGATGGGTCCCCATCAGATCCATCAACGTAATATTCACCAATCTGATTTAGCGGTACGCTATTCATGGATTCGAATTCTTCAGCTCCACGCCTCGATAGCACGTTGCGCATTTCCATCAATGCGCACTAATCAGATGAATATCAAGTATCAGCATCCCTGGATACTTCATTATAGTTTTTACGGACTCAATATTATTCCGTTATTCAGATATTCTGTGATGCGGCGGCATTCTATTGGATCAGAAATTCTCATCAATACATCATGGAGGGGCTCAACCTCACTTGGAAACATCCCGTCATTCCACAAGAATCGATGCAATGGAATATAGATAAAGTATTTCGCATCGATATTCTTTGCCATAAATCTAACGCATAGGATATTCAATAATCTTCGGTACGATACAGCCAACTCTCCAGCAGTGTAATTAAAAACCCCTTCCTGCAAATGGATAAATATATCCCCACTATTTCCATAAATAATGAACCTAATTTCTTTGAGCCAGATACTTTTACAGACAATCAGCCATCCATTAATCTTATCCCCCACACTAAAAGGAACCTTATTAACTGAATCCAGGTCTCCAGAGTATGTGAAGCACTCATCAGGAGGCGCCCCGTTCGGCTTATAGTGATAAATAATCATATCAATCGGCCATCATGATTATGTTATTCGCATTCGCAATCATCGACACGGCTTGCCGTGGACGCAGCTGAAATCGCGGGTGACCCGAATAACAAAACAGAATTCCACCATCCACTTGTGTTTCCAGCGTTTGCAATAATTTGCGATTCCGTTCGACCCCTTGCAACAAACGACAAGTAGGTTCGCATGTGCCAGTTTGCGAAGAATGGAATTCTTGTAAGAGGACCTCTATACTGATATCTGAGATAGTTTCGCATGGCTACAGCTTGGCGACCACTCTGAGCCAGTTTTGGAATTCTTGCTGCTTGTACCATATAGCCCACCCGCCCAAGAGGCGTCATGAGAGCGGAAATTGCCGCCCCTCCAAAGTATGCAGATGAGCATTTTTTAACAAGATCATTTGTTCCATTTCTATCTCTAATCCAGTTTGTCAAACCAAAACTCGCCGCATCTCCTGCCCCTGCCCAGAAATTGACTGTTGACTGATTGGGACTCCATCCTCCAGTTGCCTTGTGTACTAAATCCCAGACAGGGTCAACATTCCCATCCCAACCACCTGTAGCCTTGTTAACCCCTCCCCATAACCAATCCATTGCATCAAGCCCATAAGGATCAATCCTTGATGTAGGGCTGCTCGCTGCGTACACGTAATAGTTTGGACCACCCAGTAGGCCTATGGGATCACTAGTGGTATAGCGTCCTGTCTCGGCGTTGTAATACCGATGGAGGTTGTAGTGCAGCCCGGTCTCCTCGTCGTAGTACTGCCCCGGGAATCGCCAAGGCTGCTCAACGCTTGTACCTGACGCTACAGTGACCGCACCAAACGCCGCGATCCGGTTGGCCGCCCACACCACACCACCGGCCTTATTCGTCAGCCGCCACGGCACCCCCAGCGGATCGTTCTGATAGTAGAAGTAGTCGCCGCTCTGGCGCAGGAACAGCGGTGAGGTGCTGTACGGACGCTCCGGCTGCCAGCCGTAGCCTTGCAGAACGACGCCATCCGTCGCGATCTCGGCCAGCAATCCCTCCTCGGCCTGCAGGAAGAAGCGCTTGCCGGCTGTCGCGCCGGTATTGGCCGCGCCCGTAGCGGTGACCTCCTTGCTCAGGCGATAGCCAAACGGATCGTAGGCGTAACGGGCGACCACCGCGTTGGCGCCATCGCGCACCTCGGCCAAGCGGTTGTAGCCGTCATACGCGTAATGTGTGGTGCGACGGGGTTCGGCCAGGGATGCATCGGTCTTGACGACCAGGTTTCCGGCTGGGTCGTACTGATACGTGACGTTGCCCCGCTTCAGCAGCCGGTTGGCGTCGTCATACTCCCAGGTGGCCGGCACCCAATTGTCGCTTAGACGATTGCCGGCAGCGTCGAGCTCGAACGTCTCGGTGGCACTCGTCGCAGGGTCGGCTTCGAGCAGACGCAGAGCATCGTCGTAGGTGTAGTTCGTGGCTTGCCCCTGCGTGGTGCGGCGGATGACTTCATCCAACTTGCCGTAGACGCTGGATTGCTCGAACACCACCGCTTGGCTCGGACCCCTTACGCGCAACCGAGTCGGACTGAGCAGCCCGTTGCGCTCGATTTCCTGAACGGTGCCGCCCGGCAGCACGATCTTCCTGGCCTCGGTCCATTGGCGCTCGGCCACGCTCATCGAACCCTCACCCGGGATGTCGACGCGCGACAGCGCGCTGTTGCCGTCGTAAGTATAGGTGAGGGTGGCGCCATCGGGTCCGGTGTAGGTCTTGACCTGACCGTTGGCGTGATAGGTGTACTGCCGGGTCATGCCAACGCCTTCGATGGTCACGGTCTGGCTGAGCAGGCGGTTGGCATCATCGTAGTTCATGGTGCTGCTGGCGCCAGCGGTCGCCCACCCGATCAGGCGGTTGCCATCGTCCCAAGAGAAGGTGTCGGTCAACTCCACGCTGTCGTCGGGGCGGTGCGAGAGCCGCCGCTGCAGGCGCCCGCCATTGTCGAATTCGAAAGTCAGGCGAAATCCGTTCGGCCGGATCAGCTCCTGCAGGCGACCGGCGTCGTCGTAGCGGTAGACCGTGGCCTCGTTCTCGGCGGTGATCTCCCGGACCAGCTTGTCGCGCTTGTCGTATTCCAGCCGGGTGACGTGCCCCAGCTCGTCGGTGACGCTGATCAGGTTGTTGCGGTGGTCATACCCCAGCTGCACCGTATTGCCAAGCTCGTCGGTACCTACGGTCGGGCGCCCTAATGCGTCGTACTCCACGCCCTGGGTCTTCTCGTACGGGTTGACCCGAGTCCGGGGCAGCCCACGCAGCTCGTAGTCCATCGTCGTGGTACGGGTATCACCATCCACGACGTCCGACAGCTGTGTCAGATCCTGCCGGTTGTTGTAACGCAGCAAGCGCTGCAGGGTCGGGTAGTTGATGCGGGACACCAGGTCTCCGCCCCGATCCGCGCCGTCGACATCGCTATAATCCAGCCCGGTGGCATTGCCTTCGCCGTCGATGACAGTGACCAGGCGGTCGTGGTTGTCGTAAGCCAACGCCACGCGCTGGTTCATGGAATCGCTGCTGGCGATCAACCGTCCGGCCGCGTCGTATTCGAGAGTGACACTGCTGCCGGTCGGATCCGTCATACGCTGCGGCCGACCCGCTACATCGTAGTCGAGCCGGTACACTTGCTGACGCGGGTCGGTGATCGTCAGCAGACGGTCGGTCTTGTCGTAGCTAAATCCAGTCGTCAGCTGGTTGGGATCCGTCGCAGTCAGGCGGTTGCCGTGCGCATCGTACGTGTACGTCCACGCATGACCCAAAGGATCAATGGCCGTTACCATGTTGCCCGCAGCATCGTGCTCGTAGGTCCAGGTCTTGCCTTCGCCGTCGACCAGTTCGCGAACGTTGCCATGCGCATCGTATCGAAGCTGCAGTTCGACGTCAGGGTCGACCGATCCGTCCGGGTTCGCGCCCCCCTTGCGCCGGACGAGCTCGGGCTCTCCGCGTGCGTTCGGCTGGTATTCGGTGACCTGCTCGACCGGCTTTCCAGCCGCAGCCGTCAGCCTGAGGAGATTGCCCTTGTTGTCGTACTCCAGCCGGGTGGCTACGCCGGCCTCATCGACGACCTCTCGTGGATCGAGCGAAGCGGCTTCATAGGTCACGCTGATCGTGCTTCCGTCCGGATTCGTCCGGCGAGTCACTTCGTCGAAGTTGTTGCGGTCGATCCGCACCGTACTGTTGCGCTCGTCGGTATAGCTCATCGACTGACGGCCGCCCTGCGCGCTCATCAGCAGCTTGCCGTTGACTTCGCGGCGGACGATGCGGCCCTCCTGGTCGTATATCCGCGTCTCCAGCTTGCGACCAGGTTCGGTTTCCGGATGCTTGATGGTGACGCTGAACTCCTTCTTGAGCTTGTCGTAGCCGTAGTCGAAGGCATACACACCGCCATCCGGCGCAGTTATGCGCGAGACGCGCTTCGTAACGCCGTAGCCGACTCGGGTTTCGCGACCCTCGGCGTCGGTCACCTTGACCATGTTGTACGTCGTATCGACGATCAGGCTGGAAACGGTGCCGCTGCCACCGCCACCCCCTGTCCCCGTGCCGTAGCCGGGCGTGGGGTTGCCGCCGAAATCGATGGCGACGCTGCTCACCTCGCCATAGTCGAAACGCGTCTCGTGCCCGCGCGCGTCGATGACCCTGTGCAGTCTGCCAGTGCCGTCGTACTGATACTGAACGCGCCGGGTATTTCCGTCGCCCGGCGTGTGGTCCCGGGCCTCGATGATGGACCTGCGATTGTCCGAATAGAGGAACGTGAACACCGTGCGACCGTTGTCGTCGAGCACGCGCTCGAGGGGGCCGTGGACGCTGTTCTGCATCCACACCCGTACGTTGTTGCGGTCGCCGTAGCTGCTGATCCGGCCGAAGTTGTCGTACTCGATCCACTGACCGGTGCGATCTGTCCAGCGGTATCCATTGACCTCGGTGATCGCGATGCCGCCCTGGCCCGGCTTGCCGGCCGGGGGGTGGGCATCCGGACTGGTGCTCGGCGGGAGTACCGGCACCAGTTGGGGCCGTACGATGAAACGCGGGTACTTGCTGCTGACGAAGGTCGATCCGTCCGTCGTACGGCTGAAGCCGATTCCTTTGCGGGCCACGAACTGGATGGCGGACTGGTCAGGCAGTGGATTTAACTCATGATCCAAACCGAATGTCGGATCGGTCGGAACCCTCGTGTAGAGATCCACATTGGGAACGTCGATGACCCCAGTTCCAGGCTGGGCGGTGCTGTCGCAATTGCCGACTCCATCGATCGTAGTGCACACGAAGAAGGCGCCGAGCGAGCCATAATTGTTCTTGTAGTACGACGGATCGCCGAGCCCGGACCATTGCCTGTTGAACGTCCACCGGGTGCCGTCGAAGTCGCGATTGACGCGCGCCTGGCCGCCCGGCACCTTCACCACCAGATCGTCCTGGGCCACGGTGAATTCGCCGTTTGGCCCCCCGAGCCCCATCGATCCATTCCCGTTGAGCGGAAATGTGACCTGCGCTCCGACGGGCATGCCCAGGAGCACCAACAGCGCACCCAGCATGGCGAGCGCAACCCGGCGGCTGGTACTACCGCTCGGTTCGCGGGTCCTGTGGCCAACAACTGCTGCGCGTACATCGATTAGTTCATGCATTACTGGCCACCCTCGTTGCCACCGCCGGATTGTTTGTTGTCCGGCTCGAAACAGTCGCCGCTACCCTGGACGCACAACGGTATGCCCGGCATCGGCGAGTAGTCGGGTCCACCGGAACCACCGGGACCTCCGTTTCCGCCGCCGACCCCGCCGCTTCCGCCACCGATCGGACTGCCGCCCGACGGACAGCCCCAGCTCTCGGTATAGAACCAGTTGGCTCCGGAGCCGCAGTTGCTGCTCCAGACGCCATTGGCGCAGATGTGACGACAGCGGATCCGATACCTCGCGTTGTAGGTATAGCAACCGGGAGTGCCGCTTGCGCTTGCCGTCTCGGCGGTCGGTGTCATCAATACGTTAGAGCCGGAACTGGCCGCGGCCTGGCTTGCCATGGCGCTGAGCGACATCTCCGTGACCGGCTCCGCGCTCGCGCTTGCCCCCTGGTCGCTGCCGAAGTTCTGCAGCGCGACGATCCTGTACGGCAGGCGCACGCGCTGCTTCGCCTCGAGGCTGTTGGGTGGCTGGGCGAGGAACTCGTACTTGAAGTAGCTGTCGTCGCCCGGCAGCGTGGCGGTGACGTCGTCCGCCCTCACCAGGCCGTAGTTGGTCAGTACCAGCTCGCCCTGGAACACTTCGCCGGCGGCCATCTTCGGCAGGTTGATGCTGGTCGGCTGCAGCATCACCACCGGCGCCGGCACGTCGGTCTCGAAAGTGGCGTTGAGGATGATCTCGTAGCGGTCCTCGATGGTGATCTCCCGCACCGACCACTCCACCGTGACCAGCGTGTACTCGAGGAACACCGACTGGTTGACGGTCAGTCCTGGTTTGATCGAGAAGCGCCCACCGGCCTCCTGGTGGTTTGGGGCGCTGGCCCGGTAGCGGTAGCTGCCCGCGGGCAGATCCTGGAAGTAGGCCTCGCCGTACGCGTCGGTGGTCAGCTCGTAGAACTGGCTGATCACCGCCTCGTTCTGCACGTACACGCGTGCGCCGGCCAAGCCCGGGATCAGGTTGCCTTCGGCGTCGCGTGTCGCGGTGTAGATGTCCGAGGCCTTGAACAACACGTTGCCCTGCCCCGACTGCGTGATCGAGACGAAGATATTGACGTCCTCGGCCGGCAGATTGGCGCCGGAGACCCGGAGCTTGAACTCGTGGATGCCCTCGGCCACCGATTCCGGTGGAGCGATGCTCAGATCGGCGGTGCGCGTTTCCCCAACGCCGATGTTCCCAAGCGTCGAACTCGAAGCCAGGCTGATCCAGCCGGGCGCGGCGCCTCCGTCGTTGTTCAGCAGTTCCAGGACCACGTCGGTCATCGCGACGAAGCCCCTGTTTTCGAACTCGACCTTTTCGATGACCGACTGCCCCTGGGCGAGTCCCGCCTCGACGTAGTTGGGCGTGGCATACAGCGCAGGCACGGCCTCGGTCAGGGTGTAGTCGACGGGCAGCAGCGCCAGCGGAGTGGCGCCGGAGCCGTCGCTGATCACGGCCAGCACCAGCCGGCCGCTCGGGGCCGCGGTGTTGTCGCCCGCGATGCCGACCGGCAGGGACAGGTCCTGCCTGGGAGCGATGTCGAGCGGCGCAGGCAGCGTCACGCTGATGCCCTGCGGCAGCACGCCGCTCGGCTGGAACTCGGGGGCGTACACGACGCGCAGGTTGCTGGCTCGGGCGCCCGTACCGGTCTTTGCCCTGAAATCGATGCGATAGGCGTAGTTGCGCGGCGCCGTCATCCTGAAGCTGGAGGGCGAGATGTTGACCCGGTTGATGGTGAAGCTCGCCTGTTCCGGGCGATCGGTCATGTCCGGATGGATGGCCCCCACGCGGTACAGGCCGGAGTCGGTGATGGTGGGCTTCAAGATGTATCGGAAGGCGCCGTCAGGGTCGGTGACCACGTCGGCCAGGCGCTCGAACCCTTCCTGGCTGAAGGCGATCTTCAACGGCGCGTTGGGGACGGCTGCCTCGCTGGCCCGATCGAGGGCCCGTCCCTGGATCACGATGTCACCGGTGCCGTGGGAGACCACCGGATCGACCGAGGTGACCTCGCCGTAGTACGGCGTTTCCACCAGGTCCACCACGCGCTCGCTGCCCATGCCCGGGATCGCCACTTCCTCGGGCTCCCCGGTGTTGTGGCGCAGCTTGTCGACCTCCAGCTTCAGCCTGACCCGATCCGGGGCGCTGGCGGGCACCGGCATCAAGAAAGTTCCGGACACGTAACGCTGGCCGGGGGCGATGCGCGCCACGGTCTGGCCGGAAGCCACGGTGATGACCCCGGACCCCGTCGCCTGGAGATACGGTGTGGTGCTGAGCAGGTTGCCGTCGCCATCGAGCAGCTTGAGGCGGAGTTCGTTAGACGCGTCGCGACCGAAGTTGCGCGCGGTCAGCAGCTCCACCTCCACCTCGGATGTGTTCTCCACCGTCAACCGCACCCTGCCGGTAGCACCGCGGGTGAAGTTCTCGGCATCGAGGCCGACCACCAGCGCGCTGTCGACCACGTCGACCTGCTGGCGGCGCCCCATGCGCATCAGCTCGCCCTCGCTGGCAATGTTCTCCAGGACCAGGTCGAGCGTGGCCGGACTCGGCAGGTCGGGATGCCCGCCGATGACCAGCGGCACTAGGCGGGTGGCGTTGCCGTCCAGCACGAACGCCTCGGTGCTGAACTCGCGGCTGGCGAGCGTTGCGACCAGCCGCGCCGCCGTGAGCGTATCGCTCGACAGGTTGCTCACCTGGACGTTGACGCGGTTCATCACGTTGCGCTTGAGCGGCAGCCCGCCGACGATTTGCATCGTGGCGTTGGGAAGCACGATGCCGCGCGGCATGCGGACATCGTTGGCATCGACCGTCTCGACCGTATAGCGCCGTTCTCCGCCGGTGAAACCGGTATCGGTCAGCGTGGTCGCGGAAGCGGGTTCTGGCGTCAGCTTGAATCGCTCCTCGCCTTCGCCGACATACACGTCGTAGCCCACCGCACCTGCGCCGTTCGGCTCCCAGCTCAGCACCGGCAGGCCGGTGTCGATCTGCTCCACCTGGAGGTGCTTGACGGGCAGCAGGCTGAAGTTGAGATAGACCGAGTTGGAGATGGCCGATTCGTTGCCTGCCGCATCCAGCGCGGTGACCGCATAGGCATGCTCGTCCTGCGACGGCACGGCGTCCACGGCCTGGGTGGTCCGGATGCCCTGCTTGATCGGTGTCAGGCCATCCACCGACGTGATGGCGGACGTGGCGGCCCGGTAGAGCCTGTAGCTGGCGGGCGCCGGCCCGAGGGGCGGCTGCCAGGTGGCCAGCACGCCCTGTGGCGTGAGGCTCAACTCGAGGTTCTGCGGTGCGCCTGGAGCCGTGCGGCTGGTGGAGACTTCGACGACGGTCGACTGCCCGCTTACGGACTCCTGGCCGTTCGACGTCCGGACGGCCGCCACTGCGTAGCGATAGCTCCCGTCCACCGGTGTGCTGTCGACGGCCTGCGCCTGGCTGCTTCGAACGAGTTCGCCCAGTTCGGCATCCGCCGGGGCCTGGCGATAGATCTGGTAGCCGCTGGCGCCGTCCACCGCCTGCCATTCCAGCCGGACCTGGCCGTCCGGCAGCGCGGTTGCGGCGAGGCCCAGCGGCACGTTCAGGGCCGGCAGTTCGCCCTGGTAGACCTGGAACTCGTTCGGAGCGGCGATCCGGTTCGAGACGTTGCCCAGCGCATCCTCGGCCGTGGAGCCGAAGCTGAGCAGTTCCGCCGCCGCCTGGCCGGCATCGGCCGGCAGTTCGAACTGCACCTGCCAGGTTGTGCCATCGATTCGCTGAGGATCGCCGATGACTATGGGCTGCCGGCCTGTCCCGGACAGCTGGTAGTGCAGTTGCGGCGAATTTCCGGCGGGAAGCGCTTCGCTGAAGCCGAACGTGGCGGTCACCTGCCGGGACGCGTCCACGTTGATGGGGGCCTGCGGACTCAGGGCGATCTGCACGACCTCGGGTCCGAGGGTGTCGATGCGTAGCGATGCCCCTTCACGCACCTCGACGCCGCGATTGCCTACCAGATCGCGCGCGGAGAACAGCACATTGGCCATGCCGGTGCCGGCACTGACGCCTAGCGTCAGAACGCCCTCGTAGAGCGTGTCGCTTCGCTTGATCAGATCGACCGGAATCGGCAGCCCGCCCTCGGGTACCAGGCTGAAATAGGGCGTCCCCGAGAGCGGTTCGCTGACCGTGACCTTGATGTCCATCGGACCCCGGCCGAACGTCCCCGTACCGGCATCGTATGCGCCGCGGGCGGTGTACTCGATGCGCTCCGCGAACGGCCCCGAGCGGTCGATCGTCGCGCTCGCCAGGTTGGTGGGAGCGCTCGGAGTATCGACCGCATTCACCGCCACCACGCGGTAGTGGTACGTGCCGTCGCCGGCCGGCGCGTCCTCGTGCGTGGCGGCCGAGGCGGACAGCCGCAGCAGCAGTTGCGCCTCGCCGATGGCCGCGAACTCGCGGGTGGCGCGATAGATGTCGTGGGCGACGACGTTCGGGTCGCTGGACGCCGACCAGTTCAACCGGATCCTGCCCCCGGCGGCGACGGCCGCCGCCAAGTTGCCAGGCGCCGACGGCACGGTGGAATCCAGAGTGACCGATACCGCGTCGGAAAGCGGGCTGGAGCCGTGGAGATCTGTGCTGACGGCCTGCAGCGCATTGCTCCCGGGGCTCAGGATGATCACCGTGGAGAAGCGCCCATCGGCGGCGACGGTCATCGGATCGGCAACCGGCTCGTCATTGAGGATGATCTGGACGCTGCTGCCGGGCTGGGCCGTCCCGGACACCGGCAGGTTGGGGTTGCGGGTCACCAAGCCCTCGGTGGGCTGCGTCAGCACGGGAGCGGGGGGGGCCGCGTGCGCCACCGTGATCGCGTACGCGAGCGTGCTTTCGTTGGCCAGCGAGTCCATGGCGCGCAGGGCCAGGCTGTGGTCGCCGTTGGCGACGCCGGTCAGGTCGAAAACCACGGAATAGTGGGTGTTTTCTGTCGCCGTCGCGACCACGGCGCCATCCAGCAGCAACTCGATGCGCGAGATCGCGCTGCGATCGGTGGCGGTGAACGTCAGGCTGGCGCTGCGGGTGAAGGTGGCGCCATCGACCAGCGGCAGGCCATCCACCTCCACGTCGGTCAGCTGCGGCCCCTCGGTGTCGGGCAGCGGAGCGCCGTGGGCCACGGTGATCGGGACAGCACGCTCGCCGACGCGATCTGCGCCGTCGGTCGCGACCGCCCTGACGACGTAGTCGCCGTCGGCCACGACGGAAGGATCCCAGTCGTGCGTATAGGGAGCATCGGTGTCGATACCAAGAAGCTCGGCACCCAGGTAGAACTCCACGTGCTGCACGCCGGAGACGTCGGCGGCGGTGGCTTCGATGGTGATCGGAGCGTTGACGTGGCTGCCCGGGGCGGGGTTGTTCACCGACACCGTCGGCGACTGGGTGTCGACGAGCACGCCGCCTTGAAGCGAGGCGGTGGCCAGCGCGCCGCCGGCCGCCCGGAACTCCACGCCCAGCGCCTTGCGTCCATCGCCCTCGGAGAGATCGAACTCGACGGTCGCGCGACCGTTCGGCAACGGCCTGAACGCAACGCCCGAGAAGTTGCCGCCCTCGGCGATCCGGTATTCGACGGCGTTGACGCACGACAGTTCCAGCGAGATCCGCGACTGCTCGTAGTACGGAGCCGGGGCGGCCAGGCGGATGGTCGGATCGAGCAGCGGCACCGCGGTGAGATGGCCGCCGTAGTTCACGCCGGTCGATACCGGATCGCCCAGGCCGCCGGGATTGCCGACCGGATCCTGGGGGCCGCTGGAATGCCCCCACCAGTTGCCGGTGGCGGGCACGACCGTGGCGGGCGTCCGGTTGAGGATCGCCTGCATGGCATTACCGACGAACTGCGTGCTGGCGATGGTGGGCTGGCCGTCATCGTCGACATCAACGCCGACGTCGTTTCCCAGGAAACTCGACCCAACGATCGCGGGCGAGGCGCGCTCGACGAGCCGCAATCCGGTCGTGCTGCCGGTGACCTGCAGATGGCGCAGCTCGGGACCGACCCCGCGCAGCATCAGGCCCGCGCGCTCCCGTTCGCCATCCCCGCCCCCCGCATAGCGGATCGTCAGACCGTCGAAGGTCGACGCATCGAAGGAGCCGCTCGATTTTTCGACGCGAACGCCGGCCCAGTCGCCCGCCGCCGGCACCCGTGCGTCGGGATGGCTCTGGCCGCCCGCGGCATCGTCGTTCCGACTGGTCAGCACCGCTCCCGCTTCGCCGACGATCCTGTCGCGTACCACCAGCTGCGCATCAGGACCGAACTTGACCACGACGCCCTGCTCGATTCGCAACTCGGCAGCCAGGGCCTGGCCGATGCAGGCCAGACAGGCGATGGCGATGAGCGTTTTCTTCGACATGATTGGGTGGTCTGGTCTGGTGATCTGGGCGATTGAGACGGTCTGTTCGCGGCTGGCGGCGATTAGGACCCGCCGGAAAGAGGAACGAAGACCCTGAAGCTCGCGGGTGGGTATCCATCGGCCTGCAGATGGATCACACCCTCGTCTCCGGGCTCGCCGTTTCCAATTCGCACCTCGAATTCGACGCCGGACTGGCCGGCCGGGATGGTCGTGGTGGCCGGGACCGAGCACCCCCAGTCCGACTCGCAGGACACCGCGACCGTCAGTGCTTCGGCCGGCATGTGCTCCTGGCCACCGATCAGTCGTCCCACGAACGCCCAAGCGGGGTAGTCTTCGTTCTGCCACGGGTCGAGCTCGAGGTCGCCCCACGTCCGGAGCTCGCGCGGACCGTCGGCAAGCACCGTGACGGAATCGGAGACGACTTCCATCCCGTGACCCGAAATCTTCAGGCGATAGGCGCCCGGTGCTGTCGGCGACGACAGGTAGTAGGACGCCGGCAGCGACAGCTCTTCGACTGGTTCGTAGCTCCCCGCGCCACCATCCCAGACATAGTCGACCACCGCTACGATGCCAGCCGGATCGGCGTTCACGAGCTCCCAGGAGAACGTCCACTCTGAAGGCGTAGCGCCGATATGTTCCCCACCAGGTCCTCCGGCAGCCAGATAGAAGGGGCTTGGCACCGTCGCCACGTACCGTTCGGTCGAAACCCCCGACAGGCGCAGCGCCGGCGCCACCACCTGGACCGCCACACTGCGCTCATGGTCGGAGCCGTAGCCATCCGGTCTGGCCGTCAGCAGGGCACCGACGCTTCCGTCTGCGAGAGCGAGCCCTTGCAGCGGAACGGAGACGCTCGACTGGTGCGGCGGTATCGAGACCGAGGCCGGAACCCCGCACGCCGACGAAGGCGCGCAGCCCAGGTGGATCGTCTTCGGGACGTCGGCAGAGTAGGGATTGCCGTTGCGCATCTGCCGAACGACGACGTTCCGCGTCATTCCCAGACCCACGACGACCTCGGAGTCGCCCCACTCCAGCATGTAGGTATCGTCGCGCGCTTCGACCAGGCCGGAAAGCACCGGCTGGACATCGATCGGAACACCATTGACCACGGGGGCGGCGACCACCGAAGCGCGGATCCGGTAGGTGCCCGCGACATTCGGCGGGGCGACGTAGGCGAACGCGGAACCGGCGGCGGAAATGCCGACGATCTTCGAGGCGGTCGGGACCTGGTCGGAACCCGCGATTCCATCGACGACATCGGCCGGTGAAGCGTCGACCAGTTCCAGCTCCACCTGGAAGCCCGGCATCACCTGCTGAGAACCGAGCGACGGATCCGGTACACGGAGCCGCACATCGAACCTGTCCCAGTCCGGCGCGCCCAGATCGCGGAACGGGCTCAGGCCTTCGAACTCGATGGAGGGCTCGACCACGATCAACGGAATCTCGGCCGGCGGATATCCCGGAACGCCGGCGAGCAGGCGGGCCGGGGTGGCCCCGGTCAGATCGAGACCCTGCACCTCCACGGACGCGCTCGACGATCCGGCATGGAAGTCGTTGGCGCCGTCGAGGCCGCAGACGGAAGAAGGCACGCAGGACCAGGTGACGGCCTGTTCGGGCCCATCCTCGACGGGCTGGCCATCGCTCGTGCGCTCGATCCAGACCCGCTGCCTCATGCCACGCCCGAGCAGGAGTTGGCTCCTGCCGAACTCCAGCGCGACTTCTCCGCTGACGATGACCGTGTTCGAGGTGACGCTGGCACCGCCGTCCCGAAGGGTCGCGCGGATCCTGTAACTGCCCGCCGACTGTGGCGTCGCCACAGACACCGCGTAGTCGTCGCTCCAGTAGTCGCCAAAGGACTCGAGCCCGTCGAGCAGGATGGAGGTGCCGGGCTGGGGTGGTTCGCCCTGCGCGGTCCGCACCAGGAATCCGGGGACCAGGCCGCTGGGCGCGTCGTCCACGATCTCGAAGTCGACCGCAAGCGGCGCGGTAGGCGTGTTGTGCTCGAGCTGCTCGCCGGATGCCGACCCGAGTCTCACCTTGAAGCCATCCGCCGCGCTCGCTGTCGTGCGGCTGGTACTCAGCTCCAGGATCCTCGGCCGCAACGCGACGAGGCTTACCGGGACGCTGAGCGCCGGATAGCCCTCGGCCACCGCTTCCACGACGGGTGCGGCCCCCGAGTAGCCGGGCGCATGGGACACCGCATAGCCGATGCTTCGCTGGTTGGCCGGAATGACGACCGTCTGGGGAGAAACGGTGCACGCGCCGATCGGCACGCAGCGCAGGTTGATCGTCAACGGCTCCACGCCGGGATCTGGGGAGCCGTTGCGCCATCTCGCCACGTACCCGGAGCGCGTCATTCCTTCGCCCAGCACGAGTTCGCCCAGCGCTTCCGAGGACCACGACCAATCCGTCAGTACGAGTTGGAACTCGGACACCGTTACGACCACCGGGCCCGCAGTCACGGAATCCGCAGCCGGGGACGTCGCAGTAACCGAATAGCTGCCAGGACTCGCTGGGCTACCGAACCTCACCTGCACGGACTCCTGGCCTGGACTCCAAGAGACGGAGGGATCCAATAGCGAAACGCCCGTGTCTCCATCCACGTCGGTCAGCGACAACCCCACCGATGTACCGTGCCTTAGTCGCTGGATGGTTCCGGATTCGTCGCCGGGCACCGCCATGTACAGCTCGCCAGTGGCGACGGCGTCGCCGACGTAGCGCTCAAGAGATAGATTGCGGAACTGCAACTGCGGCTTTACGGCCGTCACACTCAGGCTGTTTGCCGGCGCGAAGCCTTTCACGGCTACCTGGACGACCGCCGGCTCCGCCAGAGCCGTATCCGGACCGTGCAGATCGAAGCTGAAACTGGTCGAACCGGGATACAGCTCGCCCTGACTGATTGAAATCGCCGACGACTCGCTGGTGAAACGCACGAGGATCGGATGGCCCTGATTGATGTAAGGCGCCCCGTTTTCGTACAACGCGACGCTTCCGACGGTCCTCATACCGATTCCGACCGTCATTTCAGACTGCTGGAAG
Source organism: Luteimonas salinisoli (assembly GCF_013425525.1). Classification (GTDB taxonomy): domain Bacteria; phylum Pseudomonadota; class Gammaproteobacteria; order Xanthomonadales; family Xanthomonadaceae; genus Luteimonas; species Luteimonas salinisoli. The sequence goes on along the minus strand of NZ_JACCKA010000017.1, from coordinate 10,850 downwards.
CGCACTTCAGGGTCTTGGAGCACGATTACCCGCATCGTGTGCTCCCGGAGGCCCGGGGCATTGAGGGTGAGTTGCGCTTCTCCCGCTGCAACGCCCGTGAAAGCGACTGTGCCCACGCCACCGTTCGCCTGGGTGAGCGTCGCGTTGGGATTGGAAATGAAAATCGCCGTATCGGAAGAGACCAGGGTAAACGTTACGTCCTCCTGGGGAACGTATTCGCCCACCCTGAAGGTGTAGTCGATGTTCTCCCCTACGGCCACATAGAGATCGTCGTGGTAGGGCACGGAATCCCAAAGCAGCCCAGCCCATGCTGCACGCAGCACTGTCGCAGGAACGGTGATTGGCGCGTAGCCCTCGGCGATCGCCGTGATCGAAACGGTCCCATGGTGCGAATCATGGAACGCCGACAGGTCCACATCGGCCGACATCTGCCCCTCTTGGATCGTCACGCTGGACGGAACCGCCAGCGCATCTGGATGCGAGGAGGAGAGTTCTACGACCAGCCCACCGGCAGGAGCGGGCGATCCGATGTTCAATGGGATGGATCTCGATACTCCCTGCTCGACCCATACGCCGGAAGGCAGATGGAGCAGATCGGACCTGACGGTCACTTCGAGCACACCCGGCTCGAATCCTGCCGCCGCGACCCCGACCGATGTGCTACCACTGCTCGCCGTGGTCATGGTGACCATGGTCTGCTGCTCCCCGGCGGGAATGGTTGCCGCCACGGGCACCGATGCAACGGCAGGATCGCTGCTGGTCAGCTGGAGCGCGATGCCTTCGGCACCGGCCACGCTCGAGGCCGCAACCTGGAGCTGGTAGCTCTGGTCGACGAGGAACACATCGGAGTCGACCGACAGCGAAAGCGCCGGCGGCTGGACCACTTCGAACGCCAAGGACGCCGCTTCGAACCCGTCCGCGCTCGCAACGAGGCTTCCGCTGCCGGAGTCCAATCCCTCCGCAGCGAATTCCGCGGCCAACTGGCCCTCGACCACCGTGACGGTCGAAGGCACCCCGAGATACGCCGGCGCATCGGCCAGGAGAGAGATCTCGAAACCGCCCGGCGGTGCCGGATAGGGGATCTCCAGTCGCACCTGCCTGGTCTCGCCGCGCAGCAGCGAGAGCGCATCCGGCAGCCTGATTTCTGCGGCGAGCACGGTCAGGCTCAGCTCGTTCGAATGGATCGGCTCGCCGCCGCTTTCGGGATCCGGCGTGCGCAGTTGAAGTACCCGCGAACCAACCGCCGTCTGGGTCGGCAACGTGGCTGTGATGGTCGTGCTGCCGGCGAGTGCCGACGGGATTTCGACCCCGTCCAGCAGCAGGATGGACTCGGCCCGGAGGTTCCTGCCCTCGATCTCGATCCTGGGGTCGGGCTGCCCAAGGTAGACGGACTGGGGATCGACGGCGACCAACACGGGTCGCGCGCCCTGGATCGCGAACGCTTCGGCCCTGCCGACCCAGCCCGCGGATGCCAGGAGTTCCAGGTCCGCGACGGCGGCATCCGCGCTTTCCGGAACCGCGACGCTGATCGCCAGCTGGGTGTCCGTTCCTCCCGGCACGATCTGCAACTGCACGCCATCGACAGCCGTTCTCGCCTGGGTGACACCACCGAGACGGGTTCCGGAGACCACGATTTCCGTGGTCTCCCCCTCCACGAGGACATCGGGGGTCAGGCCCAGGATCTCGGGGCTCGCGCCGACCGACACGGCCCCGGACTCGATGACGTAAGGGATTCCGCGAAGCGCCCAGCGGGCACTTCCCAGAATGTCCCCAGCGGGTACGCTGATGCCGTTGAGCGTGTTGCCGCTCGCGCGATTGCCGACACCGCTCGGCGAGGAGTCCAGGTCGATCCTGATGGCTGGCCCCTGGTGGTTGCGAATATCCAGATGATTGAAGACGGGAGAAGCGCCCTGTACCACCAAGCCGCTCCCATGCTCGAAAATCATGTGCTCCAGGCGGCTGCCTGCGTCGCCGCTGTTGAAGCTCCATTCCCGGTAGTCGCCGGCAGCGGCAACCTCGCCGGTACGCGTCTTGTCGGACAACACCTGGATCGGGTGCGTGTTCGTCCCGGCTGCCTCGATGCTTCCCGCTTCCACCGCCAGGCCGGCAGCGGCGCCCATGTAGACGATGACGCCGGCCTCGATCTTCAGCACCGCACCGCTTTGGACCTGCACGTCGCCGGACAGCAGGTAGGGGCTCTCGTCCGCCGTCCACTGCGTGTCCACGGCGACCGGGCCCGACACATGGGTCTGCGCGGTCGCGGGCGACACCAGCACCGCCATGACCGCAACCGCGACCCACGTGAATATCCATGCGGCGTGGCATGGCGTCGCTCCGCGCAAGATCGCCGGCATCCGGCGCTCGGCCGGCAGCGGACCGCGGGAGGTTGTCGCGAGGCGGTGTGGCATGTGGTCGTTCCGAAGTCTGGTGCCGAGACGATCAGCGATCGATAGCGCCGACGCGCCCGAGGCCGCTACCGTCGAAGGCCGTGACCGGACGGGCACCCGTCCAGGCGAGGCCGTCTGCAGTCGCTGCGGCTAGCGGTTCGCCCGCGCGCAGGATGCGCAGCGCGATCTCGTATTGGAGGCGATAGGAGAGCAGCCTCGGCGGGAGGACACGGCACTCGCGATGGAAGCGCGTGGAGACCGGCCGGCGCTGACCGGACGCATCCGTCGAGCGCATCCACGCCGCGCGGATGGGGATTCCACGCGCTATCTCCCAAAGGATCGCCTGTCGCGCCTAGGTCTGCATGGACAGGGAAAAGCAGTGCGCCGCCCGCAGCCTGCGGCTGAAGCGCTTCATCGGGTTCATTCGCAGCGGTCGCATCGGGCTGCGCGCGCGCAAAGCGCGCCGATACCCGATTCGCAGCCCCCAGCAAGAAAACACACGCAAACACGCGCACCGCGAAACCGCGGGCGTCAGCCCCCTGAACGACGTGCATGAGGTCCCCTAAAAGTCCTTTTCAATGAAACTTCTCGATACCGGAAGAAGCCCCCTTCTCCGCGGCACCTTGGGGGAACATATAACTTCGTGAAGGCGAGTGCAAGGGTCTTGTTTCATCGCTGCTGCGCGGATGCCGGCACCAGCGCAGCACGAGCGCTTCGTCCCGCCATATCTCGATTCGGAACCCTTCTCCAGCGCGCGGGCTGTACTTCACCCATGTCCTGAACCCGCCCTGTGGCGCATTAGCTCCAGCACCGACAGATTCACCTTGAGCAGATACATCCCCAGCCGCCAGATCCACAGCGGGAGCCTGCTGTTGCCGAACACGATGGCGACCCGCAAGCTGGCCCGGTGTCGGCACGGCGCGCAACGTGTTCGGGTCTCGTCCGGCTGCTGGGACGCTTCGGGGCTACGGCTATCACGCTTAGGCTTACAATTCCCGGCGCCCAAAAACTCGGTCGAGCCAAAGCCGTTTGGCAGCTGAGTCTATTTCCGGCGTCGACGACCCTCCATCGAGAGGACAGACAATGAAGTCGAAGCTATTGGTTTTGATGACCATGCTGGTGGTCGCTGCACAAACATCGGCGCAAGTGAAGAGCCACCCACCCGCCAAGGTCAGTTTCGACGATTTCAAGGGCCTGGTTTCCCAGGTCGAAGCGCACCGGGCAAGCCGCCTGGTCGATCTCGATACGTTCTTGAATATGAGCAGGCAGCCGGGGGGCGTCGTTCTCGATACGCGATCAACGTTCCGCTATGAGCGAATTCACGTCGAAGGGGCGAAGCATCTGAGCTTCACCGACTTCACGCAAGACAGCCTGCGGGAAATCATACCCTCCTTCGATACGACGGTACTGATCTACTGCAACAACAATTTCGAAGGCAACCAGATCGATTTCGCCACCAAGGTGGCCTTTCCCCGGCCAGGAGATTCGTTGTCGGCACAGTTCGCCGCTCAAGAAAGGCCGATCATGATGGCCCTGAACATTCCGACATACATCAACCTGTATGGGTATGGATATCGAAACGTGTACGAGCTGGATGAGCTCGTGAACGTGAACGATCCGCGGATCGCGTTCGAAGGATCCATTGTCAAAGACGTTGGAGAACGATGAGAACCGAGAGAGGAAGCTGCCACTGCGGGGCCGTCGAGTTCGAGGTCGAGCTCGAGAACGGCTTCGAGAACGTCCGCCGCTGCAACTGCTCCATCTGCAGCCGCAAAGGCGCGGTCATGGCCGGCGTGCCGCTCGAGGGGCTTCGTGTCGTGAAGGGCGAGGACAAGCTTTCGCTCTATCAATGGAACACCAAGATCGCCAAGCACTACTTCTGCAGCATCTGCGGCATTTACACCCACCATCAGCGGCGCAGCGTTCCCACGGAGTACGGCTTCAATGTCGCATGCATCATCGGCGTCGACATGGCGGCCATCGGGGCCATCGGCGCCAGCAACGGCGCGGCGCAGTCCCTCGCGCCGGCTGCACCCTGACAATCCATTCATGCCATGACCCCCAGCACGTACTGCACAGGGCGGGCCGCCAAGGAATAGGTGCCAGCGGCCCGGCTACCAGCCGCGCCTTGGCGCAGGGCCTGCTTCGGTGAAGAGCGGCGCTGCCTGTACGGACCTCGGACCTCGGACCTTCAAAGCTGTTCGTCACCGACGTTCAGTCCATATCATTGCCCGTATTCTGGCTCCGGGAGGCGTTCGATGCGTGCGTGGCTGATGCTGATGGTTCTACCGTTTCTTCTGCTGGCCGACGCTGCTTGGGCCGGGGAACTCGCGATCGTCAACGCACGCATCCATCCGTCGCCGGATGCGCAGCCGATCGCAAAAGGAACGGTGCTGGTGCGTGACGGCAAGCTCGTCCAGGTGGGAACGGACGTGGCGGTGCCGGATGGCGCGGAGGTGATCGATGCCGAAGGCGGCTCGGTCGTGGCCGGATTCTGGAACAGCCACGCCCACATCCTGCCGTTGCCGTTGAGCGAGGCGACGGCACGCTCGCCGGCCGAACTGGCGTTCGCCCTGCGGCGGATGTTCGCGCACTGGGGCTTCACCACGGTCTTCGATATCGCCTCGTTTCCGCCCGGAAACGCCGCCACGCTGCGCAAGCGCATTGCCGCGGGTGAAGTTGCGGGGCCGTCGCTGTTGACCGTCGACATGCCGTTCTTCCCCGCGGACGGCACGCCGTCCTACGTGAAGGATCTGCTGGAGTCGATGGCAGCGCCCAGCGCCGAGGTCGCGACGGCCAGCGAGGCGCGCGAGCGCGCGCGTCGACAGCTGGCGGAGGGTGCCGACGGGGTGAAGCTGTTCATCGGGGCCATCGTCGACGACGGAACGGGGGTGAGACTGATGGACCTGGAGATCGTCCGTGCGGTCGTCGACGAGGCCCATCGCGCCGGCAAGCCCGCGTTCGCCCATCCGACCACGATGGAGGGCATCGAACTCGCGCTTGCCGGCGGCATCGACGTGCTCGCGCACCCAACGCCGGCTTCCGGGCCGTGGAGTGCCGAACTCGCACGGCGGCTGGTGGATGGGGATGTCGCGTTGACCCCGACGCTGCAGTTGTTCGAGATCGAGGTGCGCAAGGAGAATGCGCCGGAAACGGTCGTGGAAGAGGTCGCAGGCATCGTCCAGCAGCAGTTGCGCCTGTTCCACGAAGCGGGCGGGCAGGTCCTGTTCGGTACCGACATCGGCTATATCGACCAAGCCGACACCTCTCGCGAATTCGAACTCATGGCCGGCGCGGGGATGGACTGGCGCGCGATTCTCGCCAGCCTTACGACCACGCCGGCCCGGCGCTTCGGCCAGCACGCGCGCAAGGGGCGCATCGAGGCGGGAATGGATGCCGACCTGGTCGTCCTCGGCAGCGATCCCGCCGACGATCTGCGGGCATTTTCCAATGTCCGCTACACCGTACGCGGCGGCGAGGTGATCCACCCGGCGCCCTGGCACCGGCCTTAGCTTGCAGCGGCGCGCCGGACCTCCGGCAGGGAGAGTCGATCCAGACTCCCTCAGGCCCGACCGTTCGCCTTCTCTTGGGTACGCCTGATGAAGTCGAGCATCAACGACGCCGCCGTGGCCGCATGCGTTTCGAGCAGCAGGTGGCCGGCGTCGAGGACGTGGGCCTCCATCCTCGGCAACGCGCGCATCCACGACAGCACCTCGGCGAGTTCGAAATAGATGTCGTGCCTTCCCCAGATCATCACGGCCGGGAGCTGCCAGCGTTCGAGGTACCTGGCGATGGCATCGAAGCGGGCGGCGTAGTTCCCGTAGTCCGCGATCAGCGCTCGTTGCGTGTCCATGTGGCCCGGCAGGTTCATCATCCGCCAATCCTCTTCCCTGTATTCGGCAGGGATACTCTCTGCCACGTCCGATGGGACGCCGGAGACGTAGATGTCGCGCGTGCCCGCGAGGGTCTGATGCGCGGTAGCCGCCGCTTCGTTTTCGGCGTTCGGCTGCGACCAGTAGGCCTGCGTCGCGTCTCAGCCCGGCCCCCACCCCGTTCGATGCGCATTGGCGTTCTGGACGATGAGGCCCAGGACCTTCTCGGGCGCCTGCATCGCGATCTGCAGGCCCACCGGCGCGCCCCAATCATGCAGGTAGACGAACCGCGGCCCAACCTCGAGCCGGTCCAGCAGTTCGGAGATCGCCTGACCGATGGCGGCGAACGAGACCTCCGGCAGCGCGTCGGACTCGCCATGCCGGGCAGATCGGGCGCGACGACGCACGCGGCCTGCGCCAGCGCGGGTACGACGTCGCGGAACATTCGCGCCGAGTTCGGAGTCCCGTGCAGCAGCAGCACGGTGGGCTTGGACGCCTCGCCCGCCGTGATGAACGACAGCTCGGCACCGCCGGACAGACGCAGTCGTTTCGTTTCCACGCATCGATCCCCATCGGAACGTTGGGGCCTGTGATGGGCACTGCGGCGTTACCTGTGGGTGATAGTCGCGGAAAACGCCGCCGAAACGATCTCGGGCACCGGTTCCTCCCGAGTATCCGCGCCGCTGGCAAGACATCGAAGCCGCCGCTTCACGCGCGGGCGCGCCCCGGCTTCAGCCCGCCCCTGTCGCGATCGGCCGCGCCGGATCGTCGATCCAGCCGCTCCACGATCCCGTGTACAGCCGCCCGCCCTTCAGCCCCGCATGCTCCATGGCCAGCAGGTGGTGGCAGGCGGTGACGCCCGAGCCGCACATCGCCACCGCCTGGTCCGCGAGTCGGCCGGCCAGCAGCGTCTCGAATTCATCGCGGAGCAGCGCCGGCGGCTTGAAGCGCCCATCGGACAGGTTGGCGGCATAGGGCCGGCTGGTCGCGCCGGGGATATGCCCGGCCATGCGGTCGACGGGCTCGGTTTCGCCGCGAAACCGCTCGCCGGCACGCGCGTCGAGCAGCAGGCCGCCCTGGCGCAGGTGCGCCTGCACCCGCGTGGCGCCGAGCAGGCGCGCCTGGTCGAACTCCGCCTCGGGGTATTCGACCGGAACCGGCGGCAGCGGCGCTTTCGTCTCGCACGGCAGGCCCAGCGCCGACCAGCGCGCCCAGCCGCCGTCTAGCACCGCTATCCGGCCATGCCCCAGCGCGCGCAGCAGGAACCAGAGCCGCGCCGCGAATGCGCCATCGCCGGCGTCGTAGGCCACCACCTGCGATCGTGGGGCGATGCCCCATGCCCCCAGTGTTCGGCACAGCGCCGCGGCCTGCGGCCACGGATGGCGGCCCGCCCCGCTGCCGGGTGCCGGCGGCGCCGAGAGGTCGCGATCCATGTCGGCATGCAGCGCGCCGGGGATGTGAGCGTCGCGCCAGGCGGCCTCGCCCGCCGCGGGATCGGCCAGGGAATGCCGGCAGTCCACCACCGCCAGGCCCGGCGCTTCCAGCGCCGCGGCCAGCTCTTCCGCCTGGACAAGGGTGGTCCAGCCGCTCATGTGCTTGCCTCCGTGGTCTCGCGCAGGCGCTCGCGCAGGTTCAGCAGGATGGACGCGGTGGCGCCCCAGATCCGGTGCGGTACCGCTTTCGCGTCGCTGCGGAACTGCAGTACCTGGCGGCGGCGGCCGGCGTAGTCGATCTCGAGGCGTTCGAGGCTGTGCGGCGCCAGCAGGAACGACAGCGCCACCTCGAACACGTCCGCCACCTCGCCCGGGTCGGGAACCGGCACGAAGGCGGGGTCGAGCTCGGCCACCGCCGGCAGGACCCGGAAGCCGCTGACGGTCAGCATCGGATCCAGGTAACCGAGCGGTTCGGCCTGCGCGGCGGCCAGGCCGATCTCCTCGCGGGCTTCGCGCAGCGCGGCGGCCAGTGCGTCGCGATCGCCGGGCTCGATGCGACCGCCGGGGAAGCTGACCTGTCCGGCGTGCTGCCGCAACGCGTCGGTGCGGCGGGTCAGCAGCACCCGCGGGCCGTCATTGCGTTCCACCAGCCCGACCAGCACGGCCGCCTCGAAGCGGCTGGCGGCGGGCGGGAGCAGATCCGCGAGTTCGTCGAGGTTCCAGCCCTCGCCGGCCGGAGGCGCGTCCAGCGGATGCAGCGCCGGCACCAGGTCCGCGATGGACACCTGCCGGATCACGTCCGTTTCGCCTCGCGCTCGGGCAATACGGTGTCCATCAGCCAGGCACGCTCGCGCTCGCCCATCTGCAGCCAGCAGGCGATCTCCGTGCCGGTGCGGTGGCAGCCCAGGCACAGCCCTTCCTCATCGAGGGTGCAGACGCCGGTGCAGGGCGTGGGGACGGCGCGGGTGGACATGCTCATGGGGACAGTCTAGAGGCGGGGCGGGAGCGGCGCAGCCTGTGTGGCCGGGCGCGTTCGGGATGCGGGGCTTCGGTTGCCTGTGCAGCCGAGCAAGCTCGGCTCTACGGGGGTGCCGGGGCCGACGATGCGGCCTGTCCGCCTTCGTAGAGCGGAGCTCGCTCCGCTGCTCTTGGCTCCGGAGCCCGCGCAGCCGAGCAAGCTCGGCTCTACGGGGCCGGGCCGACGGCATGCGGCCGATGCCGGCGGGTCCCGCGTGCGGCCGCACCGATCCCGGAAACAGCGGCGCCCGGCCGGGGACGCTCCCCGGCCGGGCGCTCTGCGACGCGCCGCACGGCCCGAAGGCCGCGCGGTTACTTGATGGAGACGAGCTTGACGTCGAAGACGACCGCCTGGTTCGGGCCGATCGGCGACTGCGGAGTGTTGCCGTAGGCCACGTCGGGCGGCAGCACCACTTCCCAGCGCGCGCCGGTCGGCATCATGGTCAGCGCCTCGCGCAGGCCCACCAGCGGGATCTCGCTCAGCTTCACCGAGACCGGACCGGCCTGCTGGCCCTCCTGTGCGGTGTAGGTGTCGACGAAGGTCGGCCCGTTCGGCAGGTTGCCCTTGTAGTGCAGCTCGACCTCGCTGTTCTGCGAGGGCCTGGCGCCGCTGCCGGCCTCGATCACGCGGTACTGCACGCCGCTGGGCAGGGCCTGCACGCCGGACTTGGAGCGGTTCTGCGCAAGAAACGCGTCGCTCTTGGTCTTGTTCTCGGTCGAGGCCTGCTCGAACGCCGCCCGCGCCTTGGTGACCTGGCGCTGCTGCATGCCTTCGACGGCGCTGCGCAATTGTTCCACCGGCACCGACGGCTCGCGACGGGCATAGCCGTCCTGGACCGCGCGGACCACGGTATCGACGTCGATGTCCTCGCCGCTTTCGACCAGATTGCGGCCGAGGTCGTAGCCGAGCGCGTAGCTCAGCCGGCCTTTATCGGACGAGGTGTCCTGGGCCGCGGCGGCGCCGGCGGTCAGGGTCAGTGCCGCAAGGGTGGCGGCAAGCAAACGCAACTTCATGCGGTGGATCTCCAGATGGATTCGGGGTGTGGGGTTCCGCCCAGACGCAAGCGGTCGAACCGCCACGAACGAACGCGCTAGGATAACGGCCGCACGGCTTAACTGCCAATGACGGCTGCCCTTCCGACCCCGGCGCCCGGCGGAAGTTCCGTCGCGCTGCCTCCCCAGACCCCGAAACCGCCCCCCGCCGATGACCGACTCCCCCCTGCTGATCGCCGACCACGACGCCGTCCGCGTCGTCACCGTCAACCGTCCGGACAAGCTGAACGCGCTGAACGGCGCCACGCTGGATGCCCTGCACGAAGCCTTCGAGGCGGTGGCGGACGACCCGGCGATCCGCGTCGCCGTGCTCACCGGCGCCGGGCCCAAGGCGTTCGTCGCCGGCGCCGACATCGCCGAGATGGCGCAGCTCGCCCCGGTTCAGGCGCGCGATTTCTCCCGCCGCGGGCAGCGCACCATGCGCCGCATCGAGACCCTGCCCAAGCCCGTGATCGCCATGGTCAACGGCTTCGCCCTCGGCGGCGGACTGGAGTTGGCGATGGCCTGCCACCTGCGCATCGCCGCCGAGGGCGCGCGGGTCGGCCAGCCGGAAATCAACCTCGGCTTGATTCCCGGCTTCGGCGGCACCCAGAGGCTGCTGCGGCTGGCCGGCCGCGCCGCGGCGCTGGAGCTGTGCCTGCTGGGCGCGCCCATCGACGCCGCCCGCGCCCTGCAGCTGGGCATCGTCAACCGCGTGGTGCCGGCGGCCGACCTGGAGGCCGAGACCATGGCGCTGGCGGCGCAGCTGGCCGCCGCGGCGCCGCTGGCGCTGCGCGGGATCCTCGACTGCGTCGCCGTGGGCGGGGAATGCGGCATCGAGGAGGGCCTGGCCTACGAGACCGCGCAGTTCGGCCTGACCTTCTCCACCGCGGACATGCGCGAGGGCACCATCGCCTTCCTGGAAAAGCGCAAGCCCGAGTTCCACGGCCGCTGAGCGCATGACGGCGCCGGCACCCGATCCGATGCGGCAGGCGCAGGCGCTGCTGCGCCTGCTCGATGCCGACGATGTGGACGCTGCGATCGACGCCGGACTGGCCGGGTTCGATGCCGAGGCCGTCGCGGCGCTGCCGCCGTCGTCGCGGGCGCGG
>NZ_JACCKA010000016.1 GCF_013425525.1 Luteimonas salinisoli | reverse complement strand
GGGGTGTTGCTCCGCCCTTCGGTCCGGCCGCGCCAGGCAGTCCCATCCGTCGAACTGATCCATCACCGTCGCCACGGGGCTGCGCCAGTGAATAGGCGCGTCTGGCAGTTGGTTCCTTGCAAGGGCGCCTTCGGTCGACCGCGCGGGGCGCGACTCCCGCTGAGACGTTGGTCGGCTTCGGAGGACTGGGTTGCCGGAGATCCGAAAGCGAATGACCGGCCCGGGCGCCGCTGGCTCCGAAGCCCGCGAACTCGCTTGCCCTGCCGCGCGCGGTATTTTTCAGCCGCAGCAGGAACCTAGCGTCCGCGCTCGAGCACCAGCAATGGATCGATCCGCACGTCGAACCAGTTCATCCCCCAGTGCAGATGCGGCCCGGTCGCCCGCCCGGTGGCGCCCACGGCGCCGATCACCCGACCCTGCTCGACGCGGTCGCCTGGCTGCACGTCGATCCGCGACAGGTGCAGGAAGTTCGAGCTGATGCCGTGGCCGTGGTCGAGCAGCACGGTGCCGCCGGTCAGGTACAGGTCGGCATCGGCGAAGGTGACGACGCCCGCGGCGGGCGCCTTCACCGGGGTACCGGAGGGCACGGCGATGTCCATGCCCGAGTGCGCGGAACCGGGCTTGCCGTTGTAGACGCGGTGGTTGCCGAAGCGGCCGCTGATGCGGCCCTCGACCGGCCAGGCGAAGCGCTGCGCAAAATCGGCGCGGGCGTCGTCGCGGGCCCGGGCCTCGGTGACGCGCGCCTGCTCGCGGCGGATCCGTTCGGCGATCGCCGGCGGCGGGTCGACGGTCTTCGGCGGCACGCCGCTGACCCGCTCGACCGGCCAATCGCGCGGGGTCACCGCGATGCGCGTGGTCTCGCGGCTGCCGTCCGGCCGCGTCACCGCCACCTCGGCCGGGCCGGAGGCGTCGCGGCCGATGCCCAGGACCACGCTGCCGTAGCCGGTCACGCGGAGCGCGCGTCCCGCGTACTCCACGCGGCTGCCGGGCGGCACCTTGCCGATCACCATCGCACCCTGCTGGACGCTCGCGGGGAAGACCGCGCGCTGGTCGTCGCCCGCCGGCCGGTCCGTCGCGCATGCGGACGCTGGCGCCAGCGCGAGGAACGGCGCGAACCCCAGCAGTCCCGCCAAAGCGAGCGACACCAGGCGCCTCAACGGTCGAACTCCAGCCGGCGGCCACCCGCCTCGCCGACCAGATGGGCGCCGTCCCAGGCCAGTGCGCCGTTGACCCAGGTCGAGGCGATGCGGCTGCGGAAGGTGCTGCCCTCGAACGGCGACCAGCCACATTTGGACAGCACCTGTTCGCGGGTCACGGTGAATGGGCGGTCCTCGACCAGCACCAGATCGGCCCAGTAGCCTTCCCGCAGGTAGCCGCGCTCCTTCACGTCGAACAGCTGCGCCGGGGCGTGGGCGAACTTCTGCACCACCCGGGCGGTGTCGAAATGACCTTCGTGCACGCATTCGAGCGCGGCCGTCAGCGCGAACTGCACCAGCGGCAGGCCGCTGGGTGCGCGCACATAGGGGTGGTGCTTCTCCTCCAGCGTGTGCGGCGCGTGATCGGTGGCGAGTACGTCGATGGTGTCGTCGGCGATCGCCCGCAGCAGCGCGGCGCGGTCGGAGGCGTCCTTGATCGCCGGGTTGCACTTGATCAGGTGGCCCAGGCGCTCGTAGTCGTCGCGTTCGAAGCGCAGGAAGTGGATGCAGGTCTCGGCGGTGATGCGTTTGCGGGTGCCGTCCGCGGCGACCAGGGGTCCGCGCTCGAACAGTGCGAGCTCGTCGGCGGTGGAGATGTGCAGCACGTGCAGGCGGGTGCCGTGGCGGCGCGCCAGCGACAGCGCCAGCCGCGTCGACTTGATGCACGCCTCGCGCGAGCGGATGTCGGGATGGCAGCGCGCCGGGATGTCGTCGCCGTAGCGTTCCCGATACCGGGCCAGCTCCGCGTCGATCATCGGCGTGTCTTCGCAATGGGTGATGATCGGTACCGGGGTCCCGGCGAAGATGCCGTCCAGCACCTCGGGATCGTCGACCAGCATGTTGCCGGTCGAAGCGCCCATGAACACCTTGACTCCCGGGGCCGAGCGCGGATCGAGGGCGCGGACGTTGTCGAGATTGTCGTTGCTGGCGCCGAAGTAGAAGCCGTAGTTGCCGCGCGCTCGGCCGGCGGCGCGCGCGTACTTGTCCTCGAGCGCGTCGCGGTCGAGGGTCGGGGGGCTGGTGTTGGGCATGTCCATGAAGCTGGTCAGGCCCCCGGCGACCGCCGCGCCAGATTCGGTGGCGATGTCGGCCTTGTGCTCCATGCCGGGCTCGCGGAAGTGCACCTGGTCGTCGATCATCCCGGGCAGCAGCCGGCGCCCGGCGGCGTCGACCACCGTCTCGCGCGCCCCGGCGGCGAGGCCTGCGCCGATCTCGGCGATGCGGCCCCGGGAGATGCGCAGATCGCCCTCCCACTCGCGGCCTTCGTTCACCAGCCGGGCGTTGACGATCAGGATGTCGGTCATGGGGTCTTGTCCGTGGAAGGGGGCGGGACGGGGTCGTAGCCGCCGGGGTGCAGGGGATGGCAGCGGCCGATCCGGCGCAGGGCCAGCCAGCCGCCGCGCAGCGCGCCGTAGCGGGCGATCGCGGTCATCGCGTACTCCGAGCAGGTCGGCACGAAGCGGCAGCGGGGCCCGAGCAGCGGGCTGAGCAAGCGCTTGTACAGGTGCAGCAGGGCGATGAGCAGGCGTTCGATCACGTCACGTGCACGGCGGAAAGACGGCAATCGCGGTTGCCGCTGCCGTCAGGGCAGGGTATAACAGCGCGCTTCCCCATTCCACGGGAACCCGCAAGGACATTACGACGTGGCAGTGAAGAAACCCGCAAAGAAAGCCTCGAAGAAGGCCGCACCGAAGAAGGCGGCGGCGAAGAAGGCCGCGCCGAAGCCGGCGCCGGCCCGCAAGACGGCGGCCAAGGCGCCTGCCGCGAAGCCGGCTGCAGCGAAGAAGGCCACGGCTGCGGCGAAGAAGGCTCCCGCGAAGAAGACCCCTGCGACGAAGGCCGCCCCGACGAAGAAGGCGCCTGCGAAGAAGGCCGCGCCCGTGTCCGCGCCGAAGAAGGCCGCCAGGAAGACCGCGCGTCCGGCACCGGCCAAGGCCGCGAGCGAGCCGGCGCGGAAGAAGCCGGTCGCCAAGACCACGAGCGTGGCGCCGAAGACCGCGCCGGCGGCCCGCAAGCCGGCCGCCGCCGCACCTGCCAGGACGCAGCCGGCCACTCCGGCGCGCAGCCGGCCGGCGGGCAAGGTGGCTGTGGCGGTGGTCGCGCGTCCGACCAGGCCCGCGCCCCGCACCCAGTACCGCACCATCGACTACAAGACCGACCCGGAGACCGGGCGGCCGATCCTGCCGGAGGGCTACCGGCCGGCAGCGGACGAGGAGTACATGGGGCCGCTGCACCTCGAGTATTTCCGCCAGCGCCTGCTGAAGTGGCGCGCCGATCTGGTCGAGGAGTCCAAGCAGACCATCGAGAACCTCAAGGAGGAAGTGCGCGACGTCGGCGACGAGGCCGAGCGCGCCACCCGCGAGACCGAGAACTCCCTGGAACTGCGCACCCGCGACCGCTACCGCAAGCTGATCGGCAAGATCGACAGCACGCTCAAGCGCGTGGACTCCGGCGAGTACGGCTACAGCGTCGATTCGGGCGAGGAGATCGGCCTGGACCGCCTGGAGGCGCGCCTGACCGCCGAGCGCACCATCGACGAGCAGGAGCGCTGGGAGCACCTGCAGAAGCAGATCGGCGACTGATCGCACTCCTGTCTTTGGCGCGAAGAACCCGGCCCTGGCCGGGTTCTTTCGTTTCCGCGGGAGGCCCTGACGCGGGGCGGAGTCGAGAGTCGCGCCGGCGCGAGGCGGCCGTGCCGCCGTCCCGCGCGGCGGTCAGTGCTGCAGCGCGCGTTGCGCCTGCTCGCGGATGTAGGCCAGCAGCGCCGCGAGACCGTTGCTGCGGGTGGGCGAAAGATGCTTGGCCAGCCCGATCGCACCGATGTAGTCGGCGCCGGTGTCGAGGATCTCGCGGGCGCTGCGCCCCGAGTAGACGCGCAGCGCGAGGTAGATCAACCCGGAGACGATGGCCGAGTCGCTGATCGCGGCGAAGTCGAGCCGGCGGGCATCCCCGGAGGGCACGATCCAGACCATCGACTGGCAGCCGTGCAGCCGGTGCTCCTCGGTTTTCCACGCCTCCGGAAACTCCGGCAGTTTGCGCCCGAGGTCGATCAGGTACTGGTAGCGCTCCGACCAGTCGCCGAAGAACGCGAACTCGTCGCCGATCGCGGCCTGCGCGGCTTCGGGGGTGGGCTCGAGCGGGAAGGTGTCGGTCACGGTATGCCTGTGTCTCGCCGTCCGCCTGGCGGCTGCGACGGAGGAAGATGGGGATCCCAACGGTACAGATGGGCGTGCGCCGGGGAAGATTCAAGCCATCGGGCAGCCGCGCGCCGCCGCCGCGTCCGCGGATCCGCTGCGCAGCGCGGCCGCCGCCGGCGATCGTTCAGGCCCGCTTCCAGCGCACGCCGTCCGGCGTGTCCTCCAACAGTACGCCCTCGGCGGCCAGCTGTCCGCGGATCGCGTCGGCGCGGGCGAAGTCGCGGCGCTTCTTGGCCGCGGCGCGTTCGTCGATCAACGACTGGATGCGCGCGTCGTCGTCGCCCGATGCGCCGCGGGCGAACCACGCGCCCGGATCCTGCTGCAGCAGGCCGAGCGCCAGCCCGGCGCCGAGCAGTCTGGCCTTGAGGCCGCTCAGTGCTGCGCCGATTTCATCGGCGAGTCGGGAAGCCGAATCCTCTTCGGGCTCGAATCCGCGGTCCACCCACGCCTGGAGCGAAAAAGGATTCTCGAGCTCCGGGAAGCAATCGGCGTAGTGCGCTTCCGCGTGCGTCCGCACCAGGCGGCCGGCTCGGTCCCGCTCGGCGCTTGCGGAGGCGAGCGCGGCACTGGCGGCCTCGAGCCTGGCTCTTGCCAGCCTGGCGATGCTGGCCAGCTCGGCCAGCGCCTGCGGAGTGTTGAGGTCGTCGTCGAGCGCCGCTTCCACGGGCTCCGGGATCCGTGCGGCGACGTCGGTATCGCCGAGGTCGCGCAGGGTCCCGTAGAGCCGGTCGAGCGTGCGCACCGACTGCTCGATCAGCCCGTCCGACCAGTCCAGCGGCTGTCGGTAGTGGGCCGAGAGCAAGGCGTAGCGCAGCGCCTCCGGCGGGTGCTTTCGCAGCAGGTCGCGGACCTTCTCGATGTTGCCCACCGACTTGGACATCTTCGCCCCGGACAGGGTGAGCATGCCGTTGTGCAACCAGAACCGTGCGAAGGCGCGGCCGCCGTGCGCGCACTCGCTCTGCGCGATCTCGTTCTCGTGATGCGGGAACTGCAGGTCGACGCCGCCGGCGTGGATGTCGATGGTTTCGCCCAGGTGGGCGGCGGCCATCGCCGAGCATTCGATGTGCCAGCCCGGGCGGCCCCGGCCCCACGGCGAGTCCCAGCCCGGCAGATCGTCGCCGGACGGCTTCCACAGCACGAAATCGCCCGGATCGCGCTTGTAGGGGGCGATCTCGACGCGCGCGCCGGCCAGCATCTCCTCGGGGTCGCGCCGCGAGAGCTTTCCGTAGTCCTCGAAGCCGGCGACCGCGAACAGCACGTGGCCGTCGGCGGCGTAGGCGTGACCGCCTTCGACCAGGCGTTCGATCATCGCCACGATCTCGGCGATGTGCGCGGTCGCTTCCGGCTCCAGGTCCGGAGGCTCGACGCCCAGCGCGGCCATGTCCTCGCGGTAGGCGGTCGCGTAGCGCGCGGTGATCGCCGAGATCGGTACGCCCAGTTCCTTCGCCGCGGCATTGATCTTGTCGTCGACGTCGGTGACGTTGCGGGCGTAGCGCAACCCGCCGAACCGCCGGCGCAGCAGCGCCGCCAGCACGCCGAACACCACCGGGCCGCGGGCGTTGCCGATGTGCACGTAGTTGTAGACGGTGGGCCCGCACAGGTACATGGTCGGGCAGGCCGGGTCCAGTGGCGCGAAGGGTTCGGCCCGGCGGGTCAGGCTGTTGAAAAGGCGCAGGCTCATCGGCAAGGGCAGGGGGGAAGCGGATGCCGGCGACCCGTGGTGTCGGGGCGCCGGCCGGCCCTGGATTCTACCGGTCGCGTGAAGGCCACGACAGCGGCGATTCAGCCGGTCGCGGCGGCCGCGGCCTACACTCGGGGGATTCGGCTACCGGGACCCCGATGCTGCGCTCCGAACTTGCCCTGTCCATCCTGCTGCTCGCCGCCGCCGCGGCGACACCGGGCATGGCTCAGGACGTGCCGCCGGAGGGGACGCCGCCGCCGCCGCCGCCGGAGAACGTGCGCATCGACTACGCCAAGGTGCTGAGTGCCGAGCCGGTTTACCAGACCCTGCGCGCCACCAGCATGGTCGAGCGCTGCACCGAGACGCCGGAGAGCCCGGTGCCCGAGCAGGAGCGGCGCGGGCTCTCGCGGGTGGTCGGCGCGGTCCGCGACGTGCTCACGCCGTCCGAAGAGGTCGAGGAGGTCGCCCCCTCGGCCGGCGGCGATTGCCGGATGGTGCCGGTCGAACGCGAGTTCCGGCGCCCGATCGGCTACGACGTCGACTACGTGCACAAGGGCGTCAAGTACCGTTCGCGGCTGCCCTACGACCCGGGCAACCGGGTGCGGGTGCGGGTCTCCGTGACGCCGGTGGTCGGGGCCAGTGGCGAGTAGGGCGGCACGTGCCGAAGCTTGCGAGCGCACGCCGCTCGTGCGAGGATGCCGCGCGATGACCCAGATCCGCGCCGACGCCCAGATCCTCACCTCCGCCCGCATGGCGGCGGGGATGACCTCGCGCGCGCGCCGACCGGAAGCCTGCCAGCCAGCTGGGTAGCCGGGACCCGCGTCATCGGGTTTCACAGGACCGACCCAGCCTCGAGCTGGGTTTTTTCGTTTTCGCGCCGCGACTTTTCGCCCGCCGGCATCCGCCGACCGACAGGAACCACCGATGAAGCACTTCCTCAACACCCAGGACTGGAGCCGGACCGAGCTCGACGGGCTGCTGGCCGAGGCCGCGCGCTTCAAGCGCCGGCGTCTGGGCGACGAACTCGAGGGCCGCTCGATCGCCCTGGTGTTCTTCAACTCCTCGATGCGCACCCGCACCAGCTTCGAACTCGGCGCGTTCCAGCTCGGCGGCCACGCCATCGTGCTGCAGCCGGGCAAGGACGCCTGGCCGATCGAGTTCGAGCTCGGCACGGTGATGGAGGGCGATACCGAGGAGCACATCGCCGAAGTGGCGCGGGTGCTGGCGCGCTACGTCGACCTGATCGGCGTGCGCGCCTTTCCGAAGTTCGTCGACTGGTCGGTGGATCGCCAGGACCGCGTGCTGCAGTCCTTCGCCCGCTACTCGACGGTGCCGGTGATCAACATGGAGACCATCACCCATCCCTGCCAGGAGCTGGCGCACGCGCTGGCGCTGCGCGAGCACTTCGGCAGCGACGACCTGCGCGGCCGCAAGTACGTGCTCACCTGGACCTACCACCCCAAGGCGCTCAACACCGCGGTGGCCAACTCGGCGCTCACCATCGCCACCCGCATGGGCATGGACGTGACCCTGCTGTGCCCGAACGAGGACTACCTGCTCGACGAGCGCTACCTGGGCTGGGCCCGCGACAACGTCGCCGAGAACGGCGGTTCGTTCTCCGTCAGCCACGACATCGACAGCGCCTACGCCGGCGCCCACGCGGTGTACGCCAAGAGCTGGGGCGCGCTGCCGTACTTCGGCGACTGGGAGCGCGAGAAGCCGGTACGCGACCGCTATCGCCACTTCATCGTCGACGAGGCGAAGATGGCCATGACCGACAACGCCGTCTTCAGCCATTGCCTGCCGCTGCGCCGCAACGTCAAGGCCACCGACGCGGTGATGGACTCCCCCGCCTGCATCGCCATCGACGAGGCCGAAAACCGGCTGCACGTGCAGAAGGCGGTGATGGCGGCGCTGATCGCGCAGCCGTCGGGAATGGGGAATCGGGAATAGGGAATCGTCAAAAGCGAAAACGACACAACCACTTCAGCCCCCACACGTCTCCAGCATCCAGAGAACTCCCCATGCCTGCTTCTTCCATTCCCGATTCCCGATTCCCGATTCCCGGCTCCACGGACATCGTCCTGGCTTTCTCCGGGGGTCTCGACACCAGCTTCTGCGTCCCCTACCTGCAGGAGCAGGGCTGGCGGGTGCATACGGTGTTCGCCGATACCGGCGGCGTGGATGCGGAGGAGCGTGCCTTCATCGAGGAGCGCGCCGCCGAGCTCGGCGTGGCCAGCCACGTCACGGTGGACGGCGGGCCGGCGATCTGGGAGGGGTTCGTCAAACCGTTCGTGTGGGCCGGCGAGGGCTACCAGGGGCAGTATCCGCTGCTGGTCTCGGACCGCTACCTGATCGTCGACGCCACCCTGGCGCGGGCGCGCGAGCTCGGCACCGACGCGGTGGCGCACGGCTGCACCGGCATGGGCAACGACCAGGTGCGCTTCGACCTGGCGGTGAAGGCCAGCGGCGGCTACCGCATCGTCGCCCCGATCCGAGAGATCCAGAAGGAGCACACCCAGACCCGCGCCTACGAGCAGGCGTACCTGGAGGCGCGCGGCTTCGGCGTGCGCGCCAGGCAGAAGGCCTACACCATCAACGAGAACCTGCTCGGCGTGACCCTCTCCGGCGGCGAGATCGACCGCTGGGAGGCGCCGGGCGAAGGCGCCCGCGGCTGGTGCGCGCCGCGCAGCGCGTGGCCGGCCGAGCCGCTGCAGGTCAGGCTGCGCTTCGCCGCCGGCGAGGCCGTGGAACTGGACGGCAGGCCGCTCGAGGGCGCGATGCTGCTGGCGCGGCTCAACGTCCTGTTCGCCCAGTACGGCGTGGGCCGCGGCATGTACACCGGCGACACCACCATCGGCCTGAAGGGCCGGATCGTGTACGAGGCGCCGGGCCTGGTGGCCCTGCTGGCGGCGCACCGCGCATTGGAGGAGGCGGTGCTGAGCAAGCAGCAGAACCGTTTCAAGCCGGCGGTGGCGCGGCAGTGGGTGGAGCTGGTGTACGAGGGCTTCTACCACGATCCGCTGAAGGCCGACCTCGAAGCGTTCCTGGCGTCCTCGCAGCGCATGGTCAATGGCGAGGTGGTGCTGGAGACCCGCGGCGGCCGCGTCGATGCCGTGGCGGTGTCCTCGCCGCACCTGCTGCACGCGCAGGGCGCCACCTATGCGCAGTCGGCCGACTGGGGCGTGGAGGAAGCGGAGGGCTTCATCAAGCTGTTCGGCATGAGCTCGACGCTGTGGGCGCAGGTCAATGGAGCCGGGAATGGGGAATAGGGAATCGAGAATCGGCAAGACTTAGCGCCGTCACGCGCACTCGCGCCTACGGCATCCATAACGGCTCACGATCGCCCCCGGCTTGCGACACGTCTCCTGCCACCCATCACGGCAGGGTTACGGAGAATCCGTCCGATGCTCGACACCATCCTCAAACATCTCGAAGCGCTGGTCGGCTTCGACACCCGCAACCCGCCGCGGGCGATCGACGGTGGCGGCATCTTCGCGTACATCCGAGACCAGCTCCCGGGCTTCCGCATCACGCTGAGCGACCACGGCGCGGGTGCGGTTTCGCTGCTCGCGGTGCGCGGTTCGCCGCAGCGGCTGTTCAACGTGCACCTGGACACCGTGCCGGACTCGCCGCACTGGAGCGCCGACCCATTCAAGCTGAGGGTCGACGGCGAGCGCGCCGTGGGCCTTGGCGCCTGCGACATCAAGGGCGCCGCCGCCGGCCTGCTGGCCGCCGCGCAGGCCACCCGCGGCGATGCGGCGTTCCTGTTCAGCAGCGACGAGGAGGCCAACGACGCGCGCTGCGTGCCGGCGTTCCTGAAGGGCGGCTACCGCTTCACCGAGGCGATCGTCGCCGAGCCGACGGGCTGCGAGGCGGTGCTGGCGCACCGTGGCATCTCCTCGGTGCGGCTGCGCTTCCGCGGCGCCGCCGGGCACGCCTCCGGCGCCGGGGCGATGCAGGCCAATGCGCTGCACCACGCCATGCGCTGGGGCGCGCGGGCGCTGGATTACGTGCAGGCGCAGGAGCACGAGCGCTTCGGCGGCCTGACCGGGCTGCGCTTCAATGTCGGCAGGGTGGAAGGCGGGATCAAGGCCAACGTGATCGCACCGGAGGCGGAAGTGCGGTTCGGCTTCCGGCCGCTGCCCTCGCAGGACATCGACGCCCTGCACACCCGCTTCGGCGGCTTCGTCGAGGCCGGCGCGCTGGAGCGCTACGAGGAAACCTTCCGCGGCCCGCCGCTGCCGGCGGGCGCGGTGGCCGCGGCCGAGGAGCGGCGGCTGCAGGCGCGCGACCTGGCCGATGCGCTGGGGCTGCCGGTCGGCAACGCCGTGGATTTCTGGACCGAGGCCTCGCTGTTCTCCCAGGCCGGCCTGACCGCACTGGTGTTCGGCCCCGGCGACATCGCCCAGGCCCACACCGCCGACGAGTGGGTGGCGCTGGACCAGCTGCACGCCTACGCCGACGTCGTCGCCCGCGTCATCGATCGCCCGGCGCCCGCGTAGCCCGGGGCCGGTCGCGCACCGGCGCCCTTGCGCCATCCCGGCCATCACGACACATCACCCACATCGAACCAGGCAGACGCGGCGATGCAAGCCCACACCCAAACCCGCCAGACGATCATCCGGCTGCTCTCCAGCATGGCCAGCGCCAAGGAGATCAGCCAGTACCTCAAGCGCTTCTCGCAGCTCGACGCCAAGCGCTTCGCGGTGGTGAAGGTCGGCGGGGCGGTGCTGCGCGACGATCTGGAGGCGCTGACCTCGTCGCTGTCGTTCCTGCAGCAGGTCGGGCTGACCCCGATCGTGGTGCACGGCGCCGGCCCGCAACTGGACGCCGAGCTGGCTGCGGCGGGCATCGAGAAGACCACGGTCGACGGCCTGCGCGTCACCACCCCGGAGGCGCTGGCGATCGTGCGCCGGGTGTTCCAGGCTTCCAATCTCGCCCTGGTGGAGGCGTTGCAGCAGGCCGACGCCCGGGCGACCTCGATCACCGGCGGGGTGTTCGAGGCCGACTACCTCGACCGCGACACCTACGGCCTGGTGGGCGAGGTGAGGGCGGTGAACCTGGCGCCGATCGAGGCCAGCCTGCAGGCCGGCTCGATTCCGGTCATCGCCAGTCTCGGCGAGACCCCCTCGGGGCAGATCCTCAACGTCAACGCCGACGTCTCCGCCAACGAACTGGTGCGGGTGCTGCAGCCCTACAAGATCATCTTCCTCACCGGTACCGGCGGCCTGCTCGACGACCGTGGCAGCGTGATCGATTCGATCAACCTCTCCACCGAATACGAGCACCTCATGGCCCAGCCGTGGCTCAACGGCGGCATGCGCCTGAAGATCGAGCAGATCAAGCGCCTGCTCGACGACCTGCCGCTGGCCTCGTCGGTCTCGATCACCCGCCCGGCGGACCTGGCCAAGGAACTGTTCACCCATCGCGGCTCGGGCACCCTGGTGCGCCGCGGCGAGCGCGTGCTGCAGGCGGCGGCGTGGAGCGAACTGGACCTGCCCCGGCTGCGCGGGCTGATCGAGTCCAGCTTCGGTCGCGCGCTGGCACCGGACTACTTCGATCGCACCCGGCTGCTGCGCGCGTACGTCAGCGAGAACTACCGAGCGGCGATCGTGCTGACCGACGAGGACTGCGGCGTCTATCTCGACAAGTTCGCGGTGCTCGACGACGCCCAGGGCGAGGGCCTGGGGCGGGCGGTGTGGCAGGTGATGCGCGAACGGACCCCGCGCCTGTTCTGGCGCTCGCGCCACCACAATGCCGTCAACCAGTTCTACTATTCCGAGTCCGACGGCAGCTACAGGCAGGAGCGCTGGAAGGTGTTCTGGTACGGCATCGCCGACTTCGCCGGGATCGAGGCCTGCGTGAATCACTGCGCGCGACGCGAACCGACCCTGCTCGACCCGGGGCGCGCGGCATGAGCGGCCCGGCACGCGTCGGCCTGGTCGGCGCTCGCGGGCATACCGGCGCGGAGCTGATCCGCCTGGTGGCGGCCCACCCCGGGCTCGCGCTCGGCTTCGTCTCCTCGCGCGAACTGGCGGGCCAGCGCGTCGATGCGCACGTCGCGGAGTTCTCCGGCGCGCTGCGCTACGAGACCCTGGATCCTGCCGCCGTCGCCGGGCGCGGGGTCGACGCGGTGGTGCTGGCGCTGCCCAACGCCAAGGGCGGGCCGTTCGTGGCGGAACTCGAGCGTGCAGCCCCCGGTACCGTGATCGTCGATCTCTCGGCCGACCGTCGCTTCGACGACGGCTGGTACTACGGCCTGCCGGAGCTGACCCGCGCCCGCTACGCCGGCCAGCGCCGGATCAGCAATCCCGGCTGCTACGCCACCGCAATGCAGTTGGCGATCGCGCCGCTGTTGGACGACGTCGTCGGCCCGGTGCAGTGCTTCGGCGTGTCCGGCTACTCCGGTGCCGGCACGGCGCCGTCGGACCGCAACGATCCGGAGAAGCTGCGCGACAACCTGATGCCGTACGCGCTCGCCGGCCACATCCACGAGCGCGAGGCGGCCCGCCAGCTCGGCGCGGACGTCGAGTTCATGCCGCACGTCGCGCCGCACTTCCGCGGCATCGCCATGACCGTCAACCTGCACCTGCGCGCGCCGGTCGCCGCCGACGCGGTGGCCGCGCGCTACCGCGAGCGCTACGCCGGCGAGCCGCTGGTCGAGGTGGTCGACGCGGCGCCATGGGTCAGCCGCATCGCCGGCCGCCACGGCGTCCAGATCGGCGGCATCACCGTGTCCGGCGACGGCCGCAGGGTGGTGGCGGTAGCGACCCTCGACAATCTGCTCAAGGGTGCCGCGACCCAGGCCATGCAGAATCTCAACCTCGCGCTCGGTTTCGGCGAGTTCGAAGGCATCCCGCTGTGAACGCTTGACCGAACCAGGAGCCTGACATGTCCGATCTCCTCTGGCAGAAGCCCGGCGTCGCCGTCGACGCGCAGATCCAGGCGTTCCTGGCGGGCGACGACGTGGTCCTCGACCGCGAATTCTTCCTCCACGACATCGCCGCCAGCCGCGCCCACGCGCAGGGCCTGCGACGCATCGGCATCCTGTCGGAGGACGAGCTGGGGGCGATGGAGCGCGAGCTGTCGGCGCTGGCCGGGGAGTTCTCGGCCGGGCGCTTCGTGCTCGATGCCCGATACGAGGACGGCCACTCCGCGATCGAGGCCTGGCTGGTCGAAAAACTGGGCAATGCCGGCAAGAAGATTCACACCGGGCGCAGCCGCAACGATCAGGTGCTGGTCGCGACCCGCATGTGGCTGAAGGAGAAGCTGGGGCGTACCGCGGCGCTGGCGCGCGAGATCGCGACCATCGCCCTCGACCGCGCCCGCGCCGAGGCGGAACTGCCGCTGCCCGGTTACACCCACCTGCAGCGCGCGGTGGTCTCGTCGGCGGGCCTGTGGTGGGCCGGCTGGGCCGAGGCCTTCATCGACGACGCCCGCCGCGCACTCGATACCCGCGCCCTGCTCGACGCCAACCCGCTCGGCACCGCCGCCGGGTACGGAGTCAACCTGCCGCTCGATCGCGCGCACACCACCGCCGCGCTCGGCTTCGCCCGGCAGCAGGTCAACCCGGTCTACGCGCAGCTCTCGCGCGGAAAGTTCGAGTTGGCGGCGCTGGAGGCGCTGGGCTCGGCGACCCTCGACCTGCGCCGCCTGGCCTGGGACGTGTCGCTGTTCACCAGCGCAGAATTCGGCTTCGTGGACCTGCCGGCGCAGTACACCACCGGCAGCTCGATCATGCCCAACAAGCGCAACCCGGACGTGATCGAGCTGATGCGCGCCACCCATGCCAGCGTGGCTGCGGCCCGCACCGAGATCGAGCAGCTGCTGTCGCTGCCGTCCGGCTACCACCGCGACCTGCAGGCCAGCAAGGGCGCGATCTTCCACGGCTTCGGCCGCGGCCTGGCGGCGCTGGAGCTGCTGCCGGCGCTGCTGGCCAACCTGGAATGGCGTCCGCGGCGGATGCGCGAGGCCATCGACGCCGGCATGTACGCCACCGACGTGGCGGTGGAGCAGTCCGCGGCCGGGGTGCCGTTCCGCGACGCCTACCGCGCCGCTGCCGAGGCAGTCGCGCAGGCGGGCGAGGGCAGGACTCCGGAAGGCAGCCTGCAGGCGCGGGTCTCGCCCGGCGCCTGCGCCGACCTGGGGCTGGAGGAACTGCGCGAGCGCCTGGCGGCGCTGCCGGTGTGATCGGCGCAGCGGAGCAAGCTCCGCTCTACGCAACACGGATGCAGAGACGATGACCGGGGGATTCGGCGAACAGGTGCTGCCGCCCTGGCGGCGTGCGGTGCTGAAGGTCGGCAGCAGCCTGCTGGCCGCCGACGGCGGTGGCCTGTCGCCGCGCAATGCCCGGGCGTTGGCCGGGTTCGTCTCGGCCTGCGCCGCCGCCGGCCGCGAGGTGGTGCTGGTCTCTTCCGGTGCGGTCGCCGCCGGCCGCGCGATCGTGCGCGCAGACACGGCCGTCGACGCGCCGATCGCCGAGCGCCAGGCGCTGGCGGCACTGGGCCAGGCTCAGTTGATGGCTTTCTGGCAAGGGTTCTTCGAACGCCCGGTCGCACAGGTGCTGCTGACTCACGACGACCTGCGCAACCGCCGCCGCTACCTCAACGCCCGCGCCACCCTCGCGGCGCTGCTGCGCCAGCGCGCGCTGCCGATCGTCAACGAGAACGACACGGTCTCGGTCGATGAGCTCAAGCTCGGCGACAACGACACCCTGGCGGCGATCGTCGCCGCCCTCGTCGATGCCGAGGTGCTGTTCATCGCCACCGACATCGACGGCCTGTACGACGCCGATCCTCGGCTCAACCCGGGGGCGCGCCCGGTCGAGGTGGTGGCGCGCTTCAGCGCCGGGCTGCTGGCGGCGGCCGGCGGCGCCGGCAGTGCCGCGGGCACCGGCGGCATGCGCACCAAGCTCGACGCCGCCCAGCGCGCCGCCGGCGCCGGGATCGCCACGGTGCTGTTCAACGGTACCCGCGCCGACGTGCTCGAAGGGTTGGCGCAGGACCGCCTGCGCGGCACCCGCGTGCACCCCGCCCGCAGCCGGATGGCGGCGCGCAAGCATTGGCTGCAGAACGCCCCGGCCGAACCCGGCGCGATCGTCGTCGACGTCGGCGCCGCCGCTGCCATGGTCGAAAAGGGCGCCTCGCTGCTGCCGGGCGGAGTGCTGGCGGTGCGGGGCGACTTCCGTCGCGGGGACATGGTCGAGATCCGCTGCCGCGACGACGATGGCGAGCAGCCGGTCGCGCGCGGGGTCAGCCAGTACTCGGCCACCGACATCCGCCGCATCGCCCGCAGGCACTCGCGGGAGATCGAGGCGATCCTCGGCTACAACTACGGCGGCAGCGTGGTCCACCGCGACGACCTGGTACTGGTGTAGCGGTCGCGGGGGCCGCGCGGCCCGGCGGTCGGACAAGAAAAAACCGGCCCGGGGCCGGCTGTTTCGCGGATCGATTGGTCGGGGAGACAGGATTTGAACCTGCGACTTCTACGTCCCGAACGTAGCGCTCTACCAGGCTGAGCTACACCCCGACGCGGGCGAGCCGCCAATTGTAGGGGGCCGCCGTGGGGCCGGCAAGGGGGCGGGGCGGATCCGGGCCGGGGAACCCCGGCCGCGGCGCCGCGGCCGGTTAAACTGTCGCACTGCACGCACCACGGAGCCCCGCCTTGATCAAGCCGCGTACCCCGCCGGGGGTGATGGAGCTGCTGCCGCGCGACCAGATCGCGTTCGACCGCATGCTCGACACCATCCGCCGCACCTTCGAGGGATTCGGCTTCCTGCCGGTGGAGACGCCGGTGTTCGAGCTCTCCGAGGTGCTGCTGACCAAGTCCGGCGGCGAGACCGAGCGGCAGGTGTACTTCGTGCAGTCCACCGGTGCCCTCGAGAAGGCCGGCGAAAGCCTGCCGGAGCTGGCCCTGCGCTTCGACCTCACCGTGCCGCTGGCGCGCTACGTCGCCGAGCACGAGCGCGAGCTCGCCTTCCCGTTCCGCCGCTACCAGATGCAACGGGTGTACCGCGGCGAGCGCGCCCAGCGCGGCCGCTTCCGCGAGTTCTACCAGTGCGACATCGACGTGATCGGCAAGGACGCGCTGTCGCCGCGCTACGACGCCGAGATCCCGGCGGTGATCCATGCCGTGTTCACCGCGCTGGGGATCGGCGCGTTCACCATCCAGATGAACCATCGCAAGCTGCTGCGCGGGTTCTTCGAGGGCCTGGGCATCGAGGGGAGTCGCCAGGACGCGGTGCTGCGCGAGCTCGACAAGCTCGACAAGCGCGGTGCGGACGCCGTGCGCGAAACGTTGATCGGCGAAGGCTTCGGGCTGGCCGCTGACGTGGCCGACCGGCTGATGGCGTTCTCGCAGGTGCGTTCCGAGGGCCACGCCGACGCGTTGGCGAGGCTCGATGCGCTGGGTGCCGGTACGCCGCTGTTCGAGCAGGGCCGCGACGAGCTGCGCGCCGCGCTGGAGCGGCTGCGGGCGATGGGGGTGCCGGAGTCCGGCTACGCCATCAACCTGTCGATCGCGCGCGGCCTGGACTACTACACCGGCATGGTCTACGAGACCACCCTGGACGCGCACCCGCAGATCGGCTCGATCTGCTCGGGCGGCCGCTACGACGACCTCGCCGGGCACTACACGAAATCGAAGCTCCCCGGCGTGGGCATCTCGATCGGCCTGACCCGTCTGTTCTGGCAGTTGCGCGAGGCCGGCCTGGTCGACACCGCCGACAGCTCGGTGGACGTGCTGGTGGCGCTGCTCGACGACGCCGGGCTCGACCACGCGCTGGCGCTGTCGCAGCGGCTGCGCGCCGCGGGCCTCAACGTCGAGACCCAGTTGGAGCCGCGCAAGCTGGCCAAGCAGCTGCAGTACGCCGACCGCGCCGGGATCCGCTTCGTCGCGATCCGCGGCGAGGACGAGGCCGCGCGCGGCGCAGTGGCGGTGAAGGACCTGCGCCGCGGCGAGCAGTTCGAGGTGGCCGAGGACGACCTCGGCCGCACTCTGCTGGTCGAGCGCGAACAACTGCGGTCGATGCCGTGAGCAGGTCGCTGCCATGGCTGTTGCTCGCGGCCGCCGTCTTGGGGGGCTGCGCGAGCCAACGCCGTGTCGATGTGCAGCCGCTCGGCGATGGGCGTTACGCGGTGGAGGTCGCGCGCTGCGGGGCGCCGGGCGGCGACGATGCGCAGGCGCGGGCCGACCTGGAGCGCGTCGCCGGAAAGACATGCCCGGGCGGATTCCGCCTCGCCAGCGAGCCGGCGCGCCGCGACGTCCTGATGGCGGCCGGGATCATGGGGGAATGCCCCGCGATCCGCCTGGAGGCGCGTATCGAATGCGAAGGAGAGACGCGTTGAATCCGATCATGCTCGATGGCGTATCGCTGACCCGCGCACAGCTGGTACAAGTGGCGCGGGGCGCGCCGGTGACGCTCGACGACGGCGCGTTGAAGGCGGTCGCCCGCGCCGCGGAGTTCCTCGCCGAGCAGGTGCGGCGGGAGGAGCCGATCTACGGCGTCTCCACCGGCTTCGGCAGCAATGCGGACAAGCTGCTCGGCGCGCACCCGCTGCGCGACGAACTGCCCGGCACGCTGCCCTCGGGGCGTTCGCTGCACGCCGAGCTGCAGCAGAACCTGATCCTCACCCACGCCGTCAACGTCGGCGAGCCGATGGCGGCCGATGTGGTGCGGGCGATGCTCTGCATCCGCATCAACACCCTGCTGCGCGGCCATTCCGGGATCCGGGTGGAGACGCTGCAGGCGCTGACCGCGCTGCTCAACGCCGGGGTGGTGCCGGTGGTGCCTTCGCTCGGCTCGGTCGGCGCTTCCGGCGACCTGTCGCCGCTCTCGCACCTGGCGATCGTGCTGCTCGGCGGCGGCGAGGCCTTCGTCCAGGGCGAGCGCTTGCCGGGCGCCGAGGCGCTGCGCCGCGCCGGGCTGGCGCCGGCGACGCTGTCGTACAAGGAAGGTCTGGCGCTGAACAATGGCACCGCGCAGATGCTGGGAATGGGGGTGCTGGCGCTGGAGCGGCTGGAGCGGCTGCTGGACACCGCCGACCTGGCGGCGGCGATGACCATCGACGCCTTTGCCGGCCGCCTCGGCGCCTTCGCCGAAGAGGTGCACGCGCTGCGCCCGCACCCGGGGCAGGTGGAGGCGGCGGCACGCCTGCGCGCGCTGCTGGCCGGCTCGACCCTGGCCGACATCCCCTACCACCTGGTGCCGCGGTTCCGCAGCTGGCTGCCCGGCAGCTGGGACACCGCCGAGGCGCAGCAGCTGCGCTTCGACATCGGCTGGGACTGGGTGCCTGCCGACCAGCGCCACGGCCGCGAGAAGTTCTACCGGCGCTTCAAGCCGTTCCGCGGCGGCAAGAAGCACCAGCCGCAGGACAGCTACTCGCTGCGCTGCGTGCCGCAGGTGCACGGCGCAGTGCGCGACGCGCTGGCGCAGGCGCAGCGCGTGCTGGACATCGAGCTCAATGCGGTCACCGACAACCCGCTGGTGTTCCCGCAGAAGCAGGCCGACCACGTCGAGGAGCAGGTGATCTCGGCGGGGCATTTCCACGGCATGCCGCTGGCGCTGGCGCTGAGCTACGTCAAGGCGGCGATCCCGGTGCTGGCGGCGATCTCCGAGCGCCGGCTCAACAAGCTGGTCGACCCGGCCACCAGCGACGGCCTGCCGGCGTTCCTGATCGGCAACGAGGACGGGACCGAGTCCGGCTTCATGATCGTCCAGTACACCGCGGCGGCGATCGTCAACGACCTGGCCACCCGCGCGCACCCGGCCAGCGTGTTCTCGATCCCGACCAGCGCCAACGCCGAGGACCACGTGTCGATGGGCGCCAACGAAGCGCGCCACGTGCTGTCGATGGTCGAGGATCTCGGCCGGGTGCTGGCGCTGGAGCTCCACACCGCGGCCCAGGCCCTGGATTTCCGCAGCGACATGATCAATGCCGCGCGTGACCTGGCCCGGCGCAGCGACGCCGCCGGCTTCGCGGCCAAGATCCAGGGCGCGCCGGCAGAGGGGCACCGCCATCGCGCCGTGTTCCTGGAGGAGGTGGAAGCGCTGCGCGCCGAGCTGGCGGACGGCGGCGGCTACCATCCGGGCGCGGCCGTGGCCGCCGCCCACGCGGCGCTGCGCGCGCGGATCCCGTTCCTCGATCGCGATCGCGCCCTCGACGGCGAGGTCGCCGAGGCGGTGCGCCTGGTGGCCGACGGCAGCCTGCTGGCCGCTGCGAAGCGGGCGGAGCAGGGCGCCGGGCCGGCCGGTTGAACCTGCCGCTGCACCTGGGCTGGGCGGGGGCGCTGGAAGCGGGACTGATCGCGCTGGCGATCGGCGTCCTGCTCTACGTCGCTTTCCATGCGCTGCAGCGGCGCTTCGCCTGGAAGCCGGGACACGACATCGGCTGGGCCTGCCTGGTGGCGATCGCCCTGGGCGCCGGAATCGATGCCTGGAACCTGTTCCATCTCGGCGTGGTGAGGCTGGAATCGCCGGTCTACGCGCGCATCGCGCTGGCGCGGATCCACGACGCCGACGCGCTCGGCACGCGCGTGTTCATGGAGATCGTCGGCGCCCTGGGCGGGGTTGCGCTGGCGTGGCTGGCCGTCGATGCGCTGCGCCGCCGCCGGGAGCGCGGTGGCGCCATGCGTGGTGGTACCGCGGGTGGAAGCGGAGATGCGGGATAAAGGCGGAGCGGCGTGAAGCCGGAGCGGCTGCGGGACGAAATCCGCATGCCTTCGGCAGGATGGTGGCGATGCTCGCGGTCGGATGCGATGTCGGCTTTCGCGGGCATGGCCCATTCCTGCACAAGACCGAGCCAGACGATCAGCGATCGTCCCCAGGATCAGGCAGGCGCAAGCCTCGCGCGGAGGCGCGCTTCTCCCAGCGCTCCCGCGCCAGGCGCTGCATGTCGGTGTCGCGGTCCATCTCGTCGACGATCTCGTCGCCGAGCAGGGTTTCCACCACGTCCTCCATCGTCACCAGGCCCTGCACGTCGCCGTATTCGCCGACCACCAGGGCGATCTGCTGGCGGCGGTCGAGCAGGAACTCGAGCAGGTTGGAGAGCGGCATGCTGTCCGGCACGGACAGCAGTTCGCGCTTCAGGCGGTGCAGGGGCGCACTGCCTTCGCCGCGCGCCTCGGCCTGCAGCAGTTCGTCCTTCAGCACGAAGCCGTCGATATCGTCGCGGTTCTCGGTGTAGAGCGGAATCCGCGAAAACGGTGCGGTCCGCCCCGCCTTCAGCGCCTCGGAGACCCGGGCGTCGCGCTGCATCCCCGCCAGCACCGGACGCGGCGTCATCACGTCGCGCGCCTTGAGCGACGACATGCGGAACAGGTTGCGCAGGATGCGCGATTCGCGCGGGTCGATGTGCCCCGCCTTTTCGCCCACGCCGGCCATGGCGATGAACTCGTCGCGGCTGAACACGTGCGTCTGCTTGCCGCGCGACACCATCCGGGTGAGCAGTTCCGAGATCCTGATGAGCGGGTACAGCACCACGATCAGCACGCGCACGAATCCGGCGACCGGGCCGGCCAGCGCCCGCCAGTGCACCGCGCCGAGGGTCTTGGGCACGATCTCCGACAGGAACAGGATCAACAGCGTGGCCACCGCCGAGAACGCCCCCACCCAGGCGCTGCCGAACACCAGGGTGGCCTGCGCGCCGGAGCCCACCGCGCCCACGGTATGGGCGATGGTGTTGAGGGTGAGGATCGCGGCCAGCGACTGGTCGACGCTTTCCAGGCGCAGCCGCCGCAGCATCGCGGCCAGTTGCGGCCGCTTGTCGCGCTGGTCTTCGATGAAGGAGGGCGTGATGCTGAGCAGCACCGATTCGGCGATCGAGCAGAGGAACGACAGCACGATGGCGCCGCCGAGGTAGCCCGCCAGCAGCGCCGCGTTAAGCGCGGTGCCGGAGGGCTCCGCGCCCGCCGGGGAAACGGCCGCCGCCGACGCTGCGACGGGCGCCGCCAGGAGGAGCCCGGCCGCGAGGCATCGAGGGGTCCGGCGGGCAGGCTGCGCTGTCATGGTGGCGACCGGTGGCGGCGGCAGGGCAGTATAGGCAGCGCGATGCGAGCAGCCGGTCGACGCCAGCGATGATTTCCGCTCCGGTCCCGGGCGCCGGGCCGCTGCAATTGCCCGACGGGCAGTGGGCGGCGCTGCGCGCGGCCTACGCGGATCCGCCGCGGGCGTATCACCATTTCGGGCATGTCGAGCAGTTGCTGCGGCACTACGCCGAGGTGGACGCGGGGCCGGGATGGTCGCAGCCCGCCGAAGCCTGGCTGGCGGTGCTGTACCACGATGCGGTCTACCGGGCGGGGCGGCGCGACAACGAGGCGCGTTCCGCGCGGTTGGCGCAGGCCGAGATCGCCCGCTGGCTGCCCGGTGCCGGCGTGAATGCCCGGCGCGTGGCGGAGCTGATCGCCCTGACCGCGCGCCATGGCCTGCACCTGCCGGAGGATTTTCCCGGTTCCGGCGTCGCGGCGGACACCCGGCATTTCCTCGATTGCGACATGGCGATCCTGGGCGCCGCCACCGAGGCGTTCGATGCCTACCATCGCGCGATCGCCGACGAATATCGCGGCCAGGTGCCGGCCTGGCTGTTCCGCCGCAAGCGCCGCCGTTTCCTCGAGGAACTGCTGGCGCGGGAGCGGATCTTCCTCAGCGACTTCTTCCATGCCCGCTACGACGCCCAGGCGCGGCGCAACCTGCAGCGGGCGATCGGCGAGATGCGCTAGGCGCTCGGGTGCCGGTGGGCATGGATCGGCCG
>NZ_JACCKA010000015.1 GCF_013425525.1 Luteimonas salinisoli | reverse complement strand
ATGGGACTGCCTGGCGCGGCCGGACCGAAGGGCGGAGCAACACCCCCGGCGCGGCTCACGCCCCGCGCGGTCGACCGAAGGCGCCCTTGCAAGGAGCCATCTGCCACACACGGCGATTGATTGTCGCCGCCCCGTGGCGACGGTGATGGATCACCACGACGGATGGCACTGCCTGGCGCCCCCCGGCGCGGCTCACGCCCCGCGCGGTCGACCGAAGGCGCTCTTAGGAACCAACTGCCAGACGCGGCTATTCACTGGCGCAGCCCCGTGGCGACGGTGATGGATCAGTTCGACGGATGGGCCGCCTGTCGCGACGCGGGCTTTCGCGGGCGTGGCCCGCTCCTACTGGCGCCCTGCATCGGCATCGCGATCCGGTGGTCGGCGGCGGAGCGGCGGCAAAGGGGCAGCGCGCGCGCATCCAGCCGGCGGATGCCCGCAATCAGCCCGTGACCCGGGCCACCGCGTCGTGGGCGTGCAGGCTTTCGAAATGCGCCACGCGGGCGTCGAAGCGGGCGATGCGCTCGTCGGCGGAGAGTACCGCGGCGATGCGGCGCGCCGCGTCCTCGCAGAACATCAGGTTCTCGGCATTGAGCCGGGCGAAGGCCTGCTCGTCCTCGCGCTTGACCGCGGTCTGCACCGGGGTGCCGAGCGCTGCCTCGATCGCATCGACCAGCCCGGCCAGCGGGAACTCGTCGAAGGCCGGCCGCAACTCCACCCGGATGCTGGCGCGGCTGCGCTGCGCGTGCGGGGTGCCGGCCAGGCCGCGCTCCGAGGCCAGCCACTCCCCGACCACCGCAGCCGACAGCGGACGGGCGTTGGCGAAATCGGCGACGAAACGCTCGGCGTTGAGCTGGCGCGACAGTGCCGCCGAGGCCGGGCAGGTGCTGGAATAGTCGACCGAGAAGCCAAATTCCAGCCGGAAGTGTCCGTCCGCCAGAGTCGCCTCGATTTCGACCGGATAGGTCTTCCAGCCGACGTGGCCGCTGGCCAGCGCCGGCCGGGCCAGCAGATGCTCATAGCGGATGGCCAGGCGCGCCGCGCCCGACAGCCCCCGCTGCGACTCCACCAGATCCTGCAGCACGCGGCGCAGGCCCGCAGGGGTGAGCGCCTCGCCCGCGAAGGCGTCCTGCAGGCGCAGGTACAGGCGCGACATGTGGATGCCGCGGGCCTGCGCGGCGCGCAGGTCGACGGCGACGTCGACCGAGGCCGGGACCTGCACCGCCGCCCCGCTCTCGCCGGGCAGGCGCAGCGGCAGCGAGATGCCCTGCATGCCCACCCAGTCCAGCGGGCGGGCGGCGAACGCGGCGTCGTCGGCGACATCGGGCAGCGATGGCGTGGGGCGGATGCTCAAGGGATGGCGGCTCGTTGGGGAAGGCACGGCCCGTTCCGGGCCCGCATAGTGTAACGAGAGCGGCGCCGGCGCCCGCGGAACGCTGCGTCGCGGATCCGCGCCCGCGCTCAGGCGCCGCCGCGCGCGGCGCGCCAGGCC
>NZ_JACCKA010000014.1 GCF_013425525.1 Luteimonas salinisoli | reverse complement strand
CCGCCCAGGTACACGTAGCGCCGGGTCTGCCGCGTGCGGTAGTCCGCCTGGTAGCGCAGCACCCCGTCCTGGCCGTAGATCGAGTACAGGTTGTCGTGCGCGTCGTGGAACGACAGTTTATTCTCTTTTTTCCGCTTTACCGATCGTTGACTTCAGGTCATCTCCGCATTAACTCCACATCACTGAGTGTTCCGAATCTCCTAGGCTGATCCGGATCTCTCGAGCGCATGTGAAAAATACCTCCAAGCATGACCCTTGACGCCCCGTACTTCATCGGCTCCAAATACTGTTCCAACTCCCCAAAACCCTCGCCGTCCTTCACCCGCATGGACGCATGCGTTTCTACCGTCAGCATCGAATCCTCATTTGGAAAGATGACAACCATTCCTTCATTCGAGACCGCCCAAGCAGTAATCATGATCCTGCGCCCATCATAGAAATTTGGGTCGGCTAACACTTGGATGTAAGTTGTCGCGCAGTGTATCCGTGAAGGATCATTGCCAACGTATGCGCACTTGCTTTCATCCCCATCACCCAGAATTTGTTCGGAGTCAGCTTGACCAGAACAAGCCGATAAAACAAAGGCAAAAGCGATGACGGCCCAACGAATCATGGCAACCTCGTTATAGTCCAGTGCACGTTGTGGATCAGCGTCCAACCGCCGCCGTTGAGCCGCTCCTGCAGCCCGTAGCGGGTGATGCCGCTCACCGGCGTCCAGCTCACCGTGTAACTGCCGGTGATGTTGCTTCCCGGCAGCTCAGCTCCGGCACCGCCGTGGGCACCAGCGCCACCATCACCGTGCCGATCGCCGAGTAGTTCGAGCAGCCCAGCGCGCAGCTGCCACCGTCACCGCGCCCGAGGCGCTGGTCACCTGACAGCATAATTCCATCAGCGACAAGGCCCGCGGTGCGGGCCTTGTGCTTCATCGACGACCAAGAGCGAGTCTGAGACCTCTAAACCTCCCGTTCTCCGATCTCTCAATCAGAGTAAAACGGGGTCAGAGTACTAATTTTGGCGGCCAGGCTTGCCGATCCGGGCACGCCGCTGCAGCAAGCGTTCGAGCTGCGATTGGAAGCGGTC
>NZ_JACCKA010000013.1 GCF_013425525.1 Luteimonas salinisoli | reverse complement strand
TGGCCGGCCGCGGCCGGCCCTCGGCCTGGCCCGCCGGGCGCCGGGCCTCGATGCGCTCGGGCGCTTCGCGGTGCTCGATCAGGCGCATGCCGCCGAGGTCGCGCCAGGGCGGGCGGCGGCCGTCGCGATCGGGGCGCTGCTGGTCCGGCCGCGGACGCGGATGCACCACGATCGGCCGCTGGTGGTGGTAGTAGTACGGCGGGTAGTAGCCGTAGCCCGGGTAGCGGTGGCCGTAGCCATAGCGGGTATGGCCGTAGTAGGGGTATCCGTACTGGTACCCATAGCCGGCGCTGCCGCGCCAGCCGCCCGGATAGCCGTAGCCGACGCTGCCGTAGGGCGCGCCGTAGCCGTGATGGGTGGAACCGGACCGGCCGTAGTAGTAGTCGCCGCTGCCGCCGCGGTAGCCGTAGCTGGCACAGCCGCCGAGCAGGGCAATGGCGATGGCGGCGATGGCGAGATTGCGGAGCCTCATGAGCCGCCCCCTGTCCTGTGTGTTCGACCAGCATCGGCTCGCGGCGTTGAATCCGTGCTTAATCCGGCGAAATCGCGTTGCAATAGCTGAATGCCGCATCCTTCGCTACGCTTGCGGCGATGTCCCCGTCCCCCGACTTCGCAACGCCCGCGTTCGCCGACGTGCTGGCAGCGGCCGCGTGCATTGCCCCGCACGCCCACGCCACGCCCGTGCTGCGCGTCCGCTCGCTCGACGCAGAGGCGGGCTGCAGCCTGCTGTTCAAGGCCGAGCACCTGCAGCGCGCCGGTGCGTTCAAGTTCCGCGGCGCCTGCAATGCGGTCTGGTCACTCGCCCCGGAGCAGGCGGCGCGCGGGGTGGTCACCCATTCCTCCGGCAACCATGGCGCGGCCCTGGCGTTGGCCGCAGCCACCCGCGGCATCGCCTGCCACGTGGTGGTGCCTGCCGGTGCGGTCGCGCCGAAGCTGGCGGCGATCGCCGCCTACGGGGCGGTGCTGCACCGCTGCGAGCCGGGGATCGACGCCCGCGAGGCCGCCTGCGAGGCGGTCCGTCGACGCACCGGCGCGAACCTGGTGCATCCGTATGCCGATGCCCGGGTGATTGCCGGCCAGGCGACCGCGGCGCTGGAACTGCTCGGCGCCGGCGGCGACCTGGATGCGATGGTGGTGCCGGTCGGCGGCGGCGGCCTCGGCGCGGGCACCGCGATCGCGCTTGCCGGGGTGTCGCCGCGCACCCGCCTGTATCTCGCCGAGCCGGCGGGTGCGGCCGATACCGCGGCCTCACTGGCGCGCGGCGAGCGCGTCGCCGACCTGGTGCCGGACACCGTCTGCGACGGCCTGCGCGCAACGATCGGCGCACCCAACCTGGCGATCCTTCGCGCGGCGGGCGCCGAGGCGCTGACCGTCGACGACGACGCCACGCTCGCGGCGATGCGCCTGTTCTGGCAGCGCAGCAAGCAGCTGGTGGAACCGTCCTCGGCGGTGGCACTGGCGGCGGTGCTGCAGCACCGCCCGCGCTTCGCGGGCCAGCGCGTGGGCATCGTGCTCAGCGGTGGCAACGTCGACCTGGAGGCGCTGTGCGGCGCCGGCACCTGAGCCGCGGCCGGCGCCGCGCCGGCCCGCTGCGCTGGCTGCTGCGGCTGTGCACGCTGCTGGCGCTGTGGCTGGCCGGCGTCGCCACCTTCATCGTCTGGTCCGGCGAGCGCGACCAGGCCGGGGCCGCCGACGCCATCATCGTGCTCGGCGCGGCCGCCTACGACGCCCGCCCGTCGCCGGTCTTCGAGCAGCGCATCCTCCATGGCGTTCACCTGTACCAGCGCGGCCTGGCCGACACCCTGATCTTCACCGGCGGCTACGGCGGCAGCGGCGCGCGCTTTGCCGAGTCGCAGGTGGCGCGCAGCTACGCCCAGCGCGAAGGGGTGCCGGAACGGGCGATCCTGATCGAGACCGTCTCGCGCACCACCCAGCAGAACCTGGCCGAGGCCGCGGCGCTGATGCGCGCCCACGGCCTGCAGCGCGCGATCCTGGTCAGCGACCCGCTGCACATGGCGCGGGCGCTGCGGCTGGCGCGCGCCGAGGGCATCGA
Organism: Luteimonas salinisoli; assembly: GCF_013425525.1. Classification (GTDB taxonomy): domain Bacteria; phylum Pseudomonadota; class Gammaproteobacteria; order Xanthomonadales; family Xanthomonadaceae; genus Luteimonas; species Luteimonas salinisoli. The sequence continues at coordinate 617 of NZ_JACCKA010000013.1, read as the reverse complement.
TGCGCTCGGCTCGGCCACCCCGACCAGCCGCTTTCGCAGCCTCGAATCGCGCTGGGAGTTCCTGCTGCGCGAGGTGTACTTCTTCCACCGCGACCACTGGGCGGCGCTGGCCGGGCGTCCGGCCGCGCAGTGACCGCCTTCCGACCGGAGCCCGCATGAAGATCGACGGCACCCGCCGCCACGACCGCGCCACCGAGCTGGTGCTGCAGTACTACGCGGCGTTCAACCGCGGCGACTGGGACGGCATGCTCGCGGTGCTGTCGGACGACATCGCCCACGACCTCAACCAGGGTGGGCGCGAGACCGGACGCGAGGCGTTCGCGGCGTTCCTGCAGCGCATGCAGCGGCACTACCGCGAACAGCTGCGGGACATCGTGGTCATGGCCACCGCCGACGGCAGCCGCGCCGCCGCCGAGTACTCGGTCGAAGGCGAGTACCTGCTGACCGACGGCGGCCTGCCGGAAGCGCGCGGGCAGCGCTACCGGCTGCCCGGCGGCGCATTCTTCGAGATCCGCGGCGAGCGCATCGCGCGGGTCAGCAACTACTACAACCTCGAGGACTGGACGGGCCAGGTCTCCGGCTAGACGCTCCCGCCTTCGCGCACCGCGCACTCCTAC
>NZ_JACCKA010000001.1 GCF_013425525.1 Luteimonas salinisoli | reverse complement strand
CGCTGCCGGCATCCACGCGGCCGGCCAGCCGCCAGGGCGCCAGCGCCAGTACGCGCGCGCCGTGCCGCGCCGCCGCCCGGCGCAGCCCGGCATGCCCGCCCACGGGCCGCAGCGAGATGACGTAGCATCCCGCGAGTGCCGAGGAACCTGTCGCGCCGGTCATGCGCGCCAGCTTGGTGGCAGTGCAGGACCGCCGCAAGCCCGGCCCCCTTCCCCAAACGACAGGACCCTGTGCGGATGCCGCTCGAAGAATCGCTGCGCGCCCTCGATGCCCACTACCAGGCCATGCCCCCGGTCGCGGCGATGCAGCTGCGCATCGCCGGCTACGACGGCGAATGCCTGCGCCTGCACGCGCCGCTGGCGCTGCACGTCAACGACAAGGGCTGCGCGTTCGGCGGCAGCATGGTGTCGCTGATGACGCTGTCCTCGTGGGGCCTGGTGTCGCTGCGCATCCGCGAAGCCGGGCTGCGGGCGGACGTCTACGTCGCCGACAGCAGCGTGCGCTACCTGGCGCCGCTGTATGCCGACCTGCTCTCCGAGTCGCGCCTGGACGCGGACGCCTCGTGGGACGGATTCATTTCGACCCTCCGCGAGCGCGGCCGCGCCCGCGCCGGCCTGGCGGCGCGCATCCCGCTGCCCGATGGCGGCACCGCCGCCGAGGCGCGGGCACGTTACGTGGCGATCGCCACGCGCTAGGATGCGCGCATCCGAGGACGGGAAGACCACCATGCGCGAGATCCGCAGATTGACGTGGCTGCTGCTGGCGGCGCTGCTGCTGGCCGGCTGCGCCGGCAACAAGAAGGCGAGCGCGCTGCAGCGCCAGCAGTACGCCTGGTCGGCCGCGATCCGCTGGGGCGATTTCGAGGGGGCCTGGAACCTGGTGGATCCGGAATACCGCGAGGCCAACCCGATGACCGAGCTGCACTTCGAGCGCTACGGGCACATCCAGATCTCCGCCTATCGCGAGCGCGGCGTCCAGGCCGCCGACGAGGGCACCGTGGTGCGCGACATCGAGATCGGCGTGGTCAACCGCCACACCATGGCCGAGCGCTCGCTGCGCCACACCGAGCAGTGGCGCTACGACCCGGATGCCGGCCAATGGTGGATCGCCAACGGCCTGCCCGACTTCTGGAGGGGCGAGTAGCCGCGGCGGACGGGCGGCCCGACCGTCGGCGCCCGGGGCGCGGGGCGGGGGGCGAAGCCCCGGCCGATGCGCGCCGTAGCCTGCCGTCCGGCGGCGCGCTTTGCGCCGCGCCCCGCGCTGGGCGACAATCGCCGCCCGCTGCCGGACCTGCGTGCCCCCCGTGAATCTCGAAGAACTGCTGGCGTTCGCCGGCCGCCATCCACTGCTGTCGCTCGCCCTGGCCGGGCTCACCGCCGCCATCGTCTTCACCGAGATCGCGCGCCTGTTCCGCGGCTTCAAGGGGCTGCGCCCGGCGGAACTGACCGCGCTGGTCAATCGCGACAACGCCCTGGTGGTCGACCTGCGGCCGATGGCCGACTTCGAGAAGGGGCACATTCCCGGTTCGAAGAACGTGCAGCTCAGCCAGTTCGACCCGGAAAGCAAGCAGCTGGCCGCGGCCAAGGCGCTGCCGGTGGTGCTGGTCTGCAAGACCGGCCAGACCGCCTCCGGGGCCGCCTCGCGGCTGAAGAAGGCCGGATTCGAGCGCGTCTTCGTGCTCGACGGCGGCATCCACGGCTGGCAGCAGGCCGACCTGCCGCTGAGCCGCGGCCGCGGCCGCTGAGCGGGTCCGTCCCGCGCCGAAGTGCCATAATCGCCCTCTTTTCGCCGATCCGATCACTCCTGGAGTCCCACCACGATGGCCGAGCAACAACCCGATACCGCCAACGGCGCCGCCGCCCCCGCGCAGCCCGCCGGCGCGCAGTTCAGCGTCGAGAAGATCTACGTCAAGGACGTTTCGTTCGAGTCGCCGAAGGCCCCGCACGTGTTCAACGAGCAGGCCCAGCCGCAGCTCAACATGAACCTCAACCAGCGCGTGCAGAAGGTCGGCGAGAACGGCTACGAAGTGGTCCTGGCGATCACCCTGACCTGCACCCTGGGCGAGGGCGAAGGCAACACCGTGTACGTGGCTGAGGTGCAGCAGGCCGGCGTGTTCGGCCTGGCCGGATTCGAGGCCAACGTCCTCGATGCGATGCTCGGCACGCATTGCCCGAACGTGCTTTATCCCTACGCCCGCCAGATGCTCGGCGAGCTGATTCAGGCCGGCGGCTTCCCGCCCTTCCTGCTGCAGCCGATCAACTTCGAGGCGCTCTACGCCGAGGGACTGCGCCAGCGCAACGCGCAGCAGAAGACGGCGGGCAACGGCGACAACGAGACGGTCGGCAACGCCTGACCGATGTCGACCCCGCCCTCCGTCGCGGTCCTGGGCGCGGGCTCGTGGGGGACCGCGCTCGCGGCCCTGACCGCGCGGCACGATGCCCCGACGGTGCTGTGGGGGCGCGACGCCGCGCTGGTCGAAACCATCGACCGGTCGCACGAGAACCCGCGCTACCTGCCGGGTAGCGCGCTGCCGGAAGCGCTGCGCGCCACCACCGACCTGCCCGGCGCGCTGCGGGGCGCCGATCTGGTGCTGGTGGTGGTGCCCTCGCACGCCTTCGCCGAAACGCTGCGCGCGCTGGCCCCGCTGCGCCCGGCGCATGCCGGCGTGGCCTGGGCGACCAAGGGCTTCGAGCCGGGCTCGGGGCGGTTCCTGCACGAAGTCGCCGCCGAGATCCTCGGCGCCGACGTGCCGCTTGCCGTGGTCACCGGGCCGTCGTTCGCGCAGGAGGTCGCGCGGGGGTTGCCGACCGCGCTCACCGTGCATGCGGACGATCAGGATTTCGCGCAGGCCGTCGCCGATGTGCTGCACGGCCCGGCCTTCCGCGCCTACACCGGCGACGACATGTGCGGCGCCGAGCTCGGCGGCGCGATGAAGAACGTGCTGGCCGTGGCCACCGGCGTGGCCGACGGCATGGCGCTCGGGCTCAACGCCCGCGCCGGCCTGATCACCCGCGGCCTCAACGAGATGCTGCGCCTCAACATCGCCATGGGCGGACGCCCGGAAACGCTGATGGGGCTCGCCGGGCTAGGCGACCTGGTGCTGACCTGCACCGGCGACCTGTCGCGCAACCGCCGCCTGGGGCTGGCGCTGGGTCGCGGCCATACCATCGAGGACGCGGTGCGCGAGATCGGCCAGGTGGTCGAATCGCTGCAGACCGCCGACGAGGTGATGCGCCTGGCCGACCGCCACGGCATCGAGCTGCCGATCGCCGGCAACGTGCGCGACGTGCTCCACGGCGACATCACCCCGGCGGAGGGCCTGGCGCGGCTGATGGCCCGCGAACGCAAGGCGGAGTATCCGGTGCGGTTGTTCTGAGAAACAAAAAAAAGACCCGGCCGTTGCCGGCCGGGTCGATCGCGATGTTCCGGGGAGAGAGAGTCGATCGCGATTGGTGCGGGGTCGTGCCGGGGCGCCTACCAGGTGAAGCGCGGACCGACGAACCACTGGGTGTCGCCATCGGCGAACTTGACGTCGCCGCTGATGCCCCAGTTGGGGTTGAACTTCACCTGTGCGCCGAGGCGGCCATAGAAATCGTCGCCGTAGTCGCTGCCGTAGTCCTCGTAGCCGGCCATGGCATAGCCCTCGAGGTTGGCGGTCAGCGCGCCGCGCACGCCGACTTCGGCACTGTAGCCGTCGGGATCGATGCGGTTGCCGAACAGGTCGCGCCCGGCGTCGAATTTCTCGTAGGCGATGCGGGTGACGAGGTCGGCGCGCGGCGAGATCTCGTGGTTGTAGCCGATGCCGACGCGCCACTGGTCGAAGTCGAAGTCGGTGTCGTCGACTTCCTGGTTCAGGTAGCCGCCGAACACGTGGAAGTTGGGATGGAAGGCGAAGGAGGCGTTGGCGCCGAAACCGTCGGCGTCCGCATCGCTGTTGGTGGCGCTGTAGCCGCCTTCGACGTAGTTGTAGGAGACGCCTTCGGCGGCATGTGCGGCGGCGAAGGGCAGCGCTGCGGCGAGGGTCAGGGCAAGCAGGGAACGCTTCATCGGGGGAGGTCTCTTCTTCTTCTCGTGTAAGGGCCGGCCCGGGTGGCGAGGGGGAGGGGAGAAGTGCTTCGGTTGCTGAAAAGCACGACTGCCACCCGGGCCGGTGCACGCATTGTGCGAGGGCAAGCGCAACATGGCCTGAATACTGAACCGGGAAGTACAGGAACTTTCCGGGCGCATTCAGGTCAGGGCGCGGCTTAAACCGGTTTTAACCGCGGCGATCCAACGTGATGGACCTCCATTCGCCCCGGGACCCCGCCATGCCCACGCTGATCGCTTCCCATCCAACCCGCGTCCGTGCCGGCGCGTCTGCCAGGGCGTTTCCGGCACGACCGAAGGCGGCGGTGGACGTGCGTGCCGCCGGGCGCGACGACTTCACCGCGCTGCTGGCGCTGTGCGATGCGCAACTGCGCGACGGCGCCGGCGCCGGCACCGACCGCGGCGGCTTTGGCGCGGCGCGAGCGGATCCGCTGGAGCTGTACGAGGCGCTGTTCGATCCGCCGCGGCGGGCGTGGGCCTGGCTGGCCTGGGCCGATGGCGAGGCGGTGGGCTACGCCGGCGCCACCGCCGGCTGCTCGCTCCTGCACCGCCGCAACTACCTGCGGCTCGAATCGCTGTTCGTGCGGCCACGCACGCATGCGCCGGCCGCCGTCGAACGGCGCCTGTTCCTGCATGTCCTGCGCACCGCGGACGCGCTGGGCTGCGCGAACCTGCAGTGGAACCTGCCGGCGACGCTGGCCGCGCGCCTGCGGGAGGCGCTGCCGCCGGAGGCGGTCCGAACCGGCTCGGTGCATTACGTGCTCCCCCTCGACGAGCACGACGGCGGCGCGGCCCGGCAGGCCGGCGGCTGATCGCCGCGCGCGCGCCGGAGCGGGATTCCTAGCGTCCTTCCGCGCGGGCTCCGGGATCGCCGCGCGCGGGGAACGTCAGGCGCACGCCGAAGCCGCGGCCGTCGATGCCGCTTTCCGCCTGCACGCTGGCGCCATGCGCGCGGGCGATGCGCGCCACCAGCGAGAGGCCGATGCCGCTGCCGCGTTCGCCGTTGCCGTTGCTGCCGCGGAAGAAGCGCTCGAAGATCCGGTCGCGTTCGTCGTCGGCGACGCCGGCGCCGTCGTCGCGCACGGTCAGCACGCCTTCCTCCGGCGACTGCCGGCAGGCGATCTCGACCCGCCCGCCCTCGCGGCCGTAGCGCAGGCCGTTGTCGAGCAGGTTGCGGACCAGGATGCCGAGGTCGTCGAGGTTGCCGGCGACGATGCAGGGTTCGGTGTCGAGCACGATCCGCTGTCGCTTGCGTGCGGACACGAGCTCGAACTCCTGCGCGACCATTTCGATCACCTGCGCCAAGTCGACCGCCTGGCGGCGGTGCTCGCCGCGGCCGCTTTCGACCCGTGCCGAATCGAGCAGTTGCTGCGCCAGGCGTGAGGTGCGCTCGATGCCGCGGATCAACCGGTCGAGCGCCTCGCGGGTATCGTCCGGATCGCTCGAGTGCAGTGCCACCTGGGCCTGGGTGAGCAAGGCGGCAAGCGGCGTGCGCAGCTCGTGCGCGGCCTCGCTCAGGAACTGACGCTCGTTCTGCAGGGCATGGTCGAGGCGCTGCAGCAGCGTGTTGAACGAATCCACCAGGGGCCGCACCTCCGACGGCAATCCGGCTTCCGGAAGCGGCGTCAGGTCCAGCGTTTCTCGCGCCGCCATCGCCTGCCGCACCCGCAGCACCGGCTGCAGCGACCAGCGCACCACCGCCCAGACCGCCAGGGCCAGACCGCCCAGCACCAGCAGGGCGGTGACCAGGCTGTCGCGCGCCCAGCGCTTGAGCTCGTGGTGCAGCAGCGACGCGTCGTGACCGACCTGCACCTGCACCCGCCCGTCGGCATCGCTGACCGCGAACACGCGCCAGGGGACGCCGTCGATCACCACATCGGCATGGCCAGTGGAAAAATCCGCGCGCATCGGCGCGGAAGGCCCATGGGGCGACTTCACGATGCCCTCGCGGCGTGCCAGTCCCCAGACCTGGAAATGCAAGTTGTCGAACTTGCCGGTCAGCGCGGCGGGGTCGTGCGGCAGCCGCAAGCGCGGGCCGGCGCCGACCGCTTCGACATCGCCTGGCATCGACTGCAGGATCTGCTCGGCGATGCTGCGCAGGGAGCGGTCCAACAGCCCGCTCTGCTGGCGGGTCATCTGCTGGTACTGGCAGCCGATCCAGATCGCCCATGCGGCGAGAACCATCAGCGTCAGCACCACCAGCAGCCGGGTGCGCAGCGAACGCATCAGCGTCAACAAGCCCTAGTCCCCCAGCCGATAGCCGTAGCCATGCACGGTGACCACCAGCTGCTCGCCGAGCTTGCGCCGCAGCTGGTGGATGTAGACGGCGACGGTATTGCTCTCGATCGCGCCGTCGTCGCCGTACAGCCGGTCGTGCAGCTGGTCGCGGCTGAGCGTGCGGCCTTGGCTCTCCATCAGCGCCAGAAGTGTGCGGTACTCGTGCACGCCCAGGTGGACGCGCTCGCCGGCGCGCGTCACCGTGCGCTCGGCCGGATCGAGCGCGATGTCGCGCCAACGCAGCACCGGCGCCACCCGCCCGCGGCTGCGCCGCACCACCGCGCGCAGCCGCGCCAGCAGTTCGTCGCGCTGGAACGGCTTGACGATGTAGTCGTCGGCGCCGCTGTCGAGGCCGCGGATGCGGTCGCTGAGCTGGTCGCGGGCGGTGATGATCAGCACCGGCGTGGTGTCGTAGCGCGCCCGCATCGCCGCCAGCACGTCGAGCCCCGAGCCGCGCGGCAAGCCCAGGTCGAGCAGCACCGCGGCGTAGGCGTGGTCGACCAGGGCCAGCCGCGCCGCGGCGACGTCCTCGCTGCGGTCGGCGCGCCAGCCGTCCTGCGCCAGCGCCGCCGTGAGTGCGTCGCCGAGCATGCGATCGTCTTCGACCAGGAGCACGGAGTCCATGGGGCGCGGGAACTGCAATGTGGCCGGGCAGGCTCGCCGAAGGCGATTAAAACAGGTTTAAGCGCTGCCCGGCCGGGCGTGAACGCGTCCGTGGCTTAAAGAAAACTTAAACACGACGGCCGATGCTGCGCCATCATCCAAACGACCCCGGGCGGCAATCCATGACATCACTCTCCATGCGGGCGCGGAAGCCGCGGCCGATGCGCCGCTGGTGGCTGGCGCTCGGGCTCGCGCTGTGCGCACAGCAGGCGGCGGCCCAGAACTACGCCGGCATCGGCGTGGCGATGGTGCCCGAGTACGAAGGCGCCGAGGACGACCGCTTCCTGCCGTTGCCGCTGATCCGCTACGAGACCGAGCACTTCTTCTTCTCGCCGCGTGCCGGGCTGCCGGCGCTGGGAGTGAAGTGGTCGACGGAGACCGATCTGGTCGCCGGACTGTTCCTGAGTGCCGGGATGGGCCGCGACGGCGGCGACGCCGCGATCTTGCGGGGCCTGGAGGACATCGACGACCACGCCGTCTATGGCGCCTTCCTGGCCTGGGAGCCGGGGCGATTCTCGGCGAGCGTGGCGTACCGGCGCGTGGCCAAGAGCGGTTACGGCGCCACGGTCGACCTGCAGGCCGGGTACCACGTGCTGCAGCGCGAGCGCGACGTCGTCACGCTTGGCGCGAATGCGGAATGGGCCGACGACGACAGCATGCAGACCTGGTTCGGCATCACGCCGGAAGACGCAGCGCGCAGCGAAGCGGGGCTGCCCGCGTACGCCGCCTCCTCGGGCATCAAGTCGGTCGGCGCATCGGCCAGCTGGCTGCACCGCTTCGCCGGCAGCCGTTGGAGCCTGGTCACCGCCGCCGGCGTCAATCGCCTGCAGGGCGACGCCCACGACAGTCCGGTGGTGGAGCGGGCCACCGCACCGTTCGCCACCGTAGGTCTCGTGCGCATGTTTTGAGGCTCCGGCCTCGGCAAAGGCTATTTCTTCACCGGCGCGCCGTTGTCGCCATGCAGCGTCAACAGCGCTTGCAGCAGCTGTTCGTCGGCGCTGGAGCAGATGCCCAGCAACAGCGCCTCGTCGCAGTCTGCGCCGGCGAGGTAGGCGTGGCCCATGTTGGAGTCGATGTACACGCCCTCGCCGGCTTCCAGCACGATCGGATCGTAGAACTCGGTGTGCACCTCGACCCGGCCCTCGAGTACGTGGACGTACTCCTCGCCGGAGTGGTGCACCAGCTCGCCGAACTCGTGCAGGCTCTTGGCGCGCACCCGGGTCAGGACCGGAATCATGCGCTTGCGGCGCAGTTCCGGGCATAGATAGAAGTAGTCGTAGTTGTCCGTGGTGACCCGGATCGCATCGTCGACCCGGGCGATGCTGCGCCGCGCGGTGACCGGCGGCTCGTTGGCGGTGTCCGGCTCGGCGAACAGCTCCGACATGCGGATGTTCAGGCGCTGGCTGATCTGCAGCAGCTTGTCGTAGGTCAGGCTCAGGCGGTCGTGTTCGACCTTGGACAGCGTCGAGAGCGGAATGCCGCAGCGCTGGCTCATCTCCTTCAGGGTCCAGCCGTTGCGGGTGCGCAGGGCGCGCAGCAGGTGGCCGATCGTGGGGTGTTGCGAAGGCATTCGCCGGGAACTCCTGATAGAAGCGGATGCGGCCGATGCCGCCCGTGTCGGGGGCATATTCGCGCGATTGCGGCATCGACCGCCAGACCGGGGCAGGTTGACAATTCTCCAATTAGGATCATTATCGCTTCAGCAGGCCTGATCGGGCTGTGTTGGCGTGAACAGGCCGCACCAGCGGCCGTCCGGGGAACCAATCAGGAGGCTTGCGATGCGCGTGTCCACGATCCTTTCCCTTGTCGCGGGGATGCTGCTCGCCCTGCCGCTTGCGGCCGCTCCGGCTGCGTCGCCGACCTCGATCGTTCCGCCCGAGCTGGCGCCGAAGACCGGCGAGCCGGACGCGGAGGACGCCGGGGCCGAGGCGGACGCCACCGTCCAGGCCGGACCGGCCAACCTCACCCGCCAGGACCTCGAGGCCTGGCTCGACGGCTACATGCCCTACGCCCTGCAGACCGGCGACATCGCCGGCGCCGTGGTCGTGGTGGTCAAGGATGGCCAGGTGCTGCTGCAGAAGGGCTACGGCTACGCCGACCTGGCGACGCGCACTCCGGTCGATCCGGCAAGGCACCTGTTCCGCCCGGGCTCGATCTCCAAGCTGTTCACCTGGACCGCGGTGATGCAGCTGGTCGAGCAGGGCAAGCTGGACCTCGACGCCGACCTCAACCAGTACATCGACTTCGAGGTTCCCGCGCGCGACGGCAAGCCGGCCACGCTGCGCCAGGTCATGACCCACACCGTGGGTTTCGAGGAGCAGATCCGCGGCCTGATCACCAGCAACGCCGACCAGATCGTGCCGCTCGAACAGGCGCTCAAGCGCTGGGTGCCCGAGCGCATCCACGCGCCCGGCACCACGCCGGCCTACTCGAACTACGCGACCGCGCTGGCCGGCTACATCATCGAGCGCGTGTCGGGCGAATCGTTCTACGACTACATCGACAGGCACATCCTGGCGCCGCTGGACATGGAGGATTCCAGCTTCCGCCAGCCGCTGCCGGACGCGCTGCTGGCCAACATGTCCAAGGGCTACGAGAGCGCCTCGGACGGCAAGCCGCGCGACTACGAGTTCATCAGCCTGGCGCCGGCCGGCAGCCTCGCCGCCACCGGCGCGGACATGGCCAAGTTCATGATCGCGCACCTGCAGGGCGGCACGTACGGCGACGCCCGCATCCTCCGCGAAGACACCGCGAAAACGATGCACACCACTGGGCAGACCTCGGTAGGTGCGTTGAACAGGATGATGCTCGGCTTCTACGAGACCTCGCTCAACGGCCATCGCGCGATCTCGCACGGCGGCGACACGCTGTGGTTCCACAGCGACCTGCAGCTGTTCATCGACGACGGCATCGGCATCTACGTCTCGATGAACAGCTCCGGCCGCAATGGCGCGCCCCTGCAGATCCGCGACAACCTGGCCGAAGGCTTCGCCGACCGATACCTGCCGGGTCCGGAGGCGCCGGTGAGCGCGGTGTCCGAAGCAGATGCGAAGCTGCATGCGGCGCAGATCGCCGGCGCCTACACCAGCAGCCGCCGTCCCGACAGCAACTTCATGTCGCTGCTGAACCTGCTCGGCCCGGTCAAGGTGTTCGCGAACGAGGACGGCACCATCAGCGTGTCGATCGCGCTCGATGCTTCCGGCGCACCGACGAAGTGGCGCGAGATCTCGCCGTACCTGTGGCAGGACGTCGCCAGCGGCGACCGCCTCGCCGCCGACGTGGTCGATGGCAAGGTGACCCGCTTCAGCATGGAGCCGTACGCGGCGATCATGGTGTTCCAGCGCCTGCCCTGGTGGAAGTCGCCGGGCCTGCTGCTGACGCTGCTGGCGGCGAGCCTGCTGGCGCTGGCCGCGACCGTGGTGGCGTGGCCGGTGTCGGCGCTGGTCCGCCGGTACTACGGCGTGCCGTACGGGCTGTCGGGGGATGACGCGCGCATGCACCGGATCGTCCGCATCGCCGCGCTCGCCGTGCTGGTGGTCATGGCCGGCGCGCTCGGCCTGATCGTCGGGATGATGAGCGACCTCGAAAAGCTGAGCGCGGACACCGATGCGGTGTTCAACCTCATGCGCCTGCTGGCGCTGGTGGTGCTGCCGCTCGGCGCGCTGGCCGCGCTGTGGAACTGCTGGAAGGTGCTGCGCGGCCGGCGCCGCCTGCTCGCCAAGCTGTGGAGCATCGTGCTGGCGCTGTCGTGCGTGTTCCTGCTGTGGATCGGCATCTCGCATCACCTGCTCGGCTACGGCGCCTACTACTGATCCCCGTTGCCGATCGATGCGGGCCGGCGACCTCCTCGCCGGCCCGCATCCCCAACCTGCGGGGACGCGCGTGAGCCTGCAACTCGAACTGCACAACGAGCCGCTGCCGCTGTCGGCGCCGTTCCGCATCTCCGGCTACGTCTTCGACGCCATGCCGGCGACGGTGGCGACCCTGCGCGACGGCGATCACGTCGGCCGCGGCGAAGCCGCCGGCGTGTACTACAACGACGACCGTCCCGAAGGCATGCTCGCCACGCTGGAATCGATGCGATCGCGCATCGAAGCGGGCATCGATCGCGCCACCGCCAACGCCCTGCTGCCGGCGGGCGGGGCGCGCAACGCGCTCGACTGCGCGCTCTGGGAACTCGACGCCAGGCGCGGCGGTGTTCCGGTGTGGAAGCTGGCCGGACTGGACCGCGTGCGGCCGCTGCTGACCACCTTCACCGTCGGCGCGGACGATCCGCAGGCGATGGCAGAACGTGCCGCTGCCTTCGCCGGCGCGCGCGCGCTGAAGCTCAAGCTGACCGGCGAAGCGGAACTCGATGGCGCGCGCGTGCGCGCGGTGCGCAGGCGCTGCCCGGACGCGTGGATCGGCGTCGACGCCAACCAGGGCTACGACGCCGACAGCTTGCCGGAGCTGCTGCCGGTGCTGGTCGCGGAGAACGTCTCCCTGCTGGAACAACCGTGCAGGCGCGGCCACGAGGCCGACCTCGACGGCATCGAGCGCGTGCTGCCGTTCGCCGCCGACGAGAGCATCCTCGATCTCGCCGAGCTCGAGGCGCGGCACCATCGTTTCGACGTCATCAACATCAAGCTGGACAAGTGCGGCGGCCTGAGCGAAGGCCTGCGCATGGCGCGGCGCGCGCGCGAACTGGGCAAGCGGGTCATGGTCGGCAACATGGCCGGGTCCAGCCTGGCGATGGCGCCGGCGTTCGTGCTGGGGCAGTTCTGCGACGTGGTCGACCTGGACGGACCGGTGTTCCTGAAGGCGGACCGCAAGCCGGGCGTGGTCTATCGCGACGGCTATCTCGACTGCCCGGCCGAAGTCTGGGGCAGTCCGTGAGCACGACGCCCGCGCAGCGGGACTGGTTCGGCCAGCCGCGCGGGCTGACGATCCTGTTCCTGACTCAGATGTGGGAGATCTTCTCCTACTACGGGATGCGCGCGCTGCTGGTCTACTACATGACCAAGCAGCTGCTGATGGGCCAGCAGCAGGCCTCGCTGGTGTACGGGCTGTACGCGGCGACGGTGTACTTCACCCCGATCCTGGGCGGCATCGTCTCCGACCGCTGGCTCGGCCGCCGCCGCGCGGTGATCATCGGCGGCGCGATCATGGCCATCGGCCATTTCCTGATGGCCTCCGAGAGCCTGTTCTACCTCGCGCTGGCGTCGATCGCGCTGGGCAACGGCCTGTTCCTGCCCAGCCTGCCGAGCCAGGTCGACGGGCTCTACCAGCGCCGCGATCCGCGCCGCGGTTCGGCGTACAACATCTACTACGTCGGCATCAATGTCGGCGGCCTGCTGGCGCCGCTGGTCTGCGGCACGCTGGGCGAGCTGTACGGCTGGCACTACGGCTTCGGCGCCGCCGGCATCGGCATGCTGCTGGGCCTGGCCGTCTACGTGGGCGGTGGCCGCTACCTGCCGCCCGAGGCGAGCAGGCGCGAGGCGGTCGCCGCCACCGACGAGGCGAACGACGCCGGCCTCGCCCTGCGCCTGCGCGTGCTGCTCGCGATCGCCCTGTGCGTGATGCTGTTCCGCGGCGCCTACGAGCAGATCGGCAACACCATCGCGCTGTGGGCCGACACCGGCATCGACCGCAGCCTCGGCGCGCTGACCATTCCGATGACCTGGTTCCAGGCGCTCAACCCGATGCTGGTGATCCTGCTGACGCCGGTGCTGGTGGCGCACTGGTCGCGCCAGGCCGGGCGCGGCCGCGAGCCCGGATCGGCGCGGAAGATGGCGCTGGGCGCAGGCGGGGTGGCGCTGGCTTACCTGCTGCTGGCCGCGGTCAGCGCCGGCACGGCGGCGGGCCAGGCGAGCTGGGTGTGGCTGGCGCTGTTCTTCCTGGTCCTGACCATGGGCGAGCTGTTCATCCTGCCGGTCGGCCTGGGGCTGTTCGCGCGGCTGGCGCCGGCGAAGCATCGGGCGACCACGGTGGCGGCGTGGTTCTTCGCCGCGTTCGGCGGAAACCTGCTGGCCGGGCTGCTCGGGATGGCCTGGAGCCGGCTCGGACCGGCCGCGTTCTTCGCCCTGATGGCGGCCGTGGCCGCGGGCGCCGGCGTGCTGCTGGGCCTGCTGGACCGACCGGCGCGGCGGATGGAGGCGGAGGTCGGGCCCGACAGGGCGGCCATGACCACGGTGCGAATTTGACAATTCTCCAATTAGGATCAAGATGCCCGATAAGAGAATTAGGGGCGCCGAATGACAACTGCTGACCTCTCCAGGCGTCGCGTGCTGCAGGCGCTGGCGGCCGGCACGCTGGCCACGGCCCTGCCGCCGGCGATCGCCGGTGCCACGTCCGCGGCCGGTGCGGCGGTCGACGGGGGCGTCGACGGGCTGGTCGAGCGGGCCATGGTCATCGACATGCTGGCGCCGCTGAAGATCGACTTCCGGCCCGAGGCCTACGCCGGCCGCCTGACCGAGGCGCAAGCCGCCGAGTTTCGGGCCAGCGGCATTACCGCGATGCACCACGCGATCGGCTTCCAAGGACCCGGGGCCCACGAGAAAGTGCTGGGCTATCTCGCCGCCTGGAACGGCTTCATCGCCCGCAACAGCGAGGTGTTCTGCCTGGCCGGCGATGCCGCCGACCTCGACCGCGCCAAGGCGCAGGGCCGGGTCGCGGTGATCATGGGCGTGCAGAACGCGGATCATTTCCGCACCGCGGAAGACGTGAAGTTCTTCCATCAGCTCGGCCAACGCTGCGCGCAGCTGACCTACAACAGCCAGAACTATCTCGGCACCGGCGGCACCGAGCGCGTCGACAGCGGCCTGAGCGACTACGGCGTGCAGATCGTCGAGACGATGAACGCCGTCGGCATGCTGGTGGACGTGTCGCACTGCGGCGACCGCACCACGCTCGACGCGATCGAGGCGTCGTCGACGCCGATCGCGATCACCCATTCCAACTGCCGCGCGCTCAACGACCATCCGCGGCTGAAGACCGACGAGGCGATCCGCAAGCTCGCCGCCAGGGGCGGGGTGATGGGCATCACCGGCGTGCGCAACTTCGTCCGCGACCGCGAGCCGACCACGGTCGAGCACGTCGTCGACCACATCGACCACGTCGCGCGGCTGGTCGGCGTGGAGCACGTGGGCATCGGCTCGGATGCCGACCTGCACGGCTACGACGACATGCCCGCAGACCAGCTGGAAATGCTGCGCGGCCTCTACAAGTCCAGCTATGCCTTCCGCGACAGGCTGGACACCGACGGCTTCGATGCGCCGGACAAGTTCCGCAATCTCGTTGCGGCGCTGGCCAGGCGCGGTTATTCGGACGGCGACATCGCACTGGTCCTGGGCGGCAACTTCCGGCGCCTGCTGGGCGAGATCTGGGGCTGAAAGCCGCCGTGAGGCGGTCACGACATTCTTCGAGGAGGGGAGTCATGAAACGAGCAGGGGAGATGGGGATCCACGGTCGGGCGCCGCAACGCAGGCCGCTGTTCGTGGCGACCGCCGCGGCGCTGGCGCTGCTGGCATCGGCGACGGCGATCGCACAGGAGTCGTCGCCGGCCGGGGTGGAGGACCGGGCGACCGAGCTGGACACCGTGGTGGTGACCGCGAACAAGCGCGTGGAGAACGTGCGCGAGGTCGGCGCGTCGATCACCCTGATCGGCGAACGGCAGCTGGAGAACATGGCCGCCAACTCGCTGTCCGACTACGCCGACTACGTGCCCGGGCTGCAGGTGCAGGACAACGGCGTGCCGGGCCTGACCGCGGTCTCGATGCGCGGCATCGCCGCGATCTCGTCCGGCGCCACCGTCGCCAGCTACCTCGACGAAGTGCCGCTCGGCTCCAGCGGCCTGTACCAGGCGGCGAACACGCTGAACCTGGACCTGCTGCCGTACGACATCGAGCGTGTCGAAGTGACGCGCGGGCCGCAGGGCACGCTGTACGGCGCCGGCGCGATCGGCGGGCTGCTCAAGTACGTGAGCCGGGAGCCCGACCCGGTCGCCAGCGAATTCCGCATTGGCGGCGGCGTCTCGTCGGTGAAGAAGGGCGGCACCGGCTGGAACGGCCGTTTCGGCGCCAACCTGCCGCTGGTCGACGATCGCATGGCGGTGCGCGTGGGGTATGCCTACAACGACCTGCCCGGCTACACCGACAGCCAGCACGATGGCCGCGAGGACATCAACGGCGGCACCCAGTCCAGTGCACGCATCGCGTTCGGATGGAGCGGGGATGCGTTCAACCTCCGCCTGTCGGCGATGCGGCAGGAACTCGACTTCGACGACCGCGCCAGCGTCGCCCTCAACCCGGCCACCGGGCGGCAGATGTTCGGCGAGGTCGTCGACCAGTTGTGGGCACCCCGGCCCTTCAGCAAGGACATCGACCTCTATGCGTTGACCCTGGACTGGGACCTGGGCTGGGCCGACGTCGTGTCCGCGACCGGCTGGTCGGACACGAAGACAGTGGACCAGATCGATAGCACCCTTCAGTTCGGCGAGATCACCAACCTGCTGCTCGGCCTGCCCGAGCCGGGCAGCAGCTACGCGCGCTACAGCCTGGACCTGGAGAAGTTCACCCAGGAGTTCCGCCTGACTTCGAAGAGCGGCGGCCGGTTCGAGTGGATGCTCGGCGCGTTCTACACCAAGGAAGACGGCGTGCAGGGGCAGCACGTCTGGCTGGGCCAGCGCGACGGCTCGCCGCTGCCCGCGCCGCTGGACGCGATGTTCGGCACCGCGGCCCTGCTGGCGCTGCCCAGCAGCTACAAGGAGACGGCGCTGTTCGCCAACGGCTCATGGCGCGTCACCGACCGGCTCAAGATCGATGCCGGCGTGCGCCAGGCGCGCAACGACCAGACCTTCAGCCAGGACGTGACCGAGGGCTTCCTGGTCGAGCTGGGCAGTTCGCCGGGTTCGTCCAGCGAGGACGTGTTCACCTGGAGCCTGAGCCCGCAGTTCAAGCTCGGCGACGACACCATGCTGTATGCGCGCGCCGCCACCGGCTACCAGCCGGGCGGCCCCAATGTCGCCCTGCCCGGCATGCCGCCAAGCGTGGACTCGTCGATGCTGGCCAGCTACGAGCTGGGCCTGAAGTCGCAATTCGCCGATCGCCGCGTGCAGCTGGACCTGGCCGCGTTCCGCATCGACTGGGAGGACATCCAGGTGGGCGTGCAGTTCGAAGGCATCGGCGGCCTGGTCAACGGCGGCGAGGCGAGCAGCGAAGGCCTGGAGCTGTCGGCGCTGTTCCGCGCGACCGACAGGCTGCAGCTCGGACTCAACGGGGCGTACACCAGGGCCAGGGTGAAGAACGACTTCCAGTCCACGGTGATCCCGCAGGACGGCTTCGACGTGATCCTCAACACCGGCCTGGCCGGCGACCGCATGCCGTACGTGCCGAAGCTGGCATGGTCGGCCACCGCGGAATACTACTTCGATCTGCCCAGGGGCTGGAACGGCAGCGTCGGCGGCGCGTTCCGCCACGTCGGCGACCGCGTCGCCGGCACCAGCAACCGCCAGCAGGTGGTGCTGGCCGACGGCACGGTGCTGCAGGACGACATCACTCCGCCGCTGGACGTGGGTAGCTACGAGGCCCTGGATCTGTACGCGCGCATCGGCAATGGCAACTGGTCGGTCCGCACCTACGTCAACAACGTGGCCGACGAGCGCGGCTGGTCGTCGATGGGCCGCGCCGAAAGCGCCCTGACCGGCGAGGTCGTGCAGCTGCGCGCGGTCCCGATCCAGCCGCGCACCTGGGGCGTGGAGTTCGACTACCGGTTCTGAACCAGGACGGGCGCCGCCGCCACGGGATGTCGTGGTGGTGGCGGCGCCACTTTGCACCATGCCTGCAAGTCGACCGGACCCGCCGATGCCGCAACCCGCACGCTCCATCCAGGCCGCGCCAGGCGCGATCGAACCGCTGCCGCAGCCCTACCTGCTGTTTCTCGGCGACGTCGCCGAGCCGGCCTATGCCAAGACCGCGTTCGGCCTGCGCGACTGGGCGGGCGAGCGCTGTGTGGGCGAGTACGCCTGCGTCGGCGCGAAGGTCAGCACCGGATTGCGCTACCTGACCCCGGAACAGGCGTTCGCCGAGGGCGCGCGTTCGATGGCGATCGGCGTCGCCAATCCGGGCGGCCACATCTCGCCGGCGTGGGTGCCGCAACTGCTGCAGGCCTTGGAAGCCGGGCTGGACCTGATCGGGGGCATGCATGCGCGGCTGGCCGATATCGAACCGCTGCGCAGCGCGGCCGCACGGCTCGGGCGGCGCCTGCTCGACGTGCGCCAGCCGCCGCCCGGGATTCCGGTCGCCAGCGGCCGCAAGCGCAGCGGGATGCGCCTGCTCACCGTCGGTACCGACTGCGCCGTGGGCAAGAAATACACCGCGCTGACGCTGGTCCGCGAATGGCGCGCACTCGGCGTGGACGCGTATTTTCGCGCCACCGGCCAGACCGGCATTTTGATCGCAGGGCAGGGCATCGCCCTGGACGCGGTGGTCGCCGATTTCGCCGCCGGCGCCGCGGAGATGCTGTCGCCCGATGCCGGCGCGGAACACTGGGACGTCATCGAGGGCCAGGGTTCGCTGTTCCATCCGGCCTATGCCGGGGTCGCGCTGGCGCTGTTGCATGGCAGCCAGCCCGACGTGATCGTGGTCTGCCATGCTGCCGGACGCGAGACCGTGCTCGGCCATCCCGGTTATCCGCTGCCCGGCATCGAGGAGACCATCGAACTGAACCTGCGCCTGGGCCGCCGCACCAATCCGCGGATCCGCTGCGCCGGGGTGAGCCTGAACACCGCGAAGCTGGACGCCGCGCAGGCCGAACGGCTGATCGCCGCGGAGAGCGAGCGCCTGGGTTGCCCGGTCGCGGATCCGATGCGCGGCGGCGAGGCGTTCCGGCGGCTGGCGCAGGCCTGCCTGCGGTGATCGCGCCATCGCTGCCGCGACGGCCGGCGCAGGTGCGATGAGCGGCGCGCCGACATGGTTCCAGCGCTATCTGCTGCCGGGCCTGGCGTTCAAGGGATTCGTGATCGGCGGCGGTTACGCCACGGGACGGGAACTGGCCGAATACTTCCTGCCGGCCGGGCCCCGGGGCGGATTGCTCGGGCTGGCCCTGGCGATGCTGGTTTGGAGCACGGTGTGCGCGCTGACCTTCGTCTTCGCCCGGGCCACGCGCAGCTACGACTATCGCGCCTTCTTCGGCCATCTGGTCGGGCGCGGCTGGGTCGCGTTCGAGGCCGCGTACCTCGTCTTCCTGGTGCTGATCCTGGCCGTGTTCGGCGCGGCCGCGGGGGCGGTGGTGGCGGCGGCGACCGGCTGGCCGCCCATCGTCGGCACGCTGGCGCTGATGCTGGCGATCGGCGCGGTGGTAACGTTCGGCAACCGCTCGGTGGAGCGCCTGTTCGGCTGGGCCTCGCTGCTGCTGTACGCGGTGTACTTCCTGTTCGTGGTGTTCGCCTGGTCGGCCTTCGGCGATCGCATCGCCGCCGCCGTGTCGAGCCCGTCGCCCGCGACCGGCCCGCTCGCCGGCGACTGGATCCGGGGCGGCCTGACCTACGCCTGCTACAACGTCGTCGGCGCGGTGGCGATCCTGCCGGTGGCGCGGCACTTCACCAGCCGCCGGGATGCCGCCGTCGCCGGGCTGCTGGCCGGGCCGGTCGCGATCCTGCCGGCGATCGCGTTCTTCGCCTGCATGGCCGCCTGGCTGCCGGCGATCGCCGACGAGCCGCTGCCGGCGGACTACCTGCTGCGGCAGATGCAGCGCCCGCTGTTCCACCTGCTGTTCCAGGCGATGATCTTCTCCGCGCTGCTGGAAAGCGGCGTTGGCGCGGTGCACGCGATCAACGAGCGCGTCGCCGGCGCCTGGCGCGCGCGCGGCGCCGGCGAGCTGCCGCGCGGGGCGCGGCCGGCGATCGCCGCGCTGCTGCTGGTCGGGTCGATCTTCGTCGCCGCCCGCTTCGGCCTGGTCGACCTGATCGCCCACGGCTACCGGGCGCTGGCGTGGATGATCCTGTTCGTGTTCGTGCTGCCGCTGCTGACCGTCGGAGCGTGGCGGCTGTGGGCCAGGCCCGGGGGCAGTCGCGACGCGAACCTGCCCGGTTGAGCCCGAGGGCGGCCGCAACGCACGTCGTCCGCTTCGAAAGATCCTGCATTCAACGGAGAACAGGCATGGCAAATTCCTTGCGACTCTCGCGCATCGCGACCCTGCTCGCATCGCTGCTCGCGGCCACCGCGGCGTCCGCCGCACCGCCCGGGGGCTTCGACGCACGCGTGCAGGAGGCGATGCAGGCCCATGGCGTGCCCGGCATGGCCATCGCCATCGTCGAGGATGGCGAGGTCGCCCTGGCGCGCGGCTACGGCCTGCGCCGGGTGGGTGCTCCGGAGCCCGTGGACGCCGACACGATCTTCCCCACCGGTTCCACCGGCAAGGCGGTCACCGCTGTGGCGCTGGCGATCCTGGTCGACGAGGGCAGGCTCGGCTGGGACGACAAGGTCATCGACCACCTGCCGGACTTCCGCATGCACGACGCCTGGGTGACGCGCGAGATGACCGTGCGCGACCTGCTGGTGCACCGCAGCGGCCTCGGCCTGGGCGCCGGCGACCTGCTGTACGTGCCGCGCACCTCGCGCAGCCGCGCCGACGTGGTGCGGGCGCTGCGCCACATCGCGCCGGCCACCAGCTTCCGCAGCGGCTACGCCTACGACAACATCCTCTACGTGGTCGCCGGCGAACTGGTCGCCGCGGTCGGCGGCATGAGCTGGGAGGACTTCATTCGCCGGCGCGTGTTCGAGGCGGCCGGGATGACGAGTTCGGTGAGCCTGGAGGACGACCGGTTCGCCAATCCCAACCGCGCCCATCCGCACGCGCGCATCGGCGGCCGCGTGCGCGGGCTCGGCGAGCAGCAGGTGCTGCCCGAGCGCGAAGGCCTGGGCCAGATCGCGGCGCCGGCCGGCGGCCTGTCGTCGAGCGCGAACGATCTCGCGCGCTGGCTGCAGATCCAGCTCGGCCAGGGCGCGTTGCCCGGCGGAGGCGACGCGCGCCTGTACAGCGAGGCCAGCGCACAGGAGATGTGGACGCCGCAAGTCCTGGTCCCGGTGCGACGATTCCCGCCGCCGATCGACGGCATCACCCCGCAGTTCTCGACCTATGCGCTGGGCTGGAGCGTGCAGGACTACCGCGGCGCCAGGCTGGTGCAGCACGGCGGTGCGGTGTTCGGCGTGCTGACCATGGTGGTGCTGATGCCGGACCGCGAGGTCGGCTTTGCCCTGCAGATGAACTCCGAGGACGTGCAGGTGCTGCGCGGGCTGATGTACGAGCTGCTCGATCACTATCTCGACGGGCCCGCGGACGGGTGGCCGCAGAAGGACTGGGTGGCCGCCTTCGACGAATGGAACCGGGCACGCCTCGAGGCCGGCGTGGCCGCGCTCGACGCCGCCGGCGGCAAGGACGAGCGCGCGCGCGGCAGGCCGTCGCTGGCACCGTCCGGCTACGCCGGCGCCTACGCCGACCCGTGGTACGGACCGATCGCGATCCGCGCCGACGGCGGCCGGCTGCGCATCGATTTCAGCCAGAGCCCCGGCATGGTCGGCACGCTGACCCACCACCGCCACGACACCTTCCGCGCCGACTGGGACGACCGCGCGATCGAGCCGGCCTACGCGACCTTCGCGCTCGACGCCGAGGGTGAGGTCGAACGCATCACCATGAAGGCGGTGTCGCCGGTCGCGGACTTCAGCTACGACTACCACGACCTGCTGTTCACGCCGGTGGAGGCGGCCGGACCGAACTCTCGGTAACCCGTCCTCCCGGACAAAACCGGGATCCGCGCGTCGCCGTTGCCGCACGCCGCTGCGCCGATGCGCACCGGATCCACGCTCCACGCCGGCCGGCCCGTCCCGCGGCCTTCGCGACCATGGGTCGCTCCTACAACGGCGCCGCCTCGCCCACGAACCCCAACTGCCGCCAGGCCTCGAACACCACCACGGCGACGCAGTTGGACAGGTTCAGGCTGCGGTTGTCCGGCCGCATGGGCAGGCGCAGCCGCCGCTCGGGCGGCAGCGGCGCCAGCACCTCGTCCGGCAGGCCGCGGGTTTCCGGGCCGAACAGGAAGGCGTCGCCGGCGGCGTAGCGCACGGCGTCGTAGCGGTGGCTGTTGCGGGTGCTCAGCGCGAACAGCCGCGGCGGGGCGATGGCCGCCAGCGCAGCCTCCAGCGAATCGTGCACCCGCAACGCGGCGTATTCGTGGTAGTCGAGCCCGGCGCGTCGCAGCTGGCGATCGTCGAGATCGAACCCCAGCGGCGCGACCAGGTGCAGGCGCGCCCCGGTGTTGGCGCACAGGCGGATGACGTTGCCGGTGTTGGGTGGGATTTCTGGACGGTAGAGCACGATGTCGAACATGGCGGGATTATGCGCCTTTGCCGGCAGTTCCGGGGACGTGCGGGAGTTGCGGGGCGGTCCCGGACTTTGCCGAATCGGCTCGAAAATCTTGCATGTTTCGTCCTTTATGGGGTATTCAGACCGCCTGATCCGCGCGGGCGACTGCCTGGGGACGCGGCTCGGTCCATATCAATTCGAGGGGAACAATTCCATGCGTTTCAACCGTATCGCGCGCCCGCAGAGGCGCATGCTGTTCTGTGCACTGGCCGCGGTCCTGGCCGCAGGCCCGGTTTCGGCCCAGCAGCAACAACTGGACGCAGCGCAGGTGCCGGCGACGGAGGCGGACGAGACGGCGACCACGCTGGATCGCGTGATGGTGACCGCGCGCAAGCGCACCGAGAACATCATGGAAGTTCCCATGAACATCACGGTGGTGTCGGCCACCGAACTCAGCGACCGCAATATCGCCAACGTCCAGGACATCTACCGGACGATCGCCGGCGGAGCGACTGCGACCGGAGAGCTGATTCTTCGCGGCCTGGTCGGCGGCAACACCACCACCCCCGGCACCACCAGCCAGTTCGTCGACGGCATCCCGTTCAACTTCGGGAACGTCTTCGACGTCGAGCAGGTGGAGGTCCTGCGCGGCCCCCAGGGCACGCTTTGGGGTTCCAACGCCATCGGCGGCACGGTGCAGATCCGCACCCGCGCGCCGCAGTTCAACGACTTCGAGCTCTACAGCACCCTGGTCGCCGAGCAGGAGAAGAACCGCTCCGGCACCCGCACCCGGACGCAGGCCGGCATCAACATCCCGCTGATCGACGACACCCTCGCGATGCGAGTTGCGGCCAGCGTCAGCGACACGCCCGGCAAGATCGTCAACGCCTACACCGGCAACGCCCGCCAGGCGGAGAGCGAGTTCATCCGCTCCCAGTTGCGCTGGGCGCCGATGGAGAACCTCAACGTCAACTTCGGCCATATCTGGACCGCGACCGATACCCGGGGCACGTTGAACGCCGACCGCTCCACCGCGGGCTACTACTGGGTGCCGGAGCTGACCCCGAACCCCGACTCGCCCTGGGGCTACGACGTCGACTTCGATACGGTCGACTGTCCGGCCGGCGCCGAGCGGCCCGCGTGCCGGGCCACCTCGCCGGTGGTCAAGTCCGACGCCAAGTTCACGGTCTGGGAACTGATGGACGGCTGGTCGCGCGACACCACCAACCTGTTCTCGCTGAACGTGGACCACGACGATCTGTTCGGCATCGCCTCGATGCACTACGTCGGCTCCTACCGCAAGAACTTCAGCAACTCGCTGGACAACTGGTCGCGCCTGGACATGGACGACATGGCGCGCACCTGGATCATCAACCGCAGCAGCGACTACCGCACGACGCACGAGCTGCGCTTCCAGAACCTGGAGCGGGTCGGCGGGTTCGACTGGACCGTGGGCGTGTTCCAGGACCGCGCCTGGGAGGGCTACAACCCCAACGTCCAGTGGCAGTACCACGATACGGACCCGCAGAGCATCGCGATCTTCTCGGCCTGGAACGACTTCTTCGAGTACGGCTTCACCGACCTGGGGATCAACAACATCGCCGAGCTCGGCCAGGCGCTGTACGGCAACCCGGGCATCAACTACAACCTCACCACCAACTACGACTACGCCAAGGAGCAGGCCGCCTTCGGCGAGCTCAGCTACCTGTTCGACACCGGGATCGGCCGGTTCGAGCTCACCGGTGGCATCCGCGCGTTCGACTTCGAGGACGCCACCTCGTTCCGGCGCAGCGGCATCTGGTTCGGCACCAACGGCGACAGCCCGTATTTCGACGAGGCCTACGGCGGCAAGGAATCGGGCAGCCGCAAGAAGTTCAGCGTCTCCTACATGCCCAATACCGACATGAACGTCTATGCGCTGTATTCGGAAGGCTATCGCCCGGGCGGCAACAACGCCCCGCTGCCCACCTCGTGCCTGGACGACGACTTCGCCGGTGCCTACCAGGCGCGCTACACCAGCGACCTGATCGACAACCACGAAGTCGGCGTCAAGGCGGCCATGTTCGATCAGCGCCTGCGGTTGTCCTCGGCCGTCTACAGGATCGACTGGAGCGAGACCTGGGCGTCGGTCTACATGCCCTCCTGCGGGTTCAGCTACACCACCAATACCCCGGGGCAGTCGGCCAAGTCGCAGGGCCTCGAATTCGAGAGCTCGCTGGCCCTGGGCAACTCGACCATGGTGACCCTCAACTACGGCTATACCGACACCGAGATGACCGTGGGCAACGAGGCCCTCGGCTCGGAGCCCGGCGACAAGATGACCATGGTGCCGAAGTACAACGCCTACCTCGCCCTCGACCAGGAGTTCGCGCTGTTCGGGCGCCAGGCATTCGCGCGCGTGGATCTGGCCGCCTACGGCGAGTTCAAGTCCCACTTCAACACCCGCCCGGAGGACGTGGCGCCGTCCTACAAGACGGTCAATCTCTCCGGCCGCATGCACCTGAACGACAACGCGGTGGTCAGCGTCCACGTGACCAATCTCTTCAACGAGGACTACATCACCTACCGTTCCGCGCGTTCGCGCACCTCCAGCCGTCACGCGCTCACCGAGCGCTACGGCGCGGAACGCGGGGTCGGGGTGAGGTTCGACTACACCTTCTGAGGCACCAGCCGGGGGGGC
The DNA here is from genome assembly GCF_013425525.1 of Luteimonas salinisoli. Classification (GTDB taxonomy): domain Bacteria; phylum Pseudomonadota; class Gammaproteobacteria; order Xanthomonadales; family Xanthomonadaceae; genus Luteimonas; species Luteimonas salinisoli. The sequence goes on along the minus strand of NZ_JACCKA010000001.1, from coordinate 38,890 downwards.
GGGCGTACCCACCCCCCGGCACCGGACGCGGGCCGTCGCGCCACTGCGCGGGATGCGTCCTCCGCCGTGCCCGCGGCCGTGGGCGCGCGACCCGTGCGGTCAGCGCCAGCGACGCGCCCGCAGGGCGGCCAGGGTGTCCGCGGCGTAGCTGGGGCCGACCGCGACGGTCGCGCCGCTCGACAGCACCAGTTCCAGCGTCCGGGGGCCGCGGCGCCGCAACTGGTCGACCCGCGACAGGTTGACGATCGCCGAGCGGTGCACGCGCTGGAAGCCGCCCGGCTGCAGCTGCTCCTGCATCGCGGCCATGGTTTCCTTGAGCAGGTAGGTTGCCTGACCTGCGTGCAGCAGCACGTAGTCGCCCTCGGCCGTGACCAGATCCACTGTCTCGAGCGGTACGCGGACCAGACCGGCGCGAGTGCGGGCCCAGACTTCGCGTGCCTGGGGCGGCGTCCCGTCGCCCGTCGCGGCCTGCAGGGAGACGAGCAGCTGCTGCAGTTCGCCGAAACGTACCTCGGTGCTGCGCGCCAGCAGCCGCGCCCTGGCGCGCTCGATCGCCTCACGGAAGCGGTCGAAGGGCACTGGCTTGAGCAGATAGTCGACCGCATGGACGTCGAATGCGCGCACCGCGTGCTCGTGGAACGCGGTGACGAAGACGATCTCTGGGACGTGATCGCTCACGCGAAGCGCATCGATGACCGCGAACCCGTCCATCCCCGGCATCTGGATGTCCAGCACCGCGACATCCGGTGCGAGTTCGCGCAGCAATTCCAGTGCCTGCCTGCCGTTCCTCGCCGAGGCGATGAGTTCGGTGTCCGGGATGCAGGCAATCGCCAGCGCCAGGCGCTCCACCGCCGCCGGCTCGTCGTCCGCGAGCAGGATGCGGATCACGCGTCCACCTCACGCCATGGCAGCCGCACGACGTTGCGCCAGCCCCGCGAGGTCGGGCCTGCCTGCAGGCTGGCGTCCTCGCCGAACAGCGCCGCCAGTTGCTGGCCGAGATTCGACAGGCCGATCCCCAGGCCTTTGCCGCCGCTGCCGGGGGCTCCGGCATCCTCGAGCCAGAGCACCAGCTGATCGTCCTCGCGGCGCGCCCCTACCACGATCGCGATCCCCGACTCGGAGCCTGCGAGCGCGTACTTCACCGAGTTCTCGGCCAGCGGCAGCAGCACCAGCGCCGGCACCCGGGCGCGCGCGCACCCCGGCGCCACTTCGTAGCGCACCTGCAGGCGGTCCGGAAATCTCGCCGTCTCGATGTCCAGATACCGGCGCAACATCTCGACTTCGTCCTCGAGCGGCACCAGCTCGGACTGGGTACGGCTCAGCGTCTGGCGCAGGAACTGCGACAGGTTCAGCACGATCTGCTCCGAGTCCTCCCGCCGCCCCAACACGATGAACGCGGCCAGAGTGTTGAGCGTGTTGAAGAGGAAATGCGGATTGATCTGCAGGCGCAGCGCCAGCAGCTGTGCCTGCTGCGCCGCGCTACGCGCGGCGACCAGTTGCACGTCGCGGCGGCGGATCTCGAGAATGGCGACGGCGCCGACGTAGAGCGCCGACCAGGTGAACAGCATCCACAGGTGGCTGAGGAGGTTCCAGCCCATCAGGAACGGGTCCATCCACTCTTCGGGCCGCGCCTCGTAATAGGAGCTGAGCGACCGGAAGGCGTACATGCCGGTGAACACGAGCAGGGCGGCGGGGACTACGCTCAGGCTGGCCGCCTTGGCCAGCAACGCCCAGGGGCGCGCGCCGCCGAAACGCCTGAGCAGGACATACATGCCGAGGCAGAGTGCAATGCCCACCACGGCGATCACCGCGCGGGAGGCGAGCGTTCCAGCGTCGACGCCCCGCCCGGGGACGAGAAATGTCAGCGAGTTGGTCAGCACGAAGTAGCCTGCCCACACGCAGAGCGTCAGCAGCAGGACGCTCTTGTCGAGCGTGTCGGGACGCGACGCCGGCAACGGATCCGCGGGGCGATCTAGGGTTGCGTTGATCGGATTCATGACTACAGGCGGGTCCGGCGCGGTGGGCTGGATGCGGTTCGCCGTCCGGTCTCCCGGGACACTATCGCCCGGAACGCTGGCGGATGCGACCGCGCGCGGGTGGACGTGCCGCCATTGCACGCGCTCCGGCGCGATCCTGCCACATGGATTCTATGGCGCCCGCGTCACACGGGCCGCGCTTCGTCGACGCTATCGCAGCCTTCGTCGATTGCGCCGCGATCGACCGCCGTTACCGCTGACTTGATCGAAAAACGCGGGAAGCGCCGCGCGCGATGCGTTCGAATCGGCCTGTTGGCGGCACCGCGCGGCCCTGCAGGCGCGCCGCCTGGGATCCATCAGCACGGCAAGGGGAAAGAAATGGGCAGCCCGTTGGCAACCGGACACTCCGATCACGAAGCGGCGCACGTGATCGCGGACGCGGGGACGTCGATCGAACTGGGCGCCATCGCCGACAGTACGCAACCGCTTGCTGCGGTGGTGTCGCGGCTCGGTAGCCTGCGTCACGCCGGAGCGCGGACCGCGCTCTGGATCCAGCTGCGCGGATGCACCCGGATCGATGCCAGCGAGGGCCGCTTCACGCTGCGGCAGAGCATGTGGATGGTGTTCGATCCGGAGTCCCGGCAGGAGCTGCAAGCGATGCGCAACGGGATGACCGTGGGCCTGCTGCTGCCAAGAGCATCGATGGCTCCGGAAGGCCTTCTCTTCCCCGGCAGCGGTCGTGCGCGCAGGGCGGAGATCCGCATCGCGTTGAACCTGTGGCGTCGTCGTGCATCGCAGACCCGGCTAGGCGCTGCCGTTGCGGCGAAGGAAGCGGCGCCGGCCACCTGGCCGCTGCTGTTGCATCTGCAGCATCTGCAGAGCGATCTGCACCGGCTCGTTGCCCGTTGCCCGGGAAGGACCACGGCCAGGAAGCATCAGGTCCTGGCGCGAATGCAGCGCGTACGGATGATGCTCGAGGGCAACACGCACCGACAGGTGCGACTGGCGGAACTGGCCGAGCTAGGGCGGTTTTCCGAATGGTGGGTCTCCAAGACCTTTCACGCGATTTACGCGGAAACGGTGCAGGAGGCCTCGATCCGCCTGCGCATGCAACGCGCCTGCGAGCTGCTGGAAAACACCTCCCTGTCGATCGGCGAACTCGGGGAAGCCTGCGGTTTCCACGATCCTTGCAGCTTCGCCCGCTTGTTCAAGAGCCGACACGGGCAGACCGCGTCGCGATGGCGCGAGGACAGGCGGCTGGGCGGCCAAGGTCTGCCGCCGCGATGGCAGGGTTCTCCCGCTGTGGCCGCGCTGGACGGCGCCGCTGGCCAACCGTGCTCGACGTCGCGCTGACAGCGTCATCGCGAGCACCGCGCTGGCGGGTCCGCCGTCGCCTAGAAACGAGATGAGGTGGCAGTCGAAGTGCCGTTTCGCCACGCCACGGGCCGGCGCCGCCCAGTCTCCGCACCAACGTGCAAGCAACGCCAATCCCACGGCCATCCGGGCCATTTCCAACCGCCGGTTCCGGCTAATGCCATCGGCTGAAGCGGAACCTAATCTGACGTTTAACGCATCCGTAACGTACCTGCCAGGGAGAACCGAAGTGACCAACCGCTGCACGCATCCGACGCCCCGACTCGCCGCGCTGTCCACGGCCATCGCCATTGCCCTCGCACCGATGCTGGCTGCAGCCCAGGAGGCGCCGGATGCCGCCGAGGAGGCCGTCACTCTCGATCGGATCCAGGTCACCGGCAGCCGCATCCTGGTGCCGGGGCTGGAAACCAGCAGTCCGGTGATGAGCGTGGAGCGCGACGACTTCCTGCGTACGCAGCCGGCCGCGGTTGAAGAGTTCGTGCGCCAGCTGCCGAGCGTGGTGCCGGGGATGGGCCCCGGCACCAACAACGGAACGGCGGGCGCGGCGGAGATCGATCTGCGCGGCCTCGGCTCCAACCGCACCCTGGTGCTGATCGACGGCCGCCGGCCAGTGCCCTACGACCTGGGCGGCGTCATCGACACCAACACGATCCCGTTGGCGCTGCTGCAGGGCGTCGACATCCTGACCGGCGGCGCGTCGGTCGTGTACGGCGCCGATGCCGTCTCCGGCGTCGCCAACTTCCTGCTGCGGCGGAACTTCGAAGGAATCGAGCTCACCAATTCCTATGGGCAATCCGGCCAGGGCGACGCCTCCCGTCTGCGCACCGAACTGACGATGGGCGCGAATCTGGCCGACGGCCGCGGCAACGCGGTGCTGAGCGTGGGTTACACCAAGGTGGATCCCCTATTGATGGCGGATCGCTCTTACAGTCAAACGGGATTCTCATCGGCCAGCGGCGCCGTACAGGGCTCGAGCACCACCGTCCCGTCCGTCATCATCGCGCCCGGGCTGGTCGGCCAGATCGATCCGGACACCGGCGCGATCTCCGGCGCCATCTCCACCTACAACTTCAACCCGCTCAATTATTTCCAGACTGCGCTGGACAGGTATCAGGCGACCGCCCTGGGCCACTTCGAAGTCAGCCGGCACGCTGAAGCCTATGCCGAACTGCGGTACGTCCGCTCGCGCGTAGATGCGCTTGCCGCGCCTAGCGGATTGTTCTTCGAAAGCCTCGACGTGCCGGTCGGCAACCCGTTCATTCCCGAGCCGGCACGCCAGCAGCTATGCCAGGCGTACGGCATCGCCGCCGCGGACTGCGTGGCCGGTAGCGAGACGCTGTTCGAGAACCTGACCATCGGGCGGCGCATGACCGAGCTGGGGCCCCGCCGGAACGATCACGATACCAAGACGTTCCAGGTCACCGCCGGCCTGCGCGGCGATATCGGCGACAGCTGGCGCTACGACGGCTACTGGTCGCACGGCGAATCCGACCAGTTCCAGCGGCGCGGCAACTGGGGCTCGCTGTCCAAGACCCAGCAGGCCCTGCTGGCGATCGACCCGGACGCATGCCTGGACACCAGCAACAACTGCGTGCCGCTCGACATCTGGGGTCCGGAGGGATCGATCACGCCGGAGATGCTGGATTTCATCAATCTCAGCGCGTTCCTGGGGCTGCGGGTCCGGCAGACCAATGCGGCGTTCAACGTCTCCGGCGAGCTGGGCGGGGCCCGCAGTCCCTGGTCGTACCTGCCCGTCGGCGTCGCCACCGGCGTGGAGTACCGCAAGGTCAAGGCCGGCACCTTCGCCGATGCCGCCTCGCAGATCGACAGCGAGGTGATGGGCACGGGCGCACCGCGCCCGGATCGCGAGGGCAGCTTCGCCTTGAACGAGGCCTACCTGGAAATGATCGCGCCGCTGGTCAACGAGCGCCCCGGGATCCATTCGCTGTCGCTGGAGCTGGGCTATCGGCACAGCGACTTCAAGACCTCTTCCGGCACCGGCAGCGACTACGGCAGCTACAAGTACGGCATGGAGTGGGCTCCAATGGAGAGCCTGCGCCTGCGCGGGATGTTCCAGCGCGCCACCCGGGCGCCCAACGTCGACGAGCTGTTCCAGCCCGCGGTGACGGGCCTGGACAACCTGGACGTGGATCCCTGCGGCGGCGGCGCCATCGATCCGTCGCAGGCAAACACACCCGGCACCCTGGCCAATCTGTGCCGGTTGACCGGCGTGCCGGAGTCCTTCATCGGCAGCCTGCCGCAGCCGTCGGCCGGTCAGGTCAACGTGTTGACCGCGGGCAACCTATCGCTCGCGCCGGAGCTGGCCGACACCGCCACCCTGGGCGTGGTGTGGGCGCCGACCGCCAATTTCGCGTTGACCGCGGACTACTGGCAGATCGATATCGAGGACGCCATCTCCGAGCCGGAGGTCGACGACATTCTCAGCGGCTGCTACGACACCGCCTTCAACCCGGGCCTGGAGTTCAACGAGTTCTGCGCCCTGGTCAGGCGCTCGCTGGTGACGGGTACCTTCAACGGCGCGACCGCACCCGGCATCGTGCTGGAGACGACCAACCAGGGCCGGCTGAAGCGCGCGGGGTTCGATGTCGGGGTCCGCTACGGCTTCGATCTGCCGTCCCACTACGGACGCCTCAACCTCTCGTTCGACGCCACCAAGGTCACCAGGAATCGCCAGCAAGCCACGCCAGTCTCGATCGACCGCGACTGCCTGGGGTACTACAGCATCTCCTGCACGCCCAGCCACGAGTTCAAGTCGATCCTGCGCACCACCTGGTCGGTCGACGACCTGGCGCTGTCGCTCAACTGGCGCTACACCAGCGCGATCGAGGTGGAACCGGGCAGCGGCAACTGGTTCGAGGACTACCGGCGGATCCCCGCCTACAGCTACTTCGATTTCAGCGCCAACTACAAGACGCCATTCAACGCCGAGATCAGCCTGTCGGTGAACAACCTGCTGGACAAGCGGCCGCCGATCGTCGGCAACACCATCGGCGCGACCAGTGAGAACAGCGGAAACACGTACCCGCAGTTCTACGACGTGCTGGGCCGTTACGTCACCTTGGGGGCGACCTTCAGGTTCGACTGACACCGGGGTGCCCGTGCCACGGCCTGGCCGTAGAGCGGAGCTTGCTCCGCTGCTCTCGGCTCCGGAGCCCGGACAGCCGAGCAAGCTCGGCTCTACCGGGGCGGACTACCTTTCGCGGCGGGCCATGGCATCGCCGGGCGGGGCGGCTCACCAGTCGACGGCCTCGCCCTGCCAGTCGATGAAACGCCCGCTGTCTTCCGACGACACGGAGTCGATCTGCCGCAACAATCCGGCGGCGGCATCCCCGGGCGCCACCTCGGCGCCCTCGCCGCCCATCTCGGTGCGCACCCAGCCGGGGCTGACCGCGATCACCACGATGCCACGATCGGCCAGCGCCTGGGCCAGCAGCACCGTGGCCATGTTCAGCGCGGCCTTGCTGATGGCATAGGTGGGGGTGCCGAAGCGCGTGGTCAGGGCGATCGAGCCCAGCCGCGAGGACAGGTTCATCACCCGCGCGCCGTCGGCCAGCAGCGGCGCCAGCGTCTGGGTGAGCAGGAACGGCCCGGCGGCGTTGGTGCGGAAGCTGTGGTCGAGGTTCGCGGCGTCCACCCGGCCGAAGGCCTCGCCGGAGTGCAACACCCCGGCATTGTTGATCAGCAGGTCCAGGCGTCCGTCCTCGCCCAGCACCAGGGGCAGCTCGCGCGCCAGCTCCGCATGCGTCTTCGGCGCGGTCGCGTCCAGCGGCAGCACGTGCAGGCGGCCAGGGTGCTCCCCGGCGAGGTGGTTGAGATCGGTAGCCTTGCCCGGCTGCCGGCAGGCGGCCACCACGCGGTCGCCGCGGGCGAGCAGTTGGCGGGTGAATTCGAGGCCGATGCCGCGGTTGGCGCCGGTGACCAGGACGTGTCGGGATTCGCTCATGGTCCCAGTGTGCCGCAACCGCCGTTGCCGCGGCGTCAGCGCGGCCCGGCCCGGCCGGGACTTGTGGCCCGGGCCCGGCCGGCCGGCTCGGGCTAGGATGTCCCGGACCACACCGCAGGGAGTGCCCCAGATGCCGTCAGTCCAGTCCTTTGCGCGCCGCTGCGCAGCAGGTTGCCGCGCGGCGATGATCGCCGTGGCCTTCGTCGCGGGCGCTGCCGCGCTGCCGGTGTCCGCGCAGACCCGGGCCGCCGAGGCGGCCGTCGACATCCCCTACGAGCAGTTCACCCTGCCCAACGGCCTGCGGGTGATCGTGCATACCGACCGCAAGGCGCCGATCGTCGCGGTCAACATCTGGTACCACGTCGGCAGCAAGGACGAGCCGGCCGGCCGCAGCGGCTTCGCCCACCTGTTCGAGCACCTGATGTTCCAGAGCTCGGAGCACCACGAGGGCGAGTACTTCACGCCGTTCGAGCTGGTCGGCGCGACCGACATGAACGGCACCACCAATTCCGACCGCACCAACTATTTCCAGAACGTGCCCACCACCGCCCTGGACATGGCGCTGTGGATGGAGTCCGACCGCATGGGCCACCTGCTCGGCGCGATCGACCAGGCCGCGCTCGACGAGCAGCGCGGAGTGGTGCAGAACGAGAAGCGCCAGGGCCAGAACCAGCCCTACGGCCAGGTCTGGGAGCTGCTGGGCAAGGCGATGTACCCGAAGGGACATCCGTACCACCACAGCACCATCGGCTCGATGAACGACCTCAACGCCGCCACGCTCGACGACGTGAAGCAATGGTTCCGCGCCTGGTACGGCCCCAACAACGCGGTGCTGGTGCTGGCCGGGGACATCGACGTCGAGACTGCCCGCGAGAAGGTGGCGCGCCATTTCGGTCACATTCCCGCCGGGCCGGAGATGGCCCAGCCACCGGTCGATCCGGCCAAACGCGACACGACCACCCGCAGCACCCTGGAAGACAAGGTGCCGCAGACCCGGATCTACCGGGTCTGGAACGTGGCCGAGACCGGCACGGTCGATCTTGACCACCTGCAGCTGTTCGCCCACGTGCTCGGCGGCAGCAAGGCCTCGCGGCTGGACCGCCGCCTGCTGCATGCCGATCGCCTGGTCGACAGCATCAGCACCGGCACCTGGGGCTCGCAGCTGGGCTCGAGCTTCATGGTCATGGCCAACGTTCGCGAGGGCATCGACCCGGCGCGCGTGGAAGCGGCGATCGACGAGGAGCTGGCGCGGCTGATCGCCGACGGCCCGACCGCGGCCGAGCTGGCCCAGGCGCAGACCGCGTTCCGTGCCGGCTTCGTGCGCGGCATCGAGCGGATCGGCGGGTTCGGCGGCAAGGCCGACGTGCTGGCGGCATGCGCGGTCTACGAGGACGACCCGGGCTGTTTCCGCGATTCGCTGGCCAACATCGCCGCGGCCACGCCGGAGGATGTGGCCGCGGCGGGACGCAAGTGGCTGTCGAGCGGCGACCACGTCCTCACCGTGGTCCCCGGCGAGCGCCAGGAGATCGCCGAGGACCCGGCGGTGACCCCTGCGCCCTTCGACCTGCCCGCGCCCGATCCGCGCTACGGCACCACGCCGTCGGCCATCGACCGCGCCACCGGCGTCCCGGTCACCGAACAGTTCCCCGAGCTGCGCTTTCCCGAGCTGCAGCGCGCCACCCTGGGCAACGGCACGCAGGTGATCCTGGCCGAGCGCCACGACGTGCCGGTGGTGCAGTTGAGCTACGAGTTCGACGGCGGCTACAGCGCCGACCAGGGGCGCCGGCTGGGCACTTCCGGCTTCGCCATGGCGATGCTCGACGAGGGCGCGGGGGAACTGGGGGCGCTGGAGTTCGCCGACCGCGCCGAATCGCTGGGCGCCAGCCTGGGCGCCGGCGCCTCGCTCGACGGCGGCAATGCGTACCTGTCGGCGCTGAAGGAGAACCTCGATCCTTCGCTGGAACTGTTCGCAAGCATGGTGCGTGCGCCGCGCTTCGACCAGGCCGAGATCGAACGGGTCCGGGCCAGCTGGATCGCCGGCATCCGCCAGGAGAAGGCGCGGCCCAACGGCGCGGCGATGCGCGTCCTGCCGCCGCTGCTCTACGGCGACGCCCATCCCTACGCGATCCCGTTCAGCGGCACCGGCACCGAGGAATCGGTGGCGGCGCTGGGCCGCGAGGACCTGGTCGGCTTCCATCGCGACTGGGTGCGTCCCGAGGGCGCCACCCTGATCGTGGTCGGCGACACCACCCTGGAGGAAATCGTGCCGCTGCTCGAGCGGCATTTCGGCGACTGGCGCGGCGCCGGTGCCGCCCCCCAGGCGCCGGCGGTCGGCGACGTCGCGCGCCCGTCCGCCTCGCGCGTGTTCCTGATCGACCAGCCCGGCGCGGTGCAGGCCAACATCTTCGTCGGCCAGGTGGTGCCCTCCACCCGCGACCCGGGCGCGACCCGCTTCGACATCGCCAACGCGGTGCTCGGCGGCACCTTCTCCTCGCGCCTGAACATGAACCTGCGCGAGGACAAGCACTGGGCCTACGGCGCCTACAGCTTCAGCCCCGGGGCGGTCGGGCCGCGGCCGTGGATGGCCTTCGCCCCGGTGCAGATCGACAAGACCGTGGAATCGCTGCAGGAGCTGCAGCGCGAGATCGCCGCCTATGCCACCGGCGAGGCGCCGCCCTCGGCCGAGGAGGTGGCGAAGATCCAGGCGCAGGAGATCCGCGGCCTGCCGGGCTCGTACGAGACCGCGCGCGCGGTGCTCTCGGAGATCGGCGGCATCGTCCGCTACGGGCGTGCGGACGACTACGTGCTGCGCCGGCGCGCCGAGATCGAGGCGTTGACCCCCGACCGCGTGGCCGCCGCCGCGACGACCATCGACCCGGCGGCCCTGACCTGGGTGGTGGTCGGCGACCTGCGGCAGATCGAGCAGCCGGTCCGCGCGCTCGGGCTGGGCGAGGTGACCATCGTCGACGCCGACGGCAATCCGGTCCTCCCGGACGGCGCCGCCGCCGACGCACCCTGAACCGCGGGATCCTGCCGCCGCCACCCGCGGCGGCAGGCCGCTTGTGTCCACCCAGGCCGGCGACGCACCATGGCGCCGGCCACGACTTCCGGGATCCCCGCATGCGCCTGCCCGTCCTGCTCGTCCTCACGCTGACCGCCAGCGCCTGCACCTGGGTCCACATGGCGCCGGGCGCCAGCGCCGTGCGGGTCGCGTCCAGCGCACCCAGCGGCTGCGAGAAGCGCGGCGAGGTGGAGGTCTCGGTCAAGCACAGCGTGGCCTTCATCGATCGCAACCCGCTGCGGGTGCGCGAGGAACTGGAGACCCTGGCCCGCAACGAGGCGCCCGGTCTCGGTGCCGATACCGTGCATCCGCTGTCCGAGCCAGCGCGCGGCAGCCAGCGCTACGCGGCGTGGCGCTGCGGCGGCTGAACCGTTCACCCGAGGGTTCACACCGCGTCGGCCGGAGCGATGTCGGCCCAAAGCTCGGCTCCGGTGCACCCAGACCTGCGCCGCGTGAACCGTATCCGGCGCACTGGCGGGACAATCATGCGCCGGGGGGGCGAAGCCGGTAAGCTATGCGCCCTTTGTCCAAGGTGCGCCCGCCATGCTGTTTCAACACGTCGCCATTGCCGGCCTGGCCCATATCGACGCGCCGCGCCGGCTCTCGACCGACGAGATCAACGCACGGCTCAAGCCCACCCTCGACCGGCTCAACATCCGGACCGACGTGCTCAAGGACATCGCCGGCATCCACGCCCGGCGCCTGTGGGACGGCGCCATGCTGGCCTCCGACGCCGCCACCCTGGCTGGGGTGAAGGCGCTGGCCGACGCCGGCATCGACCCGGGCAGGCTCGGCCTGCTGGTCAACACCTCGGTCAGCCGCGACTACCTGGAGCCGTCCACCGCCAGCATCGTCAGCGGCAACCTGGGCCTGCCGGACACCTGCCAGAACTTCGACATCGCCAACGCGTGTCTCGCCTTCATCAACGGCATGGACATCGCCAGCCGCATGATCGAGCGCGGCGAGATCGACTACGCCCTGGTGGTGGACGGCGAAACCGCGGACCTGGCCTACGAGAAGACCCTCGAGCGCATGACCCGTGTGGACGTGAGCGAGGAGGACTTCCGCAACGAGCTGGCCACCCTGACCCTGGGCTCCGGCGCCGCGGGCATGGTGCTGGCGCGCGCCGAGCTGGCCCCGGGCGCCCCGCGCTACCGCGGCGGCGTGACCCGCGCCGCCACCGAGTGGAACAAGCTGTGCCGCGGCAACCTGGACGGCATGATCACCGACACCCGCATGCTGCTGATCGAGGGCGTGAAGCTGGCCCAGAAGACCTTCCAGGTCGCCACCCAGAAACTGGGCTGGGTGGTGGAGGAGCTGGACGAGTTCGTGGTGCACCAGGTCAGCAAGGCGCACACCGCCGCCTTCACCAAGGCCATGGGCATCGACCCGAAGAAGGTCATGACCATCTTCGGCGAGCACGGCAACATCGGCCCGGCCTCGGTGCCGATCGTGCTCAGCAAGCTGCGCGAGATGGGCCGCCTGAAGAAGGGCGACCGCGTGGCCCTGCTCGGCATCGGCTCGGGCCTGAACTGCTCGATGGCCGAGGTGGTCTGGTAGGGGAAGCGTTACTTAGGTTGGTGTTGGCGGATCTAAGTAACGCCAGCGGACCCGTTGACGCAGCCTGATCCTTTAAGTAACGTTTCCGGACGGAAACGTTACTTGGAGCGAGACTATGGTCAGGGAAACGGGGACCTACGTCACTAGCACCCTGAATGGGCAGCCCTACCGTGCTTTTGTTCCGGCACCGCTGCCCCCCGACCCACCGCTCCAGTTGAACCAGGATCTGGCGACTCTGCGCGACAGAGCGCTGGTGGCCCTGGGCGAACTGAAAGGCATGACGCGCATCCTTCCCGATGCGGGATTGTTCCTTTATCAGTACGTCCGTAAGGAAGCCCTGTTGTCGTCGCAGATCGAAGGGACGCAGTCATCGCTGTCCGACCTGCTGCTGTTCGAACTCGACGAAGTGCCCGGCGTACCGCTGGACGATGTGCGCGAAGTCTCGAACTACATCGACGCGCTCGAGCACGGACTCGGCCGGATCCGCGGTGGCTTTCCGCTGTCGCTCCGGCTGCTGCGCGAAATGCACGAGCATCTGCTGCGGCGGGGCCGCGGAAGCGGCAAGGCACCCGGAGAATTCAGGCGCACGCCGGTATGGATCGGGGGGCCAAGCCCGGATCGCGCGCAGTTCGTACCGCCGCCCGCCGACCATGTAGCCGATTGCCTCGGCGCACTGGAGAAGTTCCTGCACTCCACCGAAGACGGCATCTCCCCGCTGGCGCGGGCCGGGCTGGCCCATGTCCAGTTCGAAACCATCCATCCCTTCCTCGACGGCAACGGCCGCCTCGGACGCCTGCTGATCGTGCTGATGCTCTGCGACGCGGGCCTGCTGGACGAGCCTTCCCTCTACTTGAGCCTCTACTTCAAATCCCGCCGCGAGGAGTACTACCAGCGCTTGGATGCCGTGAGGACACACGGCGACTGGGAAGGGTGGCTGCGGTTCTTCTTCGATGGTGTCGCCGCCACTTCCGGGCAGGCCGTGGACACCGCGCAGCGCCTCCTGCGCCTCTTCCAGGATGACCGTGATCGCCTGCGCACCACCGGCCGCACTGCCGGGACCGCGCTGCAGCTACACGAGGCATTCTCCCGCAATCCCCTGCGCACCTCAGCTCTACTGGTGAAGGAAACAGGCCTGTCCAAACCGGCCATCAGCCGAGGGCTCACCATCATGCAAGACCTGGCGGTGATCCGCGAAGTCACCGGCAAGCAGCGCTACAAGGTCTTCGCCTACCAATCGTATCTTGACATCCTCAGCGAAGGAGCGCAGCCGTTTTGAACAGCATGACCTTGGTCTTCCGGTCTGGACCGGATCGAAGCCAGCCACCCATAGCGCGCCAGATCCGACGGAAGCCAAGTCTGCTTTCATTCCTCTCCGGGCTTTGAAAGAACTCGCGTCGTTCTTTTCAAAGTGTGGTACCTCGGCGCTGAGGTCCATAGGTGCGGGCGCCAGCAACTATTGCGCCCCAGCCTCTACAACCCAGCACGTCTGCACTCCTCGCTCAGGGTTGCTTGTAGCCCAAGGACTACACAAGAAGACTGAAGCAAGCGGCTTGACCGAATGCCTGAGGGAGCGGGTTCAGTCCAGGTCCTGGATCCCGTCGCGCTCGGCGAGAGATACGTAAGCCTGACCACACGGAGGTGGGTCTAACCTGCCCCCTGGCGGGTATCATCGAGTGCGACGGTGCCTGGCGAGTCTGGCGCCCACGAAGTTCAGCAGGCGCGGCAACGCGCCCGCGCCGCATGGGGACCCTTGATGCCTTGGCTTGAATGGCACAACCGTAACGACGATTTGAAGGCGACGGGGAAGACACCGTATCGCCTGCTCCAACCCGTGAAATCTCTATCGCACGGCGACGAGGACGGACCGAACATGCTGATCCAGGGCGACAACCTGGAGGCATTGAAGGCGTTGTTGCCCTACTACGCCGGGCAAGTGAAGTGCGTCTTCATCGACCCGCCGTACAACACCAAGAGCGCGTTCGAGCACTACGACGACAACTTGGAACATGCTCAGTGGCTCTCAATGATGTATCCGCGCATGGTGCTTCTGCGCGAACTGCTCAGTGAGGAAGGTTCTATCTGGATCACGTTGGACGATAACGAGTCGCACTATTTTAAGGTCATGTGCGACGAGGTTTTCGGGCGCAGGAACTTCATCGCGAACGTGATCTGGCGGAAGAACTACTCACCGAAGTCATCCGCACGACACTTTTCGGTGGATCACGACAATCTGCTTGTCTACGCTAAGCAAGGTGACAAGTGGTTTCCCAACCTGATGCCCCGCACGGCAGAGCAAGACAAGGCATATAAAAACCCCGATAACGACCCACGGGGAGTATGGAAGACTAGCGACCTATCGGCGCGCAACTCGTACAGCCTCGGGATTTATCCAGTCGAGACCCCCAGCGGCAGGGTCATCCCCGGCCCACCGTCCGGGCGCTACTGGTCGATCTCCAAAGCACGATTGATGGAGCTTGACGCCGACAATAGGATCTGGTGGGGCAAGGATGGGGACAGCGCTCCATCATTGAAGCGTTTTCTGACCGACGTGAAACAAGGCCGAGTTCCACAGACATACTGGCATTACGATGAGGCCGGGCACACGCAGGATGCTAAGAAGGAGATCGTTGCGCTGTTCGGGGGCGACGTGTTCGGGACGCCGAAGCCCGAGAAGCTAATGAAACTGATACTGGAAGTTGGATCCCGCCCAGGAGACTTAGTTCTAGACAGCTTTCTCGGGTCTGGGACTACGGCTGCCGTGGCGCACAAGCTGGGGCGCCGTTGGATAGGGGTTGAGATGGGTGAGCACGCGCGGACGCACTGTCAGACGCGTATGACCAAAGTCGTCGATGGCGAGCAGGGAGGCATTTCCGGGGCGGTCGGCTGGAAGGGTGGCGGAGGCTTCCGCTTCTATCAGCTCGGTCCCAAGGTGTTCGATGACCAGGGCCGCATCAACCCCGAGATCAGGTTCGAGCATCTAGCCGCCCACGTCTGGTTCGCCGAAACCGGAACCGCCCGCAGTACGCGCGCCATGCGGTCGCCGCTGCTGGGCATCCACCGCGGCACGGCCTACTACCTGCTCTACAACGGCATCCTTAGTGACCAATCGCTCTCGGGCGGCAACATGCTGACCATGAAGGTGCTAGCGGGGTTGCCGAAGCATGACGGCCCGAAGGTGATCTACGGCGAGGGCACGAACATGACCAACGATCGCCTGCGCTCGCTGGGGATCAAGTTCAAGAAGACGCCGAACGATATCCGGGCGAGGTAATGGCATGGAACTGAAAGGCTACCAGGAAAAGGCGCTCGAACGGCTTGGCGACTTCCTGCGCGCCGCCCAGGAGCATGATGTAGCGGCAGCATTTGCCGTCCATGCCCATCCAGATCCGAAGACGATGCTGGCGCCGGACTATCGCCCCCTTCGTGGCAAGGACGGGGCGGAACTACCAAGTCTGCGAGAGGTGCCGTATGTTGCCATCCGCATTCCCACAGGAGGCGGCAAGACACTGATGGGTGCGCACTTCATCCGGTGCGCAGCTGAAAATTGGCTGGACCGCGACCGGCCGTTGGTCATGTGGCTCGTGCCGAGCCGCGTGATCAAACAACAGACGCTGGACGCCTTGAAGAACCGGCGCCACCCCTACCGTCAGGAGCTCGATGACGCGTTCGGCGGACAGGTTTCGGTGTTCGACAGCGACGACATCGAGCAGCTGACGCCCCAGGAATTGGCCAATCGCACCTGCGTGGTGGTGGCCACGATGGCCGCCGCTCGTGTTCAGGACATCGACATCCGGGACTTCTATGCCCACAAGGAGGCGCTGGAACCTCATTTCATCGCCCTCCCCAAGGCCGAAGTGTTCGCGGAACTGGAGCAGGCCGATGGCGGCAGCGGGCCGAGGTTCTCGTTCGCCAATCTCCTGCGTCTCTATCGCCCGCTGGTTATCACTGATGAAGCGCACAACGCTACCAGCGAGCTGTCTGGCACTGTCTATGAGCGCCTCGCGCCGAGCGCCATCATCGAGCTGACTGCGACGCCGGACATGGCTGCCAGCAATGTGCTGGTGCGCGTCTCGGCCTCGCAACTCTTCGCCGAGGAGATGATCAAGCTGCCGGTGCTGTTGGAAGAGCATCTGGACGGGTGGGATGTTGCCTTGCGCCATGCCTTGCTTCGACGGCAAGAGCTCGAGGAGATCGCCAAGAAGGAAGCCGACTACATTCGGCCAATTCTGTTGATCCAAGCCGAGCACAGGGGTGGCGAGGCCACCGTCGAGACGATCTACGAGCACCTGACAGGCGAGGACGGCGAGCGCATCGACAAGGAGTGGGTGAAGATCGCGACGGGCGACCAGCGCCAACTGGACGGAATCGACCTGTTCGCCGAAGACTGCTCCGTGCGCGTCATCATCACAATGGAGGCACTGAAGGAGGGCTGGGACTGCTCGTTCGCTTATGTACTTTGCTCCGTATCCGGTACAAAGTCTGCGACCGCCATCGAGCAGCTGCTTGGCCGCGTGCTACGCATGCCCTATGCGCGGACACGGAGCCAGCCTGTGTTGAACAAGGCCTATGCGCACGTGGTCTCGCCTTACTTCGGGGCGAAGGCGGTCGAGTTCACCGACCACTTGGAGAGCATGGGGTTCTCGCGGCTGGAAGCCGCACAGAACCTTCCGATGCAACCCGCCCTGATCCCAGGCGGAGATGAGCGCCCCGCCTTGATGGCGGAGACGATTCGGTTCACGGCAGGGAAGAAGCCGGATCTGGCGAACGTGCCTGCAGGCGATCTGGCGAGCATCCGGATCGAGCCAGCCGTCGAGGACGGCAAGTTCGAGGTTGTGGTCCAGGGTGCCATCCAGCCCGAGAGCGTCGAGGCCATCGCCAAGCTGTTCTCCGGGAAGACGCGTGACAGCGTGCGAACGTCGCTCGAACAGCACAACACGAGGGCTCAGTTGCGGGAGACACCCGCGCAGAAGGGCGTGAAGTTCGAGGTACCGCAGCTGTCGATCAAGTTCGGCGACCGCGTGGTCCCTGTCGAGAACGACTTGCTGGTGGAAGACGGGTTCTGGAACCCAGCCGACTCGGCGGGCACCCTTGATACGCTGACGTTCGATACGCGCACGCAGACCTGGGAGATTGACCTTGTCGAGAGGGCTGTGAAGATGAAGATGGTCCAGGAACCACAGGCCGAGTATCTGTCCGGCCTAACTGGTGACTGGCAGGAGGCCGACCTGCTGGTGTGGCTCGAAAGTAAGGTGGTCCAGAACGACGTACGACAGGAAACGATGGTGGAATGGATCGCCCGCGCCATCGCTCCGTTGAAGCGCAAGGGATACAGCCTGGGTCAACTGGTACGTGGTCGCTTCATCATTGCACGGCGTCTTTTAGCGCTGTTGGACGAGGCTCGTGCGCAGCGCGGCAACCAAGCCCACCAACGGCTGTTCGCGCTGGATGAAGTGGTGGTTGATCCGGCTGTCGTGTTCTCCTTCTCGAATCTGGCCTATCCCATGCGGTCGCCGTGTCCAGCTCCGCAGGAGTGGCCGAAGCACTACTATGCGGTGCCCGGTGATCTTCCGTACCGCCGCAGGGATGGAACCCCGGCGGAGGAGTACCGCTGCGCGCTGGCCATCGAGCGCAATCCCGATGTCGAAGTGTGGGTGCGGAACCTGCCCCATCCGACGCAGTTCCGCTTCCCGACCGCGACCGGCTCCACCTATCCCGACTTCATTGCGAAGTTGAAGGACGGCCGCATCTTCGTGATCGAGTACAAGGGCGATGACCGCTACGACCACCCGAAGAACGTCGCCAAGCGCGCGGTCGGCGAACTCTGGGCGCGAAAATACTCCAACGGGATCTATCTGATGCCGCGCGAGAAGGATGACGAAGGGCGCGACATCGACCAGCAGATCGCGAACGCTATCGCGAGGACTTGACCGGAACGCATTGGCGGAGCAACAGAAGAAGCCCAAGGTGTGGATCACCTCGATACGAACCCGATGCCGGTACAAGCCGCAGTGGCAGTCGGGCGCTCACGTTCTCCTATTGCAACCGGAAGGTTGGTACGCGACGTTCGCAGGAATGCGAAAAAAGGCTCAGCTAGTGCGTCTATCGATTCGTGCGTTGACCGTACTGGCGATCTTGCCGAGGAAGGCATGGCCTTTCGGAGTAAGGTATAGAACGTTGCGCTTACGGAAGTTCGGATCGGGGCGCTGTGCGATGAAGTCGGGACCGACTTGACGCGCGCTATTGAGCTCAGTCCAGTCAAGCACGTTGCGGCTGGAAGCCGCCTGCGACATATCTCCAATTGCGGAGCTAATTTCGCTCTGTTGGATGCCGGGACTGCGGGCGACGGCGAGAAGGGTGAGGATACGCGCCGCCGTGATATCAGGATGATGTGTTCGGAACTCACGTAGTGCGGCTTGTAGTGCCGCAATTACTTGGTCTTGCGTCAACGTCATAGGTTAGTCAGTCTCGAACCATCGCTCGCTGCGCGGGGTTTCGTATGGTGAAGCTCGTCCTGGGCGATTACAAGTCGTCGTGAGCAAGAGCGATCTTTTGGAGCACGGTGCGCGGGAACTACTTGCGAATGGCACGATGAAATTGCGCTCGAAATGGCGCTTGACGGTGCCCTTGGCTCATAGCAAACTCACGCCTACGGAGCGTAGAAACTCCACACAGAGCGGTGCCCACCTCCGAAAATCCAGTGGGTTTTTGTGCCCGTGCTGCTGCGGGCACGACCGACGCGATGCCTGCGTCGGGAGGGCGGCTAATACAACACCCTTCGGGGAAATACGCCCGCCGGCTCTGTGCGGTTTCTAACCTCCCGACTTCCCGTCCGCCGTGCCGCGGTGGGCGGCCACTTCATGGAAGGAGGAGGCAACGATGTCGAACCGTGAATCGGACGATCTGCAGGTGCCGGGCTATTTCCTGCCGGAAGACAGCCAGCTTCGGCTGGAGAAACTGCGCGATCACATGGTGTTCCTGTCCCGGCTGGCGCAACCGCGCACGTCGGCGGAACGGCAAGGGTGGATGCCCGAAGCGGGCGCTGCCGATCTGGCGATCTGCCTGGAGCTGCTGGCGGCGCAGGCCACCCTGGTGCTGGAGGCCGTGTCCTGGCCGGCCCACCGGCAGGCCGCGGCAGATGGGCCCGCCGCCAAGGCGGAGGCCCTACTCCCGCAGGCTTACGCCGCCGCAAGCGAACGCTTCACCTTCGGCGTCACTCTGGACCAGATCGACGCGCTCGGCCGGCTGATCCAGACCATCTCGGCGCATGGCGGCGTGGTGGCGGCCGCCCGCGCGGGCGAGCAGGCCGACCACACCCTGCCCATGTTGGGTCGGGCGATCTTCGAAGGCGCCGCGGCGGTGCGCGACCTCCTCGATCAGGTGGAGGCGCAGCGGCTCGGGAAGGGGGCACGCTCCCGTGTCCGCGTGGGGGAAGGGCAGGCGGTCTATCGGGGCGCGGCTTCGGGTACGGCTGCCGGTAGCCTGCCCTGCGGCATCTCGCTGCCCGCAAGCTCGGCGTTGGGACACGCCAAACGCCCCGCTGTGCTCCAGCTCCATTGATCAAGGCCACCAAGGCGCCCGGCTCGCGGGCCGGCGCCGATGGCGCGCCGGGCTCGTGCCATCCGCGCCGACATGGGCCGAGAGAGCCGATTGAAGCATCGCCAGCATTTCGCCACTATCGGCGCTGCTCGTCCCTGGCGGATGGGGAGCAGGTGATTGCGTTCAAGTGCCCGCTTCGAGTTGGGATTGAGTTGAGGAGGCCCGTAGATGTTCAAGTCGGCGATTTCCATCGCGTTCGCGGCTGTCGGGCTAGTGGGTTGTGACCGGGCGGAAGTGGTAGACGATGGCGCTGGCCGGTACACGCATGTCGATGTGCACTATCGAAGCTTCGATTCTCTCGCGCCCGTCTCGTACTCGAAATCAGATCTTGTCAGCTGGGCCTCGGTAAAGTTCAGCACGGACGACGCCGCGACGATAGGCAGGCTGAACTCGGTGATCCCGAGCCAATGCCGCCAAGTTCGAGCGCCGGTCGAGTCGTCGCTTGACTACTACTTGCTGGTCGAATTCTTCGATGGAGATCGGCTGAAGAAGGAGTTCGGCGCATCCGGTCTCCATTTCGTCAAGGAAGATGGCGTCTCGGAACGGGTGTGCGAGCTTCTTCCGGGTGATCGACGACAGCTGGCCGAGGTGCTTGCAAGCGTCTCGGCTGCAAACTAGCGGGTCGATTCGGCGTATTCGCCTGACATCGCCTGCGGATGTCGCACTAAACAACACCATCCAGGTGCCCAGGCGCATCGCCGGAGCAGCGATCCCGGGGGAGGCATAGAATGCCCGCAGAACCGCACGGGAGTGCCGAGATGAGTAACCTCAGTCAGCAGGTCCACCAGTTGGCCGACCAGTTGCCGCCGGAGGCGACCTGGGACGACGTGATCGAGCAGGCGCGCTTCCGCAAGGCGGTGCAGGAGGGCATCGCGGCGGCCGACCGCGGCGAATTCGCCCGCGAGGAGGACGTGCGGCGGGCATTCCGGAAGTGGGGCGTGGACGTTGAAGCTTGAGCGGTCGATCAAGGCCCTGATCGACTTCGATGAAGCGTAAGCCTGGACCCCCTCGGAGGCTCAGCCATGTCTGCCCAGACACTACGGCAGCAAGTGCATCACATCGCGGATGAGCTGCCGCCCGAAGCGACATGGGATGACGTGCTGTATCAAGTCGAACTGCACGCCTCCATCGAGCGCGGCTTGGCGCAGGTCAGGGCGGGCAACACGATCCCGGCTGAAGACGTGCGGGCGCAGCTGCAGGCCGAACTGAAAGCCACGCAGTGAAGGCTGTTCCGGACGGAGGGGGTGGTGATCCGCCCGGAGTTCGCGAAGCGAAAAGAAAGCAACCCCGCACGCGCTAGCCGGTTTCCCGGGACCCTCCCAAGTGGCACTTGGGCGTTCGCGCAATGCAGGGTCGACCGCAGGATAGCCCACCCCGGCCGCTCCGTGTACAGGCGGTATCTACCTGCAAATCAGCGCGCCCCCTGCATGCCTGCCGAAATCATCCCAAGGATGTCCGGACCAAAAAGAGACGCCCGCGCGAGGCGGGCGTCGGGCCGAGGATGCTATCCCCGGCGGGGCTAGGCGATTATCGCTGCACAACGATCTGATCACCCCAGTTCGCCAAGTGCGCGAACGCTTGCCGCACGAGGCCATCGTCGCGCTTGCTGCCAAGCGCTACGCCTGCAAGGAACTGGTATTGCTGCCGATCGACGATCTGATTCGGATCCCTGGCGGCTTCGGTCGCAGTCCTAGGTTGCTCGTCGCCCTCATGAACCGGCCAAGGCGGCGTAGCGACAGCAACGCTCAGGGATCCACCCGGCAGGCTGCCCACCTGGCCTTGTCGGCTATCGAGCCTGAAGGGATCTGGTGCACCTGCCGCCCTTCGGGCCCTTCCGTCAGGCAGAACGCGCCGAGGTAGGAGCGGTTGCTCCAGTTCGCCCCGTCCTGGATGTAGGCATTGATGAAAGCCGAGTACCGCGTGCCGGGCTGGACGGGTGCGGCTTCGACCAGCGCTTCCGCCCCCTCGGGCTGGGCGCCATACGGGAGGCACTGCGCCGGGTCCAGCATGACGGGCGGCAGCCTGCCGGCCAGCGACCAGACTTCACGCACCACGTTCTCCGACGCGTCCAGCTCGGACACCACCATGGCGCCGAGCTTGATGGGGTGACGGCGCGCCTCGCGGGTATCGGCAACGCCGAAGCAGGGCAGCCCGCCCTGGTCCTGGATCGGCATGTCGAGCATGCGTTGCCGGGCTTCGCACCCGCTCGCAAGGATGGGCAGCGCATACGCGAGAATGAGGGTCGCTCGCTTCAATGGAATTCTCGCTCGCGGCAGGTTTCTCGGGTCGGAAGGGCCGCACAGGAAACGGATCCAGCGCGTCCTCGAGTCGCCCGTGGTGGCATCGCCCACCACTGCCCACGTCCTTGCCATGACCGACCTCCAGTGCTTCCGTGTGCTGGGGTGGCGATACTACGACAGGCCGCTCCACCAGGCAGTCGGCCGAGGTAGGTGTCACCAGCTGGCCGATTGCCTGGCGGTCGAGGTGGCGTGGCGCGAGGAGGTCGTTGCGGCGGGAGTCATCGGAAAAGCATAGCGGGGGTCGTCCGCTACGAATTCATCTTCGTGACCCGGGGTCAGGTTCCTTTGGGGGACGCGCGGCGGGTTGCGGCGATGCCGGCATCTTTTGCCGCGCCGGCTCTCGCGTGCATGGCACGCTCCTACGAGGGGGCGCGGGCGTGGCCGGCCTTACTCCTTGACGACGCCCTGGCGCCTGCTCGCGGTGTGCTGCATCAGCTTGTCGGTCCAGGCGATGCCGAGCGCGGAGAGAATGAAGATGGTGTGGATCACCGCCTGCCACATCACCCCGGCGGCGCTGTAGGTGGTGCAGGTGCGGGCCGAGTCGCCGCCGGCCGCAGCGTAGAGGCGCGCGGCCTCCAGCGCTTCCATGGTGCCGCACAGCGGCAGGCCGCCGACCATGCCGGCCTCGATGAAGGTCTTGAGCAGGTGGATCGAGCTGATGCCGATGATCGCCATCGCCAGCTTCACCTTCAGCACGCTGGCGTTGACGTGGCTCAGCCATTCCGGCTGGTCCGGGTGGCCTTCCAGGCGCAGCCGCGACACGAAGGTCTCGTAGCCGCCCACGATCACCATCACCAGCAGGTTGGAGATCATCACCACGTCGATCAGGCCCAGCACCAGCAGCATGATCGCCTGCTCGGACAGGTTGTTGACGTCCTGGATCAGGTGCCAGAGTTCCTTGACGAACAGGAACACGTAGACGCCCTGGGCGACGATCAGCCCCAGGTACAGCGGCAGCTGCAGCCAGCGCGAGCTGAAGATCAGCGCGGGCAGTGGGTTGAGGCGGGGCTGGGACGGGGTGGACATGGCTGCACCGGCGCAAAGCGCGGCAGCGTAGCGGGCGGCGGGGGCGTTGCCAAGCGGGCCTGTTTCCGGACCGGCGAGTGCCGCCCGCCGGGGCCGGCTGGCGTCGCCCCCCGTCTGCGCGGGAGCGATTGCCTACAATGCGCACCCTTGTCCCAACCTGCGGCAGGCGCGTGGACCATCCCGACTACCCGTTTACCGGCCGGCGCCTCGAAGTGCGGCCGGGCATCGCCATGCACTACCTCGACGAGGGCCCGCGCGACGGCGAGGTGGTGCTGATGCTGCACGGCAACCCGTCGTGGAGCTTCTACTGGCGCCACCTGGTACTGGGCCTGCGCGACCCGGCTCTCGGCAAGGGTTATCGCTGCATCGTGCCCGATCACGTCGGCATGGGCCTGTCGGACCGGCCGGACGACGCGCCGGGCGCGCAGCCGCGCTACGCGTACACGCTGCAGTCGCGCATCGACGACGTCGAGACCCTGCTCGCGCGGCTCGGCATCGACGGCCCGCTGACCCTGGCGGTGCACGACTGGGGCGGCATGATCGGCTTCGGCTGGGCGCTGGCGCGCAGCGAACGGGTGCGGCGGCTGGTGATCCTCAACACCGCGGCGTTCCCGCTGCCGGCGGCCAAGCCGATGCCCTGGCAGTTGTCGCTGGGGCGCGACTCGCGGGTCGGCGGCTTCCTGATCCGCGCCTTCAACCTGTTCGCGCGCGGCGCGGCCTGGCTGGGCACCGAGCGCCGCCTGCCGGCGCCGGTGCGGCGCGCCTACATCGCCCCCTACCGCGGCTGGCGCAACGCCATCTCCACCCTGCGCTTCATGCAGGACATCCCGCTGGGCGAGGGCGATGCGGCCTGGCCGCTGCTGGTCGAGTCCGCGCGGCGGCTGCCGGACTACGCCGATCGCCCGGCCTTCATCGGCTGGGGCTTGCGCGATTTCGTCTTCGACCGCCACTTCCTCGAGGGCTTCCGCGCCGCGCTGCCGCAGGCCGAGGTGCACGCGTTCGAGGACGCCGGCCACTACGTGCTCGAGGATCGCCACGAGGTGCTGGTACCGGAGATCCGCGGCTTTCTCGACCGCCACCCGGTCTAGGTCCGGCCGGGCGCGGAGAGGGTCGGGCCGCAGGCGAGCGGGTAAGCTGTGCGGGTGACCACACGACCAGATCCGGCCCGCGCGGACGCCGCCCAAGGGGCCGCCTGCAACATCGCCGCGGCGCTGCCGCGGCTGGCCGCCGAGCATCCGCAGCAGGTCGCGATGCGCTGCCCCGGGCGCGGCGGCCGCTATCGCGTCGCCCTGACCTACGGCGAGCTGGACGCGCGCAGCGACGCCATCGCCGCCGGCCTGGCCCGGCACGGCATCGTCCGCGGCACCCGCACCGTGGTGATGGTGCGGCCGACGCCGGAGTTCTTCCTGCTGATGTTCGCGCTGTTCAAGGCCGGCGCGGTGCCGGTGCTGGTCGACCCCGGCATCGACCGCGCCGCGCTGCGGCAGTGCCTGGACGAGGCCGAGCCCGAGGCGTTCATCGGCATTCCGTTGGCGATGCTGGCGCGGCGGCTGCTGGGCTGGGCGAAATCTGCGCGCGTGCGCGTGACCACCGGGCGCCGGCCGTGGCTGGCCGATGTCGCGCTGGTGCAGGTGGAGCGGGAGGGCGCCGGCGCCGGTCCGCAGCTGGCCGACACCGGCCCGGACGAGATCGCCGCGATCCTCTTCACCAGCGGATCCACCGGGGTGCCCAAGGGCGTGGTCTACCGGCACCGGCACTTCGTGGCGCAGATCGCGATGATGCGCGAGGCGTTCGGGATCGTGCCCGGCGGGGTGGACCTGCCGACGTTCCCGCCTTTCGCGCTGTTCGATCCCGCCCTGGGGCTGACCTCGATCATTCCCGACATGGATCCCACCCGCCCGGCCCGCGCCGACCCGGCGAAACTGCACGCGGCGATCGAACGTTTCGGCGTGGACCAACTGTTCGGCTCCCCCGCGCTGATGCGGGTGCTGGCCGAGCACGGCGCGCCGCTGCCCGGGCTGCGCCGCGTCACCTCGGCCGGCGCCCCGGTGCCGGCGGACGTGGTCGCGGCGATGCGCGCGCTGCTGCCGGAGGATGCGCGGTTCTGGACGCCCTACGGGGCCACCGAATGCCTGCCGGTGGCGGTGATCGAAGGGCGCGAGCTGATCGCGCTGGGCGAGCGTACCGCACAGGGCGCCGGGACCTGCGTGGGGCGGCCGGTGCCGCCCAACGAGGTGCGCATCATCGGCATCGACGACGGCGCGCTCGAGCACTGGGCCCAAGCGCTGCCGCTGCCGACCGGGCAGGTGGGCGAGATCACCGTCGCCGGCCCCACCGCCACCGACAGCTACTTCAACCGCGACGCGCAGACCCGCCTGGCCAAGATCCGCGAAACGCTGCCCGACGGCGGCGAGCGCGTGGTCCACCGCATGGGCGATCTCGGCTACTTCGACGACGATGGCCGGCTGTGGTTCTGCGGGCGCAAGACCCAGCGCGTCGAGACCGGCGCCGCCATGCTGTGCACCGAGCAGGTCGAGCCGGTGTTCAACGGCCACCCGGCGGTACGGCGCAGCGCGCTGGTGGGCGTCGGCCCGCGCGGCAGCCAGCGGCCGGTGCTGTGCGTCGAACTGCTGCCGAAGGCGTCGCGCGCGGACCATGCGCGCATCGCCACCGAACTGAGCCGCATCGCCGCAGGCCACGCGCATACCGCGATGATCGACGCGTTCCTGTTCCATCCGCGGTTCCCGGTCGACATCCGCCACAACGCCAAGATCGGCCGCGAGCGGCTGGCGGCCTGGGCGGCCACCCGCCTGCGCCAGGCGCCGCCGCACCCGGGCGGCGAAGGGAGGTCGGCATGAAGGTACTGGTCACCGGCGGCGGCGGCTTCCTCGGCCAGGCGCTGTGCCGCGGCCTGGTCGAACGCGGTCACGCGGTGACCAGTTTCAATCGCGGCGACTACCCGGCGCTCGACGCGCTCGGCGTACGGCAGTTGCGCGGAGACCTGGGCGAGGCCGATGCGGTGCTGGCCGCCGCCCGCGGCGTGGACGCGGTGTTCCACAACGCCGCCAAGGCCGGCGCCTGGGGCAGCCATGCCAGCTACCACCGCGCCAACGTCGCGGGCACCGCGCACGTGATCGCCGCCTGCCGCGCGCATGGCGTTGGCCGGCTGGTCTACACCTCCACGCCCAGCGTCACCCACCGCGCCACCCACCCGGTCGAGGGCGGCACCGCGGACACCGTGCCCTACGGCGAGGATCTCAAGGCGCCGTACGCGGCCACCAAGGCCGTCGCCGAACGCGAGGTGCTGGCGGCCAACGCCGCGGACCTGGCGACGGTGGCGCTGCGGCCGAGGCTGATCTGGGGCCCGGGCGACAACCAGCTGCTGCCGCGGCTGGTCGAACGCGCGCGCGCCGGACGCCTGCGCTTCGTCGGCGGCGGCGACAACCGCATCGACACCACCTACGTCGACAATGCCGCGCAGGCGCATTTCGACGCCTTCGAGCACTTGGCGCCGGGCGCGGCCTGCGCCGGCCGCGCCTACTTCATCAGCAACGGCGAGCCGATGCCGGTGCGCGAGATCGTCAACGCCCTGCTGCGCGCGGCCGGCGCGCCGGAGGTGACCGGCACGGTGCCGTTCCGCGTCGCCTACGCCGTCGGCGCGATCTGCGAGGGCGTCTGGCCGCTGCTGCGGCTGCGCGGCGAGCCGCCGATGACGCGGTTCCTGGCCGAGCAGCTGGCGACCACGCACTGGTACGACATGACGCCCGCCACGCGCGATTTCGGCTACGTCCCGCGCGTTTCCGTTCACGAGGGCCTCACCAGGCTGAAGGAGTGGTGGGCCCGCGACGGCGCCATCACCCGCTGACGACCGGGCGCTGGTGATGATCGGGGGTACGCCACTACCGGCTCCCCCTTACCGGAGGTTCGAGATGCTGAGTTATGCCGTCATCTTCTTCATCATTGCGATCATCGCGGCCGTGCTCGGCTTCAGCGGCATCGCCGGCGCCGCCACCAATATCGCCTGGATCCTGTTCGTCGTATTCCTGATCCTGGCGGTGGTGTCGATGATCCGCGGCAGGAAGGTCTGACGCAGCCGCGTCGGACCCCGGAGGGCCCGCCGGCACAGGCGGGCCCTTCTTCTTTGCCGAAACCGCAGCGGCCGCGCCCGTGGTGATGGCTACAATGCCGGCATGGCCACCCCCACGACCTCGCCGCTGATCGCGCTGCGCCCGCTCGCCGGGCGCGTGCTCGAATCCGCGCTCAACCGCGCCCTGGCGCTCGACCCGGCGACCCGCGAGGCGCTCGAGCCGCTGGATGGCCGCAGCGTCGCGCTGCGGCTGGAGGCACCGGCGCTGGCGCTGCGGCTGACGATCGCCGGCGGCCGCATCGAGGTCGGCCCGGCGGACGCCGCCGGCGATCCCGACCTGGCGGTGCGCAGCACGCTCGGCGGCCTGCTCGCGCAGCTGCCCGGCATGCTCGGCGGCGGGGGCGAGCCCGCCGCTGCCCCGGTCGGGCGGATCCGCGTCGAGGGCGACGCCGAACTCGCGCGCCAGCTGCAACGCCTGGCGCAACGCTTCGATCCCGACTGGGAGCAGCCGTTCGCCAGCGCGTTCGGCGACGTGGTCGGCGTGCAGATCGCGCGCGCCATCGCCGGCGCGCTGCGCGAGGCGCGCGCCACCGGCGACAGCCTGGCGCGAAGCGCCGCCGAGTACCTGACCGAGGAGTCGCGCGACGCGGTCGGGCGCGAGGAACTCAACGCCTTCCTCGACGACGTCGATGCCCTGCGCGACGACATCGAGCGCATGGCGGCGCGCGTGCGGCGGCTGCAGGGCGCCGCGGGAGCCGCGGCGGCGGAAGATCGGGCGTGAGCGCGCTGCTGCGCGCCTCGCGCATCGGCCGGGTGCTGCTGCGCTACCGGCTCGACGCGCTGCTCGACCAGACCCCGGCCGAGCGCTGGCTCAAGCTGATGCGGCCGTTCGTGCCGCGCGCCAGCCGCGAGGTCGAGGCGATGCCGCGCGGCGCGCGGCTGCGCATGGCGCTGCAGGAGCTCGGCCCGATCTTCGTCAAGTTCGGGCAGATCCTCTCGACCCGCCGCGACCTGGTGCCGCCGGACGTGGCGGAGGAACTGTCGCTGCTGCAGGACCGGGTGGCGCCGTTCGACGGCGATGCCGCGCGCGCCATCGTCGAGCGCTCGCTCGAACGCGACATCGGCAGTGCCTTCGCCGCGTTCGATACCGTGCCGCTGGCCTCCGCCTCGATCGCACAGGTGCACGCGGCGACGCTGCACGCCGAGGGCGAGGCGTCCGGCCGCGAGGTGGTGGTCAAGGTGCTGCGGCCCGGCATCGAGAAGCAGATCGCCGCCGACGTCGGCCTGCTGCGTAGTCTCGCCGCCCTGGTCGACCGCACCCACCCCAATGCCGACAAGATCCGCCCGCGCGCGATCGTCGCCGAAATCGAGAACACCCTGGCCGCGGAACTCGACCTGCAGCGCGAAGGCGCCAACGCCTCGGTGCTGCGGCGCAACTGGCTCGATTCGGCCGACCTGTACGTGCCCGAGGTGATCTGGTCGCATACCGCCGAGCGCGTGCTCACCCTGGAGCGCGTGCGCGGCATCCCCAGCGACGACATCGCCGCGCTCGATGCCGCCGGCATCGACCGCCGGGCGCTGGCCGCCAAGGGCGTGCGGGTGTTCTACACCCAGGTGTTCCGCGACAATTTCTTCCATGCCGACGCCCACGCCGGCAACATCTGGGTGGACCAGGAGCGCCGGGAGAACCCGCGCTTCATCGCCCTGGACTTCGGGATCATGGGCCAGCTCTCCAGCGAGGACCAGTACTACCTCGCCGAGAACTTCATGGCGATCTTCAACCGCGACTACCGCCGCATCGCCGAGCTGCACGTGCAGGCCGGGTGGATGCCCGCGCACATCCGCATCGACGAGCTGGAGGCCGCCGCGCGCTCGGTCTGCGAGCCGTACTTCACCCGGCCGCTGTCTGAGATCTCGCTGGCCGAGGTACTGGGCAAGCTGTTCCGCACCGCGCAGCGCTACGAACTGACCCTGCAGCCGCAGCTGATGCTGCTGCAGAAGACCCTGCTCAGCATCGAGGGGGTGGGGCGGTTGCTGGATCCGAAGCTGGACATCTGGGCGGTGGCGCGGCCGGTGCTCGAGCGCATCCTGGTCGAGCGCTACAGCCCGCAACGGCTCGCCGGCGAGTTCCGCAAGCGACTGCCCGAGCTGATCACCCGCGCCCCCGACATGCCGCGGCTGCTGCATACCTGGCTGACCCAGCAGGTGGAGGGCCGCCACGAGCTGCGCCTGCGCTCGCACGACCTGGCCGAGCTGACCCATGTGATGCGGGCGCTGCAGCGGCGCACCGTGGCGGCGATCCTCGGCACCGGCCTGCTGATCGCCGCGGCGGTGCTGTACGCGCTGGAGGCCGGCGGCCCGACCCTGGCCGGGGTGCCCGCCGCGGCATGGGTGGCCGGCCTGGGCGGGCTGTGGGCGCTGCTCGCGGCCTGGCCACGCAGGTAGCGCGTGCCGGCGATCCGTGGCGGCTGCGCGCCGGACCCCTGGACTTGGTGTCGCACCTTGCCGATGCCACCTGAATCCCACGACCCTTGGCCAACGACATAGACCGTCTGAGTGACCAATACGCCGGGACCTCGCCCTGGCCTTCCGGTTGGCGGCGGTGTGGGCGGTCGATTGCTGTGTCGCCGGGCCGGGGCGCGCAGCGCGACCGACCGGTCGGTGCGCAGCCGGGGGCGGCGGCATGAGCGTCGGCGTGTCCGCGGGCATCGAGGTGCTCTACGCCGACGACCTGCTGGCGGTGGTCGACAAGCCGGCCGGGATGATGGTCCACGACAGCCAGCTGGCCGGCGGCGAGACCGACTTCCTGGTCGATCGCGCACGGCGGCACTTCGGACGCGCGGTGTTCCTGGTCCATCGCCTCGACCGCGCCACCAGCGGCTGCCTGCTGCTGGCCTTCGCGCGCGACGCCGCCAGCGCGCTCGGCGAGCAGCTGATGTCGCGCACCGTGGAAAAGCACTACCTGGCGGTGTGCCGCGGCTGGCCGGAGGCGGAGTTCACCATCGACCATCCGCTCGATGGCGGGCCGGGCAAGCGGCTGAGGAAGCCGGCGATCACCCGCTTCGTGCGCCTGGCGACCGCGGAACTGGACGTGCCCTCGGCCGGCTTCGCGACCTCGCGCTACGCGCTGCTGCGCGCCGCGCCGGAAACCGGCCGCTTCCGCCAGATCCGCCGCCACCTCAAGCACGCCTCGCACCACCTCATCGGCGACACCAGCCACGGCGACGGCCGCCACAACCGCCATTTCCGCATGCTCGGCGTGCACCGGATGCTGCTGCACGCGCAGCGGCTGGCGTTCCTGCACCCCGGCGACGGCCGCCGGGTGACGGTGGAGGCGCCGCCGGACGCGGA
The DNA here is from genome assembly GCF_013425525.1 of Luteimonas salinisoli. GTDB lineage: Bacteria > Pseudomonadota > Gammaproteobacteria > Xanthomonadales > Xanthomonadaceae > Luteimonas > Luteimonas salinisoli. The sequence goes on along the minus strand of NZ_JACCKA010000001.1, from coordinate 8,595 downwards.
GTTCGCGAAGGCGCTGGCGCTCTTCGACGCTCCCGCCCCGTAGAGCCGAGCTTGCTCGGCTGCGCGGGCTCCGGAGCCGGGAACAGCGGAGCGAGCTCCGCTCTACGAAGGCCGGACCACCGGCGACGCGGGCACCGAAGCCCCCCGTAGAGCCGAGCTTGCTCGGCTGCACGGTCTCCGGCGCCAAAGAGCAGCGGAGCAAGCTCCGCTCTACGGCGATGCCATCGCCACCGCGAAAATCGCCCCGGGGATGCCGTCGCCGCCGCGAAAATCGCCCGGGGATGCCATCGCCGTCGCGAAAATCACTCCGCCCCGTAGAGCCGAGCTTGCTCGGCTGCGCGGGCTCCGGAGCCGGGAGCAGCGGAGCAAGCTCCGCTCTACGACAGCCGGACCGGACCCGCGGGCATGCCGCGAAGCGGGCCGGCGGCGGTCATTCCGCGGCGGTGTGCTCGCGGATGTCCTGCTCCAGCTGCTGCATCATCGGCATCACCAGCTGCTGCACCGCGACCATGGTGTTCTGCATCAGCTGCGGCATCTTGTCGAGCAGCCTCTGCCCCGCGGGGCTCTCGTAGAACTCGATCATCGCCTCCATGTCTTCGGAGGCGAAGGTGCGGATGTAGATGTCGCGGTAGATCGGCTCGAGCCTGTCCCAGGTCAGGGTCTCGGCGATCCGCTGGTTGGAGCTGGCGATGATCGCGTCGAGCCTCGCACGGTCCTGCTCGTTCAGCTCTTGGCCGGCGGTCAGCTGGGCCACCATCTGCTGCTGCGAGGCCTGCACCTGCGGCATCATCGCCTCCACCGTTGCCTGCGCCCGCATCACCTCGAGCAGGCGGTCCACCTGGGCGTCGCTGGCCTGCTGGGCGAACGCCAGCGGGGCCGCCAGCAGCAGCGCCGTGAGCGCCAGTACGCGGGACATCTGCCTCATCGGGACTTCTCCTGCTGTCGGGACCGGCATCGTCGATGCTGCATCGCGGTGCGTCAATACGGCGCCACGACGGGATGACTACAATCCCCCGCGGAGGTGGTATGACCGAGCCGATGCCAGAGATCCCCGAGCGCGAACTCGTCGAACGCTTCGTGCGCTCCGGCGGGCCCGGCGGGCAGAACGTCAACAAGGTCGCCACCGCGGTCGAGCTGCGATTCGACATCGCACGCTCGCCGTCGCTGAGCGAGGCGCTGCGCGAGCGGCTGCTGGCCAGGCGCGACCGCCGCGTCACCGACGACGGCGTGCTGGTGATCAGCGCCCAGCGCTTTCGCACCCAGGAGCGCAACCGCGAGGACGCGCGCGCGCGCCTGCAGGCGTTCATCGGCGCCAGCCTGGAGGCGCCGCGGCCGCGCATCGCCACCCGTCCCAGCCGTGCCGCCAAGCGCCGGCGCCTGGAGGGCAAGCGCCAGCGCAGCCAGGTCAAGCGCGGGCGTTCCTCGCCCGACCTGGAGTGAATCCTTGGACCGCGCGCAGCCGCTGACTCCGCCGATCCCGCCGTCGATGCCGCGGGTGCGGCCCAACGCCTTCGCCCGCTGGATCGGGCGCAGCGTGCTGCGGCTGGGCGGGTGGCGGGTGGTCGGCACCCTGCCGGACCTGCCCAAGCTCGTGCTGATCGCGGCGCCGCATTCGTCCAACTGGGACGGCCTGTGGGGCTTCGCCGCCAAGCTGGCGATGGGGCTGGAGGTGCGGGTGTTGGGCAAGCGGCAACTGTTCTGGTGGCCCCTGGCGCCGTTGTTGCGGCGGCTCGGGGTGATCCCGATCGACCGCAGCGCGCCGCAGGGCACGGTGGGGCAGGCCGTGGAGATGCTGATGCGCGCCGACCGCATGTGGTTCGCGGTGACCCCCGAAGGCACCCGCAGGCGCGTGCGGCAATGGAAAACCGGCTTCTGGAAGATCGCCCATGCCGCGCGGGTGCCGATCCTGCCGGCCTATTTCCACTACCCGGAGCGGGTGATCGGCATCGGCGAGCTGTTCCACGTCGGCGACGATGCCCAGGCCGACATCGCCCGCCTGCGCGAGTGGTATCGGCCCTGGCAGGGCAAGTGCCGCGGCACGGTGTAGGCGCGCATCGGGACTGCTAAGCTCGACCCCAACAGGGGATGGGGCCTCGGCCGGCGGGCAGGGAAGCGATGACAACGCGGGAACCGGCATCCACGCCGTCGCGGTATCGGCACGACAGCTGGCCGGAGCGGCTTGCGCAGGCGCTGTTCGGGCGCTTCGACTGGCAACCGCCCGGCTGGCTCCGGGCCTGGGGCGGGCAGGTGCGCAACCGGCCGATGCATTGGCTGGGCGGCGCGTTCGCGCTGATCGCCGTGCTGCTGTGGTGGCACGACCGTCCGGAACCGCCGCCGCGGCCGGATGCCATCGCCGCCACCGTCATCGAACCCAAGGCCACCGACTACGCGAAGTCGCCGCCGCGGATCTCGCCGCTGCGCCTGCGTTTCGCCAAACCGGTGGCGCCGCTGGAACGCATCGGCGAGGAGCCGCAGGGGGTGGCGCTGAAGCCGGCGCATCCGGGGACCTGGCTGTGGAGCGACGACCGCACCCTGGTGTTCACCCCGGCGGAGGACTGGCCGGTGGCCACCGACTTCGAGATCCGGATCGACCCGGCGCAGGCGCTGGCCCCGGGCAGGCCGCTGACCGACACCGGGTTCGGGTTCTCCACGGCGCCGTTCGAGGCGAAGACCTCCGGGGCCGACTTCCACCAGGACCCGGAAGACCCGAACCTGAAGAAGGCGGTCTACGCCCTGCGCTTCTCGCATCCGGTCGATGCCGCGTCGCTGGAGCGGGCCCTGGCCTTCGATCACCGCGACGGTGCCGGGCGCGCGCTGCCGGCGCCGGAGTGGACCGTGGTCTACGACGACAGCCGGCTCGAGGCCTGGGTGCATTCGGCGCCGCTGCGGATTCCCGAGAACGGCGGCGCGCTGAAGCTGGAGGTCGACGCCGGGGTGGCCAGCGCGCTGGGCGGCAAGGGCACGCCGGAGGCGCTCTGGTCGGAGGTGGCGCTGCCGTCGCTGTACAGCGTCGAGGTCGGCGCGATCGACGCGGCGCTGGCCGAGAACGACCGCTACGAACCGGAACAGGTGCTGGTGGTCGGCTTCAACCAGGCGATGCGCGACGCCGACGTGTCGCAGGCGGTCGAGGCCTGGCTGCTGCCCGAGCGGCATCCGCAGCGTCCGGCGTCGCGGCAGTCCGGCCCCTGGCGCTGGTCGCCGTCGGAGGTCGACGAAGCGGTGCTGAAGGCCTCGCAGGCGCTGGCGCTGGCGCCGCTGCCGGCCGAGCGCGAATACGTCGAGACCCACAGCTTCCGCTACCAGGCGCCGCCCGGACGCTATCTGTACGTCCGCGTCGACAAGGGGCTGAAGTCGTTCGGCGGGTTCCTGCTCGGGCAGCCCGCATCGGCGGTGCAGCGGGTGCCGGACTACCCGGAACTGCTGCGCTTCGTCGGCGAGGGCGCGCTGCTGTCGCTGCGCGGCGAGCGCCGGGTCAGCGTCGCGGCGCGCAACGTGCCCGGGCTGCGGCTGGAGGTGGCGCGGGTGCTGCCCGGCGCCCTGCACCAGCTGGTGCAGCACAACCGCGGCGACTACGGCGAGCCGCATTTCTATTCGCTGTCCGAGGACAGCCTGGTCGAGCGCGAGGAGATCCGCCGCCGCCTTCCCGCCGGCGATCCGGCGCGCACCCGCTACGAGGGCATCGACCTGGGGCCGCACCTGGCGCCTGGCAGGCGCGGCGTGTTCCTGCTCAGCCTGCGCACCCTGAGCGAATCGGATGCGGAAAAGCCCGCCGAACAGACCCTGGCCGACAACGCCGGCAGCGAGCGCGACAGCCGGCTGGTGGTGCTGACCGACCTGGGCATGCTGGTCAAGCGCGCGCTCGATGGCAGCCGCGACGTGTTCGTGCAGTCGATCTCCGCCGGCACCCCGGTGGCCGGCGCGCGGGTGCGGGCGATCGCCCGCAACGGCGAGACCCTGGTCGAGGCGCTGACCGACGCCGACGGCCGTGCGCGACTGCCGGCGCTGGACGAGTTCAAGCGCGAGAAGCAGCCGCTGATGCTGACCGTGGCGCAGGGCGACGACCTGTCGTTCCTGCCGATCGACGATCGGCGGCGGCGGCTGGACTACTCGCGCTTCGACGTCGGCGGCGACGAGAACCAGCGCGAGGCCGGCGCGCTGAAGGCGTCGCTGTTTTCCGACCGTGGCCTGTACCGCCCCGGCGACACCGTGCACCTGGGCCTGATCGTGCGCGCCGCGGACTGGTCGCGGCCCCTGCAGGGACTGCCGCTGGAGATGGTGATCACCGATCCGCGCGGCACGGTGGCGCGGCGCGAGCGGCTGACCCTTGGCGAGATCGGGTTCGAAGGCTTCGACTTCACGCCGCCCCGGCACGCGCCCAGCGGCGCCTGGGAGGCCAACCTGTACCTGCTCGGCAAGGACGACGAGCGCACCGGCATCGGCGCCACCACGGTGCAGGTGCGCGAGTTCCTGCCGGACTCGATGCGGGTCGGGGTGCGCTTCAACCGACAGGCCGGCGACGGTTGGGTCAGGCCCGAGGGCCTGGTGGCGCGGGTCGGTGCCGAGAACCTGTTCGGCACCCCGGCAGCGAAGCGCCGGGTCGAGGCGGACATGGTGCTGCGCCCGGCGCTGCCGGCGTTCGCCGGCTGGCCGGGCTGGACCTTCCACGATCCGCAGCGCGCCGAGGAGGGCTACGAGGAATCGTTGAGCGAGACCGTGACCGACGCCGACGGCGAGGCCGAGATCGCCCTGGACCTGGAACGCTACGCGCGCGCCAGCTATCAGCTGGACCTGCTGGTGCGGGCGTTCGAGCCGGGCAGCGGCCGCAACGTCGCGGCACGCGCCACCACCCTGGTGTCGGACAACGCGTTCCTGGTCGGCATGAAGAGCGCCGACCCGCTGCATCACGTCGCTCGCGGCAGCAAGCGCAGCGTGCGCCTGGTCGCCATCGGCCCGGACGCCAAGGCGCGGGCGGTGGACGGGCTGCGCGCGGTGCTGGTCGAGCGCAGCCACGTCTCGGTGTTGACCAGGCAGCGTTCCGGGCTTTACCGCTACGTATCGCAGCAGCGGCTGGACGACCGCAGCGACCAGCCGCTGGCGCTGCGGGCCGGCGAGAGCGAGCATGTCCTGGCCACCGACCGGCCAGGGGACTTCCTGCTCGAGATCCGCGACGGCGACGGCAGCGTGCTCAACCGCATCGCGTACTCGGTGGCCGGCGCCGCGAACCTGGCCCGCTCGCTCGAGCGCAACGCGGAGCTGTCGCTGTCGCTATCCAGGCAGGAGTACGCGCCGGGCGACGTCATCGAGATCGGCGTGCGCGCGCCGTATCCCGGCGCGGGGCTGATCACCATCGAGCGCGACCGGGTGTACGCGCACGCCTGGTTCAAGGCGGACACCACCAGCTCGGTGCAGCGGATCCGCTTGCCGGAAGGGTTCGAGGGCAACGGCTACGTCAACGTGCAGTTCCTGCGCGACCCGATGTCGGACGAGGTGTTCATGAGTCCGTTGTCCTACGGCGTGGCGCCGTTCCGGGTCGACCGCGGCGCGCGCACCCAGCCGCTGTCGGTCTCGCTGCCGGAAGTGTCGCGGCCGGGCGCGGAGATCCCGCTGACCATCCGCACCGAGGGCCGCGCGCGGGTGGTGGCCTTCGCGGTCGACGAGGGCATCCTGCAGGTCGCGCGCTACCGTGTCGGCGACCCGCTCGACGATTTCTTCGCCCGCAAGCGGCTGCAGGTGGACACCGCGCAGATCCTCGACCTGATCCTGCCCGAATTCAGCCGCCTGGCCACGATCGCCGCCCCCGGCGGCGACGGCGACGCGGGTCTCGCCCGCCACCTCAACCCGTTCGGGCGCAAGAGCGAGAAGCCGGCGGTCTGGTGGTCGGGGATGGTGGAGGTGGACGGCGAACGAACGCTCGAGTTCCGCCTGCCCGACCACTTCAACGGCCGCGCGCGGGTGGTGGCGGTGGCGGTCACGCCGCAGCGCATCGGTCTGGCCGAAACCACGATGGTCTCGCGCGGCGATTTCGTGCTCACGCCCACGGTGCCGACCCACGTGGCGCCTGGCGACGAGTTCGAGCTGCCGGTCGGGGTGGCCAACATGGTGACCGGCGGCGATGGCGAGCTGCCGGTGACGGTGCGGCTGTCGCTGCCGCCGGAGCTGGAGGCGGTCGGCGACCCGGCCGCGACCGTGTCGCTGGGCTCCGGGCGCGAGGACAGCGTGCGGCTGCGCGTGCGCGCCGGCGAGCGGCTGGGCGCGGTGCCGGTGACGGTCATCGCCGAGTCCGGCCGCTACCGCGCGCAGCGGACGATCGAGGTCTCGGTGCGTCCGGCCACGGTCGCGCGCCAGGACGTGCGGCTCGGCCACGCCCAGCGCCGGGAGGAGCTGACCGACCTGCGGCGCATGTACGGGCAGCGCGCGCAGCGGCGGATCGCGGCCTCGACGTCGCCGTTCGTGGCCGTCGACGGCCTGGCCGCGTTCCTGCGCGACTATCCGCACCTGTGCACCGAACAGGTGGTCAGCGCCGCGGTGCCGGGGCTGGTCGACGCGACGCATCCCGAGTTCGGGCTGCTGCCCGGAAATGGCGACGACGCCGTGGCGGGCGCCATCGCCGCGCTGCGCGCGCGCCAGAACGGCGAGGGCGGGTTCGGGACGTGGCGGGCGACGCCAGATGCCGATCCTTTCGTGTCGGCCTACACGGCGCTGTACCTGGTCGAGGCGCGCGAGCGCGGCCGGCCGGTGCCGCCGGGCATGCTCGATGCCGCCAACCGCTATCTCGCCGGCATGGCCGCCGATCGTGCGCTGCGCTCGCAGGCGCAGCTGCGGGCGCGGGCGCTGGCGGTCTACCTGCTGGTGCGCCAGGGCCGCAGCGCCGGCAACCTGCTGGGCGCGGTGCGCGAACAACTGCAGCGCGACTTCCCCGACCGCTGGCACGGCGACGATGCCACCGTGATGCTGCTGGCCTCGAGCTACCGCCTGCTGCAGCAGGACGAACCGGCGCGGGCATTGGCGGGCCCGGTGTTCCAGCGCATGAACGCGGCCGCGCCGGTGCCGTGGTCCGGATTCGCCGACTACCACGACCCCGGCATCGCCCGCGGCTGGGCGATGCTGCTGCTGCACCGGCACTTCCCCGACATGGCGCGGCGGCTCGGCCCCGCGGCGATCGAAGGGCTGCTGGCGCCGCTGCGCGAGAACCGCCACAACACGCTGTCCTCGGCGCTGACCCTGCTGGCGCTGGAGGCCTACGGCGCGGCGCAGGCGCAGGCCGCGCCGCCGGCGATCGAGGCGGTGGACGCCGGCGGACGGGCGCGCCCGATCGGCGAGGTCGCCGGGCTGCTGCGCCAGGCGACGTTCGCCGCCGACGACCGCGCCCTGCGGGTGCTGCCCGGCGACGGCGCCACTGCGTGGTATGCGCTGTCGCAGTCGGGCTTCGATCTGCAGCCCGGCCCCGCGGTGCAGGATCGCGGACTGGAGGTGGTCCGCGACTACCTGGACGACGAGGGCCGGCCGGTCGCCGAGGTGCCGCTGGGCGCCGAGGTCACGGTGCGGCTGCGGGTGCGCGCGCTCGACGCCGAGCGCCGCGGCGACATCGCCATCGTCGACCTGCTGCCGGGCGGCTTCGAGACGGTGATGCAGCTGCCGGCGCGCGCCAGCGACGACGCCGACGCCTCCGAGCCGCCTGCGGCCAGTCTGGCCCTGCCGGGATCGAGCTTCGTCCCCGAGCACATCGAGCCGCGCGAGGACCGGGTGCTGCTGTACGGCACCGCGCACGGCGAGGCGCGCGAGTTCCGCTACCGCATCCGCGCCGGCAACGTCGGCCGCTTCGCGGTGCCGCCGATCCATGCCGAGTCGATGTACGAGCGCGTGATCTACGCCCAGGGCGCGGCGGGCGCCGCGCTCAACGTGACCGCACCGGAGCGATGAGCGCGGCGGCGGGCCGCTGGTGGCGCCGCGCCGGCCGCCTGCTGATCGTCGCGGCGCTGGCGGTCGCGGCGCTGCTCGCGGTGCGGCTGCTCCCGCACCCGCCGCTGTCGCAGGGCGTGCCGCAATCGCTGGCGGTGCTGGACCGCGAGGGCGGGCTGCTGCGCCTGGTGCTGGCCGGCGACCAGCGCTACCGCCTGTGGCTGCCGCTGGAGGAGATGGAGCCGGCGCTGGTGCAGGCCACGCTGCTGCACGAGGACGCCTGGTTCCATGCCCATCCAGGCGTCAATCCGGCCAGCCTGGCGCGTGCGGCCTGGAGCACCTACACCGGCGGCCCGCGCATCGGCGGGTCCACCCTGACCATGCAGCTGGCGCGGCTGCGCTGGCGCCTGGATACCCGCACCCCGGGCGGCAAGCTGGTGCAGATCGCGCGCGCGCTGCAGCTCGAGGCGCGCTACTCCAAGCGCGAGCTGCTCGAGGCCTATCTCAACCTCGCGCCCTACGGCGGCAACATCGAGGGCGTCGGTGCGGCCAGCCTGATCTACTTCGGCAAGCCGGCCTCGGCGCTCACCCTGTCCGAAGCGCTGACCCTGGCGGTACTGCCGCAGGCGCCGACCCGGCGCGGCCGCCTGCACGCCGCGCCGGACGCGGACGCCAGCCATGCCGGCGCCGGCCTCG